>NZ_JAGJBY010000001.1:0-945000 GCF_020010905.1 Streptomyces acidiscabies | reverse complement strand
TGTCGACGTACGCGCTGTTCGGGCTCGGCGAGTCGATGCTGGCCCCGACGGTCGCGCCCCTGGTCGCGGACCTCGCGCCCACCGGCATGGCCGGTCAGTACAACTCGGCGTTCGCTCTGGTCAAGCAGCTCGCGCTGGCCATCGGTCCGGCGATCGGCGGGCCGATGGGCGCGTCGCTGCACGCCCCGTACGTCGTGACGTTCCTGCTGTTCTCGCTCGGCATCACGTGGCTCGCGCTGCGGCTGGGCCGTCAGCTGACCCCCGTCCAGGACCAGCCTCTGCTGGCCCGGAACCGGGTGGTCGCGCGGGGTGGGGCGCGGGTGGAGTCGGTCAGCGCCTGAACCGCCGTCTCGCAGCCTGGATCGCCGTCTCGCACAGGGGGTCGTCGTACCGCTACGACGGCCCCCTTTCCGTATCTACATCTACCTCTACGGCAGCGCGAACTCGCACCACACCGCCTTGCCGCCCCCCGGTGTCCGCCGCGATCCCCAGCTCGTGGCGATCGTCGCGATGATCGCGATGCCCCGGCCCGATTCGTCGGCGGGGTCGGCCTGTCGGCGGCGGGGCAGGTGGTCGTCCCCGTCCGTCACCTCGATGATCAGGCGGCGGTCGGTGCGGCGCAGGCGTAGGCGCATGGGTGGGGTGCCGTGCTGGAGGGAGTTGGCGACCAGCTCGCTGGCCGCCAGGACTCCGTGGTCGTGGAGGTCGGCGGGGAAGCGCCAGCTGGTGAGGACGCCCGAGGCGAACGCCCGCGCGCGGGGCGCCGCTTCGATGCCGCCCAGCAGTTCCAGCGCCGCGTTGCGGAAGAGTTCGCCCTCCGGGCCCGTGCGGCTGGGGTGCTGGAGGACGAGGACCGCTACGTCGTCGTCGTGGTCGGCGGTCACGCCTGCCGAGCGGACCAGGCGGTCGCAGACGACCTGGGGGGTGCCGGTCGCTCCGGACAGGGCGCGTTCCAGGGCCTCGATGCCCTCGTCCAGGTCCGCGTCCCGGCGTTCGACCAGGCCGTCCGTGTAGAGGACGGCCGTGGAGCCGGGGCCCAGGGGGATCGTGGACGACGCGTGCATCAGGCCGCCTGTGCCGAGGGGCGGGCCGGTGGGTTCGGGGGCGCGTTGGACCGCGCCCGTCTCGTCGCGGACCAGGATCGGGAGGTGGCCGGCGGAGGCGTACACGAGGCGGCCCTCGTTGGGGTCGTGGACGGCGTAGACGCAGGTGGCGATCTGGTTGGCGTCGATCTCGGAGGCGAGGCCGTCGAGGAGCTGGAGGATCTCGTGCGGGGGGAGGTCCAGGCGCGCGTACGCGCGGACGGCCGTGCGGAGCTGGCCCATGACCGCCGCCGCGCGCACGCCCCGGCCCATCACGTCGCCGATGACCAGGGCGGTCCGGCCGCCGCCGAGGGTGATGACGTCGTACCAGTCGCCGCCGACCGCCGCTTCCGTGCCGCCGGGGTGGTAGACGGCGGCGATGCGCAGGTCGTCGGGTTGTTCGAGCTCCTGGGGGAGGAGGGAGCGCTGGAGGGTGACGGCGGTCTCGCGCTGGCGGCGTTCGCTCGCGCGCAGGCGCTCGGCGGCCTCGGCGTGGTCGGTGACGTCGACGGCGAAGATGAGGACGGCGTCCTTCTCGCCGCCGTCGTCCTCGGTGACGGGCGTGCAGGTGAACGTGTAGGAGCGGCCGTCGGGGGCCTTGCGGGACTTGAGGGTGCGCGGCCGGCCGCTGCGCAGGGCCTGGTCGAGGAGGGGGAGCAGGCCGAGTTCGGAGAGTTCGGGGAGGGTGTCGGCGGCGGGTTCGCCGGGCGGGCGGGGGCCGAAGGCGGCGGCGTAGGCGTCGTTGACGTAGGCGAGGCGGTGGTCGGGGCCGTGGACGAGGGCGACCAGGGCGGGGACCCGGTCGAGGACCTCACGGACGGGGAGCGCGTCGACGGCCTGGGCGGGCCGGGTGTCGTCCGGGTCGGTGAGGTGTTCGGCTCGGGCCGCGGGGACGGAGCCCTCGCCGCGCCGGTCGGGGGTGGCGTGCGGGTGCTCGGCCCGCGCGGCGGCGCGGCGCTGCGTTCCGGGGAGCCGGGCGCTCCAGCGCGTGAAGTTCACGAATCCTTGCCTCGTGTCGTGGTGGTCGGCCGGCTCCGGGGCGGCCGTGCGGCGGGGACACGCCGTGTGCTGCCTTGGTCGGTAGGACGTGAGAGGGCGGTAAGAGGGTCGTCGGGATGCAGTCTGGCAGTGCGGGCGCCGGGCCCGGTATTCGTTCGACGCCGGGGCGCTCGGCGGAGTTCCTGGATCGGGTGAGGACTACTCCTTCGGGTTGTCCTCGTCGCCCGGGGAACCGGGATTCCCGGGCGGGCCGGTCCTTTCATCGGAAGACTTTCCACCGGCGGCCAGTTCGAACTCCGCGCGAGGATGTTCGAGGGAACCCAGCGAGACGATCTCCCGCTTGAAGAGCCCGGAGAGCGTCCATTCGGCCAGCACGCGCGCCTTGCGGTTGAAGGTGGGGACGCGGCTGAGGTGGTAGGCGCGGTGCATGAACCACGCGGGGTACCCCTTGAGCTTGCGGCCGTACACCTGCGCGACGCCCTGGTGGAAACCGAGGGAGGCGACCGAGCCGGCGTACGCGTGCGCGTACTGCCGGAGGGGCTCGCCGCGCAGGGAGCGTACGACGTTGTCGCCGAGGACCTTCGCCTGGCGCAGGGCGTGCTGGGCGTTGGGGGCGGTGTGGGTGCCGGGGGCGGCGGTGAGGTCGGGGACGGCGGCGGCGTCTCCGGCCGCCCACGCGTGCGCGGTGCCCTCGATCGCCAGTTCCGGGGTGCACCTGAGGCGGCCCCGGTCGGTGAGGGGGAGGTCGGTCGCGGCGAGCAGGGGGTGCGGTTTGACGCCGGCCGTCCAGACGATCGTCCGCGTGGGGAAGCGTGAGCCGTCGCTGAGGACGGCGATGCGCTGGAGGCACGACTCCAGGCGGGTGTTCAGGCGGAGGTCGATGTTGCGGCGGCGGAGTTCGCTGATCGTGTAGCGGCCGAGGTCGGGGCCGACCTCGGGGAGGATGCGGTCGGAGGCCTCGACGAGGATCCACTTCATGTCGTCCGGGGTGACGTTGTGGTACGAGCGGGAGGCGTAGCGGGCCATGTCCTCCAGCTCGCCGAGGGCCTCCACGCCCGCGTAGCCGCCGCCGACGAAGACGAACGTCAGGGCCGCGTCGCGGATCGCCGGGTCGCGGGTCGAGGACGCGATGTCCATCTGTTCGATGACGTGGTTGCGCAGGCCGATGGCCTCCTCGACGGTCTTGAAGCCGATCGCGTGCTCGGCGAGGCCGGGGATCGGGAGGGCGCGGGAGACGGAGCCGGGCGCGAGGACCAGTTCGTCGTACGCCAACTGCCGGGGGCCGGTGCCCTCTTCCGCCGTGGCGAGGGTGGTCAGGGTCGCGGTGCGTACGCCGTGGTCGATCGCCGTGACCTCGCCGACGACGATCCGGCAGTGCGGCAGGACGCGGCGCAGCGGGACGACGACGTGCCGCGGGGAGATGGAGCCGGCCGCGGCCTCCGGGAGGAACGGCTGGTACGTCATGTACGGGTCGGGGGTGACGACCGTGATCTCGGCCTCCCCGCGCTTCAGCTTCCGCTGGAGTCGCAATGCCGTGTACATCCCGACGTAGCCGCCGCCGACAACGAGAATGCGCGCACGTTCCTTCACCACCCCATGACGCACCCGGCACCGGAGTTTGTCCACAGTCCCGGCGCGCAGCGGGGCGGGCGCCCCGGTGTGGCCGGGGTCGGCCGGGCCGCCCGCACGTACGCCAGGCGCGCAGGTCAGGCCAGGTGCGCCGGGGCGTGCGGGGGTGCGCGACCGGGATACACACCCCGTGTACTCCGATCGAGCGGTCCTCTGAGCGGAACGTGCCCCTTCTGAATTGACCGTCCCTCAACTATGTTCGTGTGACGACGGGGTGTAGGGCTTCCTGTCCGGTGCGTGTCCGCGTGGGGCGCGGGGCGTGCCGGCCGGAGAGCCCGAAGGGGGACGTGTGCCGCCGTACCCGCGACACGCGGGGGTGGGCTCGCTGCTCCCTGTTCCACACGCTCCGGCATTCAATGGCGGAGAAAGTCTCCGGGGGGAGACGACATTTACCGGGGGATCATTGATGCACATTCAGGACTCGCAATGGTCTACGGCGTCCGCTCTCGCGGGCGGCGCCATCATGAGCGCGACGGGGAACGGCCGCGGGGACACTTCGCGGACGACGCCGTTGCGTGTGGACGCACAGCGCAACCTCGAACACGTGCTGCGGGCAGCGCGCGAGGTGTTCGGGGAGTTGGGTTACGGGGCTCCCATGGAGGACGTCGCCCGGCGGGCCCGCGTGGGGGTGGGCACCGTCTACCGGCGCTTCCCCAGCAAGGACGTGCTGGTCCGGCGGATAGCCGAGGAGGAGACGGCCCGGCTGACGGAGCAGGCGCGTACCGCTCTCGGGCAGGAGGACGAGCCCTGGTCGGCTCTGTCCCGCTTCCTTCGTACGTCCGTCGCGTCCGGGGCCGGGCGGTTGCTGCCGCCTCAGGTGCTGCGGGTGGGGGTGGCCGAGGAGGAGGCACGTGTGCCTCAGCAGCGGTCCCAGCCGGGTGGGGGGGAGCTGCGGCTCGTTCCCGAGGCGGAGGCCGTGTCGCCGCTGGATGATCCGGGCGTGGCGGCTCTGCTCGACGTGGTCGGGCAGTTGGTCGACCGGGCTCGGGCGGCCGGGGAGCTGCGGACGGACGTGTCCGTGTCCGACGTACTGCTCGTGATCGCCACGGCGGCGCCGTCCCTGCCGGATGCGGTGCAGCAGGCTGCGGCTTCGGCTCGGTTGCTGGACATCCTGCTGGAAGGGCTGCGGTCGCGGTAGTGGCCGTGGATCGACACGGTCCGCGCCCCTGGGGAGGTCTTGCCCGGGGGCGCGGGTCCGTTTCGGAGCGGGGTGTGACTCGAAAAGGTGACGCTTCCGTCGTCGAACACGTGAACCATTTTTGATGCCCAACGTAACTACCTTGTTTCCTGCGGTAGTTGAGCATTCCCACGCCGGGTGAGTTCTAGTACAAGGGAACGGCAAGGGGGCACTTACGGGTGGAAGGGGGCGTTCGTGGGGGGCGGCGGGCGAAATGTGTGTGGCACTCTGAGCCGGTGTTCGGGACTGGACGGGCTGGCGGCGGGGGCTTTCCGCGATGAGTGTTGACGGGCGGGACGAGTCGCAGGGCGGCGACACCGGTGAGCTCGACGCGCCACAGGTCCCGCCACAGCGCGACCGGCGTGACGACAGTCTGCTGCCGCCGCTGCGGGAACTGCCGCCGGCCGACACCGAGCTGATCGCCTCCATGCGCGCCGGGGACGACTCGGCGTACGAGGAGCTCTACCGTCGGCACGCCGACGCCGTACGGCGCTATGCGCGCACCTGCTGCCGGGACGGGCACACCGCCGACGACCTCACCGCCGAGGTGTTCGCGCGGATGTTGCAGGCGGTACGGGGCGGGTCGGGGCCCGAGTACGCCGTACGCGCCTATCTGCTGACGTCCGTACGGCGGGTTGCCGCGCAGTGGATCCAGTCGGCGAAGCGGGAGCAACTCGTCGACGATTTCGCGGTGTTCGCGACTCAGGCGGCCGGGCGTGCCTCCGAGGTCGGTGACGACGACACGCTCGAACTCGGCGCCGACGTACGGGCCATGCACGAGGCCGAGCAGTCCATGGCGATGCAGGCTTTCCGGTCGCTGCCCGAGCGGTGGCAGGCCGTTCTGTGGCACACCGAGGTCGAGGACGAGTCGCCCAGTGAGGTCGCGACGCTGTTCGGGCTGGACGCGAACGGGACGCGGGTGCTGGCATCCCGGGCCCGCGAGGGGCTCAAGCAGGCGTATCTCCAGGCGCACGTGTCGGCGACGCTGACCTCCGACGAGGAGTGCAGCCAGTACGCCGATCAGCTCGGGACGTATGCGCGCAAACGGTTGCGGACGCGGGCCGAGCGGGGGCTGCGCAAGCATCTGGAGGAGTGCGCGAAGTGCCGGCTGGCGGCGTTGCAGATCGAGGAAGTCGCCAGTGGGATTCCGGCGGTCGTGCCGGTCGCGGTCATCGGGTGGTTCGGGGCTGCGGGGTACGCGAAGGCGGCTGCGCTCATCGCGGGTGGGGTGGGGGCGGGGGCTGCCGGTGTCGGTGGCGCCGCCGCCGCTGCCAACGGGGGTTCTGCCTCGGGTGGTGCCGCTGCTTCCGAGGGGCTCGGGGCGCCGGTGAAGGCGGGGATCGCGGCGGGGGTGGTGGCGGTGGCTGCTGCTGCCGTCGCGCTTGCGCTGGTGGGGAACGACAGTCCGGCGAAGACGCCTGCGGCTCCGGCGCCGTCGTCTGCGCCGGTGGTTCGGGAGGAGGTGACGCCTTCGCCGTCGCCGTCGCCGTCCAAGAAGCCGCCGGTGGTGGTTGCGCCGGTCGCTCCGGTGAAGCCCTCACCGAAGCCGTCTGCGAAGCCTTCGGTGAAGCCGAGTCCGGCTCCCGTGGTGCCGCGTCCCCCGGCGCCGAGTCCGACGCCGAGCGCCAAGCCTTCACCCACGCCCACCCCCACACCGACCCCGACTCCGCCGCCCGCCCCCGCCGTCTATCCCCTCAACGAACTCGCCTACAACGCCAACGGCGACGGCACCGGCCCTGAGATCCGGCTCTTCGAGAGCGACTGGGTCTGGCAGCGGGACAACCTCTCCATCGCCGGTCAGCCGTACAGCGGGGTGACCGTGCGGGCGGGGTCGTCCGTCACCGTCGACCTGAACCGGACCTGTACGTCGTACGACGCGCTGGTCGGCATCGACGACACGACGCTGCGGCTGGGGCAGGCGTACTTCGCCGTGTACGCGGACGGGGTGCGGCTGTGGCGGTCGGGGCTCGTCAAGGGCGGGGATCCGGCGGTGCCGGTGCATGTGGATCTGACCGGGCGGAAGACCGTGCGGTTGGTGGTGGAGCCGTATACGCGGTTCGACGAACTGGCGTTGGTGGACTGGGCGGAGTCCCGGTTCCGGTGCGGGTGAAGTCTGAGGTACCCATGAGGTTTCTCGGGTCCGCCGTACCCAACAATCACAGGCAGACGGAGACGGCGTGCACATGCCATCCGGGGAGCGGCATCCAGACGCTGTGATGGTGTGCGCCTGCCTTGCCGCCTGTGAGAAGTGACCAGCTCATCGAAACGGGGACCCATGAGATACACGTTGACGCGCACCGCACTTCCGTTCATAACCGCTGCGACGGTGCTGTTGGCGGCGTCCGGCGCCGGTGCCGCCGAGGCGGGTGACGAGCCTGTACCGGCCGCCGGTACGACGATCGTCATGAACGACGGGACTGTCGCCGGTGTCGACGACGAAACCGGTTTCGCGTTCGCGGGTGACGAGCCGGAGCCGCACGACTTCCGGGGCCCCGTCTGCCCCGAGGTGAACCAGCCGCCGGAGTACACGGTGAAGGGGAAGCCGTACTTCCTGGCGGACAAGGGCAAGCCGCAGTCGACGTGGCTCCTGCCCCGGCAGTCGGTGTCGTGGGCGGTGACGGGCTCCCACACCTTCACGTTCGACGTCACCGGCGGGTACGAGGCGGAGGCCAAGATCATCGTGGCGAAGGCCAAGGTGAAGGTCGACGTCAAGATCGGCAACTCGTGGACGTGGACGGGGTCTCAGACGGTCTCCGACACGAACAGCACCAACAAGGGGTACCGCGCGGTTCTCGGGCAGGTGGGCTGGAAGCTCACGTCGGTGAAGACCTGGTACGCGCCGCCGTGCACCAAGAAGACGAAGACGATCATCGTGAAGGCGCCGCGCAAGGGGGACATGTCTATCGGGCGGCAGAGCTCGTAACTCGGCATCGGAGAGCCGGCACCTCCAGCGAGGGGGTGCCGGTTCTTCGGCGTTCAGAGGGTTCGGATGAACGCGGTCCAGGTGGTGGGGGTGAAGAGGAGGGGGGTGCGGTGCGGGGTCTTGCTGTCGCGGACGGGGAGGATGCCGGGGAGGTTGTCGGCGACTTCGAGGCAGTCGCCGCCGTCGGCGCTGTAGCTGCTCTTGCGCCACGTGGTGGGCTCAGGGCTGAGGTTGTTCATGTGCTGGCGCTCCGGGTGTCGTGCTCTACATCTCCCGCCGAGCCTGGCCGATGAGAGCGAGACTGTCCTCAGGGCTCAAGGCTGTCGACAGCACCGAGTCGTACAGGAGGGCGTACTCCGCTGTCTCCTCGGGGGTCTCCAAGTACTGCGTACCCGTGCGGTGTTCCAGGGTGACGATGTCCGGGAACCGAGGGCTGGCGAAGCTGAACATGACGAACGACCTGACGGACAACGCGGCGTGCGCACCTGTCTGGTAGGGGACGACACGAATCTCTACGGACGGGTGTCCAGCCATGGTCTCCAGGTGTTCCAGCTGCTTGCGCATCACCTCTCGACCGCCTACCTGAAGCCGGAGAGCCGCTTCCCCCTCGACCACGCACAGGTGGGGCGCCGAGGGGCTCGACAGGATCTCCTGCCGTTTCATACGCCCCTCCAACATGGCCTCGGCCTCGTCGGGGAGCAGGGTCGTGGGAGTGGCGCCGAGAATGGCGCGCGCGTAGTCGGGTGTCTGGAGCAGGCCTGCGACGACGAGGCTCTGATACGAACGGATGCGTTCGGCCGTCGTCTCGTAGTAGAGGAAGTCCGCGAACGACCGCCGCGCCTCCAGCACCCGCTTGATCCACGCCGGTTCCCGTACCCGCTGCGCCAACGTCACCATCTCGTCGACCTGTGCCGCGTCCGTGACTCCGTAGAAGGTCAGCAGGTCGCGCAACTCGCCGAGAGAGATGCCCAGTCGGGCGTTCTCGATGCGGTTGATCTTCGTGCGGTGGCAGCCGATGCGTTCCGCCGCGTCGTCGAGGCTCTTTCCCGCCTTCTCCCGGTACTCGATCAGCAGAGCCGCGAGATGCCGGAGTCGAACTGGCGCTTGAGGCCTGGTCATTCGTCCCTCCTTCACACGGTTCTACCGGCGCAAACGGTACCCCAAGCTGATGATGTTGGAGATATTTCCAAGAAGTAGGTTGCGGACAGAGACATTGCTCACCACTCTGAGTTGAGTCACACGCCTCCCCAACAGGGCTCTGTGACACAGACCTTGACGTGCAGTCACTCGCTCCCCAGGAGATGAGCCATGTCCACCGAGACCGCACCCCCTCACACCACCAGCCACCAGTACCCCAGCCTTCGCCGCACCGTCTCTCTCGCCCGCGACGACCTCCGCCGTCACCTCTCCCGCTGGCGCATCAGCGGTGAACTCGCCGACAACGCCGAGCTGTTGCTCTCCGAGCTGGTCACCAATGCCGTGAACGCGAAGACCCTTCCCGGGCGGGAGATCCTCGTTGAAGTCGTCCTCACCGAACGGGAGTTGCGGATCGAGGTCGCCGACGCGAGTGATGGGCAGCCTGAGTTGAGGTGTGCCGGGGCGTTGGACGAGGGCGGGCGGGGGCTCGTGCTGGTTGATGCGCTGGCGTCGGAGTGGGGGTGCGGGGCTCGGGACGGGGTGGGGAAAGTGGTTTGGGTGACGCTGAACTTGCCTGAGAGGGGAACGAGTTGAGCCCCTTTCCGCCGCCGGGTCGAGGTACAAAGGCCGTATGACCGAGTGGGCGGACATCCTCGTACGGGCCCGGGGTGGGGCGTCTCCCCTGTGGGGCGTGCTGGACTTCGGGGAGTTGAAGTTCGAGGACGCGTACTTGTTCAGCGTGCCGCTCGATGATGATCGGCTCGGGTTGGCGGGGGATCTTGTCGACGCGTTGCGGGCTTGGGGATCAGAAGGGGGCGGGGATTTCGCGGCGGGGCTCGTTCTCGCTCGGCGGGTTGCCCGGCAGTTGGGGGACTCGTGGGTCGTGCGGTGTTGGGACGACGTTCGGCGGGAGGGGCGGCGGGTGTGCTGGGGGTGCGAGTTGTTCTACGACGAGCACGAGGAGGGACGTCCGCCGCACCCCGTCCACCTCGTCGTCGAGGGGGAGGTCGGGTGCAGTCCCCTCCGCGCCGAGGGGTTCGGGGACTTCCGTGCCGACGATCTTCTGGCCGCGATGGAGCTTTCCGAGGGGCTTACAGGGGCGCTCCGCGCGTGGGCGTACGCCATCGACGACGCGCTGCACCTCTGGCTTCGGGATCGGGTGGACTGGAGGTACGAGAGTGAGTGCGAGAGGTTGTTGCAGGAGGGGTTCGGGCTGGCGGAAAGGGTTGCGGGGGAGGTTGGGGCCACCCGAACCGTGACGTACAAGGGGTTGGTCAATGGGGGGCTCGGTGCGATGACTTCGGTCAGCTGGAGGGGGGACCGGCGGATATAGGTCACGCCGCCAGCGTTCTTCCCGCCGCCGCTACCAAGTCGTCCGTCGCCTTGATCGCCGTTTCCCTGCGGGTCGACAGCGTCTCCCTGTCCGGTACGTCTCGCAGGGCCACCGCCGCGAGTACTGCAGTACGGGCCGGCTGGGCCAGGGACGGTTCCAGGACGGATACGGAGACCAACGGGGCCGTCAGTGCGGAACGCGTCGCGTGGGAGGCGGTTCTGGCGGACTGGCGTACCTCCTCCGACGCGCCCTGCAACCGCAGTTCCTCCCGATGCCAGAGCGCTCTGCGGTGATCCCCCAACGCCGCGACCAACTCCCCCAACGCCACGCGCAACGCCTCTTCCCTGCGCTCAGCCCTCGCCGCGCGTTCCCCTCGCTGCTGAAGAAACCCGGCGAGCAGGCCGCCGAGGAGAGTGCCGGCCACGGCTATGACGCTGGACCACATGGGGGCTCCTGGGGGAACGTGCGTACAAGGGGCTTCAGTTTCACGCGGGTTGTTGACGGGGGCGGGTTCGGGAGGGGTGGGGAGGTGGGTGGTGGGGTGCGGGTTGTGGGGGGCTGGTCGCGCCTGCACTCCAGAACCGGGCAGCACCCCAGTCCCTCAGGGGCGCGGGGCTGTGTCAATGTGCGGCTACCGCCGCGCGGGCGCGACCAGCCCCACACAACCCGCACCCCCTCACCCCCCCGAAGACAACGCCCCCCTCCGAGGCGCAATCCCCGCCGGCACAGCGCGAGCCCGAGCAGGCGTGCCCGTCCAGCACGTCCCCCTCCGCGCCAGCAACCTCCTCAGCCACAACTCCAGCGACACCAAGTCCGCCAGCCCCGCCAACGGCAACGGCTCCCCCGCAGCCGCCGCCCGCACCGCCTTCCGCACCACCCGCGCCTCCACCAACCCCGCCTCCGCGAGCAGCGGCGTCTCGAACAGCGTCAGGACGCTCCCCGTAGCCGCCCGCAGCCCCGCGCGAGCCGTCGCCGTCGCGGAACCCGGCGTCGGAGTCCCCCACCCCGGCGGCAACTCCCCCACCCCGGAAGCCGTCAGCACCCGACGCAGAATCGCCGCCCGAGCCCCCGGCTGAACCCGAAGCGTCTCCGGCAGGGCCTGACAGGCCCGAATCACCTGGTTGTCGAGGTAGGGAGCGTGCAGCCGCTGGGAGCGAATCTCGGTCGCCTGCTCCAGCACCCGCAAGTCGGCCGCATGCCTCGCGAGAGCCGCACGCGCGCGGTGGTCGCCGGGTCTCTGTCCGGGCCCGACGGCGCCCGCACGGGACGTCGACGACTGGAGGCGAACCGATACTTCAGCCAACGCCTCACCCGTGAGCCAACGAGCGGCCGGACCCGCAGGAGCCCAGGTCAGAGCCGCAAGGGACGCCCCCACGGCACCGGGCGTGTCCTCGAACCGCCGGGACAGCAACCGGTCCGCCAACGACTCCAGCCCAGCGGCGTAAGGAGTCCGCGCCAGACGCCGAGCAGCCCCGTACACGCGCGCAGGGACAAGCACCGACCCGTCCGCCTTCGTCAACGCGGCCATCGGCCGGACCAGATGACGCCGCTTACGGTCCATCAGCAGATCGGCGAGGCGGGCCGGGTGCGCGTCGAGGGCCTGCCGCGCCCCGTGCCCCGTGAAGTGGTCCGCGCTGCCCGCTGCGAGCCGCGCACGGTGCCGGGCGGCCAGGACCAGGGAGGGGCCGGGTTCGTCCGTCAGGGGGCCGTCCAGGGCCGCGTAGGGGAGCATCTCGGCGTCGCCGGTGACGACGACGTGGTGGAGCCGGGGGTTGGCGGCGAGTTCGCCGGCCCGCTCCAGCTCCTCCTGCTGACGCCGGGACGTGAGGTCGTTGAAGGTGACCGCGAGAAGCCGCTCCCCCGCGCCGGTCCCGTGCCCGAGGACCGTACCCGGCATCCCGGGAAGTCCCGCCGCGAGCAGAGCCAGCGTCCCCGAAGCAGGCCCGCCCGTGAGATCCGCCCCGATCCCCGGCACCGGCATCCCGCGCGCGGCACGCCGCTCGGCGGGCCCCATGCCGGGAACGGGCCCGGGATCCATGTCAGGCACATGCCGGGGAGCCGACAGGCGCGTACGCACCGCCTCGACGAGCGCGTCCCGCACCCCCTCGATCGCACTGTCCGGATCGGTGGACGCGGCGGCGACGGCGAGCGAGGCGACGGGTTCGTAGTTCGCGACCTCTTTCGCGCCCGCGCGCAGGACGAGCGCGTGCCCCGGGGGTACGCGTCGCACGCCGTCGTAGGGCGTCGAATCGAGGAGGGCGGCCGGTACGTCGGGCGCCGCGAGCAGCGCGGCGAGGTGCCCGAAGTCGAGGTTGGCCTCGACGAGGTCGGCCAGCGGGAGCGCGGCGGTCGCGTACGCCGTACCGCCCGCCCACGGCGTGTGGAAGACCGGGCGCGCGCCCGCGAGGTCGCCGCAGACGGTGATCCGGCGGTCGACCTGGACGACGGCGGTGTAGCTGCCGGGCCAGGCCGTGAGGTGCCGCAGGGCGCCGCCACGGGCCGTCAGCAGGCCGATGCGCAACTGCTCGTCGCTGGCCCCGCACAGGCCCAGGACGGCGATCCTGGTGCGCTCGTCGACGCGGACGACACGGATCTCGTCGGGCCGCCAGTCGCCGACGGCCCACAGGGGATCGGGGTCGCCCCACAGGAGCTGCGAACCGACCGGCTGGACGACCTCGCCGTCCAGGCCGACGGCGCCGCCGCCCTCGTACCCGCCGTAGGGATCGCCGTAACCCGGCGCTGACCCCGCGGCGGTCATGCTCCAACCCACCAACCACCGCATCGACGCCTCCACAGGCTGTGGACAACCGGTGCACCGTACGAACCGATTCACCATGCTGCCACGAAGAACGCGCCCATGACGGAAGGCAGAACGCCTGACCGGCACCGCAACGCGCCCACGCGCGCGTGCCGTTGCCGAGGCCGGGACCCCGGCTACACCCCCGCGTGCGCCCCCGCGCCCGCGACGTGAATGCGCCCCCGATACGCTCCCCCCGGACGCCCCGTGCGCCCTCGATTCCCATGGTCGGGGCCTTGATCACCTGACGGTCCGAGGGGCGTTTTTCAGCCAAATCCGTAGCGTGACGCGGCGGTTGCCGAAGCTTCCGGGAACGCCGCGCACACGCTCCGTACACAGCTCGCACGACCCTGTGCGAGTGCGCGATCCGGGAGACGGAGTTCGCCCCCCGGACCGTTCCGCCGCCCGCGGGGATGTAGGCGGCGGTGTCCCCCAGCCCACTGGATCCAGTACAGCGGGCCGACCCACGCATCGCCCATCGAAGCGCTCCCGCGATGGCCGGAGAAGAGCGCACGCACGGGCGCACGGCCACACAGCGGGAGCACATCGCGACGGACCGCTACGGAGCCCGCACTTCCGTACGGGCAACAATCCCGCCAACCGGAACAATGCCTCTTAACGCTTGGGATGCGGCGAACTACGCTGGGTTTACGAATGCCGCGTGGTTATGCCAGCGCGGCAGCCGTCTGTGTCGAGGGGTGGCGCAATGTCCAGGGAGCAACGCGGGCCGAACGAAAAACTCGGCGCCGTTCTCGCCCTCGCGGGAATCAGCAACGCGGGGCTCGCGCGCCGCGTCAACGACTTAGGCGCGCAACGAGGGTTGACGCTGCGCTACGACAAGACGTCGGTCGCGCGCTGGGTGTCGAAGGGGATGGTCCCCCAGGGGGCCGCGCCGCACCTCATCGCCGCCGCGATCGGCCAGAAGCTCGGCCGGCCCGTCCCGCTGCACGAGATCGGCCTCGCCGACGCCGATCCCGCGCCCGAGGTGGGCCTCGCCTTCCCCCGGGACGTCGGCCAGGCCGTGCGCTCCGCGACCGAGCTGTACCGGCTCGACCTCGCGGGCAGGCGCGCGGGCTCCGGCGGCATCTGGCAGTCCCTCGCGGGCTCGTTCGCCGTCAGCGCGTACGCGACGCCCGCCTCCCGGTGGCTCATAACCCCGGCCGACAGCTCCGTGGCCCGCGAGGCGCCCCTCGCGGAGAGCGCGCCGGTGAAAGTCGGCCACAGCGACGTCCGCAAGCTCCGGGAGGCCGCCGAGGACGCGCGCCGCTGGGACTCCAAGTACGGCGGCGGCGACTGGCGTTCGTCCATGGTGCCCGAGTGCCTGCGCGTGGAGGCCGCGCCGCTGCTCCTGGGCGCGTACTCCGACGAGGTCGGCCGCGCGCTCTTCGGGGCCACCGCCGAACTCACCCGCCTCGCCGGGTGGATGGCCTTCGACACCGGCCAGCAGGAGGCCGCCCAGCGGTACTACATCCAGGCGCTGCGCCTCGCGCGCGCGGCGGCCGACGTCCCCCTCGGGGGCTACGTCCTGGCCTCGATGTCCCTCCAGGCCACCTACAGAGGCTTCGGCGACGAGGGCGTCGACCTCGCGCAGGCCGCCCTGGAGCGCAACCGCGGCCTCGCGACCGCGCGCACGATGAGCTTCTTCCGGCTCGTGGAGGCCCGCGCGCACGCCCGCGCGGGCGACGCACACGCCGCCGGTGCAGCGTTGAGGGCTGCCGAAGGGTGGCTGGAGCGCGCGCGCGAGGGCGACAGCGACCCCTCGTGGCTCGGCTTCTACTCCTACGACCGGTTCGCCGCCGACGCCGCCGAGTGCTACCGCGACCTCAAGGCGCCCCGCCAGGTCCGCCGGTTCACCGAACAGGCCCTCTCCCAGCCGACCGAGGAGTTCGTCCGCTCGCACGGACTGCGCCTCGTCGTCTCCGCCGTCGCCGAGCTGGAGTCCGGCAACCTCGACGCGGCCTGCGAGCAGGGCGTGCGCGCGGTCGAGGTGGCCGGCCGCATCTCCTCCGTCCGCACCACCGAGTACGTCAAGGACCTGCTCCACCGCCTGGAGCCGTACGGCGACGAGCCGCGCGTCGTGGAACTCCGCGAGCGGGCCCGGCCGCTGCTGATGACACCGGCGTAGATCTCTTCCGGGATCACGTTTGAGGGCGTTGTCAGTGGCGCAGTGCACTATCGAGAGTGGAGGTGGTGCTCGTGTCCGGTGGGGTTCCGTACGACTGTGACGTGCTCGTCGTCGGAGGTGGCATCGTCGGCCTGGCCACCGCGTACGCCGTCAGCCGTGCCGCCCCCGGGACCAAGGTCACCGTGCTGGAGAAGGAGACCGGGCCCGCGCGCCATCAGACCGGGCACAACAGCGGCGTCATCCACAGCGGGATCTACTACCGGCCCGGCTCCCTGAAGGCCCGGTACGCCGTCCAGGGCGGCGCCGAGATGGTCAAGTTCTGCGCCGAGTACGGGATCGCCCACGAGGTCACCGGCAAGCTGATCGTCGCGACCGACCGCGCGGAGCTGCCTCGCCTGCACGCCCTGGTCCAGCGCGGGCGCGAGAACGGCATCTCCGTCCGCGAACTCGGCGGCTCCCAGATCCAGGAGTACGAGCCCGAGGTGCGCGGGCTCGCCGCGATCCATGTCGGCTCCACCGGCATCTGTGACTACGGGGGTGTCGCGCGCGCCCTCGCGGACGCCTCCGGCGCGGAGATCCGGTACGGGGCCGAGGTCGTCCGCGTGGACCGGCGCGCGCATCGGGGGGTCGCCGTCCTGACCTCGCGCGGCGACGTCGTCCGTGCGCGCGTGCTCGTCAACTGCGCCGGCCTGTACTGCGACACGCTGGCCCGCATGACGGGCGACGTGCCGTCGGTCCGCATCGTCCCGTTCCGGGGCGAGTACTACGAACTGACGCGTCCCTCCCTGGTCCGGGGCCTGGTCTATCCCGTCCCCGACCCGGCGTTCCCCTTCCTGGGCGTCCACTTGACCCGGGGCATCGACGGCGACGTCCACGTCGGCCCCAACGCCGTTCCGGCGCTCGCCCGGGAGGGGTACGGGTGGGGGGTGGTCCGGGGTGCCGAACTCGCCGGAACCCTGAGCTGGCCCGGGACTTGGCGCCTGGGTCGACGCCATTGGCGCTACGGCGCGGGCGAGATCCGCCGCTCCCTGTCGAAGGCCGCCTTCGTCGACGCGGTGCGCCGGATGCTGCCGGGGGTCGAGGAGGCGGACCTCGTGCGGGGCGGCGCGGGGGTGCGGGCGCAGGCCGTGCTGCGGGACGGGGGGTTGGTGGACGACTTCCTGATCCAGGAGGGGGCTCGGGCGGTGCATGTGCTCAACGCGCCATCGCCTGCGGCTACGGCTTCGCTGCCGATCGGGAGAGAGGTGGCTCGGAGGGCGTTGGGGGTGTTGTCGGGGGTGTGAGGGGAGGTGAGGGCTGGCGTTCTGTGGGTGAGTCGGCCTTGAAGGGGCTGAAGCAGGGCTTACTACACGCCGGTGTTGCGGGCCAAGGCGATGAGGCCGGTGAAGGCCGCGCGGGTCAGCGTCAGGTGGGGACCATCAGGGGACTTGCTGTCACGGACCTTGAACTCGCCCGTCGTACGCGCGTGTTCAGGCGCCCACTCAAGACACTCGCCGCCGTTGTTGCCGCTGTACGTAGAGGCACGCCAACCACTCTGCGGGGCGGTGGAGTTCATGAGTGGCAGTCCTTCAAGACGGAGTCGATCAGGGCGACCGTCTCGTCCGGCGGCGCGGCGACGGCCGTAAGCAGATCATAGGCTTCGCGGGCCTGTCGGACGTCGTCCGGTTCCAGCAGGACGTACCCCTTGGGGTAACCGTCGACGTGCACCGCGTCGGATCCGTCGCCGAAGGACAGCACACCGAACGGACTGGGGTAACCGTGATACGGCCCCTTGTCAGGAATGATCTGCACCCGGTTGCGCGGAACCTCCGCCAGAACCCGCAGATGATCGAGCTGCCCCCGCATCACCGCCGAGTCACCGACCCTGTTCCGCAACGCGGCCTCCCCGATGATCACCCACAACCGTGCGGGCACATCCTCGCGGTGCAGGATCTTCTGGCGGCTCATCCGTGCCTCCACCAGTTCCTCCAGGTTCTCCGGACGCCCCGTCCGCAGCACTGCCCGCGCATACTCCGGCGTCTGCGCCAGCCCCGGCACGAGCTGAGGATGGAACATCCGCACCCAGATCGCCTTCTCCTCCAGCGTGACGTACGGCAGGAACCAGTCGGGATGCCCGAGATTGACCAGCCGCGCCCGCAGACGGGCGTACACCCCCGGCGTCCCCGCGACCCTGTCCACCGCCATCGCGAAGGACTCCGACGCCAGGACCTGCCCGCCCTCGACCTTGCAGACCTGCGCCGCCCCGTACTTCAGCTCCTTCGCGAACTCGGCCTGCGACATCCCCAACGCCTCGCGGAGCGCCTTGACTTCGTTGCCGAAGTATTCAGCCGCGTTCGAGGGGACACCCACTTCGCTCACGCGTTCCATCAACTCCCCCAGATTTCCAGCGCTGTTGGAATGCCTCCAGATCTGGCGAGCGTACGCCCCTCCAGTTCACCATGTGATCGAGACGACACAGAGAGTCAGACCTCTTGGAGGAACGACGTGCCCACTTCCAACGCGACCCCCTGGGGCGTACGGCGATTGGCGCTGTACCCAGACGTCACCCAAGTGCCCTACGCCCGAACCGAGTTGGACCCGGCGACCCAGACGACCCGCTACTTCCGCGCGGACGGCACCCACGTCGACATCGGCAACAAGCACGGCACCGGCACGACAACCGCCGGCCAGACCTCGACCTCGTCCGACGGCGGCGGCCCCAACCCGCCCCCACCCTCGGACTCCGACCTCACCGAAGACTCCGACTCGGACGCCTGAGATGACCGACGCACCGGTTCTCGTCGTCACCGCGCTGGGCGACGTCACGGCAGACCTGGTGCTGGACGAGCTCCACGGCCGGGGCGTCCCGGCCGTACGGCTCGACCCCGCCACCGACTTCCCGTACGCCGCGCGGATGAGTACCCGGCTCGGACAAGGCACCTTCACCGGCGAGGTCACCACCAAGACCCGCCGCCTCGACCTGTCGAACGTCCGCTCCGTCTACTGGCGCCGCCCGAGTCCCTTCGGCACGCCGAACGGGACCCCCGCACAGCGGTTCGCGATCGAGCAGTCGCGTCACGGCTACCTGGGGACACTGCACGCGCTTCCCGGAGCCCTGTACGTCAACCATCCCGCGCGAAACCGCGACGCGGAGAACAAGGTGCTCCAGCTCTCCACGGCGACCCGCCTGGGCTTCTCCGTCCCCGACACCCTGATCACAAACGTCCCGGCGGACGCCGAGAAGTTCACGGCCGAGTACCAGAGCGTGATCTACAAACCGGTTCACCGCGTCCACCTCGCCTGCGAGGACGGCCGCAACCGAACCGTCTGGGTACACCCGGTCCAGGCGGACGACCTCGACGACTCGATCGCCCTGTGCCCCCACCTCTTCCAGGCCTGCGTCCCGAAGACCGCCGACGTACGCCTCACGATGGTCGGGGACGAAGCCTTCGCGAGCCGTATCGACACCGCCGGCGACCACCTCGACTGGCGCCGGGACCAGACCCTGATCACCTGCACCCCCATCCCCGTACCCGGCCCCGTCCGCGATGCCGCACGCGCCTTCCTGCACACTTTCGGGCTCCGTTTCAGCGCCTTCGACTTCGCTCTCGACGCGCAGGACCGATGGTGGTTCCTCGAATGCAACCCCAACGGCCAGTGGGCGTTCGTCGACGAGTCCACGACCCGCGCCATCGCGAGCGCACTCGCCGACACCCTGGAGAAAGGCGACACCGCATGACCGAGGAAACCGCCGCCGACCTGCGCCACCGGCTAGTCGAGCGGCTCGTCGCGGACGGCGTCCTGCACGACCCGGACGTACGGCGAGCAGCCGAGGCCGTCCCCCGCGAGGTGTTCCTCGGCCCCGCGATCTACCGGCAGAGCGACTCCCCGACAGGCACCACCTGGACCCCTGCCCGCCGCGCGGACACCCCGGATCGCGCATGGCTGCGCCTCGCCTACGAGAACCAGACCTGGGTGACCCAGATCGACGGCGTACTCGCCGAGAACGCCACCGGCCCTGTCACCGGTCTCAGCCCGACCTCGTCCTCGACCCTCCCCAGCCTCGTCCTCCGAATGATCGAGCAGGCCGGTATCGCCCCCGGCAAACGCGTACTCGTCATCGGCACCGGAACCGGCCTCTCCACCGCCTACATCACCGAGATCACCGGCGCGCGGAACGTGACCTCGGTCGAGACCGACCCCTCAGTGGCCGAGCGCGCCCGCAAGGCGCTCGCGGCGACCGGCCACACCCCCACGCTCGTCACCGCCGACGGCCTGCGCGGCCACGCCGCCCGCGCCCCCTACGACGTCGTCATCGCGTTCTGCGCGATGCGGTACGTCCCGTACGAACTGCTCCGCCAGATCACCCCCGGCGGCACGCTCCTCGTCACCCTCTCCGGCTGGAGCTTCGCGCACGGGCTCGTCAGGCTCACGGTCGACGAGGACGGTGGCGCGGAGGGCCGCTTCCTGCCCGGGTACACCTCGTTCATGATCGCGCGCCCCCACGACCGCCCCCCGCACGGCGTCCTCGACCTGCTCCCCGGCGACGAACGCCCGAGCCGTATCGACCCGGCCCTCCTCGACGACTGGACCGGCAGATTCGTGGCCCAGCTCGCCGCACCCTCGGCGGAACGCCTCGGCATGGGCGCCGGACAGGTACTCCTCGACGTCGCCACCGGCTCCCAGGCCAGAACCCGCGCCGACGGCGAGGGCTGGACGGTGACCGAGCGCGGCCCGCTCAGCCTGTGGACCGGCGTCGAGGACGCGATCACCACCTGGCAGTCCCACGGCTCACCGCACCTGTCCGAGTTCGGCCTGACCATCACCCCCAACGGCCAGCGGGTGTGGCTCGGCACCCCCGGCGGACCAAGCTGGACGCTGCCCGTCTGAGGTACGCCCTAGCCCCGATACCCCCCATACGGCGGGTACTGCCCCACCGGCACCCCATACGCCGCCGGCTGCTGCCAAGTCACCGGCGGCTGCCAAGGATGCTGCTGCCACGGCATAACCACCGGCATCGGCGGAGCCGTCGCGCGGGCCGCGTACTCCAAGGCGGGGCGCGTTGTCGTGCGAGTCGTCCACAGGGTCGTCAGCAGGTGTTGTTCCCTGGCCACGAAGTCCACGGGCGCGTGGCCCCGGCGGCCCCGGCGGCGGAGTTGGGCCAGGGCCAGGGCCGTCGATTCGTACTCCGCGAGGGTTTTCGCCGCCGGTTTGCCGAGGTAGTGCGTCGCGTAGTCGCGGGCCACCCGCCGCGCCTTCATCGAGCCGAGCGCGAAGGGTTCGGCCGGGGAGAGCCAGCCCGCCGCTACGTACGGCGGGAGTTCCTCGCGCAGGTAGCGGAGTTCGCGTTGGCGGGTCCAGATGATCAGCCACGTCAGGAGGCCGAACACCGGGACCATGAACACGCCGTACACGACGAAGAAGCCGAGCGGGCCGAAGTGCGCGGAGCCGTTCCACAGGGAGTGCATCCCCATCGCGAGGACCAGGCCGGTCAGGGGGAACAGGACCCGGCGTACCCGGCGGGCGCTGAGTGCGGAGAGGCCGAAGCCGATGCCGGTGAAGACCGTGAACAGGGGGTGCGCGAACGGGGACATGATCACCCGTACGAAGAACGTCGCCGCCGTCACCGACACCCTGTCGCCGGCGATCTCGTCCGTGCCGTACGCCGAGCCCAGATAGAGGATGTTCTCGGTGAACGCGAACCCGGCCGCCGCGGTCCCCGCGATGACGACGCCGTCGACGAGGCCGGTGAACTGCCGCCTGCGGAACAGGAAGACGAGCAGGACGGCCGCGGCCTTGGCCGACTCCTCGACGATCGGCGCGATCAGGGTGGCGCCGAGGGTGTCCGCGCCGTCCGGGTCCGCCGTCGTGTTCGCTATCCACTGCGTCGTGAACGTGTTCGCCACGATCGCGATCAGCGTCGCCGCGCAGGCGCCCCAGGCGAACGCGAAGAGCATGTTCCGCCAGGGGGCGGGGTCCACGCGGTCCAGCCAGCGGAACGCGGTGACGAGGAGGGGTACGGGGAAGACGGCCAGCCCGAGCCCCACCAACAGGCCCCGGGTGCCGGTCTGTTCGCGGACCAGCGCGAGGATGACGACGCCGGAGACCGCGAGGAGGGTGATCAGCGCGGCGTACCGCACGGAGGGGCGTCGCCACCAGCGGGGGCGCGGTATCGGGGGGTGAGGGACGGGTGGGTACGCGGCACTGGTCGACACGTCAATGACCATAACGAGGGTTGGCGTCGCGTGCGACGGTGCCTGGAGAGGAGTTACGCGTGCGGACTGCGCCGGAACAGCAGATCCCGTACGACGTGGCCCTTGTCGATCCCCTGGCCCTCGAAGCGCGTCAGCGGGCGGAAAGTCGGCCTCGGCGCGAACCCGCCGTCCTCCTGCGTGTTCTCGAACTCCGGGTGCGCGTCCAGCACTTCGAGCATCTGCTCCGCGTACGGCTCCCAGTCCGTCGCGCAGTGCACGACCGCCCCGGGCCGCAGCCTCGTCGCCGCCAGGTCGAGGAACTCCGCCTGGATCAGCCGCCGTTTGTGGTGCCGCTTCTTCGGCCACGGGTCCGGGAAGTACACGCGCAGCCCGTCCAGCGAGTCCGGCTTCAGCATCTCCCGCAGCAGGATGATCGCGTCCCCGTTGGCGACCCGGACGTTGGTCAGCCCGTTCTGCTCGGCGAGGTTGAGGAGGTTGCCCTGGCCGGGGGTGTGTACGTCCACGGCGAGCACGTTCGTCGCGGGATCGGCGGCGGCCATCGTCGCCGTCGCCTCGCCCATCCCGAACCCGATCTCCAGGACGACGGGCGCCTCGTCCCCGTACAGCTCACCCAGCTCGACGGCATGCCCGTCGACGTCCATCCCCCACCGCGTCCACAGCCGCTGCAACGCGTCCGCCTGCCCCGTCGTCACCCGGCTGCGGCGCGGCTGGAAACTCCGGATCCGCCGCTCGAAGTGTGATCCGGCGGGGTCGGCCTTGGGACCGTCGGGGAACCGGGGCTCGCCCTTGGGGCGGGCAGGGCGGGCTTCGAGGCCGGGGGTCTCCGGCTCGGGGCTGGGGTTCAGAGAATCAGACACAGTGAGTCGATTTTACGATGCGGACGGGAGCAGGCTTCCGGTGGCCACAGCCGCTCTCCGGCAGCGGGGCCGTCACACCCCGCCGCCGGAACCCCCGGACCGGAGCGAGCCCCGGTCGGCAAGCCAACCCTCGTACGGCTACGCCGAAGCCTCCGTAAGCCGCCCCACCTCCGCCTCCGTAAGCTCCAGCTCCCCCACCGCCAGCAGCGCCGGAAGCTGCTCCACCACCCGCGCGGAAGCGATCGGCGCCGCAACCGTCGGCTGAGCCGCGAGCCAGGCGAGTGCGACCGTGGCGACCTCGGCCCCCCGAGCCTCCGCGACCTCGTCGAGAGCCGCGAGGACCTTCACCCCCCGCTCGGACTCCAGGTGCTTCCCGGCACCGGCGGCACGCGCGCCCTCGACCACCGCACCCGGCCGGTACTTCCCCGTGAGGAACCCGGACGCCAGCGCGAAGTACGGCACCGCGGCAAGCCCCGCCTGGGAGACCACGTCCTGGAGGGAACCCTCGTACGTGTCCCGGGAGACGAGGTTGTAGTGCGGCTGGATCGCGACGTACCGGGCGAGGCCCTCGCGGTCGGAGAAGTCGAGGGACTCGCGGAGGCGGTCGGCGGAGATGTTGGACGCGGCGATGTGCCGGACCTTCCCGGCCCGCACGAGTTCGTCGAGCGCGCCGATGATCTCCTCGACCGGCGTGTCCGGCTGGTCGAAGTGGGTGTAGTAGAGGTCGATGTAGTCGGTGCCGAGGCGCTTCAGGGAGGCGTCGGCGGCGGCCTTGATGTTGTCGCCGGAGAGCCCCTGGAACTCGGGGTGCTGGCTGACCTTGGTCGCGATGACGACGTCGTCCCGGTTGCCGCGCGCGGCGACCCACTTGCCGAGGATGGTCTCGGACTCACCCCCGCTGTTGCCGTCGACCCACGCGGAGTACACGTCGGCGGTGTCGAGGAAGTTGCCGCCGGCGGCGGCGTACGCGTCGAGGACGGCGAAGGAGGCCGCTTCGTCGGCGGTCCAGCCGAAGACGTTGCCGCCGAGGGAGAGGGGGAAGACTTCGAGGTCGGAGGAGCCGAGCGGGCGCAGAGTAGTCATGTACTACGTCAACGGCGGACCCGGACGGACACATTCCGCGACGACCGCAAAGTTCCGGTCAGAAAGAAGGCCGCCCCGAAACCGAGGCGGCCCAGACTCCTACAACAGCCTCACGGGTTCAGCCCGTTGCCCCGCAGCCAGGCCATCGGGTCGATCCCGGTCGCGGCCCCATCGGGGTGCACCTCCAGGTGCAGGTGCGCCCCGGTCACGTTCCCGGTCGCCCCGACCCGCCCGATGACATCCCCCGTACCGACCTTCTGGCCGACACTGACGCTGATCGACGACTGGTGGGCGTACCAGATCTGCGTGCCGTCATCCAGGGTGAGGATGGTGCGGTAGCCGTAGGACCCGGCGTACCCGGCCTCCGTGATGGTCCCGCTGTGGACGGCCTTGATGAGCGTCCCGGAAGGAGCCGCGAAGTCGAGCCCGGTGTGGTAGCCGGACGACCACAGCGCCCCGGACTGCCCGAACCGCGAGGTGAGGGTGTACGACGAGGTCGGCAGCGTGTACTGCTTGGCGAGCTCCGCGAGCCGCGCCTCCTCGGCCTTGCGCTTGACGGCGGCGGCGGCCTCTTCCTTGGCGTCCGAGACGTTGGCCTGCGCGGCCTTGGCGGCCTTCGACGCGGCCTCGGCCTCGGCGCGCTGGGCGGCGACCTTCGCCTGCTGCTCGGCCTGCGTCTGCTGGGACTCGGCCTGCGCGATGATCCGGCTGCGCAGCGCCTCGGCGGCGTCGGAGGACTCCTGGCCGGCCTCGGCGACGATGTTGCTGATCGGCGCGGGGTCCTTGGCCTGGTCACCGTCGTCGGAGACGAGGGAGCCGACGCCGGGTATGTCGGCGACGTTGATGGAGACGGGCGCGTTGCCCGTGTTGGCGCTGGCCATGCCGCCCGCGCTGACGGCGGCGATGACGCCGACGCCGAGAACCGTGGAGCTGCGGGCGAAGCCGCCGCCACCGGTGCGCTGCTTGGCGACGCGGTGCTTGCCCTTGACCGGCGCGAGGGAGTCGGCGGTGGGGTTCCACTCCTCCCAGGGGCCCTCGTCCTCGGCGCGGTAGCCGCCGAACCCGAAGGTCGGCTTGGGGGTTTCCTGGGCAGTCGGGTTCGCCACGCGGGCGCACTCCTTTCCTTCCGCCGCCTACCGGGTTAGCTGACGGGTTCGGAGCGGGAAGGTCTCCTACGCGCGTAAACCGACCGCTCGTGAGCGGTGGCGTCCGCGTGATTCACCCCAAGGTGGTGGTTCCCCGGTTCCCTCGCGGGATTCGGCGCGTGCGCACGGAGCCGTCTCTTGTGACGGCTGGGACAACCGTGCTGCGTTATCGAACGTTAATCGACCCGGGGGCCCGTTTCCAAGCCGTTCTTCTTGATCGACAAACATTTTCGGCCCGGGATTATTGGGTCAACCACAGGGAAAAACGGGCGAGTTGGGGTGCTGGTGAGAACATCGCGATACGCAGAGTAACCGGCAGAGGACACAAAAGAACCGGGACCCTGTTTCCAGGATCCCGGTTCTTTTTCAGTAGCGGGGACAGGATTTGAACCTGCGACCTCTGGGTTATGAGCCCAGCGAGCTACCGAGCTGCTCCACCCCGCGCCGTTGGCTTAACTATATGCAGACACAGGGCGGATCACCAAACCGGTTCTGTGGATCTTCGCGGCAACCTTTTCGGCCTCTCCGACCACTCAGTGTCGTCCGGCCAAGCGGTCCGGCCACATGCGACAGGTGAAAGAGAGCACAGGCATGCCCCTGGAACGAGAGCACGTCCCCGGTACGCACGGTGGGCGTCCGAAGCATCGCGGCCGTCGGTTGCTCGCACGTCGGGGGCTCTGGGGAGGACTCGCCCTGGTGGTCGTGGCCGGCTCGGCTGTCGTGGTCAGCCAGGCTTCGGCGGACCAGAAGCAGGACACCCTGGATCTGAAGAAGTGGTACGTGCTGGTCAACCGCAACAGCGGCAAGGTGCTGGACGACCGCGGCGCCGCCAAGAACGACGGCGCGGCGGTGGTGCAGTGGGCGCGCCACGGCGGGGCCAACCAGCAGTGGCAGTTCATCGACGCGGGTGACGGGTACTACCGGCTGAAGAACCGGACCTCCGGCAAGGTGCTGGACGACCTCGGCTGGTCGAAGACCGCCGGCTCCGCGCTCGTGCAGTGGAAAGACCAGAACGCCTCCAACCAGCAGTTCAAACTGGCCAAGTCGTCGGACGGCTACCTGCGACTGGTCAACCGCTTCAGCGGCATGGCTGTCGGTGTCGACAAGGCCGTCAAGGCCGACGGGGGCAACGTCGTCCAGAACCGCGACGGGAGCGGCGCCGACCAGCAGTGGAAGCTGGTCGCGGTAGGGAACGTCAGCGGCGGCGGTACGCCCACCACCCCGAGCGGCAGCGCCCCCGCGAGCCCGGCTCCGAGCGCCCCGCGCCCGTCGTCCTCGCCTTCGTCCGCGTCTCCGACGCCCACGGCCGGTGGCGGCAGCTCGACGACGCGTTTCATGGGCAGCGACAAGATCCTCATCGGCGGCTCGATGACTGACGCCTCGGCGAACGCCGCGCCGTTCGACATGCGCTACGCCTACATACACAGCCAGCCCGCGCCCTCGTCGGAGGCCTATACGGCATCGCGCTGCAAGGCTGAGTGGTCGGCCTGGTGGGGCTGCTGGGGCGGCACCAGCACGGCGCCCGGAAACCAGGTGACCTGGCAGGACGCCCAGGCGGCCAAGGCCACCTACCAGGGCAAGTCGCGCCCGCAGAAGTACCTGTGGACCTGGTACTCGCTGCGCGACCTCGGAGACGCGGCGGGCGAGGGCGACGGCCCCGGCGAGGTCAAGGCCATCAACAGGACCGACCTGCTCACCAAGTACCTGAACGACTACCGCTTCTTCCTCCAGAAGATCGGCACCTCGCAGGACGCGATCGACCTGGAGCCCGACTTCTGGGGCTTCGCCCGGTCCCTCGGCAACCTGCACCAGGTCCCCGCGCAGGTCACGGCCTCGAACCCGACGGACTGCGGATCGCAGGAGAACAGCGCCTCCGGACTCGCCCAGTGCCTGATCTCGATGGCACGCAAGTACGCCCCGAACACCGCCGTGGGCCTGCACCTCTCCTGCTTCAACTGGGAGAGCGACCTCCAGGCGTGCGTCAAGGACTACGCGGACCTCGGCGCGAAAAACGCCGACTTCCTGGCCACCGACGTGTCGGACCGCGACGCGGGCTGGTACGCACAGCCGGCCCACGGCGGCAGTGACCACTTCTGGAACGACCAGAAGGCCGCCGCCTCGCTGAAGTTCTGGAAGACGATGGCCGAGTCCGTGGGCAAGCCGGTCGTCCTGTGGCAGATCCCCGTGGGCAACATGGCGGGCAACAACACCCCCGGCCACTTCAAGGACGACAAGGTGGACTGGTTCTTCGGCCACATGGACCAGGTGGCGAACGCCCACATCGCCGGCCTGATGTTCGGCGCCGGATGGACGGAGCAGACGACGCCCGAAACCGACGGCGGGAACCTGATCAACAAGACGATCGCGTACCGCAACGCGGGCGGTACGACGCTCAAGTAGGTGAAGACGACGAAAGGCGCCCCCCTCTCTTCGAGGGGGGCGCCTTTCGTTCATGCTCAGCGCTTCAGGGTGAGGATCGCGGGGCGGTACGGCAGGTTGTCGTACGAGGTGTTCGCCGGGGTGTTCGGGGACTTGCCCTGGTAGAGGAACTGAAGGTTGCAGGGGTCGATCGTCATCGTCTGGTCGGGGTTGTCGCGGACCAGGTCGCCGTGGCTGATGTCGTTGGTCCAGCCGGCGCCGCTGTTGGCCTTGCCCGCGAAGGGGTTGGACTCGGTGGCGGCCTGCGGGGTCCACGGACCGTTCAGGCTGGTGGCGGTGAAGGAGCGGAAGTAGCGCTGCTCGCTCGCGCCCCGAGCCTCGACGATCATCAGGTACTGGTTCTGGCCCTTGACCTTGTAGACCTGCGGCGCCTCGAAGAGGTTCTTCACCGTGTCGCTCATGACCGTCGTGTACGAGGAGCCGAAGCTGCCGGGGAAGTTCCCGATCGGCATGGACGCCTGGTAGATCTTGCCGTTGTCACCGGCGAAGAACAGGTACATGTTCTTGTCGTCGGCGATCAGGGTCTGGTCGATCGGGCCGGTGCCGGAGTCGGTGCGGGGGATGCTGCCGGTGAACAGCGGCTGCGGCGCGGACCAGCCGTTCGGGTCGGTGGGGTCGCTGGAGGTGCGGTAGCTGAAGGGCCACTGACCCCACTGGTACGCCAGCACCCAGATCTTCTTGGGCGCGAAGTAGAACAGCGTGGGCGCCACCGCGTTCTGGCTCATGCCGGTCTGGCGGGCCGACGCCATGTCCGACCAGTTGGTGAAGGGGCTGAACGCCATCGAGCCGTAGGACGAGCCCGAGTAGTTCGACCCGTAGACCAGCTGCTTGCCGTTGTAGGGCGCGGTGGTGAAGTCCTTCAGCGAGGCCCACCCGTTCGCCGGCTGCGCCAGCGGGCCTGTCGAGGTCCATCGGTACGTCGACGGAAGAACGCACGAGTCGCTCTTCGGCGCTGCGGCCGGCTGGAAGGTCCAGCGCTGGTTGGCGGCGCCGTTGGTGTCCCAGATCTGGACGGGGGTGCCGTTGGCGGTCTTGCCGCCGGGAAGCTCCAGTGCCCGGCCCGACGCGACGTTGGTCAGCGTGTAGGTGCCGTCGCTGTTCCGGCTCGCCTTCCAGTGCTGGTGGGCGCCGCCGTTGGCGTCCCAGACCGTCGGTCTCGTCCCGTTGGCCGTCCGGCCGGCCGGCTCGTCCAGTACCCGGCCGCTGGCGACGTTGGTCAGCGTGTAGGTGCCGTCACTGTTCTGGGCGGCCTTCCACTGCTGGTTGGCGGCGCCGCTCGCGTCCCACACCTGGAGCGGGGTGCCGTTGGCGTTCTGGCCCGCGGGCTCGTCGAGAACGCGCCCGGAGGCCGCGTTGGAGAGCGTGTAGACGGTGCCGGCGGTGATGCCCCCAGCCTGCGTGCCGCCACCGCCACTGCCGGTGCTCCCGCCCAGGGCGGTGCGCACCGCGTCGTAGGCGGGCTTCTTGTTGCCGCTGTTGTCGAACAGCAGCGCGTTCTCACCGGTGCGCCAGGAGTCGCTGTCGCGGATGCCCCACACGGTGATGCCCGTGCAGCGAGCGACGTTCACGCAGGCCTTGACGGCGTTGGTGTACGCGGTGGCGGACGCCTGGGCGATGTCGAGCTCGGTGATCTGGACGTCCACACCGAGCGCGGCGAAGTTGGACAGCGTGGTCTGGAAGCTGGCCGGCGGGCCGCCCGCGCCGAAGTGGCTCTGGAAGCCGACGCAGTCGATGGGAACGCCGCGCGCCTTGAAGTCCTTGACCATCTTGTAGACGCCCTGCGTCTTGGCGTCCGACCAGTTCTCGATGTTGTAGTCGTTGTAGCAGAGCTTGGCGGCGGGGTCGGCGTCCCGGGCGGTGCGGAAGGCCTCCTCGATGAAGCCGTTGCCCAGCACGTCCTGGAAGACCGAGCTGCGGTGCTGGCCGCTGCCGCCGTCGGCGAAGGCCTCGTTGACCACGTCCCAGGCGTAGATCTTGCCCTTGTAGTGGGTCATCTCCTGGGTGATGTGGTTCTTCATCACCGAGCGCAGGGTGTTCGCGTCGGTGATGGACTTGACCCAGCCCGGCAGTTGGGAGTGCCACACCAGGGTGTGGCCGCGCATCCGCTGCCCGTGCGCGGTGGCGTGGCTGACGATCGAGTCGGCGGCGGCGAAGGTGAACGACCCCCGGGACGGTTCGACGGCGTCCCACTTCATCTCGTTCTCCGGGGTGACCATCTTGAATTCCCGGTCGAGGAGGGCGGAGTACGTGGAGTCGCCGAGCCTGCCCGCGGCCACCGCCGTCCCGAAGTAACGGCCGCTGCCGGCCGCCGCGTCGGCGACCGTGGCCGGTGCGGCGGCGTCCGGCGTGCGGGCGGCCATGGCGACCAGCGGTACGGCGGCGCCCACGGCGGCGAGGCCCACCGCGGCGGCGATGACGCGGCGGGTCGCCGGGCGGCGACGATGAGAGCGGTTCTGTTCTGACAACGGCATGTCCTTCTGGCACAGCGGGACTTGATCCGATCCCGGTCATCTGCCAGTTGCCGCCACACCCGCAAAGGTTGCCGCTCAGCGGCGTTCACCGGGTCGGGACGTACCCTCCCCGGACCGACGCTGAGCCGCCCGCACCCTGTGCGTCGACGCGGTAGCCGTCGCCCGTGGCACTGTGCGCGCCGTCGGTGCCGTTGTTGAACTGCGCGGCGAACTCATGGTTCCCGGCCGGCACGGTCAGGCCCGGCTTGAGGACCCAGCGGTAGACCAGCGCGCCATCGGCCTCCTGGACGGTGACGGTGAAGTCGTCAGCCGGCAAGGTCTGCCAGGTGCCGGTGCTCTTCGCCCCGCCGGTCTGCACGATCCGGATCTCGACCGTGAGCGAGGTGAGCGGCTGGGTCGTCGTGAGGAAGAGGTCGCTCTGCGTCCAGTAGACGGTGCTCTTCGCATCCAGCGAGCCGGACGACCGCAGCGGCCCGTTCCGGCTCTCGTCGGCGGTCGGCGACGACGAGGGACCGGTGGCCGACGGAGTCGGGCGCGAACTGCCCGGGCTGGGGACCGGGGGCGGCGCGACCGGGGTGGGGCGGGCCGATGTCGGCGGCGGGGAGCTGACGGCCGGGGGCAGGGTGGCGGGCGTGGTCACGGTGGGCGGCGGCTTCGCGACGATGGCGGCGACGGCGAGGCCGCCGGTCGTCAGGATGCCGGTGGCGGCGAGCCCGGCGAGGGCGACCCTGGTCCCGGACCTCGCGAACGGTCGCGCGCGGTGCCGGACGGTGGGGCCGGCCATGCCGCGTTCCACCCGGGCCAGCATCCGCGCATGGTCGGGCCGGTGGGCCTCGGCGGCCTCGCGCAGCCGACGGTCGATGTCGTCGATGTCCTCGTTCACCGGTTCCTCCTTCCTTGCACCAGGTCCCCGGCCGCGTGTGCGCCCAGTAGCTTCTTCAGCTCGGCCATTCCCTTCGAGGTCTGGCTCTTCACCGTCCCGACGGATATGCCCAGCGCTGCCGCCGTCTCCTTCTCCGACAGGTCGAGGGCATGTCTCAGCACCACGCAGGCGCGCTTGCGGTACGGCAGCCGGGCGAGCGCCGCGCGGACGTCCAGCACGGCCGCCGCGTCCGGCCCGTCCACCTTCTCGGGGCTGCGGGACCAGAACAGCGTGATCCGGCGTCGCTCCCGCACCGCGCTGCGGACCCGTCCCCGCGCCAGGTTGGCCACCACACCACGGGCGTAGGCGAGCGGGTGGTCGGCCTGCCGCAACCGGTCCCAGCGCTGCCACAGGGCGACCAGGGCATCCGCCGCGAGGTCGTCCGCCGCGTCGGCCTCGCCGGTCAGCAGGTGTGCCAGCCGGGCGAGCTCGGCATAGTGGCGTTCGAAGAATTCGTGGAACTCCACGGACGCGTCATCGAGGACCATCCCCCGGTCGGCCTCTCCTACCCAGGAAGTGCGCGTTAGCTGCATGCTCAACAACAACGGGGGCGCGGCCTAACAGTGCCCGGTCCCGTGACCGGTCCGCGCCTGCGCCACGGCCTCGGCGCGGCGTGCTTCGTTGCCCTCATGCCCGTCCATCCGGTAGTTCGAGTCGACCACCCCCTGGTTGCCGCGGAGGACGAGAAGGTTGCCGTCGTCAGCAGGACCTCCTGCTGACGAAGCGGCCGAACCTACAACCCCGGGTTACGCGCGTGCGTCAGCGTCTCCCAGGCCACGAACAGATCGTCCGTACCGGCGGGCCGGTGCCGCTCCACCAGCCGGTGCGCCGCCGGGACGGACTCGCCGAGGCGGCCCTCCAGGTGGTTGACCAGGACCTCCAGGTCGGGGCCCATGTTGCGGTCGACCTTCCCGCCGCACAGCCACGCCGGGGCCTTCTCGCCCTCCTGGTAGCGCGCGTGCAGCTCGGCCGCCGCCTTCAGCCGGTCCTTGGCCTCGCCGTACAGGTCGACGCCCTGGTGCCAGGCCGTCTCCGCGATGTGCGAGGCCGCGGCCAGCGAGTACCCGGCGTGCTTGAAGTTGCGGCACGTCTCCTGGGAGACGCCGTCCTTGAACGTCGTCTGCCCGAACCAGTACTTCGTGAGCTTCGCCGGGTCGTCGAGCCCCGAGCGAGCGGGCGCGATCGGCACTCTGCCGTCCTTCGCGAGATAGAAGTACGCCGGGACCCGCGCCCGGAACCTGCTCAGCGCCCGGTCGAAGACCTTGTGGTCGTTCGTGAAGACCCCGATGCCGATCGCCGCGTCCGTCATCGCGAGGTCCCAGTTCCCGTTGTAGTCCGGGACTTCTCTCGTTACGACGGGGAGGTACGCGTTCCTCAGCATGTCCTCGAACCTGGTCACGCGCGCTGACGGCCACCCCGCCCCCGGCGTGTGCCGGACGATCTCCGCCGCCCGCGCCCACGTCGAGCCCGCCCACGCGGTCTGCAACCCGGCGTCGTCCTCCGTGTGCTGCCGGATCTTCCCCGACCAGGCGTCCATGATCTCCCGCGCCTTCACGGCGTGCGCCTGCTTGCCGGTCACCCGGAACAGCAGGGCCTGCGTGTACGCGGCGATCGCGTCCTGCCGCTCCTCCACACACCCGTGCGCGGGGCGGTTCGGCTGGTCGCCGCCGGGGCAGTCGACACTCTCGTACGGCTCCGGCCGGTACTTGTACGAGCCGTACTTGCTGTCCCGCATGTCCAGGTAGGCGCGCAGCCAGGGCTGTTTGCCGGCCTGCACGTTCTCGCGGGCGACGTCGAGCTGGACGTCGTTCACGAGGACCCCCGGGTGCGTGAAGGACGCGTCCGGGGGGAGGGCTCGGGCCATCTGGCGGGTGCTGTCGGTGGAGGTGGAACAGGCGGCTAGGGCTGCGCCCAGGAGGAGGGCGGTTACGGCTTTGACTGACCTCATGTGGGCAGCGTCACCGCCCGCCCGCACCCCCGCCAGTCGTATCACCCCAATAGATGACCATTCGGCGCCTTTGCCACCTTCTCGTACTCCGGCAGCAGCACCACGTCCACCCCCGCGTCCCGCAGCAACCCGTTCCCGTCCGCGTCCTGAACAAAGGTGTCCGGCTCCACCCACGCCGTCACCACCCGCCGCACCCCCGCGTCCAGGATCAACCGCGCGCACGGCGCCGGCCGCGAGGCCCTCCGGGCGCAGGGCTCCAGGCTGGAGTACACCGTCGCCGTGGCCAGCCTCGGATCCGCCGGGTCCAGCTTCGCGAGCGCCGACTCCTCCGCGTGGACGACCGTGTCGGCGCCCTCTCTCGAGAAGCCGCGCGCCATCTCCGTACCGTCCTGCGCGACGATCACCGCGCCGACGCTGAAGGCGGTCTCCGAGGGCGGGCAGAGTGCGGCGAGGTCGCAGGCGAGGGCCAGCCAGTGGTGGTCGGCCGGGGTCACGCCCGGCCGGTACCGCATCAGGACGACGTCCTCGATCTGCCGCGTCTCGATCAGCCGGAGCCGGCCGCGCTCGTACTCGCCGGGCCCGAACAGCCGGGGCGCCTTGGGGTCCCCGACGAACAACGGGGCCACCACGAGCTGGAGTTCATCGGCCAGCCCCGCCTGGATGAGCTGCGTGTGGACCGTGCCCCCGCCCTCGACCATGAGCCGCCGGACGCCGCGCTCGTACAGGTCCGTGAGCAGCCGGTGCCAGTCCAGCTCCGGGCCCAGGGGGACGACGTCGGCGCGGATCCCGAGTCCTGCGACGCGCTGGGCGCCCAGGTCGGTCGTATAGACGGCCTTCTCCCCGCCGGTGTGCCAGAACTTGGCGTCGGGATCGAGGTCCCCGGACGCCGTGACCGTCACCTTCAGGGGGTACTCGGCGCGGCCCTCGGCGACGCGGGCGGCGCGGCGGCCCTCGGAGTAGACGAGGAGGCGCGGGTTGTCGGCGCGGATCGTGCCGGCGCCGATCAGGATCGCGTCGACGGAGGCGCGGACCTCGTCGACGCGGTCGAAGTCGGCGGGGCCGGAGAGGAGGAGGCGGTCGGGGGCGGTGTCGTCGAGGTAGCCGTCGAGGGAGACGGCGGCGGAGAGGAGGACGTACGGGTAGGGCATCGGTGCGGTCTCCCCAGGCTCGTATGGCTGATGCTTGGCATGGCGGCGCTTGGTTCAAGTTTGAAACAAAACTACACTGGTCGTATGACGACCCGCTGGCTCAGTCCCGACGAGCTGCGCGCCTGGCGCGCGTACGTCTCCGCGCTGTTCCTGGTGGAGGACGCACTCGACCGGCAGCTCCAGCAGGACGCCGGGATGCCGCACCTCTACTACTCCATCCTCGCCAACCTCTCCGACGCTCCGGAACACCGCATGCGCATGACGGACCTCGCCGAGAGTACGAAGATCACGCGCAGCCGTCTGACGTATGCCGTGACTCGGCTGGAAAAGGACGGTCTGGTCCGGCGCGAGCAGTGCCGGTGGGACAAGCGGGGCAGCATCGCGGCGCTCACGGAGGAAGGCCTGACGATCCTGGAGCGCACCGCGCCGGGCCACGTCGAGACGGTCCGCTCGGTGCTGTTCGACCAGCTCACGGAGGAACAGGTGGGCCAGCTGGAGGAGATCAGCCGACGGATCGCGGAGGGGTTCGAGGGGGAGGAGGTGCCGTGGCGGCGGAGGTCTTCGGGGTGCGAAGGCGTCACGTGACGTACATCAAAACCAGTTGCTTCAACTTTAAAACGAGGAGTAGGGTCGGGAACCGAGCATCTGCTTCAAATCTGAAGCAACTGAAGCGGGTGCCCTGCTGAGCCACTGACCCGCCCCGGCCCCCGGAGACCCGCATGTCCGACTTCCCCGCCGCCACGCCGCGCTCCCGCGTCCGGGTCCCGCTGCGCTTCGCCGACGGTTACGGCGTCGACGCCGAGATCGTCACCTTCAACGGCCTCACCGACGGGCAGGAGCACATCGCCCTCGTCCTCGGCGACCCCGGCACCGGCACCCCGCTGGTCCGCCTCCACTCGGAGTGCCTCACCGGTGACGTCTTCGGCTCGGCGCGCTGCGACTGCGGGCCGCAGCTGCGGGAGGCGGTGGAGCGCATCGCGGAAACGGGCGGCGTCCTGCTCTACCTCCGCCAGGAGGGCCGGGGCATCGGCCTCTACAACAAGCTCGACGCGTACGCCCTCCAGGACCAGGGCCTCGACACGTACGAGGCGAACAAGGCGCTGGGGCTCCCGGAGGACGGCCGCGACTACACGGCGGCGGCGCAGATGCTGGCCGCCCTCGGCATCACGTCCCTCGACCTCCTCTCCAACAACCCCGACAAGGCCGCGCAGCTCCGAGCCCTCGGCGTCGCCATCCGCGACCGCGTCCCGACGGGGGTCTTCACCACGCCGCACAACGTCCGCTACCTGCGGGCGAAGGTCCTCCAGACGAGCCACACGCTGCCGCTGGCGGAGCTGAGCGCGGGCTGAGAGGCCGCTGCCGGTTTCTTACGCCCCCTGTCACATCCCCAGCGCTTTGTAACAGCCGTACGTCACCCCCCGCCCGGTCACCTGTGACGCGGTTGCCGGGTCATCGAGACGTACGGCAGGTCTCCTCCTTGGTGTCGGCCGGAGAACAACCACTCCGGCCAGGAAACCCCACACCTCCCAAGGAGCCACCATGTCCTCGTCCGAGGCCTTGGAGACCCCGAGCGCGAAGCGCTCCCTGTCCTCCCGGCTGCGCGCCCACGCCCGCAAGGCCGTGATCCCGGCCATGCTGATCGGCGTCACCGTCGGCGGGCTCGGCCTGTCCACGACCGCGCACGCCGCCGACGCCCCCCAGTGCCCGCCCACCGCCCAGACCTGCCGCTACGAGGCGCCGTGGCGCGGGGAGCAGCCGAGCGGCGTCTCCAACGAGGACTGGCGGGGCGCCATGACCGCGGCCCAGTTCTGGAGCGACCACCAGACCGTCCGCCAGGGCAACAGCGGCGGGTACCTCGTCACGGGCCAGGGAGGCTGGCCCGGCGACACGGCCGGCCGGGGCTGGTACTCGTACACCACCGGCCCCTGGTACAACCGTTCGACGTGGTGGATCTACTACGGCGGCCAGTTCTGGGACCGGGACAACAGGGTCGCGCACCACGAGGAGTTCGACTACGGGATCTCGGCCTGGGACGCCAATGGCGGGGCCGGGCAGTACCGCGAGTACGACGTCTTCGCCCACACGGGCACCGACAGCGGCATCCGGGGCAAGGTGCGGATCGTCCGCAACACCCGCAACGGCCACGTCTACGCGACGTTCGACCACTACGGGAGCTTCCACTACCTCGGCCGCTGGTAGCCGGCGTGTGCCCGCCGGGGCAGACCCCCGGCGGGCGCGTCCGCGCTCCCCTCCCCCCCCAGCCCGGAAGAACGACATGCAGACCATCACGCACAGCATCCGCCCCCTGTCCGCGTCGGAGACGGTCCCCGCGTCGGCCAAGGAGATCCTCGGCACCCGCTGCCGCACCGACATCGACCTGTTCGCCGAGTGGGCCTCGGTGCTCGGCTTCCCGGCCTGGTTCGGCCACAACTGGAACGCCTTCGAGGACTGCCTGCACACCATGGCCGACGAGTCCGGACCCGTGACGATCGTGCTCCGCAACGCCGCCCTGCTGCTGGAGGACGAGGGCCCGAGGGAGCTCAGCGTCCTCCTGGAGATCCTGGAGGACAACGCCTTCGGCCTGCTCCTCCTGGACGACTCCGCCTGCGACCTGGCCCAGCTGGCCCGGCGTATGACGGCGTCCGGCTTCACCTTGCCGACAGAGGACTGAGCTTCCTCACGGGCGCAGCTTGTAGCCGAACCCGCGTACCGTCTCGATCCGGTCCCGCCCGATCTTCGCGCGCAGCCGCTGCACATTGACGTCCACCACCCGGTTGTCGCCGCACCAGGCGAGGTCCCACACCCGCTCCAGGAGCAGGTCCCGGGTGAGGACGGTGCCGGGCGAGGCGGCGAACTCCCGCAGCAGCTTCAGCTCGGTGGTGGTCAGGTGGACGGCCTTCCCCTCCCGGTGCACCTCCAGCGAGACGGGGCAGAACACCAGGTCACCGAACCGCACCGCCCGGATGCCGGACGGCTGACCGGCGCCGGACCGGCGCAGCAGGGCGCCGACGCGGGTGGCCAGGACCGGCCCGTCGACGGGACGGGCGAGGCGGTCGTCGGCGGCCGTCTCCAGGTCCGCCGGGTCGTCGCCGTCCGACAGGAGCAGCACGGGCACCCCGGACTCCTCGCGGATCCGCAGGGCCAGGCCCGTCCCGTCCAGCCCCGGCAGTCGGGCCGCGAGCACGGCGACGTCCGGGGTCTGGCGGCGGAACAGCATGAGCCCGGTCACGCCGTCCGCGGCGGTACGGACCTGGTGGCCGCGTTCCTCCAGGGCGAGCCGGGCGTGCTCCCTGGCCGCCGGGTCGTGGTCGACGAGCAGGACGTCGGCCGTTCGGGGGCCTTTGGGGGACATGTGCTTCAAGGGCTCGTCCGGTGCGGGGACCGCGAGGGCGTAGTCGACCGCCTGGACAGGGCACTGGTGCCTGCCGCCCTCGGCGAACGCCTTCCGGTACGCCGCCTCCCCCAGCGCCTCGATCGCGGCTCGCCCGCAGCGCGCGTGCTGTTCGGCCATCCTCGGTCCGAACGCGTGGACCGAACTCCCGGCGTCCCGCCACAGGGCGTCCGCCAGGCCGAGCAGCCGGGCGGCCCGCTCATGGGCGCCGCCGGCGGCGGTGGCCCAGGCGAGCAGTTCCAGCATCCGCGCGACCATCGCGTGGTCGGCGAGGCCGCGCATGGTCTCCAGCGCGGAGGTGATCAGGTTCCCGGTGGCCGCACGGTCACCGCGGGCCCAGGCGTGGTGGCCCAGGGCCATCAGCACCTGGGCGCGGCCCCACCGCTCCCCGTCCGTCCGGGCGGCGGCGATGAACTGTGCGCCGGTGTGTGCCGCCCGGGGATCGTCGGCGTACGCCTGGACGCAGGCCAGCGCCAGCCGCCAGGAGGTGACCTGGCGTTCGTCGCCCAGCGCGGTCATGGCGGCCAGGGCCGTCTCGTACCGGCGGATGCTCTCCCGGGGCTGCCCCCGGTAGTGCGCGGACACCCCGCGCAGGCCGTCCGCCTGTACGCACACCCACTCGTCGCCCAACCGCCGCCCCAGCGCGTCGGCCTCGTCCAGCCAGTGGTCGGCCGCCGTCAGGTCGCCCTGGGTCTGCGCCACCCAGACGGCGACCAGCAGCGCGCGGGCGCGTTCGGCGCAGGGCTCGGGCGCGGCGGCGAGCACCCGCTCGGCCTGGCGGCGCCCCTCGCTGAGGAACCCGCCCGCGCACCAGTGCCAGCACAGGGCCGCGACCAGTGCGAGACGGGTGCGGGGTTCGCCGTCGTGGTCGAGGGCGGCCAGCAGGTTGGTGTGTTCCGCGCGCAGCAGGGCGAGGTTCTCCTCCTGGCCGGGGCCGTACCAGTTCCGGTCGATGCGCTGGGCGAGCGCGAGGAAGAAGTCGCGGTGCCGGCGGCGCGGTTCGCCGGAGTCCGCGAGCCGCTCGCGGCCGTACTCCCGGATGGTCTCCAGCAGCCGGTAGCGCGGCCGGCCGCCCAGCGTGCAGGTGAGGACGACGGACTGGGTGACGAGCCGGTCCAGGAGGTCCAGCACCTCGGCCTCGTCGATGCCGTCCCCGGAGCAGACGCCCTCGGCGGCCTCCAGGCTGAACCCCCCGGCGAAGACGGAGAGCCGGTTCCACAGCAGCCGCTCGGCCGGGGCGCACAGCTCGTAGCTCCAGTCGATCATCCCGCGCAGGGTGCGCTGGTGGGCCGGTGCCGTCCGGCTGCCGCCGGTCAGGAGCGCGAAGCGGTCCTCCAGCCGGTCGGTCAGCTGCCCGACGCTCAGCGTGCGCAGCCGGGACGCGGCCAGCTCGATCGCCAGCGGCAGACAGTCCAGACCGGCGCACAGGCGCGCGATCCCGTCGTCCCCGGTCGTCTCGTCCGGGGAGTGGGGGCGGACGGCGGCGGCCCGGTCCCGCAGCAGTTCCGCCGCCTCGTCGGGTGCGAGGGGCGCGAGCGCGTGGACGTGTTCGCCGGTGACGCCCAGGGTGTGGCGGCTCGTCGCGAGGACGCGCAGCTCCGGAGCGGCCGGCAGGAGGGTGGCGACCAGGTCGGCGCACGCGTCCACCAGGTGTTCGCAGGTGTCCAGCACCAGCAGGGCGTGCCGGCCGGCCAGGTAGCCGGTGAGCTGGTCCGTGAAGGACCGTGCCCCGAGGTCGGGCACCCGTAGCGCGCCGGCCACCGCTGCCGGGACCGCCGAGGGGTCGGACACGGGGGCGAGGTTCACCAGCCACACGCCGTCCGCGAACGCGTGCGCGGACGCCGTGGCCACCTCCAGCGCCAGCCGGGTCTTGCCGACGCCGCCCGTTCCCGTGAGCGTCAGCAGGCGGCGCGTGTCCAGGAGCCGGCGGACCTCGGCGGTCTCCTGGCGTCTGCCCACGAAGCTCGTGTAGGCGGCGGGCAGGTTCCCGCACTCCGCGATCGCCTCGGTCATGGTCTTCCCTCTCCCCGTACGTTCGGGAATCTCCCGGGGTCTTGCCGATCGCCCGCTCCGGCTCAGCCTCATCATGCGAGCCGTGCGCCTTTGATCGGGGGGCCGGGCGGGCTCTGGAAGCCGCGCGAATCAATGCCTGGACGGCCTTATTGCCGCTGTTTTCGGCCACTCGTGACGCATGTCACGCCCCTGCGGAGGGAATTGCTGGGGGCATGACAGAAGACGCCGCGATATCCCCGGCCTCGTCCCCGGCTTCAGCTTCAGCTTCAGCTTCAGATGAGGAGCGCCTGGCCCAGCTCGGCTACACCCAGGTCCTCGCCCGCCGCATGTCCGCGTTCTCCAACTACGCCGTCTCCTTCACGATCATCTCGGTGCTGTCGGGCTGTCTCACCCTCTACGCGTTCGGCATGAAGACGGGCGGCCCCGCCGTCATCACCTGGGGCTGGGTCGCCGTAGGGCTCATGACCCTGTTCGTCGGCCTCGCGATGGCGGAGATCTGCTCGGCGTACCCCACCTCGGCGGGCCTGTACTTCTGGGCGCACCGCCTCGCGCCCCCGCGTACGGCAGCCGCCTGGGCCTGGTTCACCGGCTGGTTCAACGTCCTCGGCCAGATCGCGGTGACCGCGGGCGTCGACTTCGGCGCGGCGTCTTTCCTCGGCGCGTACCTCAACCTCCAGTTCGACTTCGAGGTGACGCCCGGCCGTACGATCCTGCTCTTCGCGGCGATCCTGCTGCTGCACGGCCTGCTCAACACCTTCGGCGTGCGCATCGTCGCGCTGCTGAACAGCGTCAGCGTCTGGTGGCACGTCCTCGGCGTCGCGGTCATCGTCGGCGCGCTCACCTTCGCGCCGGACCACCACCAGTCGGCGTCCTTCGTCTTCGGGGAGTTCGTCAACAAGACGGGGTGGGGAAGCGGGGTGTACGTCGTCGCGCTCGGGCTGCTGATGGCGCAGTACACGTTCACCGGGTACGACGCCTCCGCGCACATGACGGAGGAGACGCACGACGCGGCCACCGCCGGCCCGCAGGGCATCGTCCGCTCGATCTGGACCTCCTGGATCGCCGGGTTCGTGCTCCTGCTCGGCTTCACCTTCGCCATCCAGTCGTACGACGCGCAGCTCGACTCCGAGACCGGCGTACCCCCGGCCCAGATCCTCCTCGACGCCCTCGGCGCGACGGGCGGCAAGCTGTTGCTGCTGGTCGTCATCGGCGCTCAGCTCTTCTGCGGCATGGCGTCCGTGACCGCCAACTCCCGTATGATCTACGCCTTTTCGCGGGACGGCGCGCTCCCGTTCTCCCGCGTCTGGCACACGGTCAGCCCCCGTACGCGGACCCCTGTCGCCGCCGTCTGGCTCGCGGCGGGCGGCGCGCTGGTCCTGGGCCTGCCCTACCTGATCAACGAGACGGCGTACGCGGCCGTGACGTCCATCGCCGTCATCGGGCTGTACATCGCGTACGTGATCCCGACGTTCCTGCGGCTGCGGAAGGGGGCGGAGTTCGACCGGGGTCCCTGGCACCTGGGCCGCTGGTCGGCGCTCGTCGGCACGGTCTCGGTGACCTGGGTCGTCTTCATCACGGTCCTCTTCATGCTCCCCCAGGTCTCCCCCGTCACCTGGGAGACCTTCAACTACGCCCCGATCGCGGTCCTCGCGGTCCTAGGCTTCGCGGCGACCTGGTGGCTGACCTCGGCCCGCCACTGGTTCCTGAACCCCGACCGCCCCCGCGAAGAACCCACCCAACCCTGACGATTCCGCCCCCTGACGCGGCCGTGTCCCCCATACCCGATCGGCGACACGGCCTCGGGCGGCTATGCTCGGGGGGCAACATCGGCCAGGGCCCTTAGCTCAATTGGCAGAGCAGTGGACTTTTAATCCATTGGTTGTGGGTTCGAGTCCCACAGGGCCTACTGCCGCAGGGGCGGGAAACCCCTCTGAACCGCTGCGAAGCGCCCGGATCGACTTCGGTCGACCCGGGCGCTTCGGCGTTTTCGGGGCCTTGCGTGAGCGATGCGCGAGCGGATGTGCCGGGGACTGATCACGGCCTCGCGGACAGCCTCGGGGCAAGCAGTTCCAGCGCTTCCTCCCAGTGATACCGGTCGGCCCCGCCACCCGCCTTCGGCCGATGAGGCTCGTACGACCCGATCAGGACGCCCATCTCGCGCAGCCGTTCCAGGCTCTGCCGGTACGCGGGGTGGGCGGCCTGGGCGGAGTTCAGGTACGGCAGCACAGCCACCGGTACCCCCATCGCGGGCGCTTCGCACAGGATGCCCAGGGCGAGGTTGTCAGAGATCCCGGCGGCCCACTTGTTGACGGTGTTGAAGCTGGCCGGGGCGACCGCGATCGCGTCCGCGGGGCGGGCCGGGCGCGGTTGGTCCGGTGTTCGCCAGGCCGAGCGGACGGGGAGACCGGTCCGCGCCTCGACCGCCTCCACGTCGAGGAAGCCGAGCCCCTGCGGGGTGGCGACGACACCGACGTCCCAGTGCTGTCCCTGCGCTGCGGTGATCAGTTTGCCGACGTCGGCGGCTACCCCGGCCGCGCAGACGATGATCTGGAGGAACGGCTCGTCGGGCTGGTCACTCACGCGGGCACTCCCAGTTGGCGACTGAAGTGGTGCAGTTCGGGCAGGGCCCGGCGGCGGTCGCGGGCTGCCATGTCGGCGACCAGTTCGCGTACGGCCGGGCGGCGGATGTCCTGGGCCGCACAGCTCTCGGCGATGCGCAGGGCCTGGTAGCCGTCGGCGAGTCTGCCCTGCTGACTGTAGGCGCGGGCGGTCTCCACCCAGAGCGCGGCCCGGCGCTCGGGGACGGGAATGTGCCGCCGCATGAGTGGCCGCGCGGTTTCCAGCGCGATGCCGGCGTCGCCGAAGGAGACGGCCGCGCTGATCTCGTGCAGGGCGACGTTGGTGGGGCTGAAGTTCGCCCAGGCGTCGGGTCGGTCGAAGGAGACGTAGCGCGCCACCTCCTTGGCCTCGGTGAGAAAGCCCTGGGTGGTGTCGCGGTCACCGTTTCTGCTGGCGGCGGTCGCCCCACGGAGCAACAGCAGGCCGACCGCCGCCAGGTACCGGGGCGAACGCTGGTCGTAGGAACCGGTGAGCTGGTCGGCGGTGTGGCGGACCATGTTCACGGCCTGGGCGGTGTGCTTCTCGCGCACGAGGACGTGGGCGTGAACACGGACACTGGCGGCGAGGACGACGGGATCACCTGACCGCTCCGCCTCGGCCATGGCCCGACCGGCCGCAAGCCAGGCGTTGCCTTGATCGGCTCGCTTCAGCAGCAGACTCACCGACGTCTGGTAGGCGGTGGCCAGCAACCCGGACGCCTCAGCCGAGCCGGCGGCATGGCGCAGGTCGGTGATCAGACTCGGCAGCGTCCGCTCCAGGTCCGTGTACTCGCACGTGCAGAACATCCGGCGTACGTCCTGTGTCCGGTCCCGCAGTTCGTCGATGTCCAGGGTTTGCGCGGGGGCGGCAGGGCTCGTACCTGGCAGCAGAACCCGTACCAGGTCGTGATGTGCCGCAGTGGACGACGACGGAGCCGCGAGAGCTGCGACGCTCGCGGCCAGGAAGGTACGGCGGTGCATGTCCTCTGTCCCGGGGTCGGCGGGGCTGGCGTCGGAGGAGGCGGCGAGACCGAGACAGTGCGGCGGAATGCCCAGCACCCGCGCGATCTCGCGCAGCGTGCGCAGGTCTTCGGTGCCCCTGCCGCTCTCCAGGCGGCTCACCTTCGACTGGTGGTACCCCAGGGCAGCGGCGACGTCCGTCTGCGAGCGCCGCTGCAACACGCGTGCCTGACGGATCACTTCGCCGATCCGTCTCGCCTCAGTCTGTGCCTCGGCCATCTGTGCCACGGCCCCTTCTGCCGCCGCCGATCCTGCCTGCTCAACCGAGCGTAACCGAGCGGCAATTGGACGCGATGCAGCTCCTGCATAAGTGATGCGGCGACGGCACACGGCGTGGCCCCGATTGCCTCCGAAGCGGTTGCGTGGAGCCGCCACACCGATCCAGGAGGCCGCTCATGGAAGCGCATCAGATCCACTTTCCCGTTCACGGCACCGCTGCTGCCTCCAGTTCGGCACGCCGGCGGCTCGCGATCGGGATACGGGGCTGGGACGCCTCCCTCGATCAGGAACTTCTGGAGACGGCGGAACTGGTCGCCGCCGAGTTGCTTGCCAACGCGGTACGGCACGCGGGCCACGGTCCCATCTCGGCCGGCGCCCGCTTGTACGACGAACGCCTGCTGATCGAGGTGACCGATGCCAGCTCCCAGGCCCCACAGGTCGGGCTTCCGGACGCGGAAGAGGAGGGCGGACGCGGCCTGCTCATCGTCGCCGCCTTCGCGGATCGCCACGGGATCGACCTGCTGCCCTCCGGCAAGCGGTGCTGGGCCGAGTTCAAGGTCACCGGTCCGGAACAGCCCTCACAATGCCTTCCCCCGCAAAGGAGTTGACGGTTGACAGCCGTAAGGATTCCCCCGGTCGCCGCTGAAGTGGTCGCCATCCGGCCCGGGACCCCTCTCGCAGGTTCCGTGACAGTCGACGGGTCCAAGAACGCGGCCCTGCCCCTTCTGGCCGCCGCCGCGACCCTGCACCGGCCGGTACACCTGGGCAACGTCCCGGCGAACACCGACGTCGAAACGATGCTCGCCCTGCTCCAGCAGTCCGGCTGGCACACAGCACGCCCCGTCTCCGATCCGCACACCGTGGCCATCCTGCCCAGCGGCAGGCCGAAATCGGGGCCCGACCCCGAGACCGCCGCACGCATCCGAGCCTCGTACTACCTCGTGCCGGCACTGCTCGGTGCATACGGACGGGCCCGGCTCCCCTGGCCGGGCGGATGCCGGATCGGGGAGCGCGGTATGGAGCAGCACTTCACGGTCTACGAGCGCTTCGGTGACCGCGCGACCGTCGACGACCGGGGCTACCTCGTGGAAGCAGCCGCCGCGCGGACCGGAACGGTCTCGATCATGCTGCCCTTCCGTTCCCGAGGTGCGACCATCGCCGCCGTTCTGCGCGCTGTCGTGGCCGGACGGCCGCTGAGGCTGGGTGGGCCCAACCTCTCGCCGGAAGTGCTCAGTGTCGTAGAGGCGTTACGGACGACTGGATGGCATTGCCGGGCCGCCGGGTCCCTTCTCTCGCTCGCACCACTCCCGACCACCCTCACGGAGGCCATCGCCTGGAAGGTACCCGGCGACAAGATCGAAGCCGGCACGCTGGCCTGTGCCGTCGCGGTGACGGGCGGCGACGCACGTATCTGCGGTGTACGCGGCGACGACGTCGTACCCCTGGTCAGCGCCCTGCGAAGGCTCGGCGTGCCGACCAGCGTCGAAGACGACGTACTGACCGTCCACGCCCACGACACCCGGCCCACCGGCCGGCCGCTACGAGCCGTCGCCTCCCTCTCCCCCGGCGGCCTGGACGCCGACTTCGAACCGTCCTTGATGGCTTTGGCCCTCACCCGCCCTGGCACCCATCTCTTCTCCGACACCATCAACCCCGGCCGCCACGGCAACCTCCTGCCCCAATTCACCCGTCTCGGCGCCGAGATCCACGACCTGTCGCCCACCAAGTGCCGCCTCACCGGCCCGCAGCAACTGACCGGGACCAGAGTGGAGGCCACCGACATCCGCACGGGCTCCGCCCTGCTCATCACCGGCCTCACCGCGCGCGGTGCCACCACGCTGGGCGGCCTCGACCAACTCCGGCGCGGACACGCCGACCTGCCCACCAAACTGCACGCCCTCGGCGCTGACATCTACGAGGTCACCCCATGAGCCGATGGTTACGGAAGATCATCGCTACGACCGACGTCCACTCGGCCTTCGATGTGGCCACGCCAATGCTCACGCACCTCCACACCGCCAGGGCCGAGAGCCTGATCGTGGACTGCGGCGACTTCTTCGAAGGGAGCGGCTACCACCGCTTCGGCAAGGGCCGGATCGAGCGCGAGATCCTCACCAGCCTGTACGACCTGCTCGCGCCCGGGAATCACGGCTGGCCGCACTACTTCGAACCAGGGCTGCACGAGATGACCTTGTGCGCCAACGCCTCCGACGCCAACGGCAAACCGCTCTTCGACCGGGTCTGCGTCAAGAGGATCGGCAGCCAACGGGTCGCCATCACGACGGTGATCGGTCCCCAGGCGTTCCACACGATCCCCACCCGCGACCGCAACGGCCACCACGTCACCGACCCCGCTCACGCCCTGCGCGAGGTGATGCTGGAGAACCACCACCGAGCCGACGCCTGGATCGTGTTGTCCCACTCCGGCTTCGAGAAGGACCTGGAGCTGGCCGCCGCCTGCCCGCGCGTGGACGTCATCTTTGCCGGGCACTGCCACAGCGACACCTACGGCCCGGTGCGCATCGGTGACACGCTGATCGTCAAGGGGTGTGAACTCGGCATCGGCTATGCCACCGCGACATCGGTCGGCAGCGGCTGGACCGCTCGCACATGCACCTTTCCCAACGCTGCCGCAGTTCCCGAAGACCTCGCCACGGTGCAGGAGAAGATTTCCTTCATCGGCCGGAAGCTGGCGAGTCCGCTCGGAACCGTGAACGAGCCCTATCGCAATGGCGAGTTGGACCGAAGCCGTCTGCTGCGAGAGATCGCCGGCCGACTCCGCTCCGGCCTCGGCGCGGACGCAGTGATCCTCAACGAGACCGCGCTCCGCTCCGTACCGCTCGGCGAAGTGCTCACCCTCGGCGACCTGTTGGCCGTCGAGCCCTTCGACAACCACCTCGTCCACGCCGCTCTTCCAGACGAGCGCGCTCAGCTCTTCGGGCAACTCGCCGAACATGTAGGCCCGTTGGCCATCGCCCCTATGCCTCTTCCATTGGCGGTGAGCAGCGTGCTGACAACCGACTACCTCGCCGACAACCACTTGGGCGGACGAACGCGCCAAGCCGGGCTACGACTTGGCCAAGCCGTACAACGCGTCGTTACTGCCGCAGGAGGCGAGCAGTGATCCTCACCGGACCCGAGATCACCGCAGCTGCCCGCGACGGTCGTCTGACCATCGACCCCTTCGAGCTGGAACAGGTCAACCCCAACAGCTACAACGTCCGCCTCGGTCCCACCCTGCTGACCTATGCCGACACGGTGATCGACTCCTACCGTCCGAACCTCACGCGTGAGTGGGAAATCGGGACGGACGGATACGTGCTCCAGCCCGGCGAGTTGTACCTCGGGCACACTCTCGAACACGTCGGCTCCGATTCCTTCGTGCCGCTGCTGTTCGGCCGTTCCTCGGTCGGCAGGCTCGGCCTCTTCGTCGAGATCACCGCCCCCATCGGCGACATCGGCTTCCACGGCCAATGGACGCTGATGCTCTCGCCGGTCCGTCCGGTGCGGGTGTACACCGGGATGAAGATCGCGCAGATCATGTTCTTCGTCTCCACCGGCGAAATCACCCCTTACCAAGGCAAGTACCAGGCCGCCACAGGCCCGCAGCCGTCGAAGTACTGGCGGGATGTCACCCCGTTGAAGCCGGTCGCCTCGTGATCCTCACCGGCCCCGCGATCAGCGCTGCCCTCCAGACCGGCGAGATCACGATCGACCCGTACGACCCCGCCCGCCTTTCCCCGAACGCCTACGACTGGCGGCTCGGAGACAGGCTCCGCATGTGTGCCGGTGACCTGGATACCGCCGCTCCCACCGCGTTCGTCGAACAGGCCATCCCCGCAACGGGTCTGGTGTTGCAGCCGGGGATGCTCTACCTCGGCATCACGCTGGAGAGGACCGGCTCGGAGACGTACGCGCAGATGCTCAACGGCGACCGCACCATCGGCGCACTCGGCATCTGGGTCCACGTCTCCGCCCCGCTCGGCCACCAAGGCCACGCCATCCGCTGGACGTTGGAGATCCGCGCTGCCAAGCCCGTCCGGGTCTATCCGGGGATGACGTTCGGCAAGCTCGTCTTCCTCACCGCCTACGGCACGCCTGCCAGCTATCAGCAGCAACTCTCCAAGTACGCGAACACGGAGGGCATCGACATCTCCCGCCTCTACGAAGAGATCCGCGGAGGAGTCCTGTGAGTCCCCATCCGGCCGCCACCCTGCTGGACCTGCCCGCCGGAAGCCCGGGCGGCAGCGTCGAACTCTTCCTCGATCTCTACACCGGTGACCGCCCTTTGATCCCGGCACGCGCGTTCATGCTGGGCCCGCCCGACGTCAGACACCACCTCCCGGCCGGGCTCGACCTGCTTCCCGTCGCCGGGAAGTGCTTGGAAGGCCCGGCATTCGGCCGTTACGTCGCAGCCCTGAGCGAGGCTCTTTCAGCCGCGATCGACCCAGCTCGGATCAGCGTCCTGCACCTCCAGCACCTCACCTTCGGAGCCAGCCCCGCGCTGATCCGAGCCCTGCCCCTGCACCCCCGCATCGCTCTGGTCCACGGCACCGACCTGATCTTCGCCGAGGCTCACCGCGATCAACTCCGTGTCCTGCGGGAGACCGCCAGAGCCGCCGACGCGATCGTCGTACCGACGGGAGCAATGGCCGACCGCCTCCTCGAACTCGCCCCGCAGACCGACCGCCGGAAGGTCACCCAGATCTCCTGGGGCATCCCCGATCACCTGCTCACTGACCCGCCACCCCGGCCACCCCGCACCACCAGCCACCTACGGCTGCTGTACGCGGGACGGCTGACAGCCGAGAAGGGGGCCGAGGCACTGGTCAAAAGCCTGGCGCCCGTGCCGGGTGTCGAACTGAGCATCGCCGCACCCCAGGCCCAATTCCACGCCCTGGCACCGTTGTTGCACCGGGCCGACATACGGCCCCGCTACCTCGGCTGGTTACGCCGCCCGCATCTGTGGAAGGTGTTCGCCGAACACGACGTGCTGGTCATGCCGTCCACCACCCTGGAGGCCATGGGCCTGGTCGCGCTGGAGGCCCAAGCCTGTGGACTGCCCGTCCTCCACCAACCCGTACCCGGCCTCAACGAGACCCTCGCCGCCTCCGGCGTCGCCACCGACTTCACCAACTCGGCTGCTCTCGCCCGCGATCTGGATCGGCTCCGAACCTCACCCGGCCTGCTGTCCGAGCTGCGGCAGGCGGGTTACGCGAACGCTGCTCGATACCCGCTGTCGCGTGCCGCACAAGCTCTGCTCGAACTCTCCTGAGCAGGTACGGAGACCAAGCCGTCCGGAGGCGAAGGCAGCCCCGCACGCCGTTCCTCCACTCATCCCGCCCGCGTCACTACGCTGACCGGCGGGATGCCCACTGCGAACAGGGAGACCATGCATGACGTACCGCATCGAACAACTCCTGAGCGAAGGCGTCCGCGACAAGGTCTACCCCGGCGCTGTATGGGCCGTCGGAGACGCCGCCGGAACTCACGTCCACGGCACCACAGGGGTCCTCGACCCCGCGCAGCCGGATGTGCCGATGCGGCCCGACACCGTCTTCGACGCCGCCAGTCTCACCAAGATCCTCGCGGTGTGGTCCTCCATCGGCTCCCTGCGGGAAGAAGGCAAGCTCGACCTCGACTCCCCCCTCGGTACCTTCTGGCCCGAGGTCGAAGACCACGCGCTCGGATCGGTGACCGCCCGCCAGTTGCTGACCCACACGGCCGGCGTTCCGCTGCGGGCCCAACTGAAGAACCTCTACGGCACCGACCCGCAGGACATCCGCGACGGCGTACTGAGAGAAGGACTGCACCGCCAGCCCGGAGAGGCCGTCGAGTACACCGACCGGGCCGCCCTCGTCCTCGGCTACCTCGCCGAGCACCTCTCGGGCCGACGCCTCGACCAACTCGCCACGGAGCGGAGCTGGCAGCCGCTCGGTATGAACACCACCCGGTTCGGGCCGCTGCCGACGGAGATCACCGCGAGGTGCGCACCGACCGAGTTCGACCAGGACACCGGGGCTCACCTCAAAGGCGTCGCCCATGACTTCTCCGCGCGGCTCCTGGGCGGCGTGTGCGGCATCGCCGGCGCCTTCACCGTCCTCGACGACCTCGCCGCGTTCCTGTGTCACATGCTGGGCGACACCTCTGCACCGGAGCAGGCCGGCTTCGGGCCGGCCTGGGTGACTGAGTCGCTGACGATCCAGACCGGTGAACTGGAGCCCGTACGCGGCCTGTTCTGGCACCCGGCTCCCGGAACCAAGCCGACCCAGGATGTCTGGGTGCACTACGGCTTCACCGGAACGGGCATGTGGATCTCCCCCGACCAGGGACGCTGGGCCGTACTACTGACCAACAAGCTCTACTACACCCGCGACCGCCAGCCCCTCACCGAAATCCGCAACACCTTCCGCGAACTCGCCTTCGGCTGAGACAGCGACTCTTTCGCCGTCAGCTCGAAGACAAATCCAACTGCTGCTGTGACCAGGAGTCGGCCGTCAGCGTGGCCGGAAAAGATCGAACGCGTCCCCGGTCTCTCGTCCGCCATGGCGTTTGTTGACCCGCCACATCACTAAGCCCGCAAGAGCAGGTCCCGCTACGGTGGCAGCACCATCGGGAAGTCCCGCCGCCGCTGCTCCCGCTGTGACAGCGACGATGCCGCTCACCATCAGAGTGAGTTGCCACCCCTCACGGTGTCGAACGGGCGTGAGCCCTTCCAAATCATTTTTCGGCAGAAGAGCCCCCAAGTGACCGTCAGAATAGCGCTCAGCAATGGTGATCAACATTTCGGCCAGGCGCTTCAATGCTTCGTCGCATTCGGGGCCGTCGAGACGCAGTGCTTCCTTCCGGAGGGCGGCAGCCACCAGACCAGCATGCTCTTGCAGCGCATGCCTCCGGTGCTTTACAGCGCGCTCCTTCAATGTAGGCCACCGCTTCCACGCGGTCAGTATGAAGTGTTCCGCTGAAAGCAGATGCCGCTCCATCATGGCGGCTGGTGACGATTCCCATGGATTATTCTGCCTTCGATAGGCGATTCCACAGCGGTTGGCTGCAGAAGCGAGCACCGCGGTGGCTCGGAATCTACGCTCAAGCGTTGCAGCCCACGCCAGCGAATTGATCACCCTCTGCAGCGGGTGCGTCCACCTGGGCGGTTCCAAGGGGCGACGGACCTGAGCATTGGGGAGTCCTCGGAACAGCCAGTACACAACCAGGACGATGAAGATCCACCGCATGGTCACACTCTGCAGGAGATGGAGGGCGATGCCGGGGTGGTCCCAGATTATTGCCGACTTGTTTTCCAGCCACGAAGCGGCCTTGACCACTTTCTCTACGGACAGGGGTTCAGGTGGTGACTCATCGGATGGAATGTCGGAAATCAAGACAAGAACGAGGATCCACCCGGCCAATGATAACCTCATGCACCATTTCCGAAAGGGCCTCCACAGTGCGGCGCTGAATGCCCAAGCGCGTACACCATCTGCGACGGGTCTGGGTATCTCCCAGTCCGGCTGCATCGCATTCAATGATTGCTGTATCCCGGCCAGCCTGTCTTGGCCATGCTGCTGTCGCGCGCTGTCGAACGCCTCGCGGAGGCCATGCTGGAACGCCCGTAGCTGCTCTTGAACTCGCGTGAAGCGATCGCGTATCTGTGTGATCACAGCCGCCTAGCATGTCACTGTAATGCTTCACTCGCGCCGCATTTCGTCTATGACGCCACTTTTGAAGCCAAGCGTGCCGACGGCAGACAGGCCGCTCGGGGGGGGGTAGTTGCGCGCGAGCGTCTGGGAGGAAGCGGTGTTGTTCATCGATCTCTCTGACAGAGTGCGTTGCCCTCCATAGTCTTGATGCATCCGAAGCGACAGGGGGATGCATGCCAGATTTGGGCTTTGTGGCTGAGAGCGTCACGACGGCACTTACCGGACTACTGGTCAGCGATGCCTACACATCCTTACGACCGAGGTTGAGCGCGATCTTGAGCCGCTCGCGAAACAACGAAGGCGCCAGCATCGAAGATCTTGACCGTCTTCGCGAGGTGGACCCCGCGAGGTTGCATAGCGCCGTGCACGAGTACGTCCAGCGACTTGCAGCGTCCGATGGACGCCTTGTCCAGCAGCTCCGGGACGTCCTGGGAGAGCCGGAGCCTCGTATTCAACTGAACGTTCACGACAACCAGTTCCGTGGGCCGACGCAGGTGGGCGGCATTCAGATCGTCAACATGCATGAGGTGGAACATGAGCCAGAACTCTGACGCCCCAGAGGTTCACCACAATGTTTTCACCGGACCCACCGTGATCGGCGGCACCCAGAATCTGGTCGGCGTCACCCCTGTCCAGACGTCCCTGCGGCCGTCGATGCTCTCGCAAGTCTGGACGACGATCATGCTGGTCTGGGCGCTCTGCCCGATGGCAGCCTGGTGGACGCAGTCTGTTCCTGATGGTGAACTCTTCTCAAGGCTCGCGGACCTCGTCCATGCCGCCACGCTGTACATATGGCTGGCCGGTGGCGTCGCTCTCTTCCTCGACGCGATGGTCTACTTGCTGTACCGGCACTGGCCTGTAGTGCAGCGAGCAATCACTCACCCCGTCACGTGGAAGCTGCGGTTGCTTGCAGTTGCCCTTGGGGGTGTTGCCCTGGCGACAGTCATATTCATGAGTGGTCAGTAGCTCGGGGCCAGGCGCGGTCGTAGTAGCGAATTATTCTGGTGCAGCGCGAACCTGCTGCTCAACGGCCCGCCATGCGTGAGCGATGCGTGAGCGGACGGTGCGGCACAGCCGATCACGGTGTGGCCGCCGCAGAGTGCGCCGCCCTGCCTGACCAGGTGGTTCCGGACACGGAGGAACCGTCCAGAACCACCCAGCAAGCCCTGAACAGGACTTTTAATCCATTGGTTGTGGGTTCGAGTCCCACAGGGCCTACTGCCGCAGGGGCGGGAAACCCCTCTGAACCGCTACGAAGCGCCCGGATCGACTTCGGTCGACCCGGGCGCTTCGGCGTTTTCGGGGCCTCTCCCCCTGTGGGGTCAGGAAGGCTTGACCGCCGAGACCGGGGTGGCGGTCACCTTGTTGTCGCACTCGGCCCACCACCCGTCGTTCAGAGCGACCTGGTGCTTCCCGGAGCGCGGCAGCCCGATGACCATCGTCGGAAACGCCGACGGCTTCTTGCCCGACACGCAGTAGCCGTCGCCCTCCCCCTGGACCTGGACGAACGTCAGCTTCACCCATGCCTTGCCGTGCGGCCGGACCGTCACGGTGGACGCCTTGCCGGTGGGGGTGACCTTGAGCGGGGTGTTGCGGGAAGGGGAGCCGTTGCCGGCGCCCGCGAGCGTCGGATAGCCCTTCAGGACGCACGTCTTCCGGGAGACGTTGGTGAACTGCACGACCGCCGCCCCGGTCCCGGTCCCGACGGGCGGGTGGGCGGCCTGCCGGGCGCTGACCTGGAGGGCGGAGGCCGCGCAGGCGGGCGGCGGGGTGGTGGTCGTCGTCGCCATGGCGGTGCCGGGCAGGATGCCGGTCACCGCCGCCGCGACGGCCGTGATCGTCGTCGTCGCCAGAGCCGCCCTGCGAATCCCGTTGCTGTGCCGCATGCTGTCGTCCCCCTGAGTCGTATCGCCCGCGGGTTCCGGTCGGTTGTCGCCCCGCGGTACGTGAGTGCAGACAGGGCGGGAGAGCGGCAGGGTTCCGTACGGCGACTGCTCGTGACAAAACGGTGACGACAGGCTGCACCCGCGCGGAGAGCCGATGGGCCACCGGACTAGCTCTGCCCCCGAGAGGGTGAGACGGAGGCGGCGAGGTCGAGGAGCGTCATCCTGTCGTGGTCCGGGCTGCCCGGCGGCGCCATGTAGACGACGAGCCGCTGGCCTTGCGCGCGGTTGAGGGACAGCCCTTCGTGCGAGAGCGTCATCGTGCCGACCTCCGGGTGCCGCAGCGTCTTCTCGCCGTCGCCGATCGTGTGCACCTCGTACCGCTCCCAGAGCCGGTTGAAGTCGGGGCTCTTGACGATCAACTCGCCTACGAGCGCGGCGAGATCGGGCGCGTCCGGATCGCTGCCGGCGATCGCCCGCAACTGGGCGACACACCCCTTGGCCTTCCGCTCCCAGTCCACCCACAGCTCGCGGGCGGCCGGGTGCAGGAAGACGTACCGCACGGTGTTCCGCTGCCGCTCCGGCCAGTCGGCGATGCCGTGGAGCAGCCGCAGCCCGCCGGGATTGGCCGCCAGCAGGTCGTTGGTGCGGCTCACGACGTACGCCGGGCTGGGCCGCAGCGTCTCCAGGAGCTGCCTGACGGTCGGACGGACCCGCCGTGACGGCAGGGGACGCAGCTCAGGTGCACGCCGCGCCGCGCGCGCCGCCAGCTCGTGCAGGAAGCCGCTCTCCTCCTGGCTGAGGCGGAGCGCGCAGGCCAGCGCCTCGATCACGGAGGGGCTCGGCCGGGTCTCCTTGCCGCGTTCCAGACGTACGTAGTAGTCGATGCTGACACCGGCCAGCGCCGCGACCTCCTCCCGGCGCAGACCCGGCGTACGGCGCGTACCGGGTCCGGCGGGCAGTCCGACGTCCGCCGGGCGTACGCCACCACGGCGAGCCCGCAGGAACTTCCCGAACTCGGTCATGCCGTCATTCTGCCAGCGGGGACCGGCCCGCAGCCTGGCCCTGTCGCACCCCCCTGTGGCGCCCCCCGGAAGACCACGGTCTGCCTCGCCCTCGCGCGCCTCACCAGCCTGGACAGGTGACCACTCTTGAACAGCAGCACACGGCCGCACCGAAGCTGATCCTGGCGACCACGCTCATGGGCATCTTCCTGCTCAACCTCAACACCATGGCGCTGAACGTGGCACTGCCCGGCATCGGGCGGGACCTCGGCGGCAGCACGGCGGGACTGCAATGGATCGTGGACGCCTACACGCTGATGTTCGCCGCGCTCCTGCTCTCCGCAGGCGCGCTCTGCGACCGCGTCGGGGCGAGCCGCGCGTACGGCGCCGGCGTCGCGGTCTTCACGATCGCCTCGGCCGCGTGCGCACTGGCGCCGGGGCTGGGCGAGCTGATCGCCGCCCGCGTGATCCAGGGGAGCGCGGCGGCGGTCATGCTGCCCTCCTCGCTGGCCCTCGTCCGGCAGGCTTTTCCGGACGCGGGCCGACGGGCCCGGGCCATCGCGCTGTGGACCGCCGGCGGAGCCGTCGCGGTCGCCGCAGGACCGGTGGCCGGCGGGGTGCTGGCCGACGCTCTGAGCTGGCGGGCGATCTTCTACGTCAACCTGCCCGTCGGCATCGCCACCCTCGCCGTGCTGACCCGCGCGGAGCGCTCACCGCGCCGCGCCGTGCCTCTCGATCCGTACGGCCAGCTCACGGCGATCGTCGCGCTCGCGGCGCTCACCTTCGCGGTGATCGACGCGGGGGAGAACGGCTTCGGCGAACCCAGGGTGCCGGTCTGCCTGGGGCTCGCCGCAGCGGCGACGGCCGCGTTCGTCATGATCGAGGCACGTACCGCCGCGCCGTTGGTCCCGCTCGGCCTCTTCCGTTCGCGCACGGTGACGGTCTCGGTCGTGATCGGCTTCGTCGTCAATGCCGCGTTCTACGGGCTGGTGTTCGTGCTGAGCCTGTTCTTCCAGGACGTGCTGCACCTGTCCGCCATGGCCGCGGGGCTGATGTTCCTGCCGATGACGGCCGTGATCGCCGGAGCCAACCTGGCCTCGGCCAGGGCCGCGGCACGCTTCGGGCCGAGGATGCCGATCGCCACGGGACAAGCGGTCCTCGCGCTGGCGATGTCCGGCCTGCTCTGGATCGACGAGGGCACCGGCAGACCGGTGATCGCGGCGATGCTCGTCCCGGTCGGCCTCGGCCTGGGCTTCTTCGTACCGTCCCTGACCGCCGTCCTGCTGAACGACATCCCCGCGGACCGGGCCGGAACGGCCGCCGGGATCCTGAACTCCTTCCGGCAGACGGGCGGCGCGCTCGCCGTGGCCGTCTTCGGAGCCCTGGTCGCGGACCGGGGCATCGCGGGGCTGCGGGTCGCCCTGTGCGTCGCGGCCGTGGCGCTGATGGCCACCACGGCAGCGGCCCTCATGCTGCCGAACGGCAGAAGGGCCCCCCGCCGAAGCAGAGGGCCCTCCAGATTCACTCAGACTCAGCCGTTGCGCTTCCAGCGCGGCTTGTCGTCGCGACGGAAGGACGAGGACGACGACGGGCCCGTGCCCGTGCCCGAACCCCGGTGATCGTCACGGCGGAAGGACGGACGCTCGTGGCCGCCGGCGCGGAAGCCCGGACGGTCGTCGCGACGGTCACGGTTGAAGGGACGGTCGCTGCCACGGTGACCGGAACGGTCGTCGCGACGGAAGCCACCACGGTCGTTGCTGTCCCGACGCTCGAAGCCCGGACGGTCGCTGTTGTTGTCACGGCGCTCGAAGCCCGGACGCTCGTTGTCCCGACGCTCGAAGCTACGGCCACCACGGTCACCACCGCGGTCGTCACGGCGGTCACGGTTGAACGGACGGTCGTCGCGACGGAAGCCGCCACGGTCGTTGTCCCGACGCTCGAAGCCCGGACGGTCGCTGTTGTTGTCGCGACGCTCAAAGCCACGCCCACCACGGTCGTCCCGACGGTCACGGCCGGCCGGACGGTCGTCACGGTCCCGGCGGAACCCGCCACGGTCGTTGTTGTCCCGACGCTCGAAGCCACGCCCACCACGGTCACCACCGCGGTCGTCCCGACGGGACTCCCGCTCCCGGCGCTCGGCCGCGACCTCGGCGGCGGCGGCCTCCTCGACAGCCGCCTGAACCTCGGCGACGGCCTGCTCCTGCGCCTCGGCGACAGCGGCCTCCGGGTCCTCGCCACGCTCACGCGCGACGCGGGCCACCAGCCGGTCGGCCTCGTCACGCAGCTCGGCGGCACGCTTCTGCGCCCGCTCCAGCTGCTTGGCGAGCTGCGCGACCTCACGCTCGGCCTGCTGAGCCGCGTTGCCCGCGGACTCGGACTGCACCTCGGTCATCGACCGGGCACCGGTGATGTCCGCGACCTCGGGCTCGAACGCCGACCCACCCTGGATGATGTGCCGCCCGGCGTCGACGCCGGCGTCCTCCATGAGGCGGAAGATCTGGCGGCGCTGGTGCGGCAGGGACAGCGATACGACGGTCCCGGTGCGACCGGCGCGAGCGGTACGCCCGGCGCGGTGCAGGTAGTCCTTGTGGTCCCCGGCCGGGTCCACGTTCAGGACGAGGTCGATGCCGTCGACGTGGATGCCGCGCGCGGCGACGTCGGTGGCGACGAGGACGTTGACGTACCCGTCCTTGAAGTCGGCCAGGGTCCGCGTACGGGCGCCCTGGGTCATGCCGCCGTGCAGCGCGTCGGCCTTCACGCCGGACTCGCGCAGCTGCTCCGCGACGCGGTCCGCGCCGAGCTGGGTGCGGACGAAGATGATCGTGCGGCCCTTGCGGGAGGCGATCGCGGCGGTGACCGGCGCCTTGTCCTTGGGCTTCACGATGAGGATGTGGTGCGACATGGTCGTGACGTTGCCCTGGGCGCTGTCGACCTCGTGCGTGACGGGGTTGTTCAGGTAGCGCTTGACCAGCGTGGAGATCTCGTTCTCCATCGTCGCGGAGAACAGCATCCGCTGGCCGCCCGCCGGGACCTGGTCGAGCAGCTCGGTGACCTCGGGCAGGAAGCCCAGGTCGGACATCTGGTCGGCCTCGTCGAGGACGGTGACCTGGACGTCTTCGAGGGAGCAGGCGCCGCGGTTGATGATGTCGCGCAGCCGGCCCGGGGTGGCGACGAGGATGTCGACGCCGCGCTCCAGGGCGTAGATCTGGTTGCTCATCGACGTACCGCCGCAGACGACCTTCATCTTCAGGCCGACGACGTCGCCGTAGGGCTGGAGCGCGTCCGCGACCTGCATCGCGAGCTCGCGGGTCGGGGTGAGGATGACGGCGCGCGGGCGCTTCTTCTCGGTACGGCCGCCGGCCAGCCGCGCGAGCGTCGGGAGGCCGAAGGAGAGGGTCTTGCCGGAGCCGGTGCGGCCACGGCCGAGGATGTCCTTGCCGAGCAGCGCGTCCGGGATGGTCGCGGCCTGGATCGGGAAGGGGGACGTCACGCCGTTCTGCGCGAGCTTGCGCACGACACCCTCGGGGAGACCGAGGTCGGCGAAGGTGCTCTCGGGAGCGGAGGCCTCGACGGTCTCGTCCGAAACGACGGTCTCTACGACCTCTTCGGACTCGATGACCTCGACGACCGACTCGACGACCTGATCAGAACTGGAAATGGACATGCGTATGCGAAACCTTCCGGAGTCTCGTCGGCACGCGCCCGTCAACTCCGTGATTTCTGCAATACGACCGCCTCTATGCGGTCCGCCACGGCTGGGGAGAGTACGCGCCACACGGCGCGCTCTGCGTTGGCGCCGGGCAAATGGGATCAAACGATCTACCACCATACGCACCTCACCCCCCACTAGGCAAATCCCGCAGGTCAGCCCCCGGGCGCGGGCTCCTGCGCGGACGGCGACGGCTCCACCGGAGACGGCTCCGGCGAGGACGACGGCTGCGGCGGGGACGGCGTCGGCGGCTCGGGCGAGGACTGCGGCGGCTCGGGTACGGCCGAGCGGCTCGGCGACGGCCTGCCGGGGCCCGGCTTGCCCGGTTTCGGCGCGGGCGCGGTGGGCGAGGCGCTCACGGAGAGCGACGCGGACGGGGTCGCCGAGGGGGCCCCGGTGCCGTCACCGTCGGGCGCGCCCTTGTCGTCGCCCTGGTGCGGCGAGCCGTTCACGTACCGGCCCGACCCCACCTTGCCGCCGTCCGGCGCGGCGTCCCCCGGCCGGCCCGCCGACTGCGACGGCTTCGCGGCGCCCGCGCCGTCACCGTCGTCCCCCACGCTCATGCAGCCGGAGGCGGCGGCGACGGCCAGCACCGAGGCGGCCAGCCGGACGGAAAGGGAACAGGAGCGCACGGGAGCCTCCGGGTGAGGAGTGGGAAGTCATCCCTCCCAACTCCCGCCGGACTCAAGAAGACACGCGATCAGCCGTACCCCAGCGCGTGCAGCCGCTCGTCGTCGATGCCGAAGTGGTGCGCGATCTCGTGGACGACCGTCACCTCCGTCTCCGCGACGACCTCCTCCCGCGTCCCGCACATCCGCAGCGTCGGCCCCCGGTAGATGGTGATCCGGTCGGGCAGGACACCGGCGTACCACTCCCCCCGGTCGGTCAGCGGCGTGCCCTCGTACAACCCGAGCAACTCCGGGTCGTCCGCGGGTGGTTCGTCCTCGACGAACACCGCCACGTTGTCCATGAGCCGCGTCAGCTCCGGGGGGATCCGGTCGAGCGCCTCGGCGACCAGTTCCTCGAACTCCTCGCGCGTCATCTCCAGCACACCCCCATTGTCCGGCACGGCACATATCCGCACACGCCCCCGGGCATACGGCACCAATGGTCCGTCTCCGGGAGTCCCTGATCCGCTGGCGCCGCGCCCTCGCCATGGTCACCGTGGTCGTCGCCGGCGCCTGGCTGGGCCTGCTGACCGTCGGCGACGTCCGTACGTCGGTCGGCCCGATGGATACGACGATGACGCTGCGGCCGTCCCTCACCGGCGGCACGAAGATCAACGTCTCCCCGCTCGGCGCGCTCTCCTTCGCCACCCACACCGCGCCCGTCCGCCTCGACGTCAACGTCGACCAGCTCGACCCCGTCCGCTCCCAGGCCCTCGTCGACCACCCCGAACGCCTCTCCGGACTCCAGGAGGAGGTGGCCCGCGACGCCTCCCACGGCGCGCGCGACCTCGCCGTACGCTCCTGCGCGGCGGTCGTGACGGGGGCGACGGCGCTGGGGCTCGCGGTGTACCGGCGTCCGCGCAAGGCCCTGCTCGCGGGCGGCCTCGCGCTGTCGCTGCTGGCCGCGTCCGGCGTCACCGCGTACGCCACCTGGAAGCCGGAGTCCGTGCTGGAACCCCGCTACTCCGGGCTCCTGTCCTCCGCGCCCTCCCTGGTCGGCAACGCCCGCGGCATCGTCACCGACTTCGACGTCTACCAGCGGGAACTCGCCCGGCTCGTGACGAACGTGACCAAGCTGTACGACGTGACCTCGACGCTTCCGGCGTACCAGCCCGACCCCACGACCGTCCGCGTCCTGCACGTCTCCGACATCCACCTCAACCCCGCGAGCTGGAAGATCATCGCGTCGCTCGTCGAGCAGTACGACGTGGACGTCATCGTCGACTCCGGCGACACGATGGACCACGGGTCGGCGGCCGAGAACCCCTTCCTGGACCCCATCCCCGATCTGGGCGCGCCGTACGTCTGGGTGCGCGGCAACCACGACTCCCTCGTCACCCAGCGGTACCTGGCCGGGCTGCGCAACGTCCACGTCCTCGACGAGGGGCGCGCGGTCACCCTCGCCGGGCTGCGGTTCGCGGGGATCGGCGATCCCCAGTTCACGCCGGACCGGTCGGCGGCCCGGGAGAAGGGCGTCCAGGAGGCCGCCGGACGGCAGCTCGCGGGCGCGCTGCGGCTGGGGCCGCCGGCCGACATCGCGGTCGTCCACGAGCCGTCCGCCGCACGCGAGGTCGACGGGACCGTTCCCCTCGTCCTGGCGGGGCACCTCCATCACCGGGAGACCGAGGTCATGAAGAAGGGCACCCGGCTGCGCGTCGAGGGGTCCACCGGGGGCAGCGGGCTGCGCGCCGTCGAGGGCAAACACCCCGACCCCATCGAGGCGTCGATCCTCTACTTCGACCGCGACAGCCGACGGCTCCAGGCGTGGGACGAGATCCGGCTGGGCGGGCTCGGGGAGACAACAGCCCAGGTCAGCCGCCATCTCACCCAGGAGAACAAGCCGCAGCCGCGCCCCTCTCCCTCCCCCTCGTAAACCGTTTTGGCGATACCCCCTGCCATCCCATATGCTTCAACACGTCCCCGACGCGCTGCGAAGCGCCCAGGCGGGCCGATAGCCCTCATCGTCTAGCGGCCTAGGACGCCGCCCTTTCAAGGCGGTAGCACGGGTTCGAATCCCGTTGGGGGCACGCAACACCTGTGCGACACTGTTCGCACAACGCAAGGTCCTGTGGAGCAGTTTGGAGTGCTCGCCACCCTGTCAAGGTGGAGGCCGCGGGTTCAAATCCCGTCAGGACCGCTGGAGTTCCACTTGCTGGATCTCCTCGGCTGGGTAGCTCAGTTGGTACGAGCGACCGCCTGAAAAGCGGTAGGTCGCCGGTTCGACCCCGGCCCCAGCCACAGCACAGACCCTGATCCTCGGATCGGGGTCTTGTTGTTTCCCCCACACCCGTGAGGCCGCGCCCGCGGCGGAGCCGCAATCGGACACAGCAAATCCCGTCAGGACCGCTGGAGTTCCACTTGCTGGATCTGGCGGTAGGTCGCCGGTTCGACCCCGGCCCCAGCCACCTGATCCCCGGATCGGGGTCTTGTTGTTTCCCCTCCCGGCCCGCCCCGGGCAAAAGCGTTCGCCAGTATTTTCTCCGGGATGAGATCCTGGGGAGCGTATGTCTACGCAGCCTGCCCCCGCCCTCGGGAACCTCGCTTCCCGCCTCGTCGAGTTGTCGTTGCGCGATGCGCAGCGGCTCGGGCGACGGATGGAGGGTGCGCGGAAGATCCGGAAACCGGAGGCGCGTGCCGCCGTCCTCGCCGAGATCGGGGAGGAGGTGGAGCGGTGTGCCGAGCGGATGGCCACAAGAGCTGGGCGCGTGCCCGCCGTCTCCTACCCCGAGCAGCTCCCCGTCAGCCAGAAGAAGGACGACATCGCGGCGGCCATCCGCGATCACCAGGTCGTCATCGTCGCGGGGGAGACGGGGTCCGGCAAGACCACCCAGATCCCCAAGATCTGCCTTGAGCTGGGGCGCGGCGTACGCGGCATGATCGGGCACACCCAGCCCCGCCGGATCGCCGCCCGGACCGTCGCGGAGCGCGTCGCCGAGGAGCTGCGTACGCCTCTCGGCGAGGCCGTCGGCTGGAAGGTGCGGTTCACCGACCAGGTCGACCCGGACGCGACGTTCGTGAAGCTGATGACGGACGGCATCCTGCTCGCGGAGATCCAGACGGACCGCGAGCTGCGCGCCTACGACACGATCATCATCGACGAGGCGCACGAGCGGTCCCTGAACATCGACTTCCTGCTCGGATACCTCGCGCAGCTCCTGCCGAGACGCCCCGACCTGAAGGTCGTCATCACATCCGCGACGATCGACCCGGAGCGCTTCTCCCGCCACTTCGGCGACGCCCCGATCGTCGAGGTGAGCGGCCGGACGTACCCGGTGGAGGTCCGCTACCGGCCCCTGCTCGAAGAGGACGCCGAGGACTCCGACCGCGACCAGATCACGGCGATCTGCGACGCGGTGGAGGAACTCCAGGGCGAGGGCTCCGGCGACATCCTCGTCTTCCTCTCCGGCGAGCGGGAGATCCGCGACACCGCCGACGCCCTCGAAAAAAAGAAGTACCGCTTCACCGAGGTACTCCCCCTCTACGCCCGCCTCTCCCACGCCGAACAGCACCGCGTCTTCCAGCCCCACACCGGCCGCAGGATCGTTCTGGCGACGAACGTCGCGGAGACCTCGCTGACGGTCCCCGGCATCAAGTACGTCATCGACCCGGGCTTCGCGAGGATCAGCCGCTACAGCCACCGTACGAAGGTGCAGCGGCTGCCGATCGAAGCGGTCAGCCAGGCGAGCGCGAACCAGCGCAAGGGCCGCTGCGGCCGGACCAGCGACGGCATCTGCATCCGCCTGTACAGCGAGGACGACTTCGTCACCCGCCCGGAGTTCACGGACGCGGAGATCCTGCGGACGAACCTCGCCTCGGTCATCCTCCAGATGACGGCGGCCGGTCTCGGCGACATCGAGAAGTTCCCGTTCATCGACCCGCCGGACCACCGCAACATCCGCGACGGCGTCCAACTCCTGCAAGAACTCAACGCGTTGGACCCGGCGCAGAAGGACCAGCGCAACCGGCTCACACAGACGGGCCGCAAGCTCGCACAGCTCCCCGTCGACCCCCGGCTCGCCCGCATGGTCCTGGAGGCCGACAAGAACGGCTGCGCCCGCGAGGTCATGGTGATAGCCGCCGCGCTGTCCATCCAGGACCCGCGCGAGCGCCCGTCGGACAAACAGGCGCAGGCGGACCAGCAGCACGCCCGCTTCAAGGACGAGACCAGCGACTTCCTCGCGTTCCTGAACCTGTGGCGGTACGTGCGGGAGCAGCAGCGCGAGCGGGGTTCCAGCTCGTTCCGCCGGATGTGCAAGCAGGAGTACCTGAACTTCCTGCGCATCCGCGAGTGGCAGGACATCTACACCCAACTCCGCACGGTGGCCAAGCAGATGGGCATCCATCTGAACGAGGAGGACGCCGACGCGGACCGCATCCACGTCTCGCTCCTCGCCGGTCTCCTCTCCCACGTCGGGATGAAGGACGTGAAGGAGACGAAGGACGCGACGGCCAACCCGCGCAAGGAGGGTGGCCGGAACGAGTATCTCGGCGCCCGCAACGCCAAGTTCGCGATCTTCCCGGGCTCCGCGCTGTTCAAGAAGCCCCCGAGGTTCGTGATGTCCGCCGAGCTGGTGGAGACCTCGCGCCTCTGGGCCCGCGTCAACGCGCGCATCGAGCCCGAGTGGGTCGAGCCGCTCGCCGAGCACCTCCTGAAGCGGACGTACTCCGAACCGCACTGGGAGAAGGACCAGGCGGCGGTGATGGCGTACGAGAAGGTCACGCTGTACGGCGTACCGATCGTCGCGCAGCGGAAGGTCAACTACGGCCGGGTGGACGCGGAGGTCAGCCGCGAGCTGTTCATCCGCAACGCGCTGGTCGAGGGGGACTGGCGTACGCACCACAAGTTCTTCGCGGACAACAGGAAGCTGTTGAGCGAGGTCGAGGAACTCGAACACCGCGCCCGGCGGCGGGACATCGTCGTCGACGACGACACGCTGTTCGACTTCTACGACCAGCGGGTGCCCGAACACGTCGTGTCCGGCGCCCACTTCGACTCCTGGTGGAAGCACAAGCGGCACGAGCAGCCCGAGTTCCTGGACTTCGAGCGGGAGATGCTCATCCGGGAGTCCGCGGAGGCGGTCACCAAGGCGGACTATCCCGACAGTTGGCGCCAGGGGCAGCTCAAGTTCCGTGTGACGTACCAGTTCGAGCCGGGGGCGGACGCGGACGGCGTGACCGTGCACGTCCCGCTCCAGGTGCTGAACCAGGTCACGGACGACGGCTTCGACTGGCAGATCCCGGGCCTGCGCGAGGAGTTGGTGACGGAGCTGATCCGTTCCCTGCCGAAGCCGATCCGGCGGAACTATGTGCCGGCGCCGAACTTCGCAAAGCGCTTCCTGGATGCGGTAGTTCCTCTTCAGGAGCCGCTGACGACCGCCATGGCGCGGGAGTTGAAGCGCATGGTCGGCGTCCCCTTCGACGCGGACGACTTCGACTGGGCCCGCGTCCCCGAGCACCTGCGCATCACGTTCCGCATCGTCGACGAGCGGCGGCGGAAGCTCGCCGAGGACAAGGACCTTGAGGCGCTGCGCCTCCAGCTCAAGCCGAAGGCACGGCAGGAGCTGTCCAAGGTCGCCGCGGCCACCGCCGAACGCGAGGGCGGTGAGTCCCTCGAACGCAAGGGCCTCACCGACTGGACGATCGGCTCCCTCAGCCGGGTCTTCGAGACCCGGCGCGCGGGGCAGCCCGTCAAGGCGTACCCGGCGCTGGTCGACGACGGGGACACCGTCTCCGTACGGCTCTTCGACACGGAGGCCGAGCAGCAGGCGGCGATGTGGAAGGGGACGCGGCGGCTGATCCTGCGCAACATTCCGGTCAACCCCGCAAAGTTCGCTTCCGAGAAGCTGACCAACGCGCAGAAGCTCGCGCTGTCGGCGAATCCGCACGGTTCCATCCAGGCGCTGTTCGACGACTGCGCGATGGCCGCCGCCGACAAGCTGATCGGGGACTTCGGGGGGCCGGCCTGGGACGAGTCGTCGTACCGGAAGCTGTACGACAAGGTGCGCGCGGAGATCGTCGACACGACCGTGCGGACGGTGGGGGCGGTGCAGCAGGTCCTCGCCGCCTGGCAGGCCGCCGAGCGGCGCCTCAAGGGCGTACGCAGTCCGGCGCTGCTCGCGAACCTCGCGGACGTGCGGGCGCAGCTCGACGCGCTCGTGCGGCCCGGGTTCGTCACGCAGGCCGGGATCCGGCGGCTCGGCGACCTGATGCGGTACCTGGTCGCGGTGGACCGCCGGCTCCAGCAGATGCCGACCAACGTCCAGCGGGACACCACCCGCATGGAGAAGGTCCACGAGATGCGGGACGAGTACGCCTGGCTCCTGGAGCAGCTCCCCAAGGGGCGTCCCGTGCCCACCTCGGTCCTGGACATCCGCTGGATGATCGAGGAGCTCCGGGTGAGCTACTTCGCGCACGCGCTGGGCACGGCGTACGCGATCTCCGACAAGCGGATCGTGAAGGCGATCGACGCGGAAGTTCCGTGACCGGTCACTGACGGAGGGTGAGTTCGACCTGGCCACTCACCCTCCTGTACAGTCCTTCTCGCAGCCAGGGAAACCCAAGCCCCAGCCGCACAACGCAAGGTCCTGTGGAGCAGTTTGGAGTGCTCGCCACCCTGTCAAGGTGGAGGCCGCGGGTTCAAATCCCGTCAGGACCGCATCATTAAGAGGCCCGTCATCCGTCAAGGATGGCGGGTCTTCTTCGTTCCCTCCCCAGATTCAGGGTGCGGCTCTGTGCCCCCTGTAGCCCGCCTCTGTCGCTCCCCGGTGAACTTCTGCCTGACCGTCAAGATCGTGCCCCCACAGGGCCGTTGAGGGGTTCTGTGGCGTACCGGTGAGAAGTGGAGGTGGGTCGGGGCGCGTGTGCGGGTAGGTATGGAGGTGCGGGGAAGTTCCTTAGGGGAAGCGGGGGTTGGGGGCAAGAGGGTGGGGGTGTGATGGGTGTCACCGGGATTGTTCGCCCGAGTGGGGTTCTTACCCGCCTCCTACAAGGGGTCAATTTAATATGTGCAATTGCACTGGTCCGAAAGGACGTGCGAAGCGCACAAAAAAATCGCGCTGGACTCGGCGGAGCCCAGCGCGATCGACGACACACCCGTGAGGGTCAGGGGGTCCTGTTGGGGCAGGGCCCGCGCCGTATGGAGCTGTGGTGCGGCAAAGCGGTCATGCGGTGAAACGGTTGGACATCACGGCTGATGGGGGGACCGCCGTGATGCCCGCTCAGTCGGCGGTCAGGCTTCGCTACGCTGCTGCGGAATGCCCGCAAGCAGTGCGCGAACCTCAGCCTCGCGATAGCGACGGTGTCCGCCGAGCGTACGGATGGACGTGAGCTTCCCGGCCTTCGCCCACCGCGTGACCGTCTTGGGGTCGACGCGGAACATGGTGGCGACCTCAGCCGGGGTCAGCAGCGGCTCAGCATCAGGGGTGCGAGCGGTCATGAGCGGCCTCCTCGGGAGAACCGAACCTTCTCGGTTCTTTCCTCTAAATTCTGCACCTTGACCCGCGTTGCCCGAAATGGGCGGACGAGGGTCGAGTCGGTTATAGGACGAACGGCTTGTCCTCGGCACTACAACTACACCATCTGTCCAGCCGCGTCGGCCAAACCGATGGAATTGCCCTCCCAGGTAGTCATCAGCCGCGGAAGCCGATGGACCATGCCATAGCGGACAGTCACACCACTGTGACGATCAGTCACGGCGGTGATCAGGAGTCACAAGACCCCCCAAAGCAGGTAATGCTGAGCCAGAACCTCCCCCGGGCTCCTTGTCCTATTTTGGCACGAGGAGCGGCAAGGGACGCAAGGGCCAGTTACGTGCGATCTGTCACGCTTGACACAAAAGCCCGGATCGGGACCAACGTCCCGTCAGTTTCCGAACCTCAGGACGAAGTACGGCAGACCGTACGCTGTTCGACAACGTTCGAGCCGTGACCTACGTCACTTTTGATGACGGATCAGTTACTTGCAACGTCTTGTTAACTCACTGGTCAGTTCGCTGACCTCAGATCCCGCACCGCACGCCACCGCTCGACGAGCCGCACATAAGCCGCCCCGGCGGCCTCCCCGTCACCGCGCCGCAGGGCCTCGATCCCCTCGGCGACGTCCGCCGCGGAGTGGTCGACCTCCAGGTCCCCGGCGGCCAGGACGTGCACGAGCCCGCCGTAGTCGACCTCGACGAGCGAGCGGGGGTGGAACTCCTCCAGCCAGCGCCCGACGTCCACCAGCCCGTCGATCAGCGGCCCTTCGTCGACCGCGTCCCGAAGCGCCCGCAGCCCCCGCGCGACCCGGCGCCTGGCCTGCACCATCGGCGTCCGGTAGCGCAGCGTCGGCGGCTCGTCGGCGGTGCCCTTGTCGTAGCGCCGCTCCTCGTCGGAGACCAGCAGGAACCAGTTCAGCGGCACCTGCCAGGTCGCCGTACGGATCCAGGGCCGCGCGTCCGGATTGCGCTCGCGCCAGCGCTCGTGGTCCTGGGCCGCCTGGCGCCGGACGACCTCCGGGACCGCCGCGTCGAGGACCGGCCCGGGGAGGTGCTCGTCGAGTGCGGCGAGGGCCTCCCAGCCGCGCAGCCGGGTCCGCCAGGGGCACACGCACAGCACACCGTCCGCCTCGACGACGAACGCGTCGGTGCTCTCGTGCACCGGCACCGCGACCGGCGGGGTGGGCAGCAGGTCGGCGAGCGAGCGGCGCAGTTCGTCCTGGTACGAGGGCCTGTGCGGGCGCCGGGCGTAGCGCGCCCAGTGCTCGCGCTCCGGCTCGGGGAAGGCGGCCAGGGGCTCGTACACGCGCAGATAGGCCGCGTACGGAACGGTCACCGAGGACACCTTGGGCACGCCTGCTCCCTCCCCAGCCGGCCGATCGGAAAACCTCCCGGAACCGGTCACGAATGAACCCGAAAGCCGTGCAAATCGTCGCACGTGCGTACTCCGCGCGGAGGTGATCCCCCGCACAGCGCATCCGGTGGCCGGAAAAGCTCTACGCTCGTGCCGACAGGCCCCGCCACCTGTACGGGGCCGAGCCCCCAACCGCCGCTAGTTACTTGGGAGTCACTACCGTGGCTGACGTATCCAACGGCGTCCTGCACACCCTGTTCCACTCCGACCAGGGTGGTCACGAGCAAGTCGTGCTCTGCCAGGACCGCAAGACCGGCCTGAAGGCCGTCATCGCACTGCACTCCACCGCGCTGGGCCCCGGGCTCGGCGGGACCCGGTTCTATCCGTACGCCTCCGAGGAGGCCGCCGTCGCCGACGCGCTGAACCTCGCGCGCGGGATGTCGTACAAGAACGCCATGGCCGGTCTCGACCACGGCGGCGGGAAGGCCGTGATCATCGGCGACCCGCAGCGCGACAAGACCGAGGAACTCCTGCTCGCCTACGGCCGGTTCGTGGCCTCGCTCGGCGGGCGGTACGTGACGGCGTGCGATGTCGGTACGTACGTCGCGGACATGGACGTCGTCGCGCGCGAGTGCCGTTGGACGACCGGGCGTTCACCCGAGAACGGCGGCGCCGGGGACTCCTCGATCCTCACGGCGTTCGGGGTCTACCAGGGGATGCGCGCCTCCGCCGAGCACCTGTGGGGCGACCCCTCCCTCGCCGGCCGCCGCGTCGGCATCGCCGGGGTCGGCAAGGTCGGCCACCACCTCGTCGGCCACCTCCTGGAGGAGGGCGCCGAGGTCGTGATCACGGACGTCCGCGCGGACGCCGTACGGCAGGTCCTCGACCGGCATCCCTCGGTGCGGGCCGTCGAGGACACCGAGGCGCTGATCCGCGTCGAGGGACTCGACGTGTACGCGCCCTGCGCGCTGGGCGGGGCGCTGGACGACGAGTCCGTGCCGGCGCTGACCGCGCGGATCGTCTGCGGCGCCGCCAACAACCAGCTCGCCCACCCCGGCGTCGAGAAGGATCTCGCCGACCGGGGGATCCTCTACGCGCCCGACTACGTCGTGAACGCGGGCGGGGTCATCCAGGTCGCCGACGAGCTGCACGGGTTCGACTTCGAGCGGTGCCGGGCGAAGGCGGCCGGCATCTACGACACGACGCTCGCCATATTTGCTCGCGCGAAGTCGGACGGGATTCCGCCGGCCGCGGCGGCCGACCGGATCGCCGAGCAGCGGATGCATGAGGGAGCCCTCGCGCGGGGGTGGTGACCGCCCCGTAGAGCTTGGTCGCGGTACCGCCGGGAGGAAAGTTGGAGAGAACTCTCACTCTTCCCGGCGGGTCGGCCGCCAATAAGTGGTTAAAATCGCCACTGACCAGCCACGACGGCATGTCGTACCGAGGCCGGGCGCACGCGCCAGCCACGGGCGACGTACCGTATGGGTTCGGGCTCAGGTACCGTGGGAGCCCTACGGACGGCCTCTCCACGGAGAGTCCGTTCTGGATCATGAACGCGTGTCAAGACTCTGGGGCCGTCGAGCCCCATCGTTGAGGGGGTCGAGCCATGGGGCGCGGCCGGGCCAAGGCCAAGCAAGCGAAGGTCGCCCGCCAGCTGAAGTACAACAGCGGCGGGACTGATCTCTCACGCCTGGCCGAAGAGCTGGGCGCATCGCCATCAAGTATTCCGCCGAACGCTGAGCCGTTCGAGGACGACGACGATGATGATGGGCAGGATGACCCGTACGCACAGTACGCGGAGCTGTACGGGGACGATGACGACGACGATGAGTCGCCGCCGTCCCAACACCAACATCGCCGCGGCGCGTAGGCCTCCGGCGGTTTGGCCGCACCCGACCCGGTCCGGGGATCATCGGACCGGGTTTTGTGCTGCCGTTTTGGGCCGTCTTTCGGGTGCGGGTCAGCTGTGGCTGGTCGCGCAGTTCCCCGCGCCCCTAAAAGACTTCAGCTCGCGTAGTTGCCTACCAGCTCCGCGCCTGTCGTGTGCGTGCCACGTGCCTCGATTTCGCCTGCCACCCAGGCCTCCACTCCCCTGTCCTCCAGGGTCGTCAGGGCCGTGTCTGTGAACTCCTCCGGGACGATGGCGATCATGCCTACGCCCATGTTGAGGGTCTTTTCCAGTTCCAGGCGTTCTACCTTGCCCGTCTTGCCTACCAGGTCGAAGATCGGGGCCGGGGTCCACGTCGAGCGGTCCACCACCGCGTGGAGGGTGTCCGGGATTACTCGGGCCAGGTTGGCTGCCAGGCCGCCGCCTGTGATGTGGGAGTAGGCGTGGACGTCCGTGGTGCGGGTCAGGGCCAGGCAGTCCAGGGAGTAGATCTTGGTGGGCTCCAGGAGTTCTTCTCCGAGGGTGCGGCCGAGTTCTTCCACCCTTGTCTCCAGCGCCAGGTTCGCCTGGTCCAGGAGGACGTGGCGGACCAGGGAGTAGCCGTTGGAGTGGAGGCCGGACGCGGCCATCGCGATGACCGTGTCGCCCTCGCGGATGCGCTCCGCGCCGAGGAGGCGGTCGGCCTCCACGACGCCGGTGCCCGCGCCGGCGACGTCGAAGTCGTCCGGCCCCAGGAGCCCGGGGTGTTCGGCCGTCTCGCCGCCGACCAGGGCGCAGCCGGCCAGGACGCAGCCCTCCGCGATGCCCTTGACGATCGCGGCGACACGCTCGGGGTGGACCTTGCCGACGCAGATGTAGTCGGTCATGAAGAGGGGCTCGGCGCCGCAGACCACGATGTCGTCCATGACCATCGCGACCAGGTCGTGGCCGATCGTGTCGTACACGCCGAGGCGGCGGGCGATGTCGACCTTCGTGCCGACGCCGTCCGTGGCGGAGGCGAGGAGGGGACGGTCGTACCCCTTGAGGGCGGAGGCGTCGAAGAGGCCGGCGAAGCCGCCGAGGCCGCCGAGGACCTCGGGGCGCTGCGTCTTCTTCACCCACTCCTTCATGAGTTCGACGGCGCGGTCGCCCGCCTCGATGTCGACGCCGGCCGCGGCGTAGCTGGCACCGGTGCTCTCAGACATGGTGTGACTTTCGTTTCGTACTGCGGAGGCTTTGGACCGGCCTGCTTACGGACGACGGATCGCGTCGACGGCAGCCGGGGCGGCCGTGCCTGCCGCCAGCTCGGTCTCCAGGAGCTGCTTGCCGAGCAGCTCGGGGTCCGGGAGCTCCATCGGGTACTCGCCGTCGAAGCAGGCGCGGCAGAGGTTCGGCTTGGCGATGGTGGTCGCCTCGATCATGCCGTCGATGGAGATGTACGCCAGGGAGTCGGCGCCGAGCGACGTACCGATCTCGTCGACCGTCATGCCGTTGGCGATGAGCTCGGCGCGGGTCGCGAAGTCGATGCCGAAGAAGCAGGGCCACTTGACCGGCGGGGAGGAGATCCGGATGTGGACCTCGGCGGCGCCGGCCTCGCGGAGCATGCGGACCAGGGCGCGCTGGGTGTTGCCGCGGACGATCGAGTCGTCCACGACGACCAGGCGCTTGCCCTTGATGACGTCCTTCAGCGGGTTCAGCTTGAGCCGGATGCCGAGCTGGCGGATGGTCTGCGAGGGCTGGATGAAGGTCCGGCCGACGTACGCGTTCTTGACCAGGCCGTTGCCGAAGGGGATGCCGGACGCCTCCGCGTACCCGATCGCGGCGGGGGTGCCGGACTCCGGAGTCGCTATGACGAGATCGGCCTCGGCGGGGGCCTCCTTCGCCAGTTTCCGGCCCATCTCGACGCGGGACGCGTAGACGTTCCGGCCGGCGATCTCGGTGTCGGGGCGGGCGAGGTAGACGTACTCGAAGACGCAGCCCTTGGGCTTCGCATCCGCGAATCGGGAGGTGCGCAGGCCGTTCTCGTCGATGGCGATGAACTCGCCGGGCTCGATCTCGCGGACGAAGCTCGCGCCGCAGATGTCGAGCGCGGCGGACTCCGAGGCGACGACCCAGCCGCGCTCCAGGCGGCCGAGGACCAGCGGGCGGATGCCCTGCGGGTCGCGGGCCGCGTAGAGGGTGTGCTGGTCCATGAACGTCAGCGAGAAGGCGCCGCGGACCTTCGGGAGCACCGCGTGGGCGGCCTCCTCGATGGTCAGGGGGGTGCCGTCCTCGTCGCGCTGGGCGGCCAGCAGGGCCGTCAGCAGGTCCGTGTCGTTCGTCGCCGCGACGCGGGGCGTACGGCCGCCCTCCTGCTTGGGCAGGTCCGCGACCATCTCCGCGAGCTGCGCGGTGTTGACGAGGTTGCCGTTGTGGCCGAGCGCGATCGAGCCGTGCGCGGTGGCGCGGAACGTCGGCTGGGCGTTCTCCCAGGTGGAGGCGCCTGTCGTCGAGTAGCGGGCGTGACCGACCGCGATATGGCCCTGGAGCGAGCCGAGGGATGTCTCGTCGAAGACCTGGGAAACGAGCCCCATGTCCTTGAAGACGAGGATCTGGGAGCCGTTGCTGACCGCGATTCCCGCGGATTCCTGGCCTCGATGCTGGAGGGCGTAGAGCCCGAAGTAAGTGAGCTTGGCGACCTCTTCGCCGGGAGCCCAGACCCCGAAGACGCCGCAGGCGTCCTGAGGACCCTTCTCACCGGGGAGCAGATCATGACTGAGTCGACCGTCACCACGTGGCACGGCTCCGAGTGTAGGCGAGGCCGAGCGCTGGTCCGAATTGGGGATACCGGTCAGTAGCCGGTTACTTCCGCGTTTCCGCAGGTCAGCGCGGTTCGGTCGGGTTCAGGGGGTCCGGTTTGCCGTACTGGTGAGTGAGGTGTCGCACATCATTCGGGACTTTGTGGCTTATGACATCAGGGGGAGGTAGGGGGTGAGGTCGGCTCGGTCGCCGCTGGCGGTGAGGGTGGCTTGGTCCAGGGCGTCTTCCCAGGTCAGGCGGCCTGTCGCGAGTCTTATCCAGGTCAGGGGGTCCGTCTCCACGACGTTCGGTGGGGTGCCTCTGGTGTGCCTCGGGCCTTCCACGCACTGGACCACCGCGAACGGGGGGACCCTGACCTCCGTGGACCCGCCGGGCGCCTTTTCCGCGAGGGCGTCGGTGAGGAGGCGGGTGGCCATGGCCAGCGCCTGCCTGTCGTACGGGATGTCCTGGCTCCCGAGGGCCTGGTTCAGGTCGTCCGTGTGGACGATCAGCTCGACGGTACGGGTGACCAGGTACTCGGCGAGCGGCATCGCGCCGGCGTTCGTCTGTACGAGGCGGGTGGCGGGGTGGGTGTCCAACTGCTCGGCGAGGGCCGCGGCTGTCGCGGCGAGGTCGGTGGGCTGCTGGGCCAGCTTCCGCGTGAACGCGTCGATCGCGGCGGCGTTCCCTGCCGTCGCGAAGGGCCAGTCCAGGAGGGTGGCGTCCTGTTTGCGGGGTTCCGGGAGGTCCAGGGCTCGGCCGACGGCGGTGACCGCCATGCCGATGTGCGCGAGCAGCTCTCGTACGGTCCAGTCGCCCAGTCTTGTGGGGCGCGCGAGGTCGGTTTCCGTGAGGGTGCGGGTGGTGGTGTCTAGGTTTGATAGTTGGGCTAGGACTGCGGTGCGGGTTTTGGTGGGGGGGTAGGTGCGGGGGCGGGATTTGGCGGGGGGCATGGGCGGGAGCTTATTGGGCGGGGGGTGCTTGGTGGCTTCCTTTTTGGCGAGGGGGTGGGGTGGAGGCGGGTGGGGTGACGGCAGAGGTCGGGATGGCGGTGGGGGCCGAGGTGGAGGCGGGAATCGGGGTGACGGCGGGCGCCGAGGCGGGGCGGAGTTCCGGGTGGAGGCGAGCGCCGAGGCGGAGGTGGAGTTCAGGGTGACGGCAGAGGTCGGGATGGCGGTGGGGGCCGAGGTGGAGGCGGGAATCGGGGTGACGGCGAGCGCCGAGGCGGGGCGGAGTTCCGGGTGGAGGCGGGTGCCGAGGCGGAGGCAGGAATCGGGATGGCGGCGGGCGCCGAAGCCAGGGGCGCAGTTCATGACGGCAGGGGGCATCGAGGTGGCGACGAGGTTCGGGGTGACGGCGAGGGGTGAGGCGGAGGCGGAGTTCGGGGTGGCGGTGGGGGTCACCAGTCCGTGAAGTCCAGGAGGCGGGTGCAGTGGGGGTCGTTCGTGGGGGTTCGTCTGAGGGGGTCGTCCAGGAGGGGGTGGAGGGCTGCTAGGAGGGCGGTTGTTGCGCCGGTGGGGCGTATGTCCGCCGCCGTGACCTCTGTGCCGTCCTCCTTTCTGTCCACGTACAGGCGGAGGCGGTCGGGGGAGGTTAGGAGGAAGCCTCGGAGGCGGGGGTTGGGGCGGGGGGTGTCGGTGGAGGGGTGTGTGAGGGCGTACAGGGCTACGTACGCTCTGTCGTCGCGAGCGGGGGGTTCGGGGGTGAGGTTCCAGGGGTCCACCTGGGTCAGGGGCATGCCCAGGGTCTCGCCGGTGCTGGGAGGGACTGCGGCTCCGGGGGTGTGCAGCGACCTGAGCGCGTCCCAGGCTCTCCAGGGGGTCAGCCCTTCCAGGCCCTCCGGGTCGATGAGCGGCATCTCCCAGACGGCCAGGTGTTTCGGGGCGTACTTGTGCCGGGGGCCCGTGACGATGCGGATCGCGTCCGTGGGGGTGGGGAGTACGCCTCGGATGTGGTGGCCGTCTGGGAGGGGGGTGTGGAAGTGGGTGACCAGGACTCGGGTGATGTCGGACTGGGATTCCGCTGTGTGTTCGTGTGGACGCACGGGTCAGTCGGACGTGTCTCCGGCGAAGACCTCGTCCATCGTGGTGGCGGTGATCGCGCGGTCGAACCAGCGGTACAGGGCGGCGAGGTTGGTGCAGGAGGAGATCAGGTCTCGGTCGGAGTCGGGGATCTCCACGCCGCGGCGGTCCAGCAGAAACAGGAGACCATGGACGCCGGCCTCCACGAGGCCCTCCTTGCGGCCTTGCTCGCGGCCCTCCTCGCGGATGCCTTCCGACAGGGGGGAGACGAAAGACGAAGTATCGATGACCACTGAGTCCCTTCATCTGTGGCCTGAACAGCGGTGACGTGCAGGGATCAGTCCGTGTGAACCTCGGCGAAGACCTCGTCCGCCGTGGTCGCCGTCATGACCCGGTCGAGCCAGCAGTCCAGGAGAGTCAGGTCGGTGCAGGACGCGATGCGCTCGCGGTCAGCCTCGGAAAGGGGGACGCCGCGGCTGTCCAGCAGACGAAGGATGACCTCTGCCTTTCCCTGTGCCCGGCCTTCCGCCCGGCCCTCTGCCCGGCCTTCTTCTCGGCCTTCTTCTCGGCCTTCTTCTCGGATTCCCTCCGACAGAGGGGAGACGAAGAATGAGGTGTCGATGGCCACTAGTTCCCTCCAGAGTTCGGCGTACGGGCCCTTGCCCAGGCCCTGGGCGGTGAGTTCGACGAAGTGGTCTGCCGCTTCCTCGTCGCGTTCCTGTAGGTCCCGCAAGGCGGATGAGAGTGCTTTCAGTATGGCTTGGATCTCCGGGTCACGGTGGTGGAGAATCGCGGACAGGACCGTCATCGGGATGTCCCGCGCCGCCTGCTCGCGGGTCGTGAAGACCGGGATGTTGTCCGGGCCCAGGACGATGGGGCGCAGGGTGAGCGGGCTCCACCCCTTGAGGCCGATGTCGAAAGGGCCCGTGGCCCACTCCGCGGTGGTGCGGTCCTCGCAGACGACCACCAGGACCGGCGGAATCCGGTACTTGGAGTAGAGGTAGCTGAGGTAATAGGCCCAGCTCGCCGGTTTGTCGGCGTCCTGCTTGCGCTGAGCCTCGATCGCCAGGAGGTAGCTCTCACTGTCGGCGGTCTCGATACGCAGCAGACTGTCCACCCGCCGCTCCAGCGGATGGCTCTCGGTGAGGTCGGTCGGCATCTCCTCGCTGGTGACGACATCGGCGAACGGGATGCCGTTCGCCCTGGCGGCCCGGACGAACACGCCGGGGTCCTGCTGGATGATCCGGTGCATTGCTTCATGCGGTGAACTGACCACGGCGTCCTTCATCGGTTACTCACTGTGAACGCCGTGATCGTAGGGCCGCCCTCCCGCGCAACGTCCGCCAACCGGGTGATGATCACCCGTTCGAGTGAGGCTCAGGCGTGCTGAAAGGTCACTTCCGGGTTCGCCGGGGTGGGGCCGTCGAGGAGGGGCTGGGGGACGGTGCGTAGGTGGAGGTCGAAGAAGGCGGTCAGGTAGGTGCGGGTGATGTCGCCGGAGCGGGGGCCCGGGAGAGGGAACTCGGGGTCTGTGATGCCGAGTTGGGCGGCGAGGACGGGGAGGTCGGTGAAGCTGAAGTGGCCCGCGTCCTTGACCGTCAGCCAGCGTTTCCAGCCGTCGAGTCGTTGCCAGGCGAGGTCCCAGGTCACGTTGCCGGGGACGTGCGGGGACTCGGCGCCGAGCATCAGGAAGGGACGAGCGCCGAGGCCGGACGGGGGTACGGCACTGAAGAAACCGCCGTCCAGGTTCGCGCCGGCGCGGAAGCGGAGGTCGGCGGCCATCGCGGGGACGGCGGTCGCACCACCGATGGAGTGACCGGCGACGCCGATACGGCGGGGGTCGATCATCGCGGCGTACGGGCCGTGAGCCGCCGTCAGTTCGTCCGTCACGAAGGACAGGTCCCGGGCCCGGCCCTCCGCGACCGCCGCCATCCCCGTCTCCTTGGACTTCTCGCACGCCACACACGGCAGCAGCCGCCCGCCGGGGAAGGTCGTCGCGACGGACTCGTACGCGTGGTCGACCGCAGCAACTACGTACCCCCGGCTCGCCAGTTCCTCCGAGAGGAGGGTCAACGTCGTGCGCGGCAGGGTGAATCCCGGGGAGAGGAGGACCAACGGGAAGCGGCCGGGGGACGGTTGGGCGTGCTCGGTCGTGTTCGTGCGGGTCGCGCTGAGTGTTTCGGCGGGTACGAGGCTGTCGTATCCCCGGTCTTTCAGGAGCCGTTCGGCTTCCGGTGTGGTCATGTACGGCGCCCGGGTGCCCGTTCCCCGCCGGGCGGGGTAGTACAGCGACACCATCAGCTCCCGCACGCCCGCCTCCGGCACCCACGGGTCCTGGCGGGTGGGGTCGACCAGGTGGAGGGTGTCGCGGCCGATCGCGTACGGGCCTGTGGGGGACGGGAGTTGGAGTTGGGTGGACGGGGGTGTGGTGAACGCCGTTGCGGATAAGGCGAGGAGGAGCAGGAGGGTGTGGAGGAGGCGGGTGGTGGTTCTGGTCATGGGGGGACGCTAGGGGGTTGGGGGGAGGGCGGGAATGGAGGTGGCCGGGGGTGTGGGGGTGGGGTCTGCTGGGGGGCAAGTCCTTGCAACCGGGCGGGAATTGGCTCCGCCGGTCGGACAATGGGCCCGGAGAGGGGGCGAGTTGATGGGTGCGGAGGTCTGGGGGGAGTGTCTGCGGCTGGGGCGGTGCCTTCTGCCACTGGTGGATGTGGAGCGGTGGCGGACGGAGAGTCGGTGGGAGGCCTTCCGGGCGAAGGGGATCGGCGTGGAGTGGGGGGAGTACGTGTTCGGGGTGTTCGCCGGGATGGTTTTTCACGCGGTGTTGCGGGACGCCGTCGCGAAGGGTGCGCCCTGTTCCGTCGAGACCCTCGACGCGGTGTCCCTGCGGACCGTCTCCGACGCGGTGAACGACCGCCCCGACTGGATGTTCCTCGCGGGCGTGCCGACCGCCTTCACGGACGAGGCCGAGGAGAAGGCGGTCCTCACGATCCGGCTGTGCATCCACTCCGGCGCCGGGCCGTCGCTCCAACTCTTCGCCCTGGCCCAGCACGTGCCACGCGCGCTGCACACGATCACAACACGTACGTCGGCCCCCGACCCGACCTGCGCGGACCTGCGCCGATGGGCCGACGCCGGTCTCAGCGGGTGAGGCTGGGATACGCGACGAGGTCCCGCCCGGAAACCGGACGGGACCTCAGCGTCGTACCGAGACAGCTACGCCAGCAGCGCCGGGATCGTAGCCTCGTGCGCCTCGCGCAGCTCAGTCAGCGGAAGCGTGAACTCGCCCTGGAGTTCCACCGATTCGCCGTCGACGACGCCGATCCGCGTCACCGGCAGGCCCCTCGCGCCGCACATGTCGTTGAAGCGCAGTTCCTCGGAGCGGGGGACGGAGACCACAGCGCGGCCCGCGGACTCCGAGAACAGGAACGTGAACGCGTCCAGGCCATCGGGGACGACCAGGCGCGCGCCGACACCGCCCAACAGGGCCGATTCCACGACCGCTTGGATGAGGCCACCGTCCGACAGGTCGTGCGCGGCGTCGATCATGCCGTCACGGGAAGCCGAGATCAGGATCTCGCCCAGCAGCCGCTCACGCTCCAGGTCGACCTTGGGCGGCAGCCCGCCGAGGTGGTCGTGGACGACCTGGCTCCACGCCGACCCGCTGAACTCCTCACGCGTGTCGCCGAGGAGGTAAAGGAGCTGGCCCTCTTCCTGGAAGGCGACCGGCGTGCGGCGAGCCACGTCGTCGATGACGCCCAACACCGCGACGACCGGCGTCGGATGGATCGCCGCCTCGCCCGTCTGGTTGTACAGGGAGACGTTGCCACCGGTGACCGGCGTCCCCAACTGCTGGCAGGCGTCGGCGAGTCCGCGCACGGCCTCGGCGAACTGCCACATGACAGCGGGGTCTTCGGGCGAACCGAAGTTGAGGCAGTCCGACACAGCGAGCGGCTTCGCACCGGTCGTCGCGACGTTCCGGTACGCCTCCGCCAGCGCCAACTGCGCACCGGCGTAAGGGTCCAGCTTCGCGAAACGCCCGTTGCCGTCCGTGGCGATGGCCACGCCGAGGCCGGTCTCCTCGTCGATGCGGATCATCCCGGAGTCCTCGGGCTGCGCCAGCACCGTGTTGCCCTGCACGAAGTGGTCGTACTGGGAGGTGATCCAGCTCTTGGACGCCTGGTTGGGAGAGGACACCAACTGGAGCACCTGGGCGCGGAGTTCATCACCGGAAGACGGGCGTGACAGCTTCTCCGCGCCGTCCGCCTGAAGCGCGTCCTGCCACGAGGGGCGGGCGTAGGGCCGCTCGTACACCGGCCCGTCGTGCGCGACCGTGCGCGGGTCGACGTCCACGATCTTGCCGCCGTGCCAGAAGATCTCCAGCCGGTCGCCGTCGGTGACCTCACCGATGACGGTGGCGATGACGTCCCACTTCTCGCAGATCGCAAGGAAGCGGTCGACCTTGGCGGGCTCCACGACCGCGCACATGCGTTCCTGCGACTCGCTCATGAGGATTTCCTCGGGCGAGAGCGTGGAGTCACGGAGCGGGACGTCGTCCAGGACGACCCGCATACCGCCGGAGCCGTTGGACGCCAACTCGCTGGTGGCGCAGGAGAGTCCGGCCGCGCCGAGGTCCTGGATGCCGACGACGAGCTTCTCGGCGAACGCTTCGAGCGTGCACTCGATGAGCAGCTTCTCCTGGAAGGGGTCACCGACCTGGACGGCGGGCCGCTTCGAGGGCTTGGCGTCGTCGAACGTCTCGGACGCGAGGATCGACGCCCCGCCGATGCCGTCGCCGCCGGTGCGAGCCCCGTACAGGATGACCTTGTTGCCCGCGCCGGACGCCTTCGCGAGGTGGATGTCCTCGTGCCGCATGACGCCGATGGCACCGGCGTTGACCAGCGGGTTCCCCTGGTAGCAGGCGTCGAAGACGACCTCGCCGCCGATGTTCGGCAGGCCGAGGCAGTTGCCGTACCCGCCGATGCCCGCGACGACACCCGGCAGGACGCGCTTCGTGTCGGGGTGGTCGGCCGCGCCGAACCGCAGCGGGTCGACGACCGCGACCGGGCGCGCGCCCATCGCGATGATGTCGCGGACGATGCCGCCGACACCGGTGGCCGCGCCCTGGTAGGGCTCGACGTACGACGGGTGGTTGTGGGACTCGACCTTGAAGGTGACCGCGTACCCCTGGCCGACGTCGACGACGCCCGCGTTCTCGCCGATGCCCACGAGCAGCGCATCGGACTGGGGGGCCTTCTCGCCGAACTGGCGGAGGTGGACCTTCGACGACTTGTACGAGCAGTGCTCGGACCACATGACGGAGTACATGGCGAGTTCGGCGCCGGTCGGGCGGCGGCCGAGGATCTCGACGACGCGCTCGTACTCGTCCTTCTTCAGGCCGAGTTCGGCCCAGGGCAGCTCGACGTCGGGGGTCGCGGTCGCATGCTCGACCGTGTCCAGAGGCGTGCGGCTCATGCGTTGACCAGCTTCTTGAGGATCGAGGTGAAGAAGGGGAGGCCGTCGGTGCGGCCGGTGCCGACGAGGGGCTCGACCGCGTGTTCGGGGTGCGGCATGAGGCCTACGACGTTGCCGGCCTCGTTCGTGACACCCGCGATGTCGCGCAGCGAGCCGTTCGGGTTCAGGTCCAGGTAGCGGAACACGACCCGGCCCTCGGCCTCCAACTGGTCGAGCGTGTACTCGTCCGCGACGTACCGGCCGTCCATGTTCTTCAGCGGGATGTGGATCTCCTGGCCCTGCGCGTAGTCGCTAGTCCAGGCCGTTTCCGCGTTGTCCACCCGGAGTTTCTGGTCCCGGCAGATGAAGTGCAGGTGGTTGTTACCGAGCATCGCGCCGGGCAGGAGATGCGCCTCGGTGAGGATCTGGAAGCCGTTGCAGATGCCGAGGACCGGCATACCGGACTTCGCCTGCTCGATGACCGTCTCCATCACCGGGGAGAAACGCGAGATCGCGCCGGCCCGGAGATAGTCGCCGTACGAGAAACCGCCGGGAAGGACGACCGCGTCGACCTGGTGGAGATCCTTGTCCTTGTGCCAGAGCGCGACCGGTTCGGCGCCGGCGAGACGGATCGCGCGCTGGGTGTCACGGTCGTCGAGACTGCCGGGGAAAGTGACGACGCCAATACGAGCGGTCACTTGGCCGCCTCCGCGACTTCTTCGACCTTGACCGTGAAGTCCTCGATCACGGTGTTGGCGAGGAAGGATTCCGCGAGATCGTGGATCCGCGCGAGCGCGGCCTCGTCCACGGGGCCGTCAACTTCCAGTTCGAATCGCTTTCCCTGACGGACATCCGCGATCCCGTCGAAACCCAGCCGCGGCAGTGCGCGCTGCACCGCCTGGCCCTGGGGGTCGAGGATCTCCGGCTTGAGCATGACGTCGACTACGACGCGTGCCACGGGCACTCCCGGTGGTGTGGTGCTTGGGTTCCTGCGGCTGTTCCGGCAGGTGGCTTCAGACTACCCGTACGAAATTTCTACGCGGGTAGAGTTGTAGGAAGCTACGTGAGCGCGATCACGATCCGGTATCGGAGAGGGGTGTTCGGGAAAAGTTACGGGAAAGATCTCTGATCGACCCCCGGCAGGTATTGCGTACCTGACACGCGGGGAGATTTAGTCGGCTTCACTTTTTATTACTTGGCGCTGTACCGTACATAAAAATTGGCATTTTCAGCCGAAGGGACCGATATTCGTGGCGCAGAAGGTCGTGGTCACTCTCTTTGACGACATCGACGGCTCGGAAGCGGCGGAAACGATCGCGTTCGGGCTCGACGGAAGGTCGTACGAGATCGACCTGAATGAAGCCAATGCCGAGAAACTGCGTACCGCGCTCGCGCCGTACGTGGAGGCCGGCCGCAAGCGGTCGCGTTCCGGCAAGGCGTACAAGCAGACGGAGGTCGCCCCCGACCCGTCCGCCGTCCGGGCCTGGGCCCTGGCGAACAAGTTCGACGTACCGGCCCGCGGCCGGATCCCCAAGAAGGTGTACGAGGCGTTCGCCGAGGCGCAGTAGCCCGGCCGTCGGCTGCCGCCGGGCCCCTCAGGAGGGCCTGGGGGCAGCCGACTTGCGTTACCCCCCTGCTGATCGGCTAATGTCTGGAGCACGCCGCCGGGCACGGGAGAAAAACCCAGGCCAGGCAGGTTGTGCGGGTGTAGTTCAGTAGCAGAACATCCCCCTTCCAGGGGGAAGGCGCAGTGTGCAATTCCTGTCACCCGCTCTGCATCGTCGTACCGGCCACTGTTGTGGATCAGGTAGGGTGGTGCTTGCGCCGATCGGTGGGAGCCGTTCGGATGCATTGCGGACGTAGCTCAGTTGGTAGAGCGCAACCTTGCCAAGGTTGAGGTCGCGAGTTCGAGCCTCGTCGTCCGCTCAGGGTCAAAGGCCCGGTTCTTCGGAACCGGGCCTTTTTCGTGCCCTGTTCAGGCATCTGACATTTGTCATGCCGGCCGGTGACATCGCGCACTGCTCCCCCCTCTCCCCACGCGGGACGCTGAATGCATGAACGCTCAGGGGACGAAAGAACACGTGATCGAGGCCGAAGGCCTCCGGCGTGTGTACGGGGGCGGGTTCGAGGCGGTCCGTGGAGTGACCTTCCACGTCGACCGGGGCGAGGTCTTCGCGCTGCTCGGCACCAACGGGGCGGGCAAGACCTCCACCGTCGAACTGCTGGAAGGGCTCGCGCAGCCGAGCGGGGGGCGGGTGCGCGTGCTCGGGCACGATCCGTACGCCGAACGGGCCGCCGTCCGGCCCCGGACCGGGGTCATGCTCCAAGAGGGCGGATTTCCCTCGGAGTTGACCGTCGTCGAGACCGCGAAGATGTGGGCCGGGTGCGTCAGCGGGGCCCGACCGATCGGTGAGGCACTGGAGTTGGTGGGGCTCGGGAGTAAACACCGCGTACGGGTCAAGCAGTTGTCCGGCGGGGAGCGGCGGCGGCTCGATCTCGCGCTCGCCCTGCTCGGCCGTCCGGAGGTGCTGTTCCTCGACGAGCCGACGACCGGGCTCGACGCCGAAGGGCGGCGCGACACCTGGGAGTTGGTGCGGGCGCTGCGGGACTCCGGAACGACCGTGCTGCTCACGACGCACTACCTGGAGGAGGCCGAGGGCCTCGCCGACCGGCTCGCGATCATGCACGCCGGGAGCATCGCCGTGTCGGGTACGCCGGCCGAGGTGACCGCCTCGCAGCCGTCCCGGATCTCCTTCGAGCTGCCGTCCGGCTGGTTCGTCGGCGATCTGCCGCCGCTCGGGGAACTCGGGGTGAGCGAGCACGCCGTCGAGGGGAGCGTCGTACGGCTGCGTACGCACGATCTCCAGCGCACGGCGACCGGAGTGCTGGTGTGGGCGCGGGACGCCGGGGTCGAGCTGGGGCGGCTGGACGTGCGGTCGGCCTCGTTGGAGGAGGCGTTCCTCGGGATCGCCTCGGAGCAGAAGGAAGAGGTGGCGGTATGAGCGGGGTCGCGACCACGACGCCGGGCGGGCGGATGAAGGCGCTCGCGCGGGCCGAGTTCACGTTGCTGGGGCGCAGCAGGAGCACGCTCGTGACGGCCGTGCTGGTGCCGCTCATGCTGCCGTTCAGCCTCAAGGCGTTCACCGACGACGAGATGCTGAAGGAGACCGGCCTCGACATCGGGCAGGTGCTGCTGCCGGCTGGGATCGGGTTCTCGCTGCTCTTCGGGGTGTACTCGGTGCTGGCCGGGACCTTCACGGTGCGGCGCGAGGAACTCGTCCTGAAGCGGCTGCGCACCGGGGAGCTGCGGGACGGGGAGATCCTCGTCGGGTCCGCGCTGCCGATGGTCGCGACGGGGATCGTGCAGAGCCTCGTCCTCGTCGCGGGGTGCACGGTCCTGCTCGACATGGACGCACCCTCCGCGCCCCTGCTCGCCGTGCTGGGAGTGGTGCTCGGGATCGCGGTGTGCGCGGCGCTCGCCGCGGTGACCTCCGGGGTGACGAGGTCGGCGGAGAGCGCGCAGGTCACGCCGATGCCGTTCCTGTTCCTCTCGATGATCTGCTCCGGGGTCGCCGTACCGCTGGAGGTGTTCCCCGACCGCGCCGCGTCCGTGATGGAGTTGCTGCCGCTGTCGCCCGCGATCACGCTGATCCGGGGGGCCTGGACCGGGGAGTTGTCCGCGTACGACGCGCTGGGGGCCGTGCTGACGGGGCTGGCCTGGATCGTGCTCGCCGTGTTTGCTGTGAAGCGGTGGTTCAAGTGGGAACCGCGGCGCTGAGGAACGGGACGTCATGCGGGGCTGGTGGGGGCGGAAGAGTACGCCGGAGAAGTTCGACACGTACACGCGGTGGTCGTTCGGGTCGTTCGGGCTGATCGAGGTGGGGGCGGTCGTGCCGTCGCTCGGGCCGCTGGGGCCGGGGTTCGGCGGGGTGGTGGTGACGCTGGTCGTGCTGCACGGGGCGGCCATGGTGGTGGTCGTCTCGCGGGCCATGGACTGGCATCGCGGGACCCGCGACCAGCCCGTACGGCTGCTGTACGGGTTCGGCGCACTCACCGCCGGCATCGGCCTCACGGCCCTCGCGATCGGCGAGTACGGCCCTGACGGCGGCAGAGTCGACAACGTCACCGGCGGCATCTACGGCATCATCATGGTCTTCGGTCCCGGCGTCCTCTGCTTCGGCCTGCGGGAACGCCGCCGGATGTACGCGGTCGTCGGCGGCTTCAGCGTCGGTACGGTGCCGGCGATGCTCGCGTTCGGCCAGCCCTGGCCCGCCGCGCTGGTCGTCGCCGTGGTCGTGCTCCTGTCCTCCTCCCTCTGCGCCGTCATCGGCGTCTTCTCCATCTGGATCACCAACGCCGTGTACGAACTCGACGACGCCCGCGAGGCACAGGCCCGGCTCGCCGTCGCCGAGGAACGCCTCCGGTTCGGGCGTGACCTCCACGACGTCATGGGCCGCAACCTCGCCGTCATCGCCCTCAAGAGCGAACTCGCCGTCCAACTCGCCCGGCGCGGGCGGGCGGAGGCCGTCGAGCAGATGGTCGAGGTGCAGCGGATCGCTCAGGAGTCGCAGCGCGAGGTGCGGGAAGTCGTACGGGGGTATCGCGAGGTCGACCTCGGGGTCGAACTCCTCGGTGCGCGGGGGGTGTTGAGCGCCGCCGGGATCTCTTGCGAGGTGCGTGGGGAGGTCGGGGAGCTGGCCGGGGAGGTGCAGTCCGTGCTGGGGTGGGTCGTGCGGGAGGCCACCACTAACGTGCTGCGGCACGGGGACGCTCAGCGGTGTTCCGTACGGCTCGTCGTGAGCGGTGAGCAGGTTGTGCTGACCGTCGAGAACGACGGGGCCTCTGACGGCGTCGGCGAGGGTGGGTCCGGGCTCGCCGGGCTCCGGGAGCGGCTCGCGTCCGTCGAGGGGACGCTGGAGGCCGGGCTCGTGAAGAGTGGGGTGTTTCGCTTGGTGGCTACCGTGCCGGTTTCTGTGAATGAGGTCACGTCATGACTGTGCGGGTGCTGCTCGCGGACGACGAGCATCTGATCCGGGGGGCGCTCGCCGCGCTGCTCTCCCTTGAGGACGACCTCGTCATCGTCGCCGAGGCCGCGAGTGGGCCGGAGGCGTTCGCCATGGCTCGGGCCCATGAGCCCGACGTCGCCGTGCTCGATCTTCAGATGCCGGGGGCGGACGGTGTGAAGGTCGCCACATCTCTCCGTACGGAGTTGCCGTCCTGCCGGGTGCTGATCGTGACCAGTCACGGGCGGCCGGGGCATCTCAAGCGGGCGCTTGCTGCGGGGGTGCGGGGGTTTGTGCCCAAGACCGTCAGTGCGCAGCGGCTTGCCGAGATTATTCGGACCGTGCATGCGGGGAATCGGTACGTGGACCCGGAGTTGGCCGCCGATGCGATCTCCTCCGGGGATTCGCCGTTGACCTCTCGAGAGGCGGAAGTGTTGGAGCTGGCCGCCGATGGGGCTCCTGTTGCCGAGATCGCTGAGCGGGCCTCTCTGTCCCAGGGGACCGTGCGGAACTATCTGTCTTCCGCCGTGTCCAAGTTGGGGGTGGAGAATCGGCATGCTGCTGTGCGGATCGCTCGGGAGCGGGGGTGGGTATAGTTGGGGGGCGCGCTTCGGTGTGTGTGCGGACGTAGCTCAGTTGGTAGAGCGCAACCTTGCCAAGGTTGAGGTCGCGAGTTCGAGCCTCGTCGTCCGCTTCAGTTGAAACCCCGGCCCGGTTTTGGGTCGGGGTTTCTGCGTTGTGTTTCGGGTGCGGGTCGGTGGGGGCTGGTCGCGCAGTTCCCCGCGCCCCTAAAGAACGAGCACTGGCCCGGCATGCAAAAGCTCCCCCGGGTTCCCTTGCGTCCCGGGGGAGCTTCTCTTGCCGTCTATGACCAGGTCTGGCCCGTCAAGCGTTCGTACGCCTCTACGTACTTCGACCTCGTTGCCTCGATGATCTCGGGCGGGAGGGGAGGTGGGGGCTGGGTGCCGTTCTTGTTCCAGGACGCTTCCGGGGACGTCAGCCAGTCTCGTACGAATTGTTTGTCGTACGGGTGTTGGGGGCGGCCTGGGTGCCAGTCTGCGGCCGGCCAGAAGCGGGAGGAGTCTGGGGTTAGGACCTCGTCCGCGATCAGTAGGGTGCCGTTCTTGTCGTGGCCGAACTCGAACTTTGTGTCCGCCAGGATGATGCCTCGGGCTCTGGCGATGTCTCGGGCTCGGCTGTAGACCGACAGCGTTGCCTGGCGGAGTTCGGCCGCTGTGTCCGCGCCTACCTCGCGGGCCACCTCCTCGTACGAGACGTTCTCGTCGTGGTCGCCCACCGCCGCCTTCGTCGCCGGGGTGAAGATCGGGGCCGGGAGTTCGCTGCCGTCGACCAGGCCCTCGGGGAGGGCCAGGCCGCAGACCGTGCGGGTCGCGTTGTACTCAACCAGGCCGGAGCCCGTGAGGTAGCCGCGGGCCACGCACTCGACCGGGAGCATCGTGAGGGACTTGCAGATCAGGGTGCGGCCCTGCCAGTCCGCGGGGGCGCCCTCGGGGACGTCCGTGCTGATCACGTGGTTGGGGACCAGGTCGGCGAGCTGGTCGAACCACCACAGCGAGAGCCGCGTGAGGACGCGGCCCTTGTCGGGGATCTCGCTGGGCAGGACCCAGTCGTACGCCGAGAGGCGGTCGCTGGCGACCATCACGAGGTCGCCCGCCTCGTTCTGGTACAGCTCACGCACCTTTCCGGTGTGCAGGTGGACCAGGCCCGGCACCTCGACGGGTTCGGGCTTTACTACGAATCCGGGCACGGTTCCTCCCCGTGGATCTGTACAGGTGCGTCGATTCTCCCGTATACGGTCCCCGGCCCGGTCGGCGGGTCAGTCCCGCTTGCAGATCCGGTCCAGGAGGTTCGCCGTCGCCCGCTGGATACGGGCGTCCACGTGGCCGGGGCGGTCCAGCGCCGGGGACCAGGCGAAGGTGCCCGAAGCGAAGACCAGGGCGCCGGAGGGGGCGCGGTACAGGGACGTCTCCTGGTGGCGCCGGATGCCGCCGGTTTCGTACGGGGAGTGCGCCAGCAGGACCCGTTCCTCGTGCTCCGGGAGCGCCGTACGCGGGAAGTAGCGGTCCGCCTCGCCCGCGACCAGGTGCTCGATCTCGTCGCCCTCGTGCGCGCCCGTCGCCTCCCACAGCCAGTGGTGGGCATTGCGGACGATCATCGGGCGGGGGGTGGGGACGCGGCCCGCGTACTGGATGCCGAGGAGCTGTTGCTCCGGGCGGTCGATCTCCCGCCACAGCAGCGACTTGCCGGGGCCCTTTCTCTTCCTGCACGTCAGGAGGCGGGCGGGGGCGCCCGAGGGGGACGGGCCCAGTTCCACCTGCCAGTACATGGTGTTCGCGGAGAGGAAGACGAGGGAGGTGCCGGCGTCCCTTGCCAGTTCCGTCGTACGGCGCATGTTCGCCGTCCAGTACTCGTCGTGGCCCGGGAAGATCAGGCCCCGGTAGCGGGTGGGGTCCACTCGTCCCGCGTGCAGGTCCCTCGCGTCGGCGTATGCCAGGTCGTAGCCGTAGCGCTCCGCCCAGCGGATGACGTCGTACGCGTGGCCTACGTGCAGGGGTAAGCCTGCGCCTGCGTACGGGCGGTCGAACGAGACCGTCGTCGCGGCGTCCGCCTCGCCCAGGAGGCGGCCCTTGTCGTCCCACGCGTGGTACAGGCTCGCGCCTGTGCTGCCGTCCTCCGGGTACAGGTTGTACGCCTGCCAGGTGATGTCCGGGAGCAGGAGGAGGAGGTCTGCGGGGCGGTTGTCCCTCACCGTGAAGGGGATGTGGGAGCGGTAGCCGTCCAGTGTTGTGAGGACCGCTACGTATGCCCCTACGTTCCAGTGGGTCGGGATCTGTAGGCGCCAGCTGAGCCACCAGTGGTGGCAGGAGACTGTGCGGTCCGCTGTCAGGGGTGGGGGTTGGACGATGCCTGAGAGGCGGGGGCTTGTGGTGATTTTTGCTGCGCCCTCGCCGTTGTAGTGGCCGATTCTGTAGACGTCCACGGTGAATTGTTGGGGAGGGTCGACCGTGATGTGGAAGTCGAGGGCCTCGCCCGGGGTTACCGCGCTGGGGGATGTGAAGCCCTTGATCTGGCGGTGTACGTCGTCTGCCGAGCGGGGGGCGCCGGTGGGGAACGTCTTGTCTCTCGGTGGGGGGACTCGGGGGGTGTGGGGGTCTGCATACCAGGGGATGATGCGGCCGTCTTCGAAGTAGGTCTCGCTGCCTCGTAGCCAGGGGAGGGGGCCCAGGGCGAAGGGGTCGGAGACGGCGTGGGCCAGGGCGCCGGATTGCCAGCGGGGGGTTGGGGTGCCGGGTGGGGGGGGTTCCGGGAGTTCGTCGGGTGCGGGTTCGTCGTGGCTTGTCGCGCAGTTCCCCGCGCCCCTTAGGTGCGTGGGTGGTTGCGGTGCTTGTTCGGGTGCGGGTTCGTTGTGGTTGCTCGCGCCCCGCGGCGGAGCCGCAAATTGATGCAGCCCCGCGCCCCTAAAGACCCTGGGTGGTTCCGGTGGTTCTTCGGGTGCTCTGCCCATCGTTGCTCCCCTCCCGCCTGCCCCCGTTGTCATGCTGTGCGTTTGGCCTATGTCGCTGGACCTTGCCTCCAGGGGCGATCTGTTCCAGCACATCACATAACGCGCTTAGTTAGTCACTATTCGTTGCTAATTGGTTTGAAGAGGAATCCACAGCTCCGGAACGGGTGGGGTGTGGTTCAGACCAGGCGGAGGGGTTTTTCCGGGCGTATGCCGAGTTCGACCAGCCAGACTCGGAGGGGGTCCGGGTCGCCGTCCTCCACCAGGCTCAGGACCCGGGGGGTCAGGTCGGGGGCTCGTTCGCCTGCGATCAGGAGGACCGGGCCGTCCAGCCAGTCCAGGCCCGGCGTCGCGCCCGCCGTGTCCATCGCCGCGCAGCAGACCATCGCGGTGACGTGGTCTGCCAGCAACTCCCGCTCCGTGCGCGGGGGTTGGAGGGGGAAGAGGGGGAGCGCCGCGTCGTCCCAGAGGGCCGTGTCGGGGCCGGGGGTGGCGTCGGGTGCGGGGCGGGGGGCGGCGGCTTCGTCGCGGGCCAGCTCTGCGCTGAGGCGGGCGGCCAGGGCGGAGGTACGGGGGGAGAGGGCGGGGGGGTCTTCGGGGTAGAGGTCGGATTCGTCGAGGTAGGGGAGGTCGTCGTCGGTGTGGAGGGCGGGGGTGTGGGAGGCGGGGGTGTGGGAGGCGGGGGTGTCCGGGTCGACCTCCGGCGCCAGTTCCAGCTCCGCCCCCAGCTTCAACTCCCTCTCCGACTCCGACTCCGGCCTCGGCTTCAACTCCCCCTCCGACTCCGGCTCCAGCCTCGACTCCAGCCTCTGCTCCGACTCCGACTCCGGCCCCGGCTTCAACTCCCCCTCCGACTCCGACTCCGGCCTCGGCTCCGACTCCAGCTCACTCTCCGGCTCCAGCTCACTCTCCGGGGCAGCCCTACGAGAGGGCTGGTCGGCGTCCGTTTCTTGCGCGTCAGCGCCTCGCTCACCCACCCCCACCTCGCCCTCCGTCAAATGCTCCAGCACCCGCGCCAACGTCGGCGCCTGCGCCCCCGGCGTCCGTCGTACCCCCATCGCGTCCAGCGTGCGGTGCAACCGGGCCGCGTCCGTGCGCCACTTTCGGTCCACCACCTCGTCCGGGTAGTCCTGCCAGCTCACCGGGGACCAGTCGGGGCCCGCCTCCGTGGGGCCGCCGTGGAAGAGGCGGGCGGCGAGGAGGGACGTGGCCTCGTCGATCGTGCCGGGTTCTTCGAGGAGGTCGCAGGCGGGGCGTTCGCCGAGGCGGGAGGTGAAGCCTTCGGCGAGGCGGTCCCGGCGGGAGAGTTCTGTCAGGGCGGCCACCACGCCCGCGTCCAGGCGGGACGGCCAGCGGCCCATGCGCCACGCGGGGAGCGCGACCCGCGTCAGCAGGCGGTCCCAGCCCGCGTACGCGAGGCCGACCTGTTCCTGCGCGACGATCCGCAGCCCGTAGTCGACGGCCTGCGCGCGCTCGGCGGCGGCTGCGGCGACGCCCCGTTCCATCTCCGCCGCGTGCACCCGGCAGCCGCGCAGCAGGAGCCGTACGACGTACCCGACGCCCGCGAACAACACGCGCGGGGAGCGGCTCGCGGTCACCGCGACCGCCGCGTCCAGCCCGCGCACGAAGCGGCGGGCGGCGGCTATGTCGGGGTGCGCGGAGGGGCCCGTACCGGCGACGACCGGCGCGAGGACCGCGCGGAGTTCGCCGACGCGCATCCACCACAGGAAGGGGGAGCCGATGACGAGGACCGGCGCCACGGCCGTACGCCGGTGGGAGGCGCCGGGGTCGGCGACCTCGTCGCGCCGGACGGGCTGGAGTGTGCCGTGCGCGCGGTGCGTGCGGTCCTCCAGCCAGCTGTCGCAGTCCGGCGTCAGGGCTATCGCGGAGGGCGCGGGGACGTCGAGCCGGTCGGCGAGGTCGCGGACCAGGCGGTAGAGGTCGGGCGCGGCGGACTCGGGGATCGGGACCGTCGGGCTGAGCGCCGGGCGGGCGCGGGCGACGAGGAGCGCGATCCCGGCGGCGGCCAGGAGGACGACGACGGCGACGACCGAGACGAGTCGGCGGGCCAGGTCCCAGCCGGGGCCGACCAGGTGCCCCGTACCTCCCCCGGCCAGCAGGATCACCGCCGCAGCCGCCGGCAGCAGGGCCACGCCCAGCGCGCGCCCGCGCATCCGCAGGACCGCGAGGGCCCGGGCACGCGCGGCCCGCACACCCGCCTCCACACCGACCGAACCGCCGCTCATGCCCGCATCACTCCCCCTCCCGGCTCGCTCGCTTCCGCCTGCCTCTGCTCACTCCCCCACTGTGGCACCCACCACTGACATCGCAATGCCGGTGGGCCAAGTGCCGGAACCTCGGCAGGCGCCTGAACACATGGCCCGCACCCTAGTTGGGGCGGGCACCCCCGTCAGCCGGATGGACCGACGGTCACTCGATGGAATGGCTTTGGGGAGAGGTGGCTGACGTGATCACGAGGTCGGCTGACGGATTCCCGGGGGCGCGGACAGCGACAGGGCCCCGTATCCACAGACGGATACGGGGCCCTTCGGGTTCAGTCGGTGCTCAGGACTGGGCCGCCGCCTTCGCCGCGATGTCCGTGCGGTGCTGGGAGCCGTCCAGGGTGATGCGGGCGATCGCCCGGTACGCGCGGTCGCGGGCGCCAGTGAGGGTGTCGCCGGTGGCGGTGACGGAGAGGACCCGGCCGCCGGCGCTGAGGATGTCGGTGCCTTCACGCCGGGTGCCCGCGTGAAGGACGTACGCGTGCGGGGCGTCCTCGGCGGTGACCTCTTCGAGGCCAGTGATCGGGTCGCCCGTGCGGGGGGTGCCGGGGTAGTTGTGGGAGGCGATCACCACCGTGACCGCCGCGTCCTCGCTCCAGCGCAGGGCGGGCAGGTCGGCGAGGGTGCCGTTCGCGGCGGCGAGCAGGACGCCGGCCAGCGGGGTCTTCAGGCGGGCCAGGACGACCTGGGTCTCCGGGTCGCCGAAACGGGCGTTGAACTCGATGACCCGTACGCCCCTGCTGGTGATCGCGAGGCCCGCGTACAGGAGGCCCGAGAAGGGGGTGCCGCGGCGGCGCAGCTCGTCCACCGTCGGCTGGAGGACGGTGTCGAGGACCTCTTGGACGAGTTTCGGGTCCGCCCACGGCAGCGGGGAGTACGCGCCCATGCCGCCCGTGTTCGGACCCTCGTCGCCGTCCAGGGCGCGCTTGAAGTCCTGCGCGGGCTGGAGGGGGACGACCGTCTCGCCGTCCGTGATCGCGAAGAGGGAGACCTCCGGGCCGTCCAGGAACTCCTCGATCACGACGCGGTCGCAGGCCGCCGCGTGCTCCTTCGCCTCGTCCAGGTCGCTGGTGACGACGACGCCCTTGCCCGCCGCGAGGCCGTCGTCCTTCACGACGTACGGAGCGCCGAACGCGTCCAGCGCCCGGGCGGCCTCCTCCGGGGTCGTGCACACGTAGGAGCGTGCCGTCGGGACGCCCGCGCCCGCCATGATCTCCTTCGCAAACGCCTTCGAGCCCTCCAGCTGGGCCGCCTCCTTCGAGGGGCCGAACACGGGGATGCCGGCGGCGCGTACGGCGTCGGCGACGCCGGCGACGAGGGGGGCCTCGGGGCCTACGACGACCAAGTGCGCGTCCAGCTTCTTCGCCAGCGCCGTCACCGCGTCGCCGTCCAGGGGGTCGACCTGGTGCAGCTCGGCCACCTCCGCGATGCCGGCGTTGCCGGGGGCGCAGGCCAGGTGCGTGACGGCGGGGTCGAGGGACAGGGAGCGGCACAGGGCGTGTTCGCGGGCGCCGGTGCCGATGACTAGGACGTTCACGGGGTCAGCGTAACCGCTGAACGCCGGGGGCCGATGGGGCTGTGCGTTCCTCCAAGGCCCCCGGCATTGGGGTGACGGTCCCCCCTACTCGTTCGTGATCTCCTCCACCACCGTCGCTCCCAGTTCCCGCACGATCAGTTCGTGGCCCGACAGGGCCGACTCGTTCAGGTCCGGGTCGTCGTCCTCCGGGACGTCGTCCTCGGGAGCCACTACCTCGTGGACCGGGGGCTGGGGCGTGGGTGCCGGGGGTTGGGGAGCCGACGGGGGTTGGTGCTCCGGCGGCGGGGGCGGGGCCTGGTAGGTCTGCTGGGGGGCCGGGGGCTGGTACGCCGGTGCGGGCTGAGCCGCGTAGACCTGCGAGGGCGCGCCGGCGCCTCCGCTCGTGTCCACCACCGCGTCGATCTTCCACTGCACGTTGAACTGTTCCGCCAGCGCCTGCTTCAGCGCCTCCTCGCTGCCGCTGCTCGCGAACTTGTCGCGCGCGCCCGCGTTGACGAAGCCGAGTTGCAGGGTCGTGCCGTCGAAGCCCGCGACCTGGGCGTTCTGGCTGAGGAGGATCCAGGCGAAGCGGCGGCGGTTCTTGACGGCTTCGAGGATGTTGGGCCAGAGCATGCGGGGGTCCATGCCGCCGGTCGGGGGGGTGTAGCCGGGGCCGCTCTGTGCGCCGGGGGGTGCCGCTGCCGGAGTGTGCGCGGGGGCCGGTGCCTGCGTGGGGCGGGCTGCGCTGCCGGGGTTCGCGGCCGTGGGCCAGCCGCCGGGTTTGCGGCCCGCGCCGGTGGGGGCGGGGGTGGGCCAGGCGCCGGGGGGGGCTTGCTCGGGGGGTGCGGTGGTGGGGGGTTCGGCGGGTGGGGCGTACGGGGCTGGGGGCTGGGGTTGCGCGGGGGCGGCGTACCCGGCGGGGGCCTGCGCGGCAGCGGCGGGAGCGGCCGGAGGCTGGGGCTGCGCGGCGGGGGCCTGGGCCGGAGGGGCGTACGCGGCCGGGGGCTGGGGTTGCGCAGGTGCGGCGTACGCGGGCTGCGTCTGTTGCGGCGTACCCGTCGGCGCTCCTCCCCGTACCGCCGCCCTTGCCGCAGCCACGCCGCCCCCCGGCGCGACCGGCATGTGCGCGTCGGACGTCGGCTCGTAGCCGGTCGGGATTCCCGCGGGCGGCGCGCCCGTCACGAAGCTTGTGCCGCGTTCGATGCGGTCCAGGCGGGCCAGGAGGGAGCGTTCGTCGCTGTACGCGGCGGGGAGGAGTACGCGCGCGCAGATCAGTTCCAGCTGGAGGCGCGGGGACGTCGCGCCGCGCATCTCCGTCAAGCCCTCGTTGACCAGGTCGGCCGCGCGGCTGAGCTCGGCCGCGCCGAAGACGCCGGCCTGGGCCTGCATGCGTTCGACGACGTCGGCGGGGGCGTCGATGAGGCCCTTCTCCGCCGCGTCCGGCACGGCCGCGAGGATGACGAGGTCGCGCAGGCGCTCCAGGAGGTCGGCGACGAAGCGGCGCGGGTCGTTGCCGCCCTCGATGACGTGGTCGACGACCTCGAAGGCCGCCGCGCCGTCGCCCGTGGCGAAGGACTCGACGACCGAGTCGAGCAGCGAGCCGTCCGTGTACCCCAGGAGGGACGTCGCCATGCCGTACGTCACGCCCTCGGCCGTCGCGCCCGCGAGGAGCTGGTCCATGACGGACATCGAGTCACGTACGGAGCCCGCGCCCGCGCGCACGACGAGCGGCAGGACGCCGTCCTCGACCGGGATGTCCTCCTGCCTGCACACCTGCCCGAGGTAGTCGCGCAGCGTGCTCGGCGGGACGAGGCGGAAGGGGTAGTGGTGCGTGCGCGAGCGGATCGTGCCGATGACCTTCTCGGGCTCCGTCGTCGCGAAGATGAACTTGAGGTGCTCCGGGGGCTCCTCGACGACCTTCAGCAGCGCGTTGAACCCCGCCGACGTGACCATGTGGGCCTCGTCGATGATGTAGATCTTGTAGCGGCTGCGCGCGGGGCCGAAGAACGCCTTCTCGCGCAGGTCACGGGCGTCGTCCACGCCTCCGTGCGACGCGGCGTCGATCTCGATGACGTCGATCGAGCCCGGGCCGTTGCGCGCGAGGTCCTTGCACGACTCGCACTCCCCGCACGGGGTCGGCGTCGGCCCCTCCTCGCAGTTCAGGCACCGCGCCAGGATCCGCGCGCTCGTCGTCTTCCCGCAGCCGCGGGGACCACTGAACAGGTACGCGTGATTGACCCGGTTGTTGCGCAGCGCCTGCTGCAACGGATCTGTCACATGCTCCTGCCCGATGACCTCGGCGAACGACTCCGGGCGATAACGGCGGTACAGCGCGAGAGACGACACGCCTACGAGGTTATAGGCGCCCACTGACAAACCGGGCCGCGTGGTGGGGACGACCGCTCGCGGAGGGGTCCGTACGCCGGCCGTACGCCAACGCGAAGACCCCCCACGCACCCGCCAGAGCCGACCTACCCTTGCTGCCTTCCGGCCCTGGGGGAGTTCAGTCAGATAGCGCCGCGTGAGGGGCTGACCCCAGCCTACCCGATCCCCCACCCCCTCCTTCCCCCCTCTCCCGCCTCCCCCGAACGGGTTCGCAACCACCCTCCGACGTCATGTAATGTTCCGACCGGAGGATTCGCCTAGTGGCCTAGGGCGCACGCTTGGAAAGCGTGTTGGGGGCAACCCCTCACGAGTTCGAATCTCGTATCCTCCGCCAGTGCCTCACCGGGCACGATGTCGAAGGGCCCCACCGTTCGCGGTGGGGCCCTTCGTCGTTGTCCGTCTCAGTTTCCGTCTCAGCTGTCTCAGTCCGTTTCCGGGAACTCTCAGAGCGCGTCGCCGACTTGTTGCGCGACTTTCCGGAGCATGGTCCCCGTCACGTGCATGTACCGGGCGCGCATCCGAGCCGCTCCCCCAGGCTCCCAACCCATGATCGAGTCGATTGCGACGTCCGGGACGCCAAGGATCAGGAGGACGGTCACGGCGGTGTGGCAAGTCATGGAGACGGCCGTTCCGTACAGAGCACAGGACGGGGGCTGAGCATGATCAGCACGCTTGCGCACCGGGTCGTGGTCCACGACAGCGACGACGGTCACACGGTCACGGCAGAACTCTTCACGGACGTACGACGGGAAGGCCCCCATGCTGAGCACGATGGCTACCCCCAGGTTCCTGATGCGAATGTTGGACCCGGCACCTGGACGACGGCCGGCCGTCAAGACTCTTCGGCCCCCACGACGCCCGCACAGAGACCGAGGCGAACAACTGGGTCCCACGATCCTGCGCACCATCTCACCGGAACTCGACTCCGACGCCTCCCAGGAGGCATGGGAACAGCTCTACACCCAGCGCATAAACACCCGCCGAGCCCTGTTGCGCCGCATGCCTTGGCCGGTGCCCGTCACCCATGCCCACACACTCATCAGCTGGACCATAGGCCCAGTGGCCTTCCTGCCACTGGCACACCAACAGACCACGCAGAACTCCCCACATGCGCATACAACTTCAATCCTCACACGCCCCGAACAACCGACTGAGTTACAACTTTCTCGGCTCGCTCCGCTCCCCGCACAGCGGATGGACCGAGACCCGTGAGACGGATACTCCGCAGTGAGCAGTCAAGGTCAGAGCAAATGCCTCTGGCAGGGAATCGGCCGACATCGGGATGGAGGGGCGCCATCGCCGACTGCCGACCCGTAGGGGTGCGCGAGGGAGATCCCATCCCGTCCACCGTCGCCCCAGGCAGAGCTGAGCAACCGGGATGGGAGCTGAGCGAGTCGCAGGCGAGGCAGAGCAGCAAGTTCTCGCTTTCTCATCCCGAGGCATGAGTACTTGCACCTTCACCTCCAAGCCATCCCTCGATCTCGCTGCGCCTCCAATACAGGCGGTACAAGATTCGGTGTGGTGACGGGAACGGTCCCCTCTTTGGCCCCTTACGCGCCAACCAGCTAGTGATCGTTTTCGGGCTCACCCGCGCAAGTGCAGCAGCTCCAGCGGTATCAACCCAAACATCGCCATCGGGCAGCTCCGGCAAGCCGAACAGCCGCCCTGCCGGGACCTCCTCGGCTTCAACCAGGGCCTCCAGCAGCGACTCATGGTGGACGGCTAGAGATCTTTAATGGTGGGGGTTACGTCGGGTCGTGACGTCTGCCGTGGGCTGCGCTATGCCGGAGGGATGAGGTATTCCGATGGCGGTGGGCTGACGGCCGAGGAGCGGGCTCGACGCGAGCAAGTCCGGCTCGCGGCAGCCGATCTGATCGAGGCGGGAGCTGGTGACGGGGAGGTGGCCCGACGGTTCAGGGTGACGCGGATGTCGGCGAACCGCTGGCGGCGGGCACTGGCCGCGGGCGGTCGCCAGGCCCTGGTCTCCAAGGGGCCGGGTGGTGCCCGCTGCAAGCTGGATACCGGTCAGTTACGGGCCCTGGAGACGGTGCTGGAAGCCGGTCCGGCCGCGTACGGCTGGAGTGACCAGTGCTGGACGCTGGCGAGGATCGCCGAGATCGTGCGCCGCCGGTTCGGTGCCGAGTACACCCTGGCCGGGCTCGACCTGCTGCTGCACCGGATCGGCTGGAGCGTGCAGATCCCGGCCCGCAGAGCCGCCGAGCGGGACGAACCGAGGATCGCCGCCTGGAAGGACGAGCAGTGGCCCGTCATAAAAAGAAGGCGGCGGACCTGGGCGCCTGGCTCTGTTTCGAGGACGAGGCAGGACAGGGCCTGAGGCCGCCCAAAGGCCGCACATGGGGCCGTCGAGGCCGCACCCCGGTCGTGAAGGTCACCGCCGCGGGCACCAAACGGGTCTCGATCGCGGCGCTGATCTGCACCAAAGACGGCCGTCGGCCACGGCTGATCTACCGCATCCACCTGGACCACGGCCCTGCCAAAGGCCGGCGCAAGGGCTTCACCGAGACCGACTACGCCCGGCTGCTGGATGCCGCGCACCAGCAGCTCGGCGGCCCCATCGTCTTGGTCTGGGACAATTTGAACACGCACGTCAGCCACACCATGCGACGACTCATCGCCGCACGGTCATGGCTGACCGTCTACCAGCTGCCGCCCTATGCCCCGGAGTTCAACCCGGTCGAAGGCGTGTGGTCGCACCTGAAGAGGTCCCTGGCCAACCTCACCAGACACAGCCTCGAACAGCTCACCACGCTGGTGAAGAGCCGACTCAAACAGATGCAGTACCGACCCGGTCTCATCGACGGCCTCATCGCCAAGACCGGCCTCGACCCCCAACCGCCGTAACCTCAGCCATTAAAGATCTCTAGCGTCACACTTCGCTCGTTCACACACCCCTCCCTCGCAGTTTTAAAGCTGCGCTTCAAGCTACACCACCCTCACCCAGGAAATCGTTGGTTTCAAATGGCCGTGTTGGCTATTCCTGCGTAGCGCCCGGTTCGGCGCCAAGCTCACGGAATATCGAGGCCACCTGGTCGTCAGGGATCCGCTGAAGCATCTGCTGCTTCAGCTCGAGGTCTGCCCGCTTACTCCTGTGGTCGAGGATGTCGCGAATGATGCATCGCAGCACCCATGCCACTCCGGGAAGAGATCCCAATGACGCCAGTTCACCAAGGATTTGCACCTGGGTCTCCTGGGGTGAGAAACGGCCCGGCCAGCCAGTCGCCGAACGAGCCCGTTGAGTCGCCAGTCCCACTGGGGAAAAATGGCAACAAAAAAGCCCGAACTTTAGGTTCGGGCAACAAAAAAGAAAGAGAGTCAACTCTCCGTCTTCAGCCTCCGGGCATGCCGGGGACGCCCCTCACTATGCGACAACTGCCATCAGGTGTCAACGGCGAACCAAGCACAGCAGGTCACGAGTGTTGCTTGCGCCTACCCTCAGGCACAGGAGCCCCCGCCGTGCGACAACTACGCTTGTCGCCATGCCTCTGCCGACGGACGACCCCATCACCCTGCACCTATACGGCATCGCCTGGGGGAAGGCTATGGAGCGACTCCCAGGGCCACCTCACAGTACGTCCGGCCCGGTGACAAGTGCAGAGCACTTGGCGCTACTCGCCACCCTGGCCGACTTCTCCGCAGGGCTGGAAACCAACATTCTTACTGCGACTTATTATGCCTGCGAATTTAAGGTATCTCAGGCGGAGATTGGACGTAGCTGTGGAATATCTCGTCAAGCAGTCCGCCAGCGACTAGCCAAGGCTGCAGCCGCAAGAAAAACGCATCAGCGAGATTCGTCTTACTGGGATTACGACTACCCAGAGGATGACTAACAACGGCTAACACAATGAGCTGAGTTGTCGGTGGGTGATCAGGCAGCAGGCCATCTTGAGGAACGCTTCGTGCATGTCGGCCCGCCGTTCCCAGCGGATGCGCAGGCGTCGGAAGCCGTGCAGCCACGCGAAGCTCCGCTCGACCACCCACCGGTAGGTGCCCAGTCCGGTGCCATGCCGGGTTCCACGGCGGGCGATGGCGGCAACGATGCCGCATTCGCGGACCTGGTCGCGGTAGATGTCGTGGTCGTAGCCGCGGTCGGCGAAGAGCGAGTCGGGCTTGCGGCGGGGACGGCCGACGCGGCCGCAGACAGGCGGGATCGCGTCGGGCAAGGGCAGGAGCTGGGTGACGTCGTTGCGGTTACCGCCGGTCAGCAGGACGGCGAGCGGGGTGCCGTGCCCGTCGGTGATCAGATGATGCTTCGAGCCGGCCCGGCCCCGGTCGACCGGCGAGGGGCCGGTGTGGCTCCCCCTTTTAGGGCCCGGACGTGAGAAGAGTCGACCACGCAGCGGGACCAGTCCAGCCGCGAGGCCGCGGTCAGCTCGGCGAGCAGGACCTCGTGCAGCCGTTGCCATACGCCGGCCTCGTTCCAGTCCCGAAGCCGACGCCAGCAGGTCATGCCCGAGCCGAAGCCCAGCTCCTGGGGCAGGTACTCCCACTGGATGCCGGTGTGCAGCACGTAGAGGATTCCGCACAGCACCTCCCGGTCCGGCAACGGCTTACAGCCCGGATACCGAAAGCGTCGTTCACGCTGCGGCAGCAACGGCTCCAAGCGGTCCCACAGGTCGTCCGACACGATCCACGGCGATCTCCCCACACCCGACCGAACGCTCAACTCCCACTTCGGACACGGCGATCAGTGTCGATCCACCTCATTGTGTTAGCCGTTGTAAGTCGCACGGGTCCGATTGATGCTGTGCGCCTGGCCCAGATGCTCAACTCGCATCTGATCTCCTCGCTGGGCCAGGTATCGGGCATGCTCAGCCCTGTGAGCACCGACAGCAACGATCACCCTTTGAACGGCAGCAACGGCACCGCGCACAGTGTCGGTGCAGATCTACCCAGGACAATTGCCACCCTGGACGAGGTAGAGGCGTACAGAGTCCTAGTGACGGGAGCCAACTGGGCCACCCTCGGGCACGCCTATGGGCCGGCCGCTGAAGCACCCAGGAGGCTGGCAGAACTCCTCGCCCAGGAACAGAGCGTCAGGACCAAAGCGCTCAACTACCTGCACCACACCCTGCACCACCAAAACACTCTCTACGAGGCGACGGTGCCCGCAGCACTGTGCGTGGCCTCGATCCTTCCGAATCCACGAACCACCCGCACTGTGGCCAACAGCCACTACTCGTCCCCCCTATGCATGCGCGCCGAGCTACTCCTCTGGATCGCCTCGGTGGCTGACGCAGTCACAGACGAGGCCGACGCCTTCAGCCGACGACAGGGATTCCCCCTGGACGACTACCCGCCAGCCGTCGGCATCCGAACGATTCGACCGTCGCTGCACTCAGCAGCCGTGGCATACGTCGATGACGCCAACCGGCAGGTAGCTGAGGCGGCGATCACAGCGTGCATTCCACTTCTGGACGATCCCCGTCTATTGCACCACCGCACATCACTGATACCCGCGATCCGGCAGATCCTGGGAACCAGCGAACGATGGCAACACAGAGAGCAAGCCATCGACGCCCTCGACACATGGGGCGAGGACTCCACAGGCCTGGAAGGCCAGCGGAACCCCTTCCTGTTCTGTGACAATGACGCCCCAACGCGCAGCAGCACGTGGTCCACCGACACAAGCGAGGGCTACAGCGAACCGCCGCCCTTCTGACGCAGCCCGGTGATCACGACCTGCCAACCCAGTGAGTTACAACTTTCTCTACTGGTTCAAGGCGGCTCGCTCCGCTCACCGCGCGCAGGCCCAGCCCCCGGCCGGGCCTGCGCTCCTGTCTCCGCCCCGCTCCAGCCCGTCCGGCGCCCGCGCCGCGCGCATAGCAATCAGCCGCTTGATGCCAGAGAAGGGGTACGTCGTGGCTGGGGCGGTCGGCTCCGCGCTCGTCGGGTCTTTATCGGCGAATCGGTGGCCAGGAGGTTGTGGGCTCTGGCATGATCTTTGGGATACACACTATCTTCACAAGGGGAGTGCTGGATGGCGTGCGTCTCGGGGCGTCCGAGCCTGAGCCAAGACGTCGATCGTGCCCTGTTTGCCGAATCGGCGGGAACTTGCCTTCTGTGCAATACCACTCTTTTTCCAAGCGACCCCGCACGCAAGAGGTCTATCTCCATCGCCGAACGGGCTCACATTGTCGCATACAGCGACGACGGCCCACGTGCGAATGCTGATTTATCACAAGAGTTCCGGGATGACCCGGCAAATATCGTTCTCCTATGCCCAAATTGTCACACCAAAATTGACAAAGCGCCCGAGAGTTATCCTGTCGAGTCTCTACTCAAAGCAAAGAAGGACCGACAGCGGGCCATTGCTTACATCGGCGGAACACCAACCTTCGCCAATCGTAGAGCTGCCCAGAAAGCAGCGAGACGCCTTTTGTTGCGCAACATGACGTCGTTCAAGACGAAGGGGCCCAACCCCGAGACAGGTGCAATCTACTCACGCGAGCAGGCTGCAATCTGGTCCGATTGTGTCCTGAATGAAATCGTGCCGACCAATCGGCTCCTGGTGGCACTGGTCGAGGTGAATGAGGATTTGGCCACTGCTGGAGAGATGGAAACGGCAGAACTACTTAGACAACATACTAACGCCCTAGAAAGTAAACACAGAGGAGAAACCCTCCTCGGGCCGGCGCCTCGCTTCCCGAAGCGGGCAGAAGCTCTCTTCAGCGAGGCGAACAAATGACTGAGATCCTCTATCTCACCGATTGGTTCATCCCCAAAATCGCGCAGCATAGCGCAGTTAAGTCATCGAAGCGCCTTTCCGCCAACCGTCTTGGTGTACTTCGAAGGGATGGTGTTGCTCTAACGATCGCGCCGGTTCAGGTGGAGATCTTGTCCGCGGATCTGGTGGAACAGATTCTTCAGGATGACATACCGACGATTATCTGTCTGGTCCCTAAAGCTTCGCACTACCTGTGGTCTGCCCGCGAGCGCGCCACCGAGCTGGGTTCAGATGTGCAGACAATGAGCGAAGTATTTTGGTCGATGACCGAGGAGGACCCACAGGGGTTCTTGTCGAACGACGTGACCGTTACCAGAAGAATCTTGCGTCAGCACTCACAGGCCCATCAAGTCGAGATGATTTGTGAGTCTTCTATGCGGATTGCCCGAGCGGGGGGAATGTCCGACGTCACAGTATCCGTTGAATATGGATATGAGTTCGGCGAGGAGGCTCTAGTGAAGGCATTGGATCGCCACCCAGGGATGGACGTCGTGTTGAACTCCAATCCCAATGGAAGGATGACAGCGGCAGCACTCGAGCACGCCAAACACGCCGGCGTTCGCCTATTGAACCTGAGCTCCCTTATGGGAGCGCTAAAAAATCCGTAACCGAGCCACCTTGCCATACGTCGAACAAATCCTCGATCAGGTCCTTACCTGTTGTTCAGTAAATCTCACCGAGGTGCAGCTACACGTATTCGGCTCCGCCATAAAGCCTGACAATCGCCAACCCAAGGATGTCGATATTCTATTGGTATACAGAGAAGGAAATCTGAGCCTGGCGCATGACATCTGCGACAGAATAAGGAGCCTTGTCACCTATCCGCCGATTGACATCCTGGCGCTTAGCCTAGAAGAAGAAAGAGAGACCAATTTCATTGAAGGTGTAAATGCGAAGCGCTTTTGGCCATCAGAAGACGCGGCTAATTAGAGCGGCACGCGTCGACGACTTCAGGGGAGGGCGAAGTGGCTGATCTTCAGGAGACGGCTGGGGCATGCGAGGACGAGGGCGGATTGATGCAAGACAACTTGGGGCGTCTGCGGACCTCATTGGGCTTCGACAGACTCGGCAAGCATGTTCTCAGCTCAATTGCTCGTGAGCTTGAATCCGTTGGCCTCGGGTACTTCCCGCTCGCCGTCTTGGATCCTCGGTGTAACACGGAGCCGCGTAAGGACCAGCAGTTGTGGGTGTACACGCGGGATGGGGGCGAGCGTGCCCGTGTCCTGGATGCCATTCTGCGCCCCCAGTCATACAACGTACGAAGCGCCTTGGACGGATTGGTGAGCGGCGACCACTCGTCACTGACTGCGGATGAGAAGCTGCGCGAGGTCCAGAAGATCGTCAACGCCTGAGCACGGTGCGCCGCAACTCTGCCTTTGGCTGAGCTGCGGCGTGCCATACACGTGCCAGATCCTGCGGGGAACCACGGGGAGTACCAGGGAACCACTCGGCCGCCCACCAGTCGTAGGCGCCGCTCCACCGCAGGTCAGCCCAACGGTCGATCGTGGAAAACCCAAGCTTCCCAAGCTCAGGTCTTCTGCCCGCTCTCGCCGTGCAGCCTCACCGCTTGCAGGAGACAAGAGCGCAAGTTCACCGTGCCGAGGTCGACGGAGGCATACGCTGCGGACCAGGGCAGTGTGGGGCGGAGAACTGATGGTGCCAAGAGGCCACGCGGGCAGCTACTTGTACTGGTCGGAGCGCCGCGTTGCCGAGATCGCATCTGACAACGGCATCAAGCTGGACAGTCGGCCGAACTGGACTCTCAAGGCCGCCTTGCAAGGCATCGGGGTCGAGTTCGGCAACGGAAACCGAGGTGACCTGACCCGCCGCGAAAAGGCCGACAAGATCGAAAAGTACATCGGTGCCAAGGCGGCCTCCGCCCTCGACAAGCCACCTCCTGCTCGCTTCGCCAAGGGGGCCGGCCGGATCCACATCGCCAGATTCATTGGTGGGCCGGAGCGAGACAAGGGGGCGATGTTCCACATCAGGACGACCAGCAGTGCAGGCCAGCAGATCGATCTTGTGCTCTTCGGCAGCATGGACAACTTCCCCGGACGGATTCTGCGCCCAGCAGACGCCCCCGAAGCCGGGTGGTTCTCATCGGCCTGGCGCGCCATCGCCGAACTGCTGGAGAGCCGAGGCACCAGGAACACGTCTCAATGGGATGATCCCGAACAACTGTCGGTGGAAGCTCTGAACATTGCACTGCACCAAGGCTCCATCGGCACAGAAGAAGAGCACGAAGCCCGCCCTTGGACACGTGGATACACGCTCGCCCACGCAGATGACAGCGAGTGGTTCGCTCAGGTCTACACCGACGTCCTACTCACCGAGAGCCGCTGGCGCCTTTCGGGCAACATGCTTGGAGCGCAACGCATCATCGTCGGAGCCCCAGTGTGGATCCGTACCGGCAGCCCAACATCCCTGATCCGCTACGCGCGGCTGCCCGACCGGCCAGCAGAAGGCACCCGGCGCCGACGGCTACCGTTCCTGCGCTGACGACGCCAGGATCCTGGGTCTACCGTCTCAGTTTCCGTCTCATTCACCCGGGTTCACCAACCTTCAGATGAGTCCAGAGCTCCGCACTCGCTCAATGGCCAACCGCCTATGAACGCAGGTGAACGCCCCTGTACACATCCCACCACCCCAGTTGGAAAGCGTGTTGGGGGCAACCCCTCACGAGTTCGAATCTCGTATCCTCCGCCAGTGCCTCACCGGGCACGATGTCGAAGGGCCCCACCGTTCGCGGTGGGGCCCTTCGTCGTTGAAGCGCGCCGGGCGGAGAGCGTGCCGGGGCAGCTGCCTCGGAATGGTATCGGGAGAGATAGTATCTCTGGCGATACCATCTCTCCCGGGAGGCTTGTCGTGCGTCGTTTCATCGGGCGGGAACACGAGCTGAACGTGCTCGGCAGCGCCTTGCGGGCGGTTCACGATGCCGTCGGGTCGGCGAAGCCGGGGCAGTGTGTCCTCATGCGGGGGAGGCGGCGGGTCGGCAAGTCCAGCCTCGTCGAGGAGTTCCTCCGGCGTACCGGGGCGCCGTGCCTCTTCTTCACCGCCGCGGGCGGCACCGCGGAGGACGAGCTGACGGAGCTGCTCGACGCCGTCGCCCGATCCAGCCTGCCGGAGCGGGAACTGTTCTCCGAGGAGACCCCGGCACAGTGGAACGCGGCCCTGAGGCTGCTCGCCGAGTTGCTTCCCGACGACAGCCCGAGCGTGGTGGTCATCGACGAGGTCCCGTATCTCATGGACCGCATCGACGCCTTCGAGGGCATGCTCCAGCGGGCATGGGACCGGCTGCTCAGCCGGAAGCCGGTACTGCTGCTCCTGGTCGGGTCCGATCTGTCGATGATGGAGGCGCTGAACAGCTACGACCGTCCCTTTCACCAGCGGGGGCGGGAGATGATCGTCGGGCCGCTGAACCCCGCCGACATCGGCGAGATGCTCGACCTGTCCCCGGCAGCGGCGTTCGACGCCGCGCTGGTCACGGGGGGTCTCCCCTTGATCTGCGCGGAATGGCGGGCCGGGGCCGACGTCCGGGAGTTCCTCCGCGACTCGCTGGACAACCCCATCTCGGCCCTGCTGGTCTCCGCCGAACGCTCACTGGCCGCGGAGTTCCCGCCGCAGGCGATGAGCAGGGAGGTGCTGCGTGCCATCGGGTCCGGGGAGCGGACCTTCACCAACATCGCGCGCGCGGCCGGCGGTATCGCCCACACCACGCTCACCCGAGCCACGGACGTACTGACCGAGAAACGGGTCGTGGCCGCCGAACTCCCCCTCTCCCTGAGGCCGTCGAAGGAACGCCGCTACCGGGTGGCGGACCCCTACCTGCGGTTCTGGCTCGCGTTCCTGGGTCCGCACATGGCGGAGATCGAACGGATGCGGGGGGATCTCACGCTGAGCCGTATCCGGGAGCGGTGGACGAGCTGGCGGGGCCGCGCCATCGAGCCCTTGGTGCGGGAATCCCTCGCCCGTCTCCTGCCGGACGGCTCCCTGCCCGCCGCCCCGGCGATCGGCGGGTACTGGACCCGCAGCAACGACGTCGAGATCGACCTGGTGGGCGCCGACCGGCAACCGGTGGCCCAGCAGTTGCTCTTCCTCGGCTCGGTCAAATGGCTGGAGAACTCCGCGTTCGACAGCCACGACCTGGCCGCATTGCAGAAGCACCGGGCAGCGATCACCGACGAGCCGGTACCGCTGGTGGCGGTCTCCCGAGGCGGGGTCGGCTGTTCCGGCCTTCAGGCGGCGTACGGCCCCGAGGAACTGCTCAGCGCTTGGCGCAGGGTGTGAGCGGGAACCGAGCGCCCCGCCGGTCACCACCCTCCCGGCGCCCCCTGTACTGACCCCGCTTCGGGAAACGTTCCTCCTGTCGTGTCCGGGGTCTGTTTTCCTCGTCTGCGGCGCCGGTCCCGTACCGGGCGGAACAGTACGTACGCCGTCGACACCACCACGAACCCCAGCCGCAGCAGGCCCCGCGTCGGGTCGTTCATGGTCGTCAGGACCGGTACGTAGAGGGTGAGGAGGCCGATCCAGGTCCACCAAGGGATCAGGCGGCGTTGGCCGATGGTGTCCCAGAGGAGGGTGCCCAGGAGGACCGAGGCCGTGTAGTACGTGTAGACGCTGGGGTCGAGGGCTATGCGGGCGTTCGCGCCCAGGAGGACTACCGCGGGCCAGCGGCCTCGGGCTACGGCGAGGCAGCCGAGGGTGAGGCCTAGGGCCGCTTGGGCGGGGCGGCCCCAGGGGGGTGTGTCGGGGGCTCCTACGCCCAGCCAGCGCAAGGGGGATGCCGGCTGGACCGGGATCGTGAATTGCGCCGCCGCGTACGAGTGAGGGGCGCCGATGAAGAAGGGGAGCCACGCCGCCGCCACCAGGGCCGCGCACCAGAGGAACGCTCGGAGCCAGTCGCGGCGAGGGAGGGCGAGGAGGAGGGGGAGGAAGGCCAGCGCCGTGGGTTTGGAGTCGAGGGCCAGGGCCAGGAACGCGCCGGTCATCGCCGCGTTGCCGCGTGTGAGGGAGCGGACCGCGAGGGTCGTGAAGAAGAGGGCCAGTACGTCGTCCAGGTGCCCGAACCTGACCGAGACCTCGATCCACATCGGGATGAACGCGAGCCCGGCGACTAGGACGCGCAGGCGCAGGCGCTGGTGGTTGGTGCCGGTGCCGAGGAGGTGCCAGGCGGCGCTGCGGCCGACCAGGACGAGGATCGCGAGGCCTAGCAGCGACATGAGCGCGGCGGCGAGGAACTGTCCCGTGCGTTCGGGGAACGGGTCGAAGAGGCCCGCGACGAGGAAGCTGACCGGGCCCATCTGGAGCTCGGGGTGGTGGGCGTAGAGGTTGAGGCCGCCGCCCGCGCCGCCGTAGATCAGCTCGCCGCCGGTGCGCAGGTAGTGCCAGGAGAACCCGCCGTGCGGTTCGACGACGGCGAACCACAGGAGTGTCCAGGCGGCGAGCAGCACGAGGTGCGTCCGCTGACCGATGACCGGCACGTGTCGTCTCTTCCTTCTCGGCCCTCTCGACCCGCGTCGTACCCGTACGACAGGGGTCCCCTCCTAGAGATGGCCGAAAAGGGGTGGGGGTTCACGGCTGGGCGGTGCGGGTGTTCACAGGGTGACTCCCTCTCAGGTATTAACCGGGTACCCCTACAGCCGTACGAGACCTTGAAAGTGCAAGTAGTCTGGCGAGCGGCTGATACCTACGGCGTCGTCCCGTACCCCGTAGGTCCTAGTACCCCGGAGCCACGCCCAGCGGAGCGCGGTTCCGGAGCGTGTCGTGTCCCGTGGGGACGGGGAGCGGCGCGAGTGCCGGGCCCGGCGGCGGAAATACCCCCCTTTTCCGCGCCGGGTCCGGCGTCACATCACGGGGCCGGCAGTGCCGCACGAGTCCCACCGCACGCGAAGAATTAGCTTGCGTGACTCAAGCAACCCTGTTTATGATTGCGTAAGTCAAGCAATCTCTTGATGTCGGACGCACCTCTCTCCCCCCTTCCCTCCCCCGGAGGCCCCGCCATGTCCACCGCACTCCCCCGACCCGCCTCCGCGGGAACCGCCCCGCCGCAGCCGAACGCCGTGGTGGCGGTGCTGGCGCTGGCCGGGATCGTCGTCTCGCTGATGCAGACCCTGGTCATCCCGATCGTCCCGGAGCTGCCGAAACTGCTGGACGCGCCCGCGTCCGACACCGCGTGGGCGGTCACCGCGACGCTGCTCGCCGCCGCCGTCGCGACGCCGGTCGTCGGGCGGCTCGGGGACATGTTCGGCAAGCGCCGGATGCTGCTCGTCAGCATCGTCCTGCTGGTCGGCGGCTCGGTGGTGTGCGCGCTCGCCGACTCCCTCGTACCGATGATCATCGGGCGCGGGCTCCAGGGGCTGTCCGCCGCCGTCGTACCGCTCGGGATCAGTATCCTGCGGGACACCGTGTCCGCGGAGAAGCTCGCGGGGTCGACCGCCGTCATGAGCGCCTCGCTCGGTGTCGGTGGGGCGCTCGGGCTGCCGATCGCCGCGTTCATCGCGGAGAACTGGGACTGGCACATCCTGTTCTGGACGTCCGCCGCGCTGGGTGTCGTCTCGTTCCTGCTGGTCATGGCGTTCGTACCGGAGTCGACGAACCGCGCCGGGGGGCGGTTCGACCTCGTCGGCTCGCTGGGGCTTTCCGCCGGGCTCGTCTCGTTGCTGCTCGCCGTGTCGAAGGGCGCCGACTGGGGGTGGACCTCCGGTACGACGCTGACGCTGGGTGCCGTCGCCGTCGTCGTCCTGCTCGCCTGGGGCTGGTGGGAGCTGCGGGCCGCGCAGCCGCTCGTCGATCTGCGGACCACCGCGAAGACGCAGGTCCTGTTCACCAACCTCGCCTCGATCGCGCTCGGTTTCTCGATGTTCGCGATGTCCCTGGTGCTGCCGCAGCTGCTCCAGCTGCCGGAGCAGACCGGGTACGGGCTCGGCGAGTCGATGATGACCGTCGGGCTGGTGCTCGCGCCGCAGGGGTTCGTGATGATGGTGATGTCCGCGCTGTCCGCGAAGGTCACGAAGGCCAAGGGGCCCAAGGTCACGCTGATGATCGGGGCGCTGATCGTGTCCGGGGGGTACGCGCTCAACATCGCGCTGATGTCCGAGGTCTGGCATCTGGTGCTCGTCTCCTGCGTCATCGGCGCGGGGGTCGGGTTCACGTACGGTGCGCTGCCTGCGCTGATCATGGGCGCGGTCGATCCGTCCCAGACGGGGGCGGCGAACAGTCTCAACACGTTGATGCGGTCGCTGGGGACGTCGTTCGCCAGCGCCATCGCGGGGGTTGTTCTCGCGCAGATGACCACGGATTTCGGGGGGCGGGCGCTGCCGTCCGAGGGCGGGTTCAAGGTGGTCATGGTGATTGGGGCGGGGGCGGCGCTTGTTGCTTTCCTGCTGGCGATGTTTATCCCGAAGGGGCGGGGGGCGGGGGCTGCCGGGGAGGGGGCGGTGGAGGCGGAGGCGGAGGGGGCTGCGGTGTAGCGCCCGTGCGGGGGTTCGGGGGCGGTTGGGCTTCGGTACGTCCTTCGGTACGCCCTCGCCCTTCGCCCTTCGCCCTTCGCCCTTCGCCCTTCGTACGAGCCTGAGGAGCGCAGTCATGGAACGGAACCCTGTCCCCGCCACCGGCCCCGTCGCCTCCTTCCTCCGCTTCGTGCTCTGCGGGGGTGGCATCGGGGTGTTGTCCAGCCTCGCTGTGCCGCTGGTCGCGATGTCGGTGCCGTGGGTGGTCGCGAACGCGGTCGTCACCGTCGTGTCGACGGTGCTGTGCACTGAGGTGCATGCGCGGTTCACGTTCGGTACGGGGCGGGGGGCGGGGGTTCGGGAGCACTGGCAGTCGGCGGGGGCGGCGGGTGTGGCGTACGTCGTGACCAGTGGGGCGGTGGTGGGGTTGCATGCGGTGATGGTGGCGCCGAGTCTGGTGACCGAGCAGATTGTGTACCTCGGCGCCTCCGGCTTCGCCGGGATGGGGCGGTTTCTGGTGCTGCGGTGGTTCGTCTTCGCGGGGCGCGGCGGGCGTGGGGGGGCGGTCGGGGTTGCCGGTGTTGTCGGGAGTGGCAGGTGGGGGTGGGCTGTCGGGCGGGGCTGCGTTGTCGGCGCTGTCGTGATACCGAGTGAGGGCGGGCTGCCGGATGGGGGCGGGCTGCCGGCGCCGTCGTGATGCCGGGTGGGTTTCTGGTGCTGCGGCTGGTCGTCTTCGCGGGGGGGGCGGCGGGGGTGCTTCTATCTGTTCGGTCAAGGGCTGTGGGCTTGGTCAGGCTGTTTGTTCGTGTCCGGGCTGGTAGAGAGCGCGGTGCTTGAGCATGGCGTGTAGGACGTCGACGCGGCGGCGGGTGAGGCAGATGAGGGCGGCGTTGTGGCGCTTGTTCTCCGTGCGCTTCCTGTCGTAGTAGGCCCGCGATTCGGGGCTGCTGAGCGAGGCGAACGAGGCCAGGAACAGGGCCCGTTTGAGCATCTTGTTGCCTCCGCGGGGCGGTCCTTCGCCTCGGATGGAGGTCCCGGAACGACGGGTGGTGGGGGTCAGTCCCGCGTAGGAGGCCAGGTGGGCGGCGGTGGGGAACGCGCCGGCGTCGCCGGCCTCGGCCAGGATGCGGGCACCGGTCCTGACCGCGACCCCGGGCATGGAGGGTGAGGACCTTCGCGAGAGGGTGGGCCGCCGGCAGGGCGGCGGCCCTCGTCTCCAGGACGGCCCGGCGCTTGAGGAGGACTGCGAGGGCCTCGGCCAGGCCGGAGACGATCTCTCCTGCCGAGGCCGTGCCGGGAACCGTGACGGTCTGCTCGGCCAGCGCGGTGGTGATCTGCTCGGCCAGGGGGTGGGCACCGCGCATCCGCGGCGCCGCCTAGAGCATGACCTGCGCGATCTGCTCGGTGCCGGACTGGGCCCGTTCGGCCGGGGAGCCGAAGGTCTGCAGCAGGGCCAGCACGGCCACGAGCCCGAACCGGGCTCTACGAGGAAGGTAATGGGCAGAGTCGGCCGCAGGTGCCGGTGCTGTCGGCGGTGCCGGGCGGGGCTGGGCTGTCGTGATGCCGGGTGGAGTGGGCTTGTCGAGTGGGGGCGGGCGAGGCTGAACTGCTGGGCAGGGCCAAGCTTCCGGGTGGGGGGGCCTCCGCGTGGGGGGCCTCCGGGTGGGGGGCCTCCGGGTGGGGGGCCTCCGGGTGGGGGGCCTCCGGGTGGGGGGCCTCCGGGTGGGGGGCCTCCGGGTGGGGGGCCTCCGGGTGGGGGGCCTCGCTTGGCCTCGGCCCCGCGTGGTCTCAGGCCCGCCCTGTCACAATCTCGCCACGTCATAACCCCGCTCTGTTATAGCCCCGCCCCCTCACAACCTCCCCCCGTCACAGCCCCGCCCCCTAACAGCCCCGCCCTGTCATAGCCTCGCCCTCATGGACTGGCTCGGACGGGTGGCGGATCTTCGGCAGTGGACTCGGCATGGGGTGCGGGCGCCGCATAAACCGCTTCTTCTGCTGTACGCGTTGGGGCGGTTCCAGCAGGATGCTGGGGAAGGGCTCAAGTACACAGCCGTGGAAGGGGAGTTGAAGCAGCTCCTCGCCGAGTACGGGCCCACCCGGCCGACTTCGCCCTCGTACCCCTTCCATCACCTCACCAGCGACGGGCTGTGGGAGGTCCGTACCGACCTCGGTGACGGCAGTCCCGGTAGCGGAGTACGGCAGTTGAGGGAATCCGGCGCGACCGGGCGGCTGGTCCCCGAACTCCGCTCCGATCTGCGGCGCCAGCCCGAACTCCTCTGGAAGCTGGCCCGGTTGATCCTGGAGCAGCACTTCCCGCCCTCTCTGCACGCGGAGTTGTGCGAGGCGGTGGGACTGGACCTGGACCCGCTGTACGCGTACTCCCTCACGAAACGCCAGCAACGAGACCCCCGCATACGGGAGTTGGTCCTCAGGGCCTACGACCATCAATGCGCCTTCTGCGGCTACGACGGCCTCCTCGACTCCCGCCCCGTGGGCCTGGAGGCGGCTCACGTGCGCTGGTGGTCGTACGCGGGGCCCGACACGTTGGACAACGCCCTGTGCGTCTGCGCCCTGCACCACAAGCTGTTCGACAAGGGCGTCCTGGGCATCTCCCCCACCCACCACATCCTGGTCTCCCCCCTCTACACCGGCACAGCTCCCGCCTCCCACACCCAGGTCACCGCCCTGGCCGACCAACCCCTCCGGCTCCCCGACGCCCACCCCATCGCCCCGCCCCACCGGAAGTGGCACATCAAGCAGGTGTTCCGAACGGCGGCTTGAGGAGGGAGAGGCTCGCGCCGAACCGGTACGTCAAGAAGCCCGAACCGTACGACAGGGTCGCCCCGGAAATTGCCGTGCGGCGGGGGCGCGGGCCCTGTCGGACCAAGCCGCACGGCAGCCGAGCCTGCGGGACGCTCCCCGCACACCAACTGAGGGCAGCCGCCTCATCCACGTGCCGCAGCTACAGCCAGCCGCGCCACACCCCACCGACCCTCGCGGTCACCCCACGACGACCGCCCAGCAACCCAACAGCCCCCCCGACCCACGAACCCTGCGTCAGGCGGCGGCAGTTGGAGTAAAGGTCGCTCGACAAGCGAACCGTTCCCCAACTGCCGCCGCCCTCCCCTCACCTCTCGATCCGCACCTTCTCCTCCACGCTCACCTGGTCGATGTCCGACACCCTCACGGTCACCCGCATCGTCCAGTCCCCCGCGATCGGAAGGCTGAGCGCGTCGGCCGCCCAGTAACCGCCCCGGTTGACGAGCTTCGCTTCGAGAGGACCGATGTCCTGGCTCGGCAGGCTGAAGGAGACGCGGAGTTCGGGAACCGTGGCGAAGCCGCCGTCGGCCGCGTAGACGACCGCTTCGAGGGAGTTGGGTCCCACCCGGCCGGGGTCGAGAGTGATCTGGACGGTGCCCTGCGCCTTGACGCCGGGGGAGGAGATACCGAAGGGCACGCGGGTCACCGAGGTCGTGAGAACGCCGACCTCCTGGCTGGACGACGTCGCCGCCTCCGCTTCCGCGCGGCCGGGCAGAGTGCCCGTGAGAACGGTCGTGATGACCAGGACGATCACCGAGACGACGACCTCCAGGAGCACCGAACGCCGCAGCGCACGGCGTTGCGCGTCCTCCGCCGGGGTCAACTCCTCCGTGTCGAGGCGGGACTTCAGCGAGAGCGGCGACTGCGGCGGCCTCGGCCCCTGCGACGCCCCACCGGACTCCGAACCGGACGCCTCACCCGGCGCCCCGGCCGACCCCGACGCCTCGCCCGGCTCCAACGTACCGACCGACCCTGACGCCTCACGCGCCCCCAGCGTCCCGACCGACGCCGACGCCTCGCCCGCCTCCAGTGCCCCGTCCGACGCCGACGCCTCGCCCGCCTCCAGTGCCCCGTCCGACGTCAGCCGCTCGCCCGTCTGTGACACCCCCTCCGCCGTACCCGCCCCAGCAACCTCCGTATCCGCCTCGACCAGACCAACCCCACCCCCGGAACCCCCGGCCCCCACCGTCTCCACCACCCGCTCCCGCACCGCGGAACTCACCGCACTGCTCAACGCGCTTCCCCTCGTCTCGCTGACGCTCTCGGCCGACTTCAACCGCCTCACGACCCCGCGTGACCACGCCCCGACCGCCAGCAGCACCAGAACGGCCGCCAGCTTCGCGAGCAGGATGCGTCCGTAGGAGGACTCGGTGAGCGCGGTGAGCGAGCCGAGGCCTCGCCAGGACTGGTAGACACCCGTGACCACGAGGACGACCACACAGGTCGCGGCGGTACGGGAGAAGGCAACGATCACCCGCGCGGGCACCGGAACAGAACTCCGGTTCAGCACGGAGAACAGGGAGGTGAGACCCCCCAACCATACGGCCATGGACAGGAGATGAAGCACCGTGGAGGTCATCGCGAGCGGCACCTGGATGCCCGCGGAGGCGTGCTCGGCGGCGGCCCAGGTCAGCGCGAGGCCGAGGATGGTGACGGCGCCCGCGGCGAGCGTCGCCCTCTTGGACCACCACTTCTGCCACATGAGCAGCGCGAGGACGCCGAGGAGCAGCAGCCGGGCCAGCAGCGCGAGCCCGGGGCGGGAGGTCGCGGTCCGGGACAGCGAGGACGGGTCGAGGATCTCGGCGATCCCGGCCCCGGTCTCGTAGGGGCCGCGCAGGAAGAAGAGGACGACGGTCGCCCCGGCGAGCGTCCAGCCCCCCACCCGCAGCGGTCGGCGCAGCGCGCGCGTGTCCGGCGGGCGGCAGACGGCGATGAAGACGGCCGTCCCGATGAGCAGCGCGGCGGCGACGTACGCGGCGTAACGAGTCAGCGTGTAGAGGCTGTTGGTGGTCGGGTTCTCCACCGGGCCCGCCGAGAGCGGCGCCAGCGTCGGGGACGGCTTGCCTATGGAGAACGTGAAGGCGCCGGAGACGGGGTGGCTGTCGGCGGAGACGACGCGCCAGGCGACGGTGAACGTGCCCGTGCCCGCGTCGTCCGGCATCGTGACGCGTACGGCGTCCGAACGGCCCGGCACATGGCTCGCCTTGCCGGTCTTCACCCGCTTGTTCTCGGGGCTGAGGACGCGGATCGAGTCGTCGAGGAGCCCCACGGACTCGGTGAATCTGAGGGTGACCTCGCCGGGGACGGTCCGGACGACGCTCCCGTCGGCCGGGTCGGTGCCGGCCAGCGCCGCGTGCGCCGACGCCGTACCGGCTCCGCCGAACAGGAGCAGGACCAGCATCGTGCCGAGCAGCACCGCCCCGCGCCGCACCGCGGCCCGCCGTTTCTCACCCACGTCGTTCACTCCGCCTCCGTACCGGCCGCCCCTTGGGTCCATACCTCCCTTTACGTACGGCCCCGGCCCCGGCCGCGCTCACCTCTTGCCCCACCGGCAATCCCCCCTTACCTCCTGCACAACCCCGCAATACGCTCCGCTTGAGATGGGTAACGCTCCGTGAGCGGCCCGAGTTCCCCGTGCTCGTACTCCTCATAGGTGAATCCCGGCGCCATCGTGCACCCGAAGAACGTCCACCCGCCGACCGGCCGCGCGCCCATCCACGTGCGCGCGGGCACGGTGAGCTGGACGGCCTGCCCGCCGAGGAGGTCGGGCCCCAGCACCGCCGTACACGCCGAGCCGTCCTCGGCGAGGAGCAGCATCTCCAGGGGCGCGCCGAGGTAGTGGTGCCAGGTCTCGTCGTGGGGGAGGCGGTGGAGGGCCGAGTAGTCGCCGGTCTTCAGGAGTACGACGATGGCGGTGCCGGAGGGGCGGCCGTCCGGTGTCGGCGGGCCGGTCCAGGTGCGGTGGAAGAGGCCGCCCTCGCGGGGGATCGGTTGCAGGGAGTAGTGGGAGATCAGCTCGTCCGGAGTCACCCGGGGAACGCTACCTCCCGGGTGAGGAAGGCCAATTGGGCCTTCTTCGCGGGCAAGTACACGTCCGGGAGATCGACTTCGGGGAGCGTGACGACCGGGCCCGGGGTGAAGCCCTGGCGGAGGAAGCGGGCGACGGCCTTCTCGTTGCGGAGGTCGGGGTCGACGACGACGCGGCGGTGGCCGAGGGTGAGGAAGACGTACGCCGCGTACGTCCCCAACAGGGCCGCCGACCAGCCCGGTTGGCGTTCGCCGGGTGCCAGCAGGACGTGGACGCCCGCGTCCCCCGGCTCGACGTCGTAGCCCTCGCCGACCCGGTCCGCCGCCGGGTCGTACAGCTGGAGGAGTGCCACCGGGGTGCCGTCCAGCTCGGCGAGGAAGGCGTGGTGGGTGGTCAGGGTCGCCATGTGGGCGTAGATCTCGGTGACTTGGGGTTCGGTGAGGCCGTTCATGCCCCAGAACTCGGCGCGTTGAGCGGTGACCCAGGGATGGATCGTGCGGGCGTCCGCCTCGGGGTCGAGGGGGCGGATCCGGACGGTGCCGAAGCCGGGGACGGGCTGTTCATGGACGTACATCGTGCTCCTTGTGCAAGCGGTTCCAGTCGGTTTCCACGGGGGCCAGATCTCCCTTGAGCCACAAGGGGAGTTGGGTGCCGTGCGGGACGATCCACCGGCTGCGGCGCCGGTCGGCGAGGTCCCACACGTACCGCGCCACCGGGCCCCGCGCCGCGCGGTCCGTGACGCCGGGGATCGCGGTGGTGCACAGCACGCAGTCGTGGTCGCCGGAGAGCGGGGGCGGGTCGTACGTGTCGTCCGGCAGCGCGCGCCAGGGGGTGAGGCGGTGGGTGTCGCCCCACTGCGCGGGCGGGCGCGTGGCCACGGTCTCCAGGGCCTCCCGTACGGCCGCGTCGCGGTCGATTCCGTACAACTCCTCGGCGCGCAGCAGGTGTTCGAGGGCGAAGCCGATCCGGGGGGTGAGGGCTAGCCAGGGGAGGAGTACGTCGGGGTAGGCGGGCGGGGTCGTGAGGGCGGCGAAGGCGGGGTGGGCGGCGAGGGTGCGGACGACTTCGCTGCGGAGGGATGCGTACGACGCGGCGTCCGTACTGGTCGCGTCCATGTGGCGGTTCCAGCGCAGCAGGCGGTTCCTGAGGGTTTCCGCTTCTGGGGTGAGGTTCTTCAGCGCCGCCACTCTGTCCAACAGGGGTCCTGCTGAGGCGAGTTGGGTGTCCATGTGGATCGTGCCGATCTCCTCGGGCGTCCACTTCTCGCGTTCCTGGAGGAGGTTCCTGATGCGGTCCGCTCTGTGCGCAGGGGCGAACTCGACACCCAACTCCCTTGCCGGGCCTCGTTGGTTGGCCATCACCGCGATGCCGTCGGTCAGTTCGGCTCGCGGCATCTCCTGCCAGCCCGTCCACTCGTGGCCCGGTTCCCAGGCCGGGACCAGGCGGACGCGGTTCGCCTGCGCGCGGATCGGGACCCGGCCCGCGACCCTGTGCAGGGTGCCTCCGGCGGTGTCGGCGGCCTGGACGACGTTCACGGGTTCGCACCAGGTGTCGAGGGCGGCGTCCACATCGCCCACATCGCGGGCCCTCAGCAGTTTGAGGAGCGTGCTGAATCCCAACTCCCGCGTCACGCGCGGCGGGTAGCGCAGGCTCAGTGCCAACGGGGTCGCGTCGTCCAGCCCTTCGGGGCCACCGGCGATCACCGGGCCCCGGGGGGTCTCCAACACCTCGATCTCTACGGGGGGTTCGCCCGCGACCTCGATCAGTTCCGTGTGCCGGTGGACCCGGCGCCACACCCCGTCCGGGTCCAGCGCCTCCACGCCGGCGCCGGTCCGCCGTAGCCGCTCCTGGTACAGGTCCTGGTAATCGGCCATGGCGTTCGTGATCGCCCAGGCGACGGTCCCGGTGTGCCCGAAGTGCGCGATCCCTGGAACGCCGGGGACCGCGAGCCCGACGACGTCGAACTCGTCGCAGGCCAGGCGGACTTGCTGGTAGATGCCGGGTTCCTCGATGAAGCGGTGCGGATCACCGGCGATCAGCGCACTGCCGCTGACCGTCCGACTCCCGTCCAGCAGCCACCCGTTGCTCCCCGAGGTGGCCGGGCCGTCGGTGGCGAACAGGGGGACGGCGTCGGGGCCGAGGTGGCGTATCGCTTCCTCGCGCCAGAGTTTGGCGGGGAAGCCGGCGAACAGGATGTGGACGGAGAGCCAGATGGCGAGGGGAGTCCAGGGGGACCAAGGGCCGGGGGCGAGGCCGACGCGTTCGAACTCGGGGGTGGGGTAGGGGGGTTGGGCAGCGGGCGAGGCTGGGTCGGGAGCCGAGGGAGCCGGTACGGCGAAGGGGCCGCCGGGCACCGCCTCACCAGCCGAACCGCCTCGCCCTTCGCCGGTCCGGCCCTCTCCGCCCTGCTCATCGCCGCCTCGACCGACGCGGTCCCGACCGAAGTCGTCCCGGCCAACACTGTCCCGCCCGACACCGCCCCAGCTAACGCCGCCCCGCCCGACGTGATCCCAGCCGAAGTCGTCCCGCCCCACGCGGTCTCCGCCAACGCCACCCCGCCCAGCGCCGCCCCCACCAATGCGGTCCCGGCCAACGCCACCCCGCCCGCCAGTCCGACGCGAGCCCACACCCTCAACGCCGCCCGCCTCCGCACCCCCAACCCCCAACCCCTCATTGACCCCCTCCACATACGCCCGCACCCACCCCGCCGTCTCCGGATCCCTCCCCTCCAACCCCTCGAAGCATCTTCGGGCCGTGTCCGTCAGCCTCGCGCGTCGCGCGAACGTGTCCCACGCCAGCGCCTCCGCGCCCAAGAACGCCGCCGATGTCCCCTCCGCCCTGTGGCGTTCCACCTCCAGTTGCCATGCGCGGTCCCGGGCCGTCATCAAGCCCTGCGCGCGGGCCAGCGCCGTTGCCGTGGTTTCGCGGAGGTGGGGGACGCCGAACGCGTCGCGGTACGTGGTCATTCTGTGCGGGTCCTTTATTTTAGGTTAGCCTTGCCTAAGTTAAGCAGCGTACGTGAGAGGTGGAGGCAGTATGGCGCAGGGGCGGGGCTGGGAAGGTGCTGTTCTGAAGCTCATGCGGGCCCGGGACTTCACCCTCACCGTGACGGCGAACGAGCAGGTCAGCGCCGAGTACCGGCGGATCAGGGTCACGGACGGCGGGCTGCTCGACGCGAATCCCGTGCATCCGACCATGTGGGTGCGGCTGTGGTTCCAGAACGCCGGGCGGCCCCATCAGCGGGCGTACACACTGGTCGATCCCGACCCGGAGAGCGGTACGTTCGCGTTGGAGTTCGCGTTGCATGAGGGCGCCGCCAGCGACTGGGCTCGTGGGGTCGAGGTCGGCGGCACGATCGAGGCGACCGTCCAGGGGACCGGGTTCGAGAGTCCCGTGCCCTCGCCCACCCACGTCCTCGCGATCGGCGATCCCGCGTCGCTGCCCGCGATCAACTCCCTGCTGGACTCGATGAGTTCCGTGCCGGCCACCGTGTGGTTCGAGGGTGGGGAAGGTGAGTTGCCGTTCCGGCATGGGGTACGGCGGGTGCCTCGTGGGGAGTTGGTCGAGCGGGTTCGGCTGGAGTTGCCGGAGGTGCTGGACGGGGCGGAGGCGCCGTACGTGTGGATCGCTTGCGATACGCGTACTACTCGGGTGCTCTCCGCGTACGTCCGTAAGGAACTCGGCGTTCCCAAAGAGCGGGTCCATGCGCTTGGGTACTGGCGCGCGGGGTGACCTCTTCGGCGGGATCATCTGGGTATGGACGTCACTCTGCATCTTGCGCAGGATTCCGAGGCCGATGAGTTGCTCGGGCGGTCGGCCCTGGCGGCGTTGGTGGGGATGCTGCTGGATCAGCAAGTTCCTATGGAGTGGGCCTTCAAGGGGCCTCGGACCATCGCTGATCGGTTGGGGGTGGATGATCTCGATGCGCGGGAGATCGCCGGGATGGATCCTGAGCGGTTTGCTGCGCTGCTTTCCGAGAAGCCTGCGGTGCATCGGTATCCCGGGTCTATGGCGAAGCGGGTTCAGCAGCTCTGTCAGTTTCTTGTCGAGCACTATGACGGGGACGCGGAGGGGGTGTGGGACGGGGTTGGTAGTGGGGGTGAGTTGTTGAAGAGGTTGGAGGGGTTGCCGGGGTTTGGGAAGCAGAAGGCTCAGATTTTCTTGGCGTTGTTGGGTAAGCAGGTGAGGGTTCGGCCGGAGGGGTGGCGGGAGGCTGCGGGGAGTTATGGGGAGGCCAAGGTTTTCAGGTCCGTTGCGGATATTACTGGCGAGGACTCTTTGGCCAGAGTTCGGGCATATAAGCAGGAAAAGAAGCGGGCTGCCAAAGAGGGTTGAGTGTCAGAGTGCGGGTCGCATTGGGCTGGTCGCGCAGTTCCCCGCGCCCCTAAAAACACCGAAGCTACCCGGCGCTTCGAATGCGCTGCTCCGAATGGGTTGATTCACTCACCCCCGTGACTCGACCCCCGCGCGCCTTGGGCATCCCCCCTGTGTGAGTGGTGCACCGCTTCTTTCTCGATCGCGGCTCTGGCTGCGGGCGTTGGTCGTGGTGCTCGCGTTGCTGGTGCCCGGGGAAGTCTGCACGGTTCCCTGCGTGGCCATGGCTGTCGAGAGTGTCGAGTACGACGTTGTCGACAGCGGACTCCGGCCGACCGCCGCGCCTGTCGCGCGGGGCGAGAAGGTGTTGCGGCCCGCGTTCATTTCTCGCGTGGGCGTCGAGGCGGTCGGGAGGGTGCCTCGCGAATTCCCGACGCCTCCCGTCCCCTTCGGGATTTCCTCCGTGCGTTGTGTGGTTCTGCGGTGCTGATGAGAGCGGTGTGAAGAAACCCCCCTCATCCTTCACTCAGAGCTAGGAAACCCGGCCATGCCCACAGATCCTTATGCGGTCCTGCGTGCTCTGTTGCGCGCGGAAGCCCGGCGTGCGGCGCCCACGGAGAAGCGGACGGAAAACGAGCAGCAGCCCCAGGCGCAGGCTGAGCAGAGCCGCTAGCTGAAAAGGTGGCGGACCGAAAGGAACCGGTCCGCCACCTCACCGCCTCCTTTTCGCCGTACCGAAAAGGGACCGCGTGATTTCCCGGCCCAGTTGCGTACCGATCGACCGCGCCAGGGATTTGAACATGCCGCTGCCCACGACCTGTTCCACCATCGACGACTGGCGCTCCTCCCGCTCACGAGGAACCTCCGCCTTCTCCGCCGGACGCCGCTGGAGTTTCTCGTACGCCGATTCTCTGTCCACAGCCTGTGCATAACGTTCGTGGAGCGGGGACGACGCCACCGCCCGGTCCAGGACGCCCGCGTCGATCGGCCCCATCAGCGACTCCGGCGCCCGAAGTCGCGTCGCCGCAACGGGCGTCGGCGCCCCCTTCTCGCTCAGGACGGTCACGACCGCCTCCCCCGTTCCCAGCGACGTCAGGAGTTCCTCAAGGTCGTACGCGGAATTCGGGAACGTCTTGACGGTCGCTTTCAGCGCTTTCTGGTCGTCCGGGGTGAATGCGCGCAATGCGTGCTGGACGCGGTTGCCGAGCTGGGCGAGGACGTCGGCGGGGACGTCCTTCGGCGTCTGCGTGACGAAGAAGACGCCGACCCCTTTGGAGCGGATGAGGCGGACGGTCTGGGTGATGGAGTCGAGGAACGCCTTCGAGGCACCGTTGAAGAGGAGGTGCGCCTCGTCGAAGAAGAAGACGAGTTTGGGTTTCTCCGCGTCGCCGATCTCCGGGAGGTCGTGGAAGAGGTCGGCCAGCAGCCACATCAGGAAGGTGGAGAAGAGTTGCGGTTTGTCCTGGATCGCCGGGAGTTCGAGGACCGACACGATTCCCCGGCCGTCGGGGGACAGCCGTAGGAAATCGGCCGTGTCGAATTCGGGTTCGCCGAAGAAGTCGGACATGCCCTGTGCCTCGAAGGCGGTCAGGGAACGCAGGATCACGCCCGCCGTCGCCGTAGAAAGGCCGCCGATCGTTGTCAGTTCCGCCTTTCCCTCGTCGGACGTGAGGAAAGCGACCACCGCGCGGAGGTCCTTGAGGTCGAGGAGTTCGAGGCCCTTCGTGTCGGCGTAGTGGAAGATCAGGCCGAGGGACTGCTCCTGCGTCGGGTTCAGCTGGAGGACCTTGGAGAGCAGGACCGGGCCGAAGCTGGTGATGGTGGCGCGTACGGGGATGCCGTGGCCGATGCCGCCGAGGGCGTAGAAGTCCGCGGGGAATCCGGCGGGAGTCCAGCTCTGGCCCACTTCCGCCGCTCTGGCCCGCACCTTCTCGCCCGCCTCGCCGGGTGCCGACACCCCCGACAGGTCGCCCTTCACATCCGCGAGGAAGACCGGGACCCCCTGCGCCGAGAGCTGTTCCGCGATCAGCTGGAGCGTCTTCGTCTTGCCGGTGCCCGTCGCGCCCGCGACCAGGCCGTGGCGGTTGAGGACGGGCAGCGGGATACGGACGGGGGCCTCGGGGTGGGGCGTGTTCTCCCAGAGGAGGGCGCCGAGGTCGAGCGCGGGGCCCGTGAAGGCGTACCCGGCCGCGATCTCCGTGACCTCGGCCGGCGTCGGCCCGTTCGCGCCCGTCGGCTGCGGCTGCGTACTCATCGCCTGCCCCTCGTTCCCGGTTTGCCTCGGTACATGACGTTATTTGCAGCGTCGCACTCCGTCGCCGTGGCTGCGCCCGGAAGGTCTGGGCCGGTAGGCTTTCCGTGTGATCTTCAAGCGCATCGGAAACGGCCGGCCGTACCCCGACCACGGCCGGGAGAGCACCCGGCAGTGGGCGGACGTCGCACCGCGCCCGGTCCGCCTCGATCAGCTCGTGACCACGAAGCAGCAGCTCGATCTGGAGACCCTGCTCGCGGAGGACTCGACGTTCTACGGCGACCTCTTCGCGCACGTCGTGAAGTGGCAGGGCGATCTGTATCTGGAGGACGGGCTGCACCGGGCGGTGCGGGCCGCGCTTCAGCAGCGGCAGGTGCTGCATGCGCGGGTGCTCGAACTGGAGTGACGTCCACCCTTGGGTGGCCTCGTTGCCCCTTTCGGGTGCAATCCGTGTGACCGGGCGGTGTCGGATGATCGTTTATTCGTCATGGGCGCGCTGGAGCACTACGCTGCGCCCATGAGCATGCTGACTCCCCCCGGCATGGGCGGCAAGTACCGCATCACAGGCGACAAGTACCCGCGTATGCGGCGATCTCGGCGGCGAGGGCGGCTCGTTGTGGGCGTCGTCGCGTGCGGGGCCGTGCTCGGGGTTGCGGGGTGGGGAACCATGCAGCTCGTGGATGTCTTCACCGGTGGGGGTGGGACCGCTTCCGCGGCGTCCGTCTCCGGCGACTGTGCGGTCAAGAAGGCGGTTCCCACTACGGCCGCTGTGGTGCTTCCCAAGCCTGCGCAGATCACCGTGAACGTTTTCAACGCGACCACCCGTAGTGGGCTCGCCAAGACCACCGCTGATGAGTTGAAGAGGCGGGGGTTCAAGGTGGGGCAGGTGGGGAATGCGCCTGCGCAGTTCGACAAGAAGGTTGTCGGGACCGGGGTGTTGGTGGGGTTGCCCACCGCGTCCGGTACGTCGTTGTCCGTGCTCGGGGTTCAACTGCCGGGTGCTCAGCGGCGGATGGATGCGGCTCGGAAGGATGCGTCCGTCGACCTCGTCATCGGGAATGGGTACAAGGCGCTGGCTGCGCCTGCCGATGCCGCTAAAGCTCTGACCGCGTTGAGTGTGCCTAAGGCCGCCAACGGGGGTGCCAAGAAGGGTTGTTGAGCGGGTGCGGGTAGTGGGGGGCTGGTCGCGCAGTTCCCCGCGCCCCTAAAGAAACTCCACCACCCGCACTTCAGAAGGAACCGCTACTCCGCCGCGCCGTACAGGCGGTCCCCCGCGTCTCCCAGACCCGGCACGATGTACCCCTGCTCGTTCAAGTGGTCGTCCACCGCCGCCGTCACCACCGTCACCGGCGAGCCCGCCAGTTCGCGTTCCATGACCTCGACCCCCTCGGGCGCCGCGAGCAGGACCACCGCCGTCACGTCGTCCGCGCCTCGGCGGATCAGTTCGCGGATCGCCGCCACCAGCGTGCCACCCGTCGCCAGCATCGGGTCCAGGACGTACACCTGGCGGCCCGAGAGGTCCTCCGGCATCCGGGTGGCGTACGTGGACGCCTCCAGGGTCTCCTCGTTGCGGATCATGCCGAGGAAGCCGACCTCCGCCGTGGGCAGGAGGCGGACCATGCCGTCGAGCATGCCGAGGCCCGCGCGGAGGATCGGTACGACGAGGGGGCGGGGGTAGGACAGCTTCACGCCGGTCGTCTCGGTGACCGGGGTGACGATGTCGACCTGTTCCGTACGGACGTCCCGGGTCGCCTCGTAGGCGAGGAGGGTGACCAGTTCGTCGGCGAGGCGGCGGAAGGTCGCGGAGTCCGTGCGCTGGTCGCGGAGCGTGGTGAGCTTGTGAGCGACCAGAGGGTGGTCGACGACGTGGAGACGCATACGTCCAGATTAACCGGGCACGCACCCGGGTCGCTCTGGCGTCGGACCCCCGAACAGAGGGACAGTGGGATGACCGACTTGGACCGGGGTGGTGTGAACTGTGCCGGAACGCGAAGAACCAAACGAAGAACGTACGGAGAGCGCGGCCGACCGACGTCGGCGCCGGGCCCGCTTCCTCAGGGAGCTGGCGGAGGCGCGGGAGCTGCGGGACCGGGTCCAGCCGAGGAGGGCGAAGGCGGCGCGGCTGCGTCACGCGATGCGCATGCGGACGTTCCGTTGGTGACACCCCCGCGCCCCCTTCGTACCCCCTTCCATACCCCCCTTCGCGTGCCTGAGGTAAAGATCACCGCCGTCTCTCCGTCCTCAAGCCCCGCCCATGCTCTGCCAGATGGCAAAGCCGCGTACGATCCGCTGTTGGCGGAAGCGAGTGCGCTGGTGGGGTCGTGGGGATCCGCGATCAAAATGCCGGACACAGGGTGCCGAAGACGTCCCCTGGAGCCCTTGTTTCTGCCACGATTCCGAGTGGGTGGGGCTCGGGGCCGACGCCTCTGGACCACCTGAAGACCTCCGCCGGGGGGACCCCCAACCGGCACACCTTTGACCAGCTGGGAGAGTCACGGTGTACTTCGCCGCACTGCTCGCGCGCACCGAAGACGGGTGGGAAGCGAGCGACACAGAGCTCGACGACGTGGAAACCCTGTCGGATCTGGCCGACCTGGCCCGCGAGTCGTCCGTCGACGACGACACGGTCCTGGTCCTGATCGAGCAGGAGGACGCCTGGTTCAGCGTCGTCCGTGTGGACGGCGAGGACGACCCCCGCGTCTACGTCTCGGACGCCTCGGTGGCCGCCCGCAGTTCGTACGGCGAGGTCCTGCTCGCCGACCTGCTCGCCAAGGATTCCGGGGACGACCTGGACGCGCTGGACCTGGACGGCACCGAGGACGGCGAACAGGACTCGGACGCCGACGAGGAGCCGGCCGGCGAGGCCGTACCGCACGGCCCGGTCGGCGACCCGCGCCTCCTCGACGACCTCGGTATCTCGGAGAAGCAGCTCCAGTCCCTCGACCGCGACGCGCTCGGCGAGATCGCGGACGCGCTCGGCGCGACGGAGATGCTGGAAGCCGTCCGCTGACCCCCGACCCCGTACGCGACCCCTGGCACCCCGCGATGCGGCTCGCCCTCGCCGAGGCGGAGCGAGCCGGTCCGGACGTACCCGTCGGGGCGGTCGTCCTCGGTCCGGACGGTACGACGGTGCTGGCCGCCGCGCACAACGAGCGTGAGGCGACCGGCGATCCGACCGCGCACGCGGAGGTGCTGGCGCTGCGCCGGGCGGCGTCGGCGCTGGGTGCGTGGCGGCTCGTCGACTGCACGCTCGTCGTGACCCTCGAACCGTGCGTGATGTGTGCCGGGGCGCTGGTGCAGTCGCGTGTCGACCGGGTGGTCTACGGCGCGCGGGACGACAAGGCCGGTGCCGCCGGTTCGGTCTGGGACGTCGTACGGGACCGGCGTCTCAACCATCGTCCCGAGGTGATCGGCGAGGTGCTGGCAGATGCCTGTGCGACCCTCCTGACCAGCTTCTTTCGTAGCAACTGACAGGCCGCTAATACCTGGTACCGAGCACGTCACGGGGTGCTGTAAAGTTGTTCTCGGTAGCGTGTCCGAGCGGCCGAAGGAGCTCGCCTCGAAAGCGAGTGTGGCGCAAGTCACCGAGGGTTCAAATCCCTCCGCTACCGCAGGTGAATGAGGGGTTGGCTCCAACTGGAGCCAACCCCTCATCGCGTTCCGTCTCAGTTCGCCCTGACAGCCAAAGCGACTGTGCCAACTGGGCCCCCTCAGACTCACGCCGGCCACACCCTCCCCTGCGAAGAGGTCCACGATGCAACCAAGGCGTGGAATCACCCACAGGTAGGGGTCGACGAGCCGGTGTCTCGCCGACCACGTACGTAACAACCGCTGACCTGCACAGAGTTGATTCTTGAGCGACGTCAAAGTACGTGCGCGGCAGATGAATTGCGGAATTCCCCACAGCCCGCTGTATCGTCCTGGTTACTCCTTCCGGGGACAACGGCCGCACCTTCCAGCTGGGGGCGCGGACGCGCCCCCAGTAGTGCGGGGGTAATTCCCCGCTTCCCGGCCTCACAAGGCCAAGAAGGAGGCCGATCTTGAAGCTGCTTCAGTGGCTGAAGGATCGGTGGCGAGACCATGTACGCCCGCATGTCTCCTCGGAGCGTGTGAGCGCGACCTGCGAGGTCTTCCTCGTAATCGCGTGGCTCTACGAGCGCGGACTGTGGTCTTAGAACACGTGAGCCCCGACTGAGTGATCAGCCAGGGCTCACAACGCCACCAAAGCCTCGCCCTCGTAGTCCGCAGGAGGCAACCTGCGGGGGGGCGAGGTCTGGCCGTCTTGGCGAACGCTACCAGTTTGGTAGCCAGCATTTGAACGCTGTGGTTCGTGAATACGATTCGCGGAAGCCATCCAAAGTCGTTCGATGGAACTTCACGCCGATCATTTCGACGAACCAATTACGTGACGCCAAAAATACGTTACAGCCCGGTACAGCAAGAAGAATCGCTGGTCAGGCCGCCGGGTTCGCCCTGTCCCGCTTCCAGATGAGTCCGCCGGACTCCTTGGCGAGCCTGTGCGGCGCGCGGAGGCGGCGCACCTTGGCCCCGGATATCGCGCCACTCGCATCCGACAGCACTGCTAGCATTGAAAGCAACCCGAGGGGAGTAATCATGGCGAATCTGACGATCCGGGGACTGGACGACACAACCCACGCGCGGCTGCGCATGCAGGCCGCGCGGCACGGCCGGTCGATGGAGGCTGAGGTGCGTGCGATTCTCAGCGAGCAGCTCGCGCCCGACAGCTCCTCCCGCCCACTGGGATCTCGCATCCGTGAGCGATTCACCGGGCTGGGCGGAGAGGAGCTGGAACTGCCTACTCGGCAGGATGCGCCGCGCTCGGCGGTCTTCGAATGATCATCCTCGACACCAACATCCTGTCGGAGCTGGTGAAGCCGGTTCCGGAGCAGCGGGTCATCGACTGGCTCGACAGCCTTGTACCTGATGAGGTCACGACGACTGCGGTGACTGCTGCAGAGCTTTGGTACGGCGTACGTCGACTGCCGGACGGCAAGCGCAAGGCGGAGCTTGTCGCAGGCATCGATGCGATGCTGTTCGAGGACCTCGGCGGACGCATCGAAGTGTTCGACTCGGCTGCGGCCACTCGGTACGCGGACATCGTCCTGGCCCGAGAGAGGCTCGGTCGCCCGATCGCCACCGCTGACGCACAGATCGCGGCGATCTGCGCCCGACGCAAGGCGACGCTGGCGACCAGGAACATCAAGGACTTCGAGGGCACTGGTGTCACGCTGGTGAATCCTTGGAACGACGCCACGACGCCACGCGTCTGACCGTGCCGGACCTGTTGAAAACTCGGTCAATTCCCCTGATCCGTACGATCAATACGATGAAATGCTTGGCGCGAAAGCTACACTCGCGGCCGGTAGCCAGGGGGATCCAAGTCGCAGGGGAGGCGCGGTGGCGGTGCAGGCCAAGAAGATCGCCGTCTACGTGCTCGTCGTGTTCGTGCTGTACGTGATCATCACGGACCCGGCCAGGGCGGCGGACTACGTCCAGCTAGGGTTCGAGGGCATATCCAACGCGGCGAAGGCCATCGGGGACTTCTTCACGTGGCTCGCCGACGGGGCCAAGTAGCCGCTCTGCCTTCTTGGGAGCGTCCGATGATCCGCCACCTGGTCCTGTTCAAGCTCAACGACGGTGTCACGCGCGAGGACGAGCGCGTGGTGGCCGGGGAGGCCGCGTTCCGGGCGCTGCCGGGGCAGATCGAGGACGTCGAGTTCTGGGAGCTCGGCTGGAACCTCTCCGACCGGCCGATCGCGTACGACTTCGCGATCAACTCGTCGTTCGCGGACGCGGAGGCGCTGAAGCGGTACGCCGAGCACCCCGCGCACCAGGCCGGGGTGGCGCTGTGGCGTGAGTTCGCGACGTGGGTCGTCGCCGACTACACCTTCTGAAAGTGCCATTCATCCCTCAACACGGCGTTATGCGGTGCTTGCACACAGTGGTGATGTCTTGTGATGCTATGACCGCTTTTGACGGATGAACGGCGGATGAAGAGGTGGCGTTGCCCGTGTCGGCCAGTACTGCGCCACCCCAAGCGGATGAGGAAACGGTTCCCGAGGCCCCCGAAGCCCCGGAGCTCTCCGAGAGACAGCGCCGGGGTGCGGACACCCGGGCCCTGACGACCGTCCTCTTCGGCCAGCTCAAGGAGTTGCCGCCGGGTACGCCGGAGCACCGCCGGGTGCGTACGGCGCTCATCGAGGCGAATCTCCCGCTCGTGCGCTACGCCGCCGCACGGTTCCGCTCCCGCAACGAACCGATGGAGGACGTCGTCCAGGTCGGGACGATCGGTCTGATCAACGCGATCGACCGCTTCGACCCCGACCGGGGCGTCCAGTTCCCGACGTTCGCGATGCCGACGGTCGTCGGCGAGATCAAGCGGTACTTCCGCGACAACGTGCGCACCGTCCACGTACCCCGCCGCCTCCACGAGCTGTGGGTGCAAGTCAACGGCGCGACGGAGGATCTGACCACCGCGTACGGCCGTACCCCCACCACCGCCGAGATCGCCGAGCGGCTGCGGATCGGGGAGGACGAGGTGCTGTCCTGCATCGAAGCCGGCCGCTCGTACCACGCGACCTCCCTGGAGGCCGCGCAGGAGGGCGACGGGCTGCCTGGGCTGCTCGATCGGATCGGGTACGAGGATCCCGCGCTGGACGGCGTCGAGCACCGCGACCTCGTACGGCACCTGCTCGTGCAGCTGCCGGAGCGGGAGCAGCGGATCCTGTTGCTCCGTTACTACAGCAATCTCACCCAGTCGCAGATCAGCGCCGAGCTGGGGGTCTCGCAGATGCACGTGTCCCGGCTGCTCGCCCGGTCCTTCCAGCGGCTGCGGTCCGCCAACCGGATCGAGGCGTAGATCCTCCCGGTTCTGGGAATCGTAAGCAGGATCGATACGTCACCGTCACGAGCGAATCGTCCCGACGGCCCTTTTGGGGCCGATTCGGGCTGAGACCTCGTCATACACCGTCTGTGCAGGGGTGTTTCGTCAGTCACATGTCGACATGTCACTACAGCGTGTTGCCGACATGTGACATTCTGCCGGAAGCGCGTTTGCCGAGGCTTCGGCTCCGGTATTCAGGTGAAGGCCGACGTTCCACCCGGAGCGCCAGCCCCGACCGTCCCGCGACCCAAAGGGGGTGGCATGTCCGCAGACCAGGGCAGCTCGAAGGTGCTCACGCTCGAGAAGAGCGCGTCCGCGCCCGCCGTGCCCGCCGAGCCGGACCCGCTCGACGACGTCACGGCCGACGTCCCGGCACTCACCGCCGGACCGGCTCCGGCGCTTCCCGCCCCCACGGAGGCGATCGACACCCGGACCCTGTCCCGCTCCCTGTTCCTGCGGCTCGCCGCGCTCGACGAGGACAGCCCTGAGCGTCCGTACGTCCGTGACACGCTCATCGAACTCAACCTGCCGCTCGTGCGGTACGCGGCTGCTCGCTTCCGGTCGCGCAACGAGCCGATGGAGGACATCGTCCAGGTCGGCACGATCGGGCTGATCAAGGCGATCGACCGGTTCGACTGTGAGCGTGGGGTTGAGTTTCCGACCTTCGCCATGCCTACCGTCGTCGGCGAGATCAAGCGGTTCTTCCGGGACACGTCCTGGTCGGTCCGTGTGCCTCGGCGGCTTCAGGAGCTGCGACTTGCTCTGACCAAGGCCAGTGACGAGCTGTCTCAGCGGCTCGATCGGTCTCCTACCGTGCCTGAACTCGCCGCCGTTCTCGGGGTGTCCGAGGAAGACGTCGTCGATGGGCTTGCCGTCGGGAACGCGTACACGGCGTCGTCTTTGGACTCGCCCGCTCCCGAAGACGACGGTGGCGAAGGGTCGTTGGCGGATCGGCTTGGGTACGAGGACACGGCGCTTGAGGGCGTCGAGTACCGGGAGTCCCTGAAGCCGCTGCTTGCGAAGCTGCCGCCTCGTGAGCGCCGGATCATCATGCTTCGCTTCTTCGCGAACATGACTCAGTCGCAGATCGGGGAAGAGGTCGGGATCTCGCAGATGCACGTTTCGCGGTTGCTCACGCGGACGTTGGCTCAGCTGCGGGATGGGCTCATCTCTGACTGACGGTTTTTTGCAGGGCAGTTGGCCGCCGAGGGGTTCTTCGGCGGCCTTGCTGTTTTTCTAGGCTCTGGTGATCGTCGCGGCTACGAGGCTGATGACGCTGGTGGCCGTGAGGAGGATCGTCCACAGGGTGGGGGCGAACTTGGGGGTGGGGAGCGGGGGTTGGGGGGTGTGGGGTGGGGGTGCGATGCGGGGTGGGGGTGTTGCGTAGGTCGGGGGGACCTGGGTGATCTGGCTGGGGTGGGGGCGGTAGGTCACTTGGGGTGCGCCTGCGTGTGGTGGCGGCGGAGGAGGACGTTCGCGTCTGTGGCCGCGCTGTAGTCCTTGGACTTGTGGGCCGTCCTGCGGAGGGTGGCGAGTTCGTCGCAGGTGGGGCAGTCGGGGTACGGGCGCGGGGGTGCGCTGAGGTCGATCGCCGGCTCCAACGGGGGGTTCTTCGCGGGGTCGTTGCGGGTGAGGTGGTTCGCGGCCTTCACGCCGGCGCTCAGGCGCTCCTTGTCCGTCGCCGGGCGCAGGGTCTTGGGGTCGGCCTGCCACTCGGTGCCGCCGCCGACGGGGCGGAGCATGGCGTACTTGCCGAGGAGGGCCTGGTATTCGCCGACCTTGTCGAGGGCGGGGTCGTAGAGGAGGGTTCCGGGTTCCATGGGTTTCTGTCCTTTCGCCCAAGTTCTATACGGAATGCGGCAGTTGTAATACTCTGCGTATTCCTGGGTAGTACGAGGATGGCCCACGGGAGATGGCCGTACGGGTCGAATCGGGTCTGGTGCACCGCTTCTTGGGTTCGTGCACCACTTAGGACGGAGGGGACAGGGATGGCGCGGAGGCGTCCGGTCACGGGGATGAGCCAGGAACCTCGGGAGCGGTTCCGGCAGGTGATCAAGGAGCACCGGGAGAAGCGCAAGCTGAGCTTCAGGGAGTTGGCGAAGAGGCTGGGGTGGGATCAGTCGCTGCTGAGCAGGCTGGAGAGCGGGGCGACGATCGGGAGTCCTCAAGTCGCCATCGGGCTCGACACGTTCTACGGGACGACGCCGCTCATCTTGACGTTGTGGGAGCTGGCGGCTGCGGACAAGCAACAGTTCAGGCCGCAGTACCGGCCGTACATGGAGCACGAGGCGAAGGCGGTCGCCCTGTCGCAGTTCTCGCCGACCAGGCTGCCGGGGTTGCTTCAGACGGAGGCGTACGCACGGGAGGCGCTCTCAGCGGGTGGCTTCGAGGGGGAGGAGTTGGAGCAGCAGGTCGAAGCTCGCATAGGTCGCCAGGCCATCCTCGAGTCGGAGGATCCACCCGTGTTCCGCACGGTCCTCTCCGAGGCGTCCCTCCGGAATTCGCTGCGTGATCCAGCCGCGTGGCGCGAGCAGTTGGAGAGTTTGCTGGAGGTGTCCGAACTCCCGAACGTCACCATCCGGGTGCTGCCGTTCGGCGTCGGACTGCACGGTCTGGACACCACCGACGTGATGCTCCTGCGGCTCCTGGACGGGAGGACCGTGGCCTACGTGGAGAACGACCTAGACGGCGATGTGGTCGAGAAAACCAGCGAGGCCGAGTACCTCTTCCGTGCATATGATGCCGTGTGCGACCTGGCACAAACGCCTGCCGAGTCGCGCGCGTTCATCTTGCGGCTGTTGGAGGAAGTACCGTGCGATCCGTCGACCTGACCAACCTCTCGTGGCGCAAGAGCAGTTACAGCAACTCCACCGGCGGCAACTGCCTCGAAGTCTCCGCCGACCTGCTGAACATGGCCGACTGGCACAAGAGCAGCTACAGCAACTCAACTGGCGGCGACTGCCTCGAATTCGCCCCCAACCTCCCCTCCCTCGTCCCCGTCCGCGACAGCAAAGCCCCCACCCTCGGCGCCCTCCTCTTCACCGCCGCCTCCTGGAACACCTTCGTCGACTCGGTCAAGTGACCCGGACCTACGTCCTCGACGGCACCCAGATCCACACCCTCGACGACTTCTGGCACACCCTCGGCTCCGCCATCAACGGCCCCGGCGGCTACTTCGGCCGCAACCTCGACGCCCTCGTCGACTGCCTGCGCGGCGGCTTCGGTACGCCCGACGACGGCGACTACGTCATCGAGTGGCACCACCACGACGTATCCCGCGAACACCTCGGCCACCGGGAAACGGCCCGCCAGCTGGAACTCCGCCTCGCCCGCTGCCACCCCACGAACCGCCCCTCAGTCCTCGCGGACCTCACGGCGGCCAGAGAGGGCCGGGGCGAGACCGTGTACGACTGGCTCCTGACCATCTTCGAGGACCACGCACCCGGCGTACTGCGGCTGCGGTGAGGTCAGGACGGCCGGGCGGTGACGATCAGCGTCCCCAAGGCCCCCTCCTCCCGGTTCGGCCACACCCGCGCCCTCACGCCAGTGAACCCGTGCCGCTTCAGGATGTCCGTCCACTGCTCCGCGCTGTACTGCCAACGGCACACGGTCAGTTCGCGCTCCCGACCCTCCAGCCACCTCCCACCCATCCGCTGCGCGCCGTACTGACCGGCGACGGGCTCCCGGTGGGAGAACGCGAACGTACCGGCGGGAGCCAGGCGTTGACGTACGAGAGGGAACAACTCGTCGGGGTCGACAAACCACACCGCACCCCACGTCGAGTAGATCGCGTCGAACTGCCTTGTCCCGTCGGCGAGATACGCGCACGCCTCCGCATGGATGAACGTCAACTCCGCAACGTGGGACCAGAACCGACGAGCCCTGTCGACCTGGACTCCGGAAAAGTCCACGGCGACGACTTCCGTACCGCCGCTCGCGAGATACGCGGCGTTCTCCCCCTCCGCCGGACCCAGGTCCAGCGCCGTCGCAGGGGAGTTGAGAAGTTCCGCGCCGGGACCGCCGTCGTCCGATCCGGTCCAGTCGAAGCGCTGCGCCGCAGGGGGTTCCTGGAGAGCTGGACGGTACCTGTCCCAGTACTCGGGCGGGGTGGTGGGAGCTGAGCCGGACACGGGATGCCTCCGGGAGTCATGTGGCTTGGTGGAGCGCCAAGTTACTCCCGTGACCTCCGCTGTGGGAGCGAATACCGCTATCCGCTCGTAGCCGGGCAAAAAGGTGCCCGGAGACGCGGTGTGCGCCTCCAGGCGTGGGGGAATCCGACCGGCCTGCCTTTCAGTGGCACTCCTCCCCGGGACGGCACGGACCGCACTTGGCGTAGTCCGCCTCCCACAACTTCCAGTCCACGGCGAAGCCGTTGTCCGCGATGATCCGGGCGGTGCGCTCCACGGAGCCGTCGTACTTGAAGGCGATCTCCGGGATGTGCTCCAGGAAGCGGCCGTCGAAGTCCCTGGCGCAGAACTCCCGGTAGTTGCGGGTGTCGAGGATGAACACGTGCACGGCGATGTCCACGATCCGGCCGCAGCACATCTCTAACCCCTGACCCCACTTCTCGATCGCGGTGATCAGATAGGAGATCGCGGCGCCGAACAGCCGGGTGGCCATCACCTCGTCGAACGGGTGGTCCCGCATGAGGAGTTGGATCTCACGGTCCCAGACCTCCGGGGCGACGTACTGCCTGGGGTCTCGTGGTTCGACGGCGGTAGCCGTCGGCTCGGGCGCGGTCAATGTCATGGCGTGCTCCTCCCGATCGGGCTCGACGAGTGCCAGCCTGCTCCCGAGGGCGGTCCAGCCGTGGCCGCCGTCCTCGGGCAACGCCGTCACGACACCGGTGCGCTCGCTTCCGGTGTCGTACGCGAGATCCCCGCGCCGGGGCTTCCGGCGCGGGCCGGGGACAGGGCTGGTGCTTCCTGCCGTCATGCTTCGAAAGCTAGGAGCGCAACTGCTGGCGCGTGGAGGCTCGTTCGGCGTACACGATCTTCCGGAGGGTGGCCCTGGCGATGGGGTGGTTCCGTACGAGCTGAGGAGCGATCCGCTCGGCCTCACGGAGTTCGGTGAGCGCCTGACGCCGGTTGCCGTCCCATAGGTGCGCTCGCGCGAGGTCCATGCGGTGATGGCCGCGCCGGGAGTTCGGCAGTGCTTCGAGCCGGCCGGGGTCGGCGTCGCGGTTCAGGCGCAGCGCCTGGCGCTGGTCGCTCATCTCCAGCGCCACGTTGATGCTGTGGACGGTCACGTTCCCGGACGAGAAGGTCAGGGAGTGCCGGTCCGCCACCGGAGCGGGTTCCTGGTCCGTGCGGTCGGCGGCCTGCCTCGCCAGCGCTATCCGGTGCTCGGCCTCGGGGCGGTTGTTCGCCCGTGCCGCCGAGACGGCCGCGCGCAGTTGGAGGCTCCCCCAGGCGCGGACGGCGAGAGGGCGGCCCGCCTCGTACTCCGCCTCGATCCCCCGTAGCGCCTTGTCCGCCAAGGCGATCGCGTCGGACCAGTCGGCCGTCGCCCACATGTCCCACACGCGCATCCAGTCGGCCACAGCGGGCAGTACGGGGTCTCCGGACAGACGGGACGCCCATGCCGCCCGCTCGCACGTCGCCGCGATCAGCTCCGGGTGGCCGAGGGAGTGCGCGGCGGTGTGCGCGAACTTGCAGCACACCGCGTAGATCCCGAACGCCTCTTCCCGCTCGTGTCCCCGCGACCTGTCGGCCAGCGCATGCGCCTCCCGGAAGAAGTCCGGCAGGCTCCGCAGGACGGCGATGTTCGCGGCGGCGTCCCGGAGCCGGTGCAGGCGGGTCATGTCCGCCCACAGCTCCGCCGACGTACGCGGGGTGCCGTCGAACACCGGGGTGAGGTCGTAGCGGCGCAGTTCCCGCAGGATCGACGCGGCGGCCGGCTGCCACCGCTCGTCGGACGAACTCCCCAGGTAGGGACGGGAGATCAGATCATTGGGGTGGCAGTGCAGGGCCGCCGCGATGGAGTTGACGAGTCCGGCCCGGTCAAGTTCGATCCGCCCCTTCTCGACCCGGGACACCCATCCCTGCGTCTTTCCCACCGCCACCGCGAGATCGGCCTGCGGCATCCCCAGACCGAGGCGACGCCGTTTGATCCGCAGGCCGATGGCCTCCTGCTCCTCCAACTCATACGCCATGACCGAACCGTCCGATTCCGTGGAGTCGAGCCTCTGCCGGAACGGTACCCGCGTCCGGACGACCGCAGCAGGCCGTACGTGGTCCTTCCCGTTCGAGCCTCGGCCCGGGGCAGGCCGTACAGAGCATCCCGCCCGGGGTCCCCGACCCGTACGCGCAGCAGCGTGACCGTACCGACCTGACCGTCCTGCCGGGCGGCAACGACAGCGCGACGTTTCCGGCTAAACGGCGTCCTGCCGCGCCAGCCATTCCGTGATCGCCCGGTTCGTCTCTTCCGGCTTCTCCTGTTGGATCCAGTGACCGCAGTCCAGGCTGACCACGTCCACCCGGGGCACGAACTCCGCCAGTTTCTCCGACCGTTGGATCACATCCCGGGCGCCGTAGATCATCAGCGCGGGCTGCCGGACCACCGGATCCACGTCCGCCAGCACGTGCCAGTTGCGGTCGAGGTTCCGGTACCAGTTCACGCCGCCCGTGAACCCTGACGATGCGAACGCGGAGACGAAGAAGGCCAGTTCGCCGTCGCTCATCACGGGCTCACCGAGCGGTGTCTCCGCTCTGGCGAGATCGATCAGCGCCATGCCCGGCCGGGGTTCCCTGGGGGGCTCGTTCTTTCGGTACAGGTTGCGGAGGAACCGGTGGGGGTTCTCGTCGAACACGGCGTCCGCGACGCCTGGTCGCCGGTTGAAGTGGACGAAGTAGAAGTCGCCGCCGAACATCTCTTCCATGGAATCGATCCAGGGCTTCTCGCCACGTTCCTGGTAGGGCAGGCTCAGGTTGATCACTCTGTTCACACGGTCCGGGTGCAGCAGGGCCAGCCCCCAGACGACCATGGCACCCCAGTCGTGGCCGACGAAGGTGGCGTCGTCGTATCCGTAGTGATCGAGAAGTCCGACGAGATCACCGGACAGGTGCTCGATGTCGTACGCCGCCACGTCGGCCGGACGGGACGAATTCCCGTACCCCCGCTGGTTCGGGACGATGACGTGGTAGCCCGCCGCGACCAGGGCGGGCACCTGGTAGCGCCAGGAGAAGGCGTGCTCCGGCCAGCCGTGGCACAGGACGACGGGCTTTCCCGCGTTCTGCCGGCCCGCTTCGAACACTTCGAGTTCCACGCCGTTGACCGGGACGAGGGTGGGCTCGGGAAAGTCTGCTGGATCGAACGTCGATGAAGTCATGCCGTCATCCTGGCGACCGAAACCGGTCACCCCATGACCGGTTTCCGTGGAAATGTTGCCTCCGTGCGAACCGACCGGCTGGTGGCCGTCCTCCTTCTGCTGCAACGGCGTGAGCAGGTGACGGCGGCGGAGGTCGCCCGGGAACTGGAGGTCTCCGAGCGCACCGCCCGCCGCGACCTCGACGCCCTGGCCATGGCCGGGGTGCCGGTGTACTCCGTGCAGGGGCGGGGCGGCGGCTGGCGCCTCGTGGGCGGCGCCCGTACCGATCTGTCCGGGCTGACCGCGGGTGAGGCCCGCGCCCTGTTCCTGGTCGCCGGTCCGGCCTCGGCCGCGACGCCCGCCGTGAAGGCGGCTCTGCGCAAGCTCGTCCAAGCCCTGCCGGAGCCCTTCCGGGGGCAGGCCGAGGCAGCGGCGGCGGCGCTGGTCGTGGACCCGCAGCGGTGGGGGGCGAGCCGGGTCGAGCACCGGCCGCCCCGCTTCCTCGACGCGCTCCAGGACGCGGTGATCCGTGGCGTCCAGGTACGGCTCGGCTACGTCGACGGCAAGGGCGCCGAGACCGAGAGGACCGTCCACCCGCTGGGCATCGTCGCCAAAGGTCCGTCGTGGTACCTCGTCTCCGACACCGAGGCCGGGCGGCGGACCTTCCGCATCGACCGCGTGTCGTCCGCCGACCCGACCGGCGAACCCGTGCGCCGGCCCGAGGACTTCGACCTCGCCGCGAGCTGGCGCGAGATCGCCGACGCGGTCGACCGTGGGCGGATGCCCCTCGAGATCCAGGCGGTCTGCGTGCCCCACGGGATCGGCCTGCTCCGGCTGGCGCTCGGCAACCGGCTCCAGGTGGGGGGCGCCACGGCCGACGGCCGCATCGAGGTGCTGATCCGTGGCTACGACGAGTCCACGCTCGCCGGGGAACTCTCCGGGCTGGTCGCGTGGGTCGACGTGACCGGGCCTGCGGGTGTGCGGGACCAGTTGGCCGCGATCGGGCACGCGCTCGTCGAGCGGTACGACTGAGACGTCCCACGGTGCCGTCGCCGCTACCTCCCGAGGAACTCCCCCAGCACCGCGCCGACTTCACCCGGCGCGTCCATCGCGATGAGGTGTGCCGCGTTCGTGAACTCCACGAGTTCGGCGCCGGGGATCTCGGCCGCGTACCTGCGCGCGATGTCCTGGAAGTCGGGGACGTCCAGCTTGCCGAGGGCCATCAGGGTGGGTACGGAGACGGTGGTGAGGTCTCCGGTGCCGGGGCCCTGGGAGTGCTCGCCCACGACTTCCTGGTTCGCCAGCAACGTCCTTAGAGGGCCCCGCAGTTGCTCCGCCAGCCCCTCCCCGACCTCGTCCCAACTCCGCGCGGGACCCCGCAGCCACATGTCCAGGTCGAGCTGCACAGCCGCGTCGAGGTCACCCGCCTCCAGCGCCGCCGTCTCCGCCGCGTCGTACGCGATCATCTCCGCCGACCAGTCGTACCCCGGCCAGGGCGCCGTCAGCATCGCCAGTTCCTGTACGCGGTCCGGATACGCCAACGTGAAGTCCAGGGCCACCCGGCCTCCCCAGGACGCGCCTACGAGGCGTACGCGGCCGTATCCGAGGTGGTCCAACAGCCGCGCCAGGTCGTCCACTTCGCGGAACGAACCGGTCGGGGGCGCGGACTCCCCGAACCCACGAAGGTCGTACCGCACCACGGCGTACCGCTCCGCGAGCGCGGGCACGACGGCGTCCCACATCCGGTGATCGGCGACACCGGCGTGCACGAGCACGACGGGTGGGCCGTCGCCGGTCACGTCGTAGGCGAGGTGTCCTAGGGCGTCGTGGAGTTGCTGCATGCAGGGATGATCTCAGGCCTGGTCGAGGGCCTCGATCGCGCGGAGGATGAGGGCGCGGGCCTCGGGGCCGTAGACGGCCATGCTGCGGAGGTGCTCGAACGCCTTCAAGTAGAGGGTTGTTTCGGCGGGTTGGGTGATGCGGACGCGGGCGGAGATCAGCTCTACGGACACGAGTTTGTCGTCGTAGACGTGAAACGTTTCTCGTGGCCATTGGAGCCGGTCCCGGACCGTGAACGGGATGATGCCCAGCGAGACCTGGGGAAGTGTTCCCGCCGTGAGCAGATAGCCCAACTGCGCCGCCATAGTGTCCTCGTCCCCGATCTGGTGGCGCAGGACCTCTTCCTCGACCACGAACACGAACCGGCGTCCCGGCTCATGGAGCACTCGGGAGCGTTCGATGCGGGCACGGGCGGCTTCCTCGCTGTCGTCCACCGGGAGTTCGTGGAAGCGCGCGGAGATGCGCAGCACAGCGGCGGCGTACCCCTCGGTCTGAAGGAAACCGGGCACCAGTGTGGACGAGTAGACGCGGAAGAGACGGCTCTCCCGGAACAACTTGGCCGAGCTGCCCTGGAGTTGCTTCAGCCCGCTGCGCATCTGGTGACGCCACTCCGTGTACAGCGACTCCGCGTGCAGGGACTGGGTTATCAGGTCGTCCGCCTGGTCCTGCGCCTCACAGGCGGTCGCCCAAGCACGAATGTCCTTGGGCGACGGGGCAGTCAGGGCGTTCTCGATACGGGACGTCTTCGCGTGGTGCCAGCCGCACCGCGCGGCCAGTTCAGCGACCGTCAGCCCCGCCTCTTTGCGAAGGCCACGAAGCCGTCGGGCGACGGCCTCGCGTGCGGCCTGGGCGGAAGAGGACGGAGAGGAGGGCATGAACTGGCCTGTACGGTCGGAAACCTCAGCGGATCTTGTACTCGCTGTGGGGGATGGCGCGCGACCATACCGCCTCGAAGGCGTCCACGCACAATTTCGCCGCCTCGGGGTTGTCCACCCAGATCTCGGGGCCGAGTGAGGCGCCTTCGCCCGAGAAGTGGTTCCAGTAGACGACCTTCTCGTCGAACACCCAGAAGTCGTTCCCGGGCAGCGCGATGTCGGACGCCTGGCGCCGGGGCAGCCAGCGCACCACCTCACCGGCGGCCACGTTCGTGAACGTGCCGCTGTGGAGGAACCGCGTGTACTCGCTGACCGGCTCCGAGACGATCCGCGCCCTGCGCATGACCACGCCCCGGTTCACGGTCCCCTGGACGAGGTCGAGCCAAGGACGCCACCACGTGGACCGGTCGGCGTCGGGGTTACGCCCGTTGCCCGCCTTCCAGTCCGCGAAGGGGCCCTTCTCGTAGTCGACGTTGTAGGAGTCCCTCATCTCCAGGTGCACGGCTGAATGCTGTGCGCTCCGGAGATACTTCTCAAACTTCTCCGCGTTCGAGGACATCGCACGCCTCCCTCAACATGTCGATCATGCTCGCCGGAACACGGACTACGCCCTCGTGGTCCGGAATCCCCTTCGCGTGACCCGGCACCTCGTACGCGGCGCACTCCGCTTCGAGCGCCTCGTCGGGCTTCCAGCCCTGTACGACGATCTCCCGCTTCTCCTGGTCGACCCAGAGGGTCGGACTGTCGTGGTCACCGGTGTTCGGGTCGATCCCGATGAACAGCAAAGGCATGTCCGCCTCCATCACTGAGATGTGCGTTCTTGTGCACAAGATTCTCGACCAACTGCCTTCCACACAAGGCTAATTACCGGCCATGTTCCCTCGCGAGAGTGGCTCTCTGCACAACTATGCACATCGCTGGCGCCCGCTCACCCCGCCTCCCTACCGTCGTAACCCACCGGCTCAGAGGAGGCACCCCATGACCACCACCGCACTCCCCACCCGCACCGGCCGTTCCCTCGTCACCGACGCCGAGTTCGAGATGCTCGCCGCGTTCTGCGCCGACGAGTACACCCTCGACCGCCCCCTCGCGGAGCGGGTCGTCGACCAGGCCCTCGCCCTCGTCCACGTCATGGGCACCACCCGCGCCGGCGCCGAGATGGCCCCCTCCCAGCAGGTCGACCCCGGCTGGCACACCCTCGTCCTGCACACCACCTGGTACGCCGACTGGTGCCAGCGGACCTTCGGCTACTTCCTCCACCACGAACCGAACAGCAAGACCCGCACCCGCACCCTCATGAACGACGTCGCCACCCGCCTGCGCACCGCCGGATTCACCGTCGACGACCACCTCTGGGACACCACCGCCAACTGCAACCCGCCCGCCTGCTGCGGCGACGGCCCCTGCTGCTGACCCCCACCCCCACCCCAGCGGCCCGGCCACCCCCGCCGGGCCGCCCCCACCCCTGCCCGAACGGACACCCCACCGTGCCCACCCACCTCACCGCCACCAGCCGCGTGACCGTCTTCCCTCTGGAAACCCTCTCCGTCGCCTACACCACCCACTCCTCCGACACCCGGGGGCTGGGTGACGTCGGGCTGGTCGCCGTCCTCCACGACGAGTTGAGTGAGGGCGAGGAGTTGTGGAAGCTGGCCGAGCAGCTCGGGGGGCGTAACTCCCGGCAGGATCAGGCGAGATGGATCCTCACGCAGGCGTACCGGGCTCGGGTCGTGTCGTCGGGGGAGCAGCCGTGTGCGGCGTGGGTCGCCGTCGTCGGGCGGCGGTACGAACTTGGGGCGCTGTTCGCGAATCACGAGGTTCTGGTGACGGGGCGGATGAGGTTGGTGGGCCGGGTAGGGGGGTGATGCCGAGCGGGGTTCAGGACGTGATCGGAGCGGCGTTCACCGCACAGGAGCGGCGTTCACCACAGCGGCGGCGTTCGCCTCAGCCGCGTACCCCCCACACGACCAGGCCCGCGCCGTCCCGTTCGGGTTTCGGGAAGCGCGGGCCTGAGGTCGAGGGTGGGGTGGTCCCCCGTGGGGTTAGTTGAAAGCCAGCCACGCCACCGCCGCCACGACCACGACCACCGCCACGACGACGGCGATCAGGCCGACGCGAGGGCCGGAGGACGTGCTGGGGGTGGCCGCCGGGGACGACGCCTGGGGGGCGCCCTCGTCGACGAACGCGCGGAACATCTGGGTGCTGCCGGCGGGGTCGTAATTGCCCTGCGGGTTCTGGTTGTTAGCCATGCGTCGAGAGGTTAGCGAAGAGGGGGGTGGGGGCCCAAGCGGGGGTTCCCGCAGCAACGCCCGAGGGCAGGGGGCGCGGTGTGCTTCGTGAGGTGGCGGAGGAGGGGTGGTGGTCGGTCGGTGGAGGGTCGTGGCAGGGGGTGGGGGGCCATGACCCGTACGACACCCCCTCCCACCTGCACATTTACTCTCGCAATACTTGCCTTTGCCAAGTTTTTGTCAGCCTAACCGTCCTTTTGTTTGCCTGTAGCAACCAACGACTCTTACGGTTGCTCCAGGCAACGAAAGAGGGAGGCAGGGATGGCCAGGCAGGCGCAGTTCGCGGAGCTGGCGCGTCAGCTCAGCGCTTTCGGGGCCGTGAAGCGGGAGCTGGAGCGGATCCTGCCGCCGGACTGCCCCGCGGGGTCGACCGCCGTGCTGGGCCTGCTCGGGCGGTACGGCGAGATGCGGATGACGCACCTCGCGGAGCTGCTCTCGGTCGACATGTCCGTCAGCAGCCGCCACGTCGCCCACCTCGTGGACCGGGGCTGGATCGAGCGCGCCGCCGACCCCGCCGACAAGCGGTCCCGCATCCTGCGGCTCACCCCGGCAGGCCGCGCCAAGCTCGCGGAGCTGTCGCGGCGGAGCGAGGAACTGCTCGCCGAGCGGCTGGACGGCTGGTCCGCGAAGGACGTCGACCAGTTGACGCGGTTGCTGACGCGGATGCGCGCGGAGTTCGACTGCCGGCCGGGGCGGCAGGGCGCCGTACGGCCGGTGCGGGACGGTGAGCGGTACGCCGATGAGCCGGGGACCGGCGTCGGGAACCGGCAGGACGGTGACGTACGGCTCGTACGACCCGGCACGCCGGACTCCGACGGCCCTCGCCTCGGCGGCCCGGCCACCGGCAGCACCGGCCCCGGCGAGCCGCGTACCGGCAGCGCCGACCCCGGCGACCCCGCCACCGGCGTACCCCGCCCCGGCATCTCGGTCACCGGCAACCCCGGCCCCCGCGAGCCGCGTACCGGCAGCGCCGACCCCGGCGACCCGGCCACCGGCGCCCCCGGCCCTGGTGGCTCGGCCACCGGCGCCCCCAACCCCGGCGAGCCGCATACCGGCACCGCCGCCACCGGCGTACCCCGCCCAAGCGACCCGCACCCCCGCGAGCCCCGTCCCCAGCCGCCCCCTCCCGTACACCAGCGATCCACCCGTACACCCGCGACCACATAAGACAAGGAATCTCATGGCTACCACCACACCGCCCGGTGTGCGGGCCCACGGCAAGCACGGGGGCGGAACCCCGGCACCCCACGCACACGCACACGCACACGCCCCCATGTCCCACCGGCAGATCATGGAAGCCCTCTCCGGGCTGCTGCTCGGGATGTTCGCGGCGATTCTGTCGTCGACCATCGTGACCAACGCGCTGCCCAAGATCATCAAGGATCTTGGGGGCGGGCAGTCCGCTTATACGTGGGTTGTGACCGCAGCGCTGCTCGCTATGACCGCCTCAACTCCCCTGTGGGGCAAGCTCGCTGACCTCGTCAGCAAGAAGGCGCTCGTTCAAATAGCCCTGGTCATCTACATCGTTGGGTCCGTCATCGCCGGACTCTCCCAGAACTCGGGGATGTTGATCGGCGCGCGCGTCATTCAGGGGCTCGGCGCCGGTGGGCTCACCGCGCTCGCCCAGATCATCATGGCCGCGATGATCTCGCCCCGTGAGCGCGGCCGTTACTCCGGCTACCTCGGCGCGACCTTCGCCGTGGCGACCGTCGGTGGGCCGCTGATCGGCGGCGTCATCACGGACACGAGCTGGCTCGGCTGGCGCTGGTGCCTGTACGTCGGCGTGCCGTTCGCGCTGATCGCGCTCGGGGTCATCCAGAAGACGCTGCACCTGCCGGAGACCAAGCGTCAGGTCAAGGTCGACTGGGCGGGCGCGTTCTTCATCACCGCCGCCGTCAGCCTGCTGCTCATCTGGGTGACGTTCGCGAACGACAAGTACGACTGGCTGTCGTGGCAGACGTACACGATGGTCGGCGGCGCGCTGGTGCTCGGCGCGGTCTTCGTCTTCGTCGAGACCAAGGCCAGCGAGCCGATCATCCCGCTGCACCTGTTCCGCAACCGCACCATCACGCTCGCGTCGATCGCCTCGCTGTTCGTCGGTGTCGCGATGTTCTCCGGGACCGTCTTCTTCAGCCAGTACTTCCAGCTCGCGCGCGACAAGTCCCCGACGATGTCCGGGGTGATGACGATCCCGATGATCGCGGGCCTGTTCGTCGCGTCGACCGTCTCCGGGCAGGTCATCACCAAGACCGGCAAGTGGAAGGCGTGGCTGGTCGCGGGCGGCGCGCTGCTGACGGCGGGCCTCGGGCTGATCGGCACGATGCGGTACGACACCGACTACTGGAAGATCGGCCTCTTCATGGCCGTCATGGGTCTCGGCGTCGGCATGATGATGCAGAACCTCGTCCTCTCCACGCAGAACCAGGTCGCCCCGCACGAACTCGGCTCCGCCAGCTCGACGGTGACCTTCTTCCGCTCCCTCGGCGGAGCCGTCGGCGTCGCGGCGCTCGGCTCGGTCATGTCGTCGCGGATCACGCACTACGCGAAGGACACGATCACGTCGCTCGACCCGCAGTCGCAGGCCGCCGCCGCGAAGGCGACGGGGACCGGTGCGCTGCCGGACATGAACTCCCTTCCGGGGCCGGTGCGTTCGTGGCTGGAGAGTGCGTACGGGCACGGCATCGCGGACATCTTCCTGTACGTCGCTCCCATCGCGTTCCTCGCGTTCTTCGTGACGCTGTTCATCAAGGAGGTTCCGTTGCGGACGACGGGGGCCATCGCGCAGGCGGCTGGTGTGGACGAGGCTCCGGTCGCAACGCCGGTTCCCTCGTGGGCGGAAGCGGAGGCCGAGGTCGACGAGACGGCGAAGGTCCCGGCGCTCGTCGGAGCAACTGCCGTACAGACGCAGGCCGTTACCTCCACCATCACCAACTCCGCGAGCACGGGCGGCGGTTCGGAAACCGGCACCGCCATCCACGGCTACGTACGCGGCGCCGAGAACGCCCCCGTCCCCACCGCCGCCGTCACCCTCATCTCCCTCGCCGGTCGCCAACTCGGCCGCGCGGTCGCCCAGTCGGACGGTTCCTACGGCGTCGACGCGCCCGGTTCCGGCTCGTACGTCCTCATCGCCTCCGCCGACGGGTTCCAGCCGCAGGCGTCCACGATCGTCGTGAACGGCGAGCCGGTCGCGTACGACATCCTGCTCAGCGGCACCAGCGGGCTCGCCGGTGTCGTACGGGCCGCCGAGGGCGGGGACGGCGTCAAGGACGCGATGGTCGTCGTCACCGACGTACGCGGGGATCTGCTCGCCACCGGGACGACCGGGGAGCACGGGGAGTTCTCCTTCGGGGAGTTGGTGCCGGGTACGGTCACCGTCGCGGTCAACGCGAGCGGGTTTAGGCCGCGTGCGCTGCCCGTCGAGATCGGGATCACCGGGGTCACCCGCGCGGAGGTCGTCCTCGACGCGGGGGCTCACCTCCAGGGCGTCGTCCGCGCGCCGCACGGTCCGCTCGCCGACGCGCGCGTGACTCTCGTCGACGCCGCCGGGAACGTCGTCGGGACCTCCACCACCGGCCACGACGGTGCGTACGCCTTCTCCGACCTCGACAGCGGTGAGTACACCGTCATCGCGACCGGGTATCCGCCGGTCGCGGCGGGCCTCACGGTCGCCGGGCACGGAGTTGACGGGCACGACATCGAACTCGGCCACCCGGGCGAGTGAACCGGCAGTGAGCAGGGGCCCGTGGTGGGTAGCCATTCCCGCCGCGGGCCCTTTTCGGCAGACTTTCAGAGGAGTTGTGGCATGGCGTTGAGCGCGAGGATCCGGACGAAGGACGGGTGGGCCGTGCCCCATGCCGTCGTGACGGTGACCGATATGAGCGGTACGCAGGTGGTGCGGGCCGAGGCGGACGACGACGGGCTTGTGCGGGACTCGACGCCGCTCGCGCCTGGGGCCCACACCGTCATCATCACTGCCGTGGGGTACGCGCCTGCGGCTTCCACGGCGTTGGTAACTGCGAGTGGGCGCGCCGAAGTTGGGAACGTCGTGCTTGCTCGGCAGGGGGGTACGGAGTTGCCGCCGCCCGGGGTCTGGACCGTCGATCCTGTGCACTCCGCGGTGAGTGCCGTTGCTCAGCATCTCGGGATCTCCAGTGTGCGGGGGCGGTTCACGGAGTTCAGTGCTTCTGTCGAGGTCGCGCCTGATGATGTGACCAAGTCCCGGGTGGAGGCGGTGATTCGGGCCTCGTCCATCGATACGGGGAACTCGATGCGGGATGAGCATCTGAGGTCCAGTGACTTCCTCGACGTCGAGACGTATCCCGAAATCACCTATCGGTCCACGGGGTTGAGTGTTGCCGGGGCCGATCGGTGGACCGTTCATGGGGAGTTGAGTATGCGGGGGGTTGTTCGGGACGTTGATCTCGATCTCTCCTACCTTGGGACCGGGGGTGATCCTTGGGGTGGGACCCGGGCCGCGTTTCGGGCTACCGCCGAGTTGCGGCGGGAGGACTTCGCGATGAACTACAACCAGGTTGTGGCTGCTGGGATCGCTGCGATCGGGACGACACTGCGGGTCGAGCTGGATGTGCAGGCCGTTCAGGGCTCCTAGGGTGGGTGCCATGGCTATCGCTACGAACACGCGCGTGTCCCTTGAAGAGCTCCTGGAGTTTGTGCGGCCCCGGCATCGGGCGTTGTTGATCACTCGGCGGGGGGATGGGGGGCCGCAGGCTTCGCCGTTGACCTGTGGGGTGGATGACTCGGGGCGGATCGTGATGTCTACGTACCCTGAGCGGGCCAAGACGCGGAATGCTCGGCGGGATGAGCGGGTGAGTGTCGTGGTGCTGAGTGATGAGTGGAACGGGGAGTGGGTGCAGATCGACGGAGTGGCGGAGGTTGTGGACTCGCCGGAGTCTGTGGAGCCGTTGGTGGAGTACTTCCGGAACATCTCTGGGGAGCACCCCGATTGGGATGAGTACCGGGAGGCGATGGTTCGGCAGGGGAAGTCGATTATTCGGGTTACGCCGGAGAAGTGGGGGCCGGTGGCTACGGGGGGCTTTCCGGCTCGGTTGAGTTCGCCGGACGCCTAAAGGGGTGGGGGGTATCTGGGAGTGCGCGAGTTCCGGTAGTACGTGGTTGCTCGCGCAGTTCCCCGCGCCCCTAAAAGACTTGGGGTGATCCGGCGATTGCTCGCGCCCGCGCGGCGGTAGCCGCACATCGATACAGCCCCGCGCCCCTAAAAGACTCGGTTGCTCGCGGCCGATCGGCACAGCCCCCCGCGCCCCTAAAAGACTTGGTTGCTCGCGCCCGATCGGCACAGCCCCCCGCGCCCCTAAAAGGCAGAGCCTTCGCGCCTCCCGGCGTCCGAAAAGCTCCCTACCGCATCCTCCCCGTCACGTCCGCAAACGCTTCCGGGCCGAACGGGGACCCCTTGTACATGTACGGGTACTCCAGCCCCGCCGCCGCGTACACCAGCGCCCTCCTGCGTTCCCGTTGGAGTGCTGCCTCCTCCGAGTTTGCCCATGCCTCCGCCTCTGCCCGGCGGCGGAGGATCTCGGCCGCCTCTGCCTTCGAGGGGCTCGTCCAGGGGCGTGACCAGGGGCTTTCGGGGATTACGGGCTCGGGGGCCGGGGGTGCGCAGCACTTGCGGCGGGTGCCCGTGGCGGGCAGGAGGAGGGTGATCAGGGTGCAGAGGTACGCCAAGAAGGCGTGCGCGATAGAGTGGCGCATGGCGACAGAGTCCTTAGCAGGTAGATGTCGTCGGGCCCCTTCAGCGGAGTGTTCGTGCACTCCGAGCCCTGAGGGGGCCACTTTTTTTGTGGTTCAGAATCACCGTAGCACTGAGATCAGCGAGTTGGAGCAAATCTCGGCGAACTGAGCAACTTTTTCTTCGAGTTGGGTGCGCCGAGCGAATGGAAGCCGCGGTGGGGGAATCCCACCGCGGCTTTCGGATACCGGCCCCACCCCTCAGTCGTCGTCGCTGTCGTCGTCGAAGAGCAGGGCGCCGAGCAGTACTCCACCGGCCAGCCCACCCGCCGCACCCAGAGCCGCGGCCCCCATGCCCGAACTGTCGGAGTGCTGCTCGGTGTTCTGGGGGGTCACCTTCGTGGCGCCGTCTTCCCAGGACCACTTTCCGGCGGGCTGCTCCGCGTGCAGCGCGTGGCGGATCTCGTCCTCGTCCTGCTGGCTGAGCGAGGTGTGCAGGACCTCGCCGCCGTACCGGGCTATGCGCGGCAGGGCCTTGTCCGCGGTCGCCTCGCCGATCACCGCGATCACGGCGGCGGTGCCGGGTGCCAGGCGCTCGCCGAGGCTCTTGATGAACTGGGTCCGGTCGTCGTCCTCGGCCGTCGCGCCGGCCACTCCGCCCGCGGCGGCGCCGATGGCCGCGCCGAGCAGCGGCTGCAACAGCAGCAGTCCGACGAGGCCGCCCCAGAACGCGCCGCCGAGAGCGCCGGAGGCGGCGGGGTGGGGCCTGCCGTGGAGGGTCACCTTGCCGTCGAGGTCCCGGGTGAGCAGTACCGCGTCGGCCACCTGGACGGTGTGTTCGGTCTGGAGGGCGCGCAGTTCGGTGAGCGCCTGGCGGGCGACGTCCTGGGTGGGGTAGGAGATGGCGATCATGTCGGTCATGGGGTGTCTCCTGGTGCGTTCCGTGACGAGTGGCGTGCGGTGTCGCTCGGCCTTCGGTAGCGCCTTGCGGTGACAACATCTTGAAGTCGGTCGATCGACCCAGTCAAATGAACATGTCCGTGTCGTGGATCACTGCGGGCGGCCCTTGCCGTCCGGGGCGGGCCATGATCTAGTCGGTCGATCGACCAAGTCGTACGAGGGAGTCCACCGCATGGCTCATGTGCCAGCCGCAGTGCGCCGCACGCAGATCATCGAAGCCGCCGCAGCGGTCATCGCGCGCGATGGCGTCGCCGGTGCCACGACGCGACGTATCGCCGCAGAGGCCGAGCTGTCGCTGGCCACGCTGCACTACGTCTTCAAGACCAAGGACGACATCCTCGCGGGGGTGCTGGAATCGCTCATCGACCACGCGGACCAGGACAACTCCACGCTCGCCGCGCACCTGGTCACCCCGGCCGGGGCGGGGCCGCCCGTGCCCTCGGAGGTGGTCCACCATCTGGTGCGCACCGCGTGGGGGCTCGTGTGCGGGGATCTGGTCAGCCAGCGGGTGGAGTACGAGCTCACGCTCTACGCGTTGCGTACTCCCGAGGCGGCGCATCTGGGGCGGACTCTGCGCGAGTACAACCTCACCGCGATCGAGCGGATCGTCCGCCAGGGGCTGGAGTACACCGGGCAGGTGAGCCGGATTCCGGCCCGCGAGCTGGCTCACCTCATCTACTGCGCCGTGGACGGGGTACTGCTCGACCATCTGGTGGACCCCGACGGCGACCGGGCGGACCGCAGCCTCGCGCACCTGGCCGGGGCCGTGCTCAGCCTTGTCGGCACTCCGCCGGGGGCTGTGAGCGTTTGACTTGACGCCGTGCCGTCGGCTTGTCCTCAGCGGCGGTTCGTCATCGACTGGATGCCCGCCAGCAGCAGGTCCAGGGCGAAGGTGAAGTCTCTGTTGTGCATCTCTACGATCGTCGCCGTGCCCCTCGCCTCCACCAAGTCCTTTGTCTCCTCCGCGATTTCGGCCATGTCCGTGCTCGCGTTGAAGAGGGCCAGGGACTCTCGGTAGTAGTCGTCGGGGGAGAGGCCCGCCTCGGCGGTCTGGGCCAGGAAGTGGGCCTCCATCGTGCCGAAGCCGTAGACGAACTGGAAGACGGCGGCGATGACGCCGGTGATGTCTTCGAGGGGCAAGTTCGTTCTGCGGACGGCTTGTTGGATGGCTCGGGCGAAGGTGAGGGCGTGGGGGCCGATGTTGAGGTAGCGGCCGGCCAAGGGGGAGGACCAGGGGTGGCGGACCAGCAACGTGCGGTACCAGGTGGCCAGTTGGCGGAGGTCCGTCTGCCAGTCGTCGGACGCCGGGGGGAGGGGGACTTCGCCGTAGACCTCGTCGAGGGCCAGTTCGAGGAGTTCGTCCTTCGTCTCGACGTACCAGTAGACCGACATCGCGGTGACGTTCAGCTCTGCGGCCAGGCGGCGCATGGAGAACTTTTCGAGGCCCTCGGCGTCGAGGAGGCGGACGGTGGCGACGGTGATGCGGGGGCGGTCGAGGCCGGTGGGCTGGTTCGACTTCCGGCGGCGCTCCTTGTCGGCGAGCCACACGCTTTGCCTGGTCACAGGCCCACCTCCCGTTTTGCGCCCATTGCAACAGCCTAAGGGGGCTCGGGGCTGTCCTGGGAGGTGGGCGTGCGGGCGGGGGTGGCGTTACTTGGGCTGGGCGGGCTGAAGCTTGAGCTGCTTGATCAGGCTCTGGAGGGAGGGCTGGAGGTCCTGGGAAGGCGACTCCAGCGGGTACAGGCCGTGGTGGACCGCGCGGGCCACCCCTTCGATGGTGCCTATGCCGTAGGTCCACCCCTCTTGCGCCGGATGCCCGGCAGGGACCCTGTTGTTCTCGGTGAGGACGACAAGCCCGTAGTCGTAGTCGTCGCCGGTGAACGCGGCCATGCTGTTCACCTTCCAGTCGAGCCTGTCGTAGGGGTCCACATCGGGATTGTTGGAGCGCTGAAGCCAACCGTTCTTGACGTGGACGACAGCGTTCTTGGGGGCTCCGGCCGGGGTTCCCCATCGCTGGTCGGACTGGACTTTATTCATGAGGTCCAGTGCGTAGGCGCGCGCGTCCGGGGTGAGCACCGTGTCACTGTTGTCCGTGAACACTTTCAGGAGTTGGAGCTGATCCGCTGCGGTGACCTGGCTGAGCCCCCAGAAGCCCTCCTTGTCGAGGACGGTGTTCTTCATCCCGACCCGGTCGAGGAATTCCTGAATCTTGACCGGGTTCGGCGCGGAGGGATTTGTGAGGTCCGAGAGCTTCCGCCAGAGAGTCGTGGCCGAGGCGTTGTCCGAGGCGGTGATCATTTTCCGGGCGAGGGTGTCGTCGTCGCCGGTCAGGGGGCCCTTGTTCTGGTAGAGCAGCGCACCCAGGATGGCCGTCTTGATCACGCTTGCGGCGTCTTGCTGCCGGTTCTCGTCGTACGTGCAGGAGATACCGTGTTTGCGGTCGTAGAGGGCAACCGAAGCCACACTTTCGCGGCCCTGAAGGGCCTCGTCTATGCCCTTCGCTATATTCTTGGCCAGCAGATCCCCGGCGGGCCCGTACTTATCCGAGACGCATGAGGCCCCGGCCGCCCGACCGTCAGTCGTATCCGCAGATGCGGCCATTGGCAGCGCGGCCACGAGGGCTATCACTCCGGCCCCCGCCGCTATATACCTGTACACAGTCGACATTTCGCCCTTTTCCGCAGAACGCTTCAAGCTGTTCGCCTTAGCGAATTACGGTGCCGCACAATAGCACAGGGCCCAGAAAGGGAATAGAGAGTTAAATGCCACCTTTTCCATTCAAGGGCGCTTAATACCTTTTGGGAAGCTGTCTGGCTCGAACTCAGCCTCACGGCTATCGACCTGCCGACCTGGATGCGCGCCCTGCCACTGGACGGCGGGCTCACGGCTGCCGGCCGTCGTGCGATCACCACCGGTCCCGGTCCGGTGAGCCTCAACAGGGCCTCTGACGACGGCGATCCGAGCCACGACCTGCGGATTCCGACAGCTCGACCGGCTACGCCACTCGGCGGGACGCCATCGGCGGCCACCGCCTGCGCTTGCGGATTTCAGCGGCCTGGCCCTGGAGAAACGAACCGGCCACAGCCTTCCACCGCCTCGCCTCGCCGCCCTGTCCGGTCGTGTCCCCTGTCGTGGTGTAGCCGATCGCGGTCCGTCGCCTCCGCATTGGAGCCGTCCGGTAAGTGCCGCCACCAGCCGTCGTGCGATCACCGCCGGTCCCAGCCCGACGAACCTCAACAGGGCCTACGGCAACAGCGATTCGAGCCGCGACCTGGGGATTGCGTCAACCCGACCGGCCACACCACTCACCGGGACGCCATATCAGCGGCCACCGCCTGCCCCTGCCGATTTCAGCAGCCCAGCCCCGGAGAAACGAACCAACCACGACCTTCCACCACCTCGCCGCACCGCCCACTCCGGTCGTGTCCCCCGTTGTGGTGTAGCCGATCACGGCCCGCCCCCTCCGCATTGGAGCCGTCCAGTAAGTACCGCCACCAGCCGTCGCGCGATCACCACCGATCCCAGCCCGACGAACCTCAACAGGGCCTCTGACGGTGGCAATTCGAGCCGCGACCTGCGGATTCCGTCAGCCCAACCGGCCACACCACTCGCCGGACGCCATATCGGCAGCCACCGCCTGCCCTTGCCGATTTCAGCAGCCCAGCCCAGGAGAAACGAACCGGCCACAGCCTTCCACCGCCTCGCCGCGCCGCCCTGTCCGGTCGTGTCCCCCGTTGTGGTGTAGCCGATCGCGGTCCGTCGCCCCCGCGTTGGAGCCGTCCGGTAAGTGCCGCCACCAGCCGTCGTGCGATCACCGCCGGTCCCGGTCCAGTGAGCCTCAACAGGGCCTACGGCGACGGCGATTCGAGCCACGACCTGCGGATTCCGACAGCTCGACCGGCTACACCACTCGCCGGGACCTCATCCCCTGTCCCGCCAGCTGACTGACAGACCCTGCCCGCCATGACCCGAAGGACCTTGGAGAACCCGGCCGATGCGCCGGGGCTCCGTCATGGCCGAGCACCGGAATCGCCTCGGCCACTCGGCACTTGGTGGCGTCCCGCCGAGTGGTGTAGCCGTCCGGACCGGGCCGGGCCGAAGTGCCACGTCGGTGCGCGAGCCGGTCAGGGCAGCGTGGGCCGCCATGAGCCCGGCGTGTCAGGCCGAACCCGGTCGCGGCCTGCGGCGCCGCCAAAGCCGGCCAGCTACGCCACTCTGCACCTTGCCCCTCAGCGACACCTCATCGCCCCGACCTAACGGCGAGGCCGGGTGTCTTGTCGCCAGCCGCCCGGCGCAGGAGCACGCCGGCCACCACACCCCCCGCCACCACCGCCGCCGCCCCTACCAACTGCCCCTCCCGCAGCCCCTGTTCAAGGCTCGCCGACGACGTCAGCACCGCCCCCAGCACCGCGACCCCCAGCCCCGCCCCGAACTCCCCCAGCATCCCGTTGATCCCGGCCCCTACCCCCGCCTTGGCCGGCGGGATGGAACTCATGATCGCGTGCGCCATCGCAGGGTTGGCCAGCGCGTTTCCGGCCCCGACCAGTACCAGGCCGAGCAGTGTCCCGGCATACCCCCGCTCCCCCAGCACCCCGATGGACACGAGCCCGCACCCCATGACGACCATGCCGAGCAGGATCGTCACCGGCCCCCCGAGCTTCGCCAGGATCTTCGCCGCGAGCCCCGAGAAGTTGAGCAGGATGACGGCTATGGCAAGCGGCACCGTGCGGAGACCCGCCTCCAATGGACCGTAGCCGAGGACTAGTTGAAGGTGCTGGGTGAGGAGGAACAGCGCCCCGCCCATCCCGAACGTGACCAGGACGGCTCCTGCAACCGCCCCCGTGAACTGGCGGTTGCGGAAGAAGGACATGTCGAGCATGGGATACGGCACCCGGTTCTCCCACCACGCGAACACCGCGAGTACGAGCACGGCGACCACCCCGCTCCCCAACACCCGCGCCGACAGCCAACCGTGCTCGGGCCCGGAGATGATCGCGAAGACGAGGGACGACATCCCGACGGTCGAGAGCAGCGCACCGAGCAGGTCGGGCCGGTCCCCCTGGGGGTCCTTGGACTCGGGGACGAGAACCACCGTAGCCACCAACGCCACTGCCGCGACAGGCAAGTTGATGAGAAAGATCGCGCCCCACCAGAAGTGCCCGAGCATGAACCCCCCGATCAAGGGCCCCGTCGCGAACCCGAGGGAGTTCACCGCCGCCCAGATCCCGATCGCCTTGGGCTGCTCGTCGGGCGGAAAGATCTGCATGGCGACCGCAAGGGTGGTGGTGACGAGGAGGGCACCGCCTACGCCCATCCCGGCGCGAGCGGCGATGAGTTGGGCGGTGGAGGAGGAGAGGGTCGCGACAAGGGAACCGGCGCCGAACAGCACGAGGCCGGTCGCCAGCATCTTCTTGCGGCCGTACCGGTCCGCCGCGCTGCCCGCCGTGAGCAACAGGCCCGCCTGGACGAGCGAGTACGCGTTGATCACCCACTGGATGTCCGAGGTACTCGCGCCCAACTCCTCCTTGAGGGACGGGATCGCGACGTTCAGGACGGTGTTGTCGAGCAGGACGGTGAGCTGCGCGAGAGCGATCACGCCGAGGATGAGCCAGCGCTGGGGGTGACCCGGCGCGGCGGAGGGCGGCGTCTGTGTCAGGTCGGTGGCCATGATGTACACCGTAGAAGATCCCTATACGACGTACAAGGCACGAACGAGAAGAGGGCGGCGACCCCTGGAGGTCACCGCCCGCCCTCAGCGAACCGTCAGTGCTGTGCCCTAGCTGCTCGCCTTCTGCGTCAGGTCGTAGAACGTGGCCGACCCCACCGTCACCTTCTTGAAGTTGGCCTCGATCCAGGTCGTGATCTGGGACGACGTACCGGTGGAGGAGCCGCCCATCATGCCGCCGCCTCCACGCCCGCCCCCACTTCCGCTGGAGATGAAGTAGTGGATCTTCCCGTCCTCGACGTACTTCTTGAACTGGGCCAGCGTCGGGGACGGGTCGGTGCCGTTGAAGCCGCCGATCGCCATCACGGGGTCACCGGTCGCGAGCTGATAACTCGCCGCGTTCTGCGCGCCGATGGCTGCCGCAGCCCACGTGTACTTGTCGCTGTCGGTGCTGATGAGCTTCTTGGCCTCGGAGGTGACACTCGCGCCGTTCAGGAGACCACCGGCACCGCCGCCACCCATGCCGCCTTCCCCAGTGGTGGAGCCGCCGGGGAAGCCTTGCCCCTGCCCCTGCTGGGACCGGCCGCCCTGCGAACTCCCGTTGCCACCCTGGGAGTTGCCGCCCGCGCCGCCACCGAAGCCGAAGCCGTTACCGCCGGTGCCACCCGGGAAGCCACCGGTGCCATTGCCCTGCTGGCCCTGACCGCCCTGCGCGTTACCCCCTTGCTGGTTCTGGCCGAACCCGCCCATGCCACCCCGCATACCGCCACCGAACCCACCCCGGCCGCCCATCATCGACGCCCCCGCAGGCCCCGCAGTCACAATCGACCCGGTGTGCCCCTCCTGAAGCGTGCTGATCGTGTAAGCCGCAGGCCCACCCAACGCAGCCACCAAACTCACCGAGACCGCAGCCAGCGCGAGTTGACGGCTGATACGCCCGGCGAAAATCAGACCCAACGCCCCGACCAAACCGCCGACCAGCACGAGCCACTTCAGCCAAGGCAAGTAATCCGGCGTCCGGTTGAGCAGCACGTACCCCCAGGCAGCCGCCGACACACCAGCCGCCGCCAGCGTGATCGACGCCCAGACCTCACCCCGCCTCTCCCACAGAACCCCCGCCCCCATCCCGACAACCGCCGCGATGTACGGCGCGAGCGCCACCGTGTAGTACTGATGGAAGATCCCCGCCATGTAGCTGAACACCACGGCGGTCATCACCAGCGACCCACCCCACACGAGGAACGAACTCCGCGTCACGGACGTCCTCTTGAACTTCCGCGTGGCGACCAGCCCACCCACCAGCAGGATCAGCGCAGCGGGCAGCAGCCACGAAATCTGGCTCCCGACCTCGGAGTTGAACATCCGGTCCCAGCCGGTCTCACCCCACATCCCGGTGCCACCACCCCCGCCACCTCCACCGACGGACCCGGTCTCCTCGCCGTTCAGACGGCCAAGTCCGTTGTACCCAAAGGTGAGTTCGAGGAAGGAGTTGTTCTGCGACCCCCCGATGTACGGCCGCGAGGAAGCGGGCCACAGCTCGACGATCGCGACCCACCAACCGCCGGAGACGACCAACGCCCCGGTGGCGGCGGCAAGTTGACCCAGCCGCTTCTTCAAAGAAACGGGCGCGCAGACCCCGTACACAGCAGCCAGCGCAGGCAGGATCAGGAACGCCTGGAGCGTCTTCGCGAGGAACGCGAACCCGATCGCCGCGCCCGCCCAGAGCAGCCACTTGGTCCGCCCGTCCTCCAGCGCACGGACGACGAGATAGCAGGCCACCGCCATGAGCAACGCGAGCATCGCGTCAGGGTTGTTGAAGCGGAACATCAGCGCGGCGACCGGCGTCAACGCCATCGTGGCCCCGGCGATCAGCCCCGCGCCCGGCGAGAACCGGCGCCGTACCGCCGCGTACACCACCGCGACCGTACCGACCCCCATCAGCACCTCGGGGATCAGGATCGCCCAGGAGCTGAGCCCGAAGATCCGTACCGAGAGGGCCATCGGCCACAGCGAGGCCGGGGGCTTGTCGACGGTGATGGCGTTGGCCGCGTCGAGCGAGCCGAAGAAGAAGGCCTTCCAGGACTGCGAGCCCGCCTGAACTGCCGCCGAGTAGAAGGAGTTCGCGTACCCGGAGGAGCTGAGGTTGTAGAGGTAGAGGAGGAAGGTCGCGACGAGGAGGCCGAAGAAGGCGGGGCGCACCCAGGCCGCGTCGTCGGGACGACCGCGCCAAAATCCATGCAAACGCGACGACTTGGCCGCTTCAACGCCAGACGGAGCCCACGTACGTTCCTGAAGAGTCGTCATCGCCGGTCCTCCCGCGCATCGTTGTCGTACGGACGAACCGGAGACAGCCGCATCGTCTCGTCCCGCCACTCCTCAGCGGCCTTGTCCGGAAAGACCCACGCCCTGAACAGCAGGAACCGCAGCACGGTCGCCGCGAGGTTGGCGGCGATCAGCACCCCAATTTCCGTAGCGTGCGCGGGACTTGACGTCGCCGCGTTCAGCGCGGCCAGCGACCCGCTCGTCAGCGCGAGGCCGATGCCGAAGACGACCAGGCCCTGTGCCTGATGCTTCACCGCGCTGCCGGACCCCCGTACCCCGAAGGTCAGCCGGCGGTTCGCCGCCGTGTTCGCGACCGCCGACACCAGCAGCGCGAGCGCGTTCGCGACCTGCGAGCCGCTGAACGTACGGAAACCGGTGTACAGCAGCAGATAGAAGAGCGTCGACAGACCGCCGACCACGCAGAAGCCGACGAGCTGCCGGGCCAGTCCCTTGGGTACGTCCATGATCTCGCGGTCGCGGGGATCGTCGCCGAACGGCCTGGTCAGCCGGTCCAGGGGAAGCGAACCGGTGGCCAGAGCCTTCCCAACGCGCCATACCCCTCTCAGGTCATCGGTCGCCGTCTTGACGATGTGCACCGTGGAGTCGGGGTCGTCGACCCAGTCGACCGGGACTTCGTGGATCCGAAGGCCCGCCCGCTCCGCGAGGACCAGCATCTCAGTGTCGAAGAACCATCCGGTGTCTTCGACGAGCGGCAACAGCACCTGTGCCACATCGCGCCGGATCGCCTTGAACCCGCACTGCGCGTCCGAGAACCGCGCCTGGAGCGAACTCCGCAGGATCATGTTGTACGAGCGGCTGATGAACTCCCGCTTGGCGCCCCGCACTACGCGAGAACTGCGGGTGAGCCGGGAGCCGATCGCCAGGTCGGAGTGGCCCGAGATCAGCGGGGCCACCAGCGGGAGCAGGGCGTTGAGGTCGGTGGACAGGTCGACGTCCATATAGGCGAGCACCGGCGCGTCCGAGGCCGACCAGACGGTCCGCAGCGCCCTGCCGCGGCCCTTCTGCTCCAGCCGGAAGGACCTGACGCCCGGGAGTGTCGCCTCCAGGCTCTTCGCCACCACCGGGGTGGTGTCGATCGACGCGTTGTCCGCGATCGTGATCCGGAAGGGGTAGGGGAAGGTCCTGGCGAGGTGGTCGTGCAGACGCTCGACGCAGGGGCCGAGGTCCTTCTCCTCGTTGTACACGGGGATCACGACGTCCAGGACAGGCGTTCCGGCAGCGCCGGCCGGGAGGTGCTCCCGCGCCGGCAGTGTGCCCGGAGAAGAGTCGGTTCGCATGTCAACGACTCTCCTCAGACGCCCTGTTGTACCCATGTGCCGGGACTGTGCTGGCCCTGTGAGTCGCGTTGCCAGTTCGTTTCGGGGGACGGCTGCGGGGCGAGCGCGGGCAGGTGCACCGTGAACACGGTCTGCCCGGGGACGCTGTCGACGGTCACCGCACCGCCGTGCGCGGTCGCGACGGCCTGGACGATCGCCAGCCCGAGGCCGGTCGAGCCGGTGTTCCGCGAACGCGCCGAGTCTCCTCGCGCGAACCGTTCGAAGACGTGCGGGAGCAGGTCCTCGGGGATGCCCTGGCCGTTGTCGTGGACGTCCACGCAGAGCCAGGGGCCGCGCCGCTGGACGCGCGCCGTCACCGTCGTACCGGGTGGGGTGTGTGTTCTCGCGTTCGCGAGCAGGTTGACCAGCACCTGTTGCAGGCGTGCCGCATCGGCGCTGACTATCGCCGGTTCGTCCGGGAGTTCCAGCCGCCATACGTGGTCCCGGCCCGCCGCGCGCGCGTCGCTCACCGTGTCGATGACCAGGGGTACGAGGTCGGTCTGCTCGAACTGGAGGGGGCGGCCGGCGTCGAGGCGGGCCAGCAGGAGGAGGTCCTCCACCAGGAACGTCATCCGGCCCGCCTCGGACTCGATACGGCCGAGGGCGTGGCGGGTGTCGGGGCCGACCTCTTCCCGTCCTCTGCGCGTCAGTTCCGCGTAGCCGCGGATCGAGGCGAGGGGAGTACGCAGCTCGTGGCTCGCGTCGGCCACGAACTGCCGTACGCGCATCTCGCTCTGCTGCCTCGCGTGCAGGGCGCCGTGGATGTGGTCCAGCATGCGGTTGAGCGCGGCGCCGACCTGGCCGACCTCCGTGTGGGGGTCCGTCTCCGACTCCGGGACGCGTTCGCTCAGGTTCACTTCGCCTGTGTGCAGGGGGAGTTCGGAGACCCGGGTGGCTGTGGCGGCCACCTTGCGGAGGGGGCGGGTGGCCACGCCCACGAGGATGTAGCCCGCGATGCCGGCCGCGATCAACCCGGCTGCTGTGACGCTGAGTTCGGCGATGACTAGGGTGCTGACCGTGTTGTCGGCGTCCTTGGTGGGGATCGCGACGTAGAAGTCGCCGTTGACGCCCGTCGTGTACTTGACGCGGTAGCTGCCCAGGCCGGGGATGTCGACGGTGTGCTCGTGGCGGTCCTGCGCCGTGGCGTTGACCGCCTTCATCTGCGTCTCGGTGAGCGCCTTGGAGCCCATGTCGTAATTGCTGGACTTCTGGCCGACCGTACCCGCCGTGACCGCGCCGTTCTCGACCCGCGCGATCAGGGTGGAGCTGCCGGGCTGGGGGCCCCGGGTGACGAACTCCGTCAGGTCGATGGACCTGGACTGCTGCTGCGGGCCGCTCGTGCCGGGGGGTCCGAAGTTGCCCGACGCCCGCGCCGAGACCTCGCGCAGCTGCCCGTCCAGTTGGTCGTACAGGTGCTGGCGCAGCGTCAGCGTCGTCACCGTACCGATCACCGCGCACACCACGGCGATCAGCGTGACCGATGCGACGACGAGCCTGGCCCGCAGAGTGCGTCGCCTTTGTGGACGCGGCCGTCGTCGTCCGCTCATGACTGCGCGGGCTTGATCAGGTAACCGGCGCCGCGCCGGGTGTGGATCATCGGCTCGCGGCCCGCGTCGATCTTCCTGCGCAGGTACGAGATGTACAGCTCGACGACGTTCGCCTGGCCGCCGAAGTCGTACGACCAGACGCGGTCGAGGATCTGCGCCTTGCTGAGCACCCGGCGGGGGTTGCGCATCAGGAACCTGAGCAGCTCGAACTCGGTCGCGGTGAGGTGGATGTTGTCGCCGTCCCGCGAGACTTCGTGGCTGTCCTCGTCGAGGGTGAGATCGCCGACGACGAGTACGGAGTCGGAGCGCCGGTCCGCAGCGCCGGAACGCCGGATCAGTCCTCGCAGCCGCGCGACGACCTCTTCCAGGCTGAACGGCTTGGTGACGTAGTCGTCCCCGCCTGCCGTGAGCCCCGCGATGCGGTCCTCGACGGCGTCTTTGGCGGTGAGAAACAGCACGGGCACATCCGGCAGATCTCTCCTGAGCCGCCCCAGCACGGCGAGCCCGTCCATGTCCGGCAACATCATGTCGAGCACGACGGCGTCCGGCCGGAACTCGCGCGCGGTCTGTATCGCGCCGGTCCCGTCCCCGGCACTCCGGATCTGCCACCCCTCATAACGCAGGGCCATGGACAACAACTCGGTGATCGACAACTCGTCGTCCACCACAAGCACTCGGACGGGGCTCCCGTCCGGCCTCAGCAGTTCGGTACGCCCCTGGGGCGAGGTCGTGGTCATGCTGGACACGATGTCGAGGGGGTCTTAGAGGGGGCTTTCACTTGTCTGTGAATTGGCTGAGAAACGGGTTGGGGGGTCTCAGGGGGTGGGATGGGGGTGGGGGGGTTGGGGGGGCTGTTGATGCTTGAGGGGCGGGCGGAATCAGAGGTTCCAGGCATGGGGGCTGGGGGGAGCTTTACGGGGCTGTAGGGGGTGAGGGGGTGGCTCGCTCGGGGGGCATGGGGGGCGCTCGGTACGGAGGGTGCCGGGGGGCGTCTGTACGGGGGGCGGGGTGCTCCGGACGGGAGGTGCCGGGCGCTTCGGGGGGGTGCCGGGGGCGTCCGCACGGAGGGTGCGGGGCGCTCCATACAGGGGGTGGCCGAGGTGCTCCGCGCAGGGGGTGCGGGGGACTCGGTACGGGGGCGCCGGGGGCGTCCGCGGAGGGGCCGGGCGCTCCGCACGGGGAGCCGAGCGCTCGGTATGGGGGGGCGTCGGGGGGCGTTCGCACGGAGGGTGCGGGGTGGTCCGCACGAAGAGGGCCGGACGCTCCGCATGGGGTGCCAGACGCTTGGTACGGGGGCGGGGGGGCTTCACACAGGGGGTGCGGGGGGCGTCCGTACGCAGAGTGCGGGGCGGTCGGTACGGGGGCCGGGGGGCGTCCGCACGGAAGGGGCCGGGCGCTTCACACGGGGGGGGCGGGCGGCTCCCGAACGGGGGGCGATGCGCTCCGTACAGCGGCCGGGCGCTTGGTACGAGGAGTGCCGGGAGTGTCCGTACGCAGGGTGCGGGGCGTCCGCACAGGGAGCCGGGCGGTACGGGGGAGTCCGTACGGAGGATGCGAGACGCTCGTACGAGGGGGGCGGGGCGCCCTGTACCGGGGCCGGGCACTTGGTACGGCGGATGCCGGAGGCAGTGCTCCGTACAGGGGGTGCTGTTGGGGTGCTCGCTGCGGCCTCACTCAGACGCCCCCTCCCCCGGCCCACCTCAGAACAACCCCGCCTGCTCCTCCACCGGCTCCTTCGGGAACGGGCGTACCGGGAACTCCCCCGCCCCCACGCCGGCCGACGTCAGGTCCCAGCCGGTCATCAGCCTCGTATCCAGTACGACGATCCCCTGTGCGGACGTATCGATGTGCAGGTCAGGCCCCGCCGCCGCCACCAACTCCCCGGCGATGGCGCCCCCGGCGACCAACTCGGTGACCTCCCCCGTCGCGGGAGGCGCGGTGCGGAGGCCGAACGGCTCTGTGTGGTCGACGGGTTGGAAGGGCTGGGGTACGAGGGTCTCGGGCCAGCCGGGGAGTTGGAGCGCGCGCCCGTGCAGTACGCCCAGTTCATCGAACCCCGCGTCGACAGAACGCGCCGCGTCACCTCGTACCGCCCGCTTCTGCCCGTACGACACCCGGTCCCCCACTTTCAACGCGACCCGCAACACCTCCTCGGCCCGCCGCGCAGCCATCAACGGCCCCTCCCCCAACCACGTAAAACACACGGCCCCCTGCTCCAGCAGCCGATCCGACCCCCGCTCGACAGCCGTGATCCCCACCTTGAGCAACCCGCCCCCGAACCAGGCGAGATACACCCGATATCTCCGCGGATCATCGGCCTTCCCATCCGCAGCCACGGACCCCACCCGATCCAGCCGCCCACACTCCTCGCACCGCCCCCCGGTACTCCGCGCCCCCACCCCCCGCCGCCCCGCACACGCATTCCCCCGAGCCCCAAGACACCCCCGAGTCCCCTCAACCACCCCGAACCCAACAGCCTTCCCCCACCCCAACGCACTCCCGGCACCCCCTTCCCACCGCAACACGGGCCCACTACCCGCGCTCCACCTCAACCCCGCGCACTTCCACGTCTGCCCCATGCACCGAGCGTAGATCCCGCCACTGACAACGCCCCTCAGTCACAAATGCATCACTCCTCTCACGAATCCTCCACACGCCCTGATCTCGGGCACTACGGTCACCCCACCTGAACCGCCCAGGGGGGACAAGATGACCAGCCCGTACGCCACACCCATGCCACCCGCACCCCGCCCGCCGGACATCCGCCCGCTCCGCAGACGTAAGCGCGTCTGGCTGGGCGGCGCGGGACTGTTCCTCGTCGGTGCGCTGATAGCCGCCCCGGCGAACGACAACAAACAGCCGGTCGAGACGAAGACGAAACCCTCGGTGACGGTCACCGCGACGGTGACGACGACCCCGGCGCCGGGCCCCACGGTCACCGAGACGGCCACTCCCGAACCGGCCCCCACGGTCACGGTCACGGAAACGACGACCGCCGACGCCAAGCCCGCCGACCTCACCTCCCAGGACGACCCCGGCACCTGCTCGATCGTCTCCAACTCCGGCAACTGCTACTCGGCGGGCCAGTTCTGCCGCAAGTCGGACCACGGCTCGACGACGACGAACGCGAGCGGCAGACGGATCACGTGCGCGTACAGCTCGAACGCGTGGCGGTGGACATACGCCTGACGCAACGAGTCCACGGAGTTGTTGGCCCTGCGTCCCCATTCCACAGAAAGGCATTGATCGGCCTCTCGGTCAGGGCAACGATCGCCGTCAGTGGGATCTGCCCATGCACCACCCCGGAGGAGACTTTCCATGCGGACGAAGAACCGAGTGCTCACGCTGCTGGCAGCCAGCGCGCTCTTTGCGGGCAGTTTCCTCACCCTCGGGGCGACCAACGCGGCAGCAGCCGACTGGACCTTCAAGAAGGCCGGTTCCGAGACCGACGGAAGCTTCCACATCGTCGCCTACAACCCGAGCGGCGAAGTCGCGGGAACCATGGACTGGGACGCGAATCCGCTGCCGGGCGGCGAACCCGGCGACGCGTTCCGCGTGTCCGACCACCTTGAGGACTCGTGGGGCATGGAGGCCACGATGACCGCCCCGGTGGCGGGCCTCAAGGCCACCACGCGCGGGCAGGCGGCTCCCTACAGAAGCCCTTGGACCCGCAGAGATCTGAGAGAGGGCACCCCGGTCTCCATCCGACTCTGCGCGGTCAGGGGCACCTCCTCACACTGCGGCGGCGTGTACAGCGGCCACGCGTAACCACTCACCGATCACCGCGCCTCGCCACATCCCGCCCCTCTACAGTGAACCCATCGTCGCCTGCGGCGAACGCAGGGGGAGCAGTCAGGGGGGACAGTCGATGTCCGTTTTCCACGCAGGACGAGTCCGAAGACGTACCGCAGTAGGGCTGACCGGAGCAGCGCTGGCCGCCTCGACGCTGCTCGCGCCCACGGCAACGGCGTCCGAGGGGAAACCGACCACCGTGGGCACGGTCTCGGCACAGCGGACCGGGACCGAGTCTCTCCGTACCGGCCGGAGCGTCGAGTCGGGCGACGGCGGGCACGTGGAACTCGTGGACGGCCACGACGTACGGCTGACGGCACCCCCGGAATCCCCCGCCGCCCGCTACTCCATCGCCTCGACGAATGGCACGGTGTCCGTCCGCGCGGCGGGAGACCGCACGACCACGGAACTCCCGACGACAGCACGCCCCAGGACCACACGCACCGCCGCCGCATCGACGTACCCGGTCAAGCTGACGATCACGAACGTCCCCAGCGTCCAGTCGAAGCTGTTCTACGTCTGGGACCGCAAGACGTGGACGCCGTACCTGGTCGACAGCGACGCCCCCGGCGCCTCGGCGACCGTGAAACTCCCCCCGGGTGACTACTTCGCGGTCGCGCTGCGCAGCGACTGGCAGCAGCCGAGCTACCTGCTGACCAGCACGTTCACGGTCGGCACGGCCGCCAGGACGGTCGCTTTCGACCAGCCCGCGGCGAAGGAGACCGCGCTCCGTACCGACGACCCAACGGCCGTCCGGCAGTCGTCCGCCGTATGGATCGGCGTCCCGGGCGGCGACCTGGCGGGCTTCGCGGGCGGGGGTGACGGCAAGGTGTACGTCACCCCGTTCTCGGTACCGGGCGTCTCCCTGCGCGTGCACGACGTCCTCGGCAGGAAGGGCACCTCGGCGAGCACCCCGAGCCCGTACCGCTACGACCTCACGCACAGCTTCACGACGACCGTGCCCGCGTCGCCGATCGTGACGGTCCGTACGTCGGCCTTGGCGAGGACCGTCACGAAGGTGGGCGCGCCGGGCACGCGGGCGCCGGCTTTCCTGCAGAGTTCCCCGTCCTTCAACGAGTGGACGGGCGTCTACATCGGCTCGTACGTGCCGGTCGCCGGTTCGGTCACCGAGTACGTCACCCCGGGCATCGCCTACAGCCGCTTCCTGTCCACCGACCCGAGCACGCTGTCCCTCCCCGACCGCACCCTGCCCGCGGGAACCACCGCAGGCGAGACGCTGGGCGCGGCCCCGCTCCAGCCGCTCCGCTCGCGGTGGGGCGGTTCGGAGCGGTACGCCGGGAAGATCCGCCTGACCGAGCGGCAGTCCTTCGGCGACACGGCCGGGCACGAGGGGCTCGACAGCCAGGCGACGTACGCCTACCGGCTCACCTCCTCCGACGGCGTCACCTACGCCCAGGCCCAGGGCCTCGACGCCTACGCCACGCTGACGTCCGCGAGCCTGCCGGCGACGAAGACTGCGTACGCCCTCGACCAGACCGTCCACCGCCGCGTCCCCAACTCCCGCCTCTCCACGGACGTACACAACGAGTGGACCTTCAGCTCGGACAGCACGTCGGGCCGGGAACTCCCGCTGATCGACGCCCGGTTGACCGTTCCGGGCCTGAACGGGTACGGCCGTGCGGCCACCGGCCCCGTCCGGATCGAGGCGAGCGCGACCACCCGCGCGGTGACGACCAGCACCAGGGTGACCGGGCTCGCCTGGTCCACGGACGACGGCACGACCTGGACGGACCTCCCCCTCGCGGCGGACGGCTCGACGACCCTCACCGTCCCCGCCACCGTCTCCTACGTCTCGCTGCGCGTCACCGCCGACGACGACCAGGGCGGCACCCTCCGCCGCACGATCACCCGAGCGTTCGCGGGCCCGGCCCCACGGGGTGACGAGAAGGCGGGTGCGACCCGTATCTCGAACGTCGTGGTGAACGGCGGCAGGCCGGTGAAGCTGACCTACGAGCCGTTGCAGGATTTCGAGGCGACGTTCACCGCCACGGATCCGTCCGGCATCGCCGGCGGCGGCATGTACCTCTACAAGGGGGCGTACGACACCCCCGACGCCGTCCTCCACAGCACCTGGCCAGCCACCTGCACCAAGGTCAACGCGACCACCGCCACCTGCGAGGCCAGCTTCGCCTACATCCACCCGCGCGTGACGCTCGGCCGCAACTCCTTCGCGGGCACGTGGAGGGTGGCCGCCTGGGCCGAATCGACGGACCGCAAGAGCTACACCGACCTCCACGCCGCCGCGTCAGCGGCCATACAGCACGACACGACCCTGACGACAACAGACGCCACCCCGGAGCCGATCGCCAAGGGCAGAACCCTCACGATCACCGGCAGACTCTCCGCCGCCAACTGGGAAACAACCGGCGGCTACCCCGGCTACGCCGGGGTGAAGGCAACCCTCCAGTTCCGCAAGAACGGAACATCCGCCTACACGACGGTAAAAACCGTCACCACGGACCGCGCGGGAACCCTGAAAACCACCGTACGAGCATCTGCGGACGGCTTCTGGCGCTACGTCTTCCCGGGCTCCCCGAACGCGGCCCCCACGACCGCCGCACAGGACTACGTCGACGTCCGCTGACCTGTTCCTACACGGCACCGACCGTCAGCGAGTAGTCCACACCGACGCTGAAGCCCTCGGACTCACCCTGAATCGTCAGTGTGTGTTTCCCCATCACCTCACAAGCTCCAGGAGTAGTACCCATGAACGGAAGACGCCGCCGACTGCTGTTGGCCGCTGTCACCCCCATGCTCGAACCCGGTGAACGGGTCGAGGTGGCGACGATCGTGAACCTCAGCTCCGTCTCCGTACGCCGGACGGCGACCTTCGCAGCAGCCTCGGCGATCATGAGTGCCGGTGGACTGGCCATGATCCCCACACCGACCCCCATGTACTTGGCGATGACCGACCGCCGGATCTTCGTCTTCCGCGCGAACCCGACCTTCGCCAAACCCGAGGAACACCTGCTGACGATCCCCCGCGCCGGCCTCGTCCGCTCCCAGATCAAGGAGCGCGTACTCAACTCCTCCTTCACCATCTCCTCCCCGGCCGACGAACAGGGCTTGAAGATCACCTTTCCCCTGATCAGCCGCAAGGACCGCAACGCGATCGCTGCCAGTCTTCCCTTGGCCGCCTGACCACAAAAGCACCGAAGACTTCAGATCTTTCCGGCGTTTTGACCAATTTACACACGGAAGAATTTAAACCTGCAACCCTCCGATCTGTAGCCATAAAGAGAGCCAGCATTGATAGTCATACATGATGCCGGGGAGGGATAGGCGGACAGCAGCGACCCTGGCCGGTTGCTGCGCTTGCCGCACTCGGTACCGTGCAAGCAGGAGAGGGGCTTCTCGGTAGACCTCCTACGAGTACGGACTCGGCGGGAGCCTGAGTTCAGGGCCGCACGCCAAACGGACTCCAACTGCTCGACCGGACACTGCCGGGTCAACTGACCCGCCAACAGATTTCGTCACATTGACGCAAAAGCGAGTCCTCTCGCGGTGCGGGTCTGAGATCCTGGAGTCCGATCGAGAGGGGCCTCAGGCATGGAGTGGAAGACCCACGGGGAACGGCAGATCTACACGAACAAGTGGGTGAATCTGTGTCTGGTCGACGTCCAGCAGCCTGATGGGCGCAGATGGGAGTACCACGTCGTCCGGCTCCGCCACCTCGCCGTGGCCGCCGTGGTCAACGATCGCCAAGAGGTCCTGATGATGTGGCGCCACCGCTTCATCACGGACTCCTGGGCCTGGGAGCTGCCCATGGGCCTGGTCGAGGAAGGCGAGACCCCTGAGCAAGCGGCGGCCCGGGAAGTCCTCGAAGAGACCGGCTGGCGCCCCGGCCCCATCAAGCCCCTCATCTACGCCGAGCCCGCCAACGGCATCACCGACTCCCAGCACCACGTCTTCCGCGCCGACGGCGCCACCTATGCCGGACCGCCCACCGAGAAGAACGAGTCCGACCGCATCGAGTGGATTCCCCTCTCAGAGGTACGGGGCATGATCGACCGGCGTGAAGTCGTCAGCAGCGGGTCCCTCGTCGGGCTCCTCTACCTGCTCATGGACGAAGCGACCCGTTGACCGACGGCAAGACGGCCCGGAGCTGAGCCTCGAAAGCCAGTGCAACCGGTTCCTGCCGGTGCGGCGCCAACTGGTCGTAGAACTCCCGGAGATGACCTGTCACACGCTCGGAGGAAACTGCCGACGCCATGTCCAGGGCCTGTGTGGCGGTGTGGCACGCCTGTTCCAGCTTGCCCTGGTCGAGTTGCGTACGGGCCAGCCACAACGCATGAAACGCACGGCCCCGTTGGTTCGCACAGGCCTCCTGCCGCAAGGCATCCGCGATCAGAGGTTCGGCGATCGCCGCTTCGCCCAGTCGGCCGTGGGCAATGCCGGTGTCCACGATGAGCTTCGGTTCGTCGAAGTACGTCACCCATGACGGGTCCGGATCACCCGCCTCGATCTGCTCGAAGCTGCGGTGTGCTTCCCCGATCGCCCGGTGGGTGGCATCCCGGTTGCCGAGGGTGGCGTGCGCGAAGGCTTCACGCATGGACAGCATCGACAGGACGCGCGGGGTGGTGCTGAGAGACGAACGGGCCTGGTCCTGGGCGGCGGTCACGAGTGCGAGGGAGTCCGCGGGCTTGTCCTGGTAGGTCGCCTGCAAGCTCATGCAGGCAAGGACATTCGCCATGAACTGACGATCGTCGATCTCCTTGGCCAGCTGGAGGGCCTCCGTGAAGTACGCGCGGGCCTGGTTGTACTGGCGGGCGTCGAAGTAGGTCCAACCGGTGAGGCGGGCCAGCTCGGCCGCGATGCCGTACAGGCCGTTCTGGATGGACGGCGGCCGGTTCTCCTTCAAGAGTCCTACGACGTGGCGGAGTTGACCGACGACGGCCGGCCGTAGTGCCTCGCCGCCGTGCTGGTCGTCCCGTCGCCAGTAGTCCTCGATCGATGAGCGGAAGGCTTCAAGTGTCGCCGCGCTGAGGCTGGTTCGGGTAGCCAGAGCCAGGATGCTGTCCACTTCGGGACCCGGCAGAGATACGGGAACCTGCTGCTCCGGTACCTGGGGTGCCTCCCGCTCGGCGACCGCAAGAGCCTGCGGCGTCTCCCACTCGCGCCGCGCGAGGCCGAGCATGTGTCCGGGGATGCGCAAGCCGTCCGCGATCCGTTCGATGACGTCCATGTGCAGCAACTGACGGCGTCCCGCGACCACTTCGCCCACTCGGCTCGGAGTCAGCTCGCAGCGCCTGGCGATCATCGACGGGTAGATACCCGCGCGGACCTTCAGCAGCCGGAACACCCGGGCGAAGTCCCGTACCCGGCACGCCTCGATCATCTCAGGATCGGTGAGCAGTCTGGAGGGCAGTTCCTGCGGCCGGTCGGCATTGGACATCGGCAGGCTCCGGATACGAGGACTACTCAGCGTCATGCCGACTCTACTCGCAGCACCATTACCCAAGTTGGGTAATCAGCCTGACCTTTCAGAGGTGACTCCCCGATCGCGATTCTCCTGTCCATGGCGAGCAAGCAGCAGACCGGACCGGGTATCGGCGACCTGGCGAAGGACAGTGCCAGCGGGCGGATCGGCGTCGTCATGGACGAGGTCGGTGGCCGGGTGCAGATACGGCCGCTCAGCGGCGGCACGGAGTGGGACGCGATGCCGGAGAACGTGGTGGCGCTGAGCGCGCGGGAGGAACTGACCACGCGCCTGGCCATCAAGAACGGCAACAGCCGGAACGGCTTGTGACGCGCGCCATGCGTACCCCACACACGAGGAGCTTTCGCATGACAGCAACGACGAACGACCAGAAGACCGGCCGAGCAGTGGCCGGTGAGGAACTGTTCGAGAGCCTCGCCCACTTCGTGGTCGTCCACAACGGCCAGTCCCCCGAGCAGGCCGAACGGATCGCGGACCAGGCGGTGGCCTTCGTGGTCACAGCAGCCACCGCCACCGTTTCCATGGTCCCGTCCGACGACGTGGACCTCGGTCTGCACGCGCTCATCCTGCACACCAAGGAGTACGCGGACCTCTGCGAGCGGTACGCGGGCCGCTTCCTGCACCACAATCCGAAGCCGGGTGGCGGGACCCGCGACCCTGAGCACATCGCCGCCTCGGTACTCGCCATGAAGGCGGCCGGGTTCATGGTCTTCGACGAGCTATGGACCATCGACGGCACGAACCTCGCGAACTGCGACTCGGACTGCGGCCGGCCGTACGGTCAGGCGTAGAACAGAACACCGGCGAGCGCGGCTGCCCCCGCCTCACAACCGACCGCGCTCGCCCGGAAGCCCCGAAGGAGAAGACACGTTGTCCGGCCCACCCACCGATATGCCGACCGTCGTGCTCGACGCGCTCACCCCCACGAGCCGGCGCCTGGTCGCAAACCGCCGGGGCTCCACGGTCTGGGAAGTGGAAAGCCCCCGGGGTCACTACGCCGTGAAGCTCGGCCATCCCATCGAGGCCACCCCCGACTGGCCCGCCCAGCCCTGGACCGCCCTCGCCCCCGCCCGCGAGGGCGCCGTGCTGCACAGCCTCGGCCGCGACGACGTCGCATACGGCGAGTGGGAGCACGGGACGTGGAACATCCAGCCCTGGCACCCCGGACCGGACCTGTACGCACTGTGGGAACCCCGCCGCCGACACACCCCGGCCCGCGACCCCCACATCAGCATCACCCCGGGCTGCATCGAAGCCCTGGCCGAACTCCACGCCCAAGGCTGGTCCCACGGCGACGTACAACCCGCCCACTTCATCACCGGCCCGGACCAGGTCCACCTCATCGACCTCGCCCTCGCCCACGGCGGCGACATCCCCAAGCCGTACGACTTCCCCTACCGAGGCTGCCTCGTCCACTACGAAGCCCCCGAGATCTCCCGCAGCATCCTCGACACCGGCCAGGCCGAGCCAACTCCAGAAGCCGACGTCTACGCCCTCGGCGCCTCCCTGCTCATCTCCGCCACCGGCCGGCGAGCAGTCGAGTACCCCGACGACGCCCCACGCCCCGTACAGAGAGAAGCCGTGGCCAACGGCAGACGCCGCCCCGTGAAAGCCCCCGGCAAGCTCGGCCAACTCGTCGACGCCATGCTCAGCCACGATCCGAGAGACCGGCCCACCCTCCAGGAAGCCCGCGAGCTGTTGAGGTAAAAGCAAAGGGCCCCGGATTGCTCCGGAGCCCCTCGATCATGTGCACTCGGCAGGATTCGAACCTGCAACCTTCTGATCCGTAGGATCGGGCGAGCTGTTGGACGGGCGCTCCGCCTTCCCTCCTGCTGATCGCTGATGATCGTGATCAACGGTCTCTGTGTGCCGCCGTTGCCGTCAGGGTTGCCGTCAGTGCGGGGACAGTGGCACCGGTTCGCAAGCATTAGAAAACGTTCTTGATCGACGCGACGCTGAGCCTAGGCCGCCAAGGTAGTGGGCGTGGCTGTCCGCTCCAGTTTCTTGAAGATGACGTTGAGAACTTCGAGTTCCTCACCGGTGAACAGGTCGTCGGGGCCACCCGGGGCAAGATTGACAAACGAGTCCTCGTAGAGGTCGCCCAGCCCCAGGATCCCGCGCTTTGCCACCGTATCGATGATCAACGTCAAGAAGTCGAGCTGGCGGGCGCTGAGCTGCTTGCCCGTGCAGAAGGCCTCGAAGGCCTTCTGTGCCGCCTGTCGGTCCAGTCCGCATAGCCCGCGCACGAACAGCCCGAGGCCGCCGGAGGACCGCACCTCGTCGAGGTCCTCCGGGGAGGCGATGGCCTCTGCGAGGAAGATCTCTTCTAGGTCCGCGAGATCGATTTCGGTGATCTGCTCGTTGAGACGCAATTTGCGCACCGCCGGCTGGTCCTCGTGGCGCAAGAGGTAGGCCCGGGCCTTCTGCTTGAAGCGCTGCTCGTCCGTACCCTGGGGCATCCCTTGGATCTCGGCCTCGATAATGTCGCCGAGCTCGTCGGCGAAGTCGGTGTAGACGACGTTCCGCTTGACCTTGGGGTCGGTGAGACGCGCGAGCCGGCGAATACGGCGGCGCATGTCCTCCAGCATCGGGAGTGTCACGTCGTTCCACCACTCCTCGCCCGCCACCGCTTCCAGCAGCTCGGCCTGTTCGCCGACCGCCGGGATGTTGGTCTTGGTGAGCAGGTTGGACGCGATGTCCTGGATCTTCGTGCGCAGCTTGGCGAAGTCCTTGCCACCTTCCAGCGCAGCGAGTTGGAGACCGTACGCCATCAGGTCGAACCGCTTGGCCTCCTCGCCCGTCTCCTCGTCATCCGGGCGGAACTCGCTGGGCAGTCCAAGCAGGTGGTCGCGGATCGCGGTGTCCGCGTCGTCGTCCACCCGGTGCCAGCTGCCGAAGGCGCTGAAGACCTCGACCTCCCGGCGGTGCGGGCGAACCAGGACGTTGTCCAGGTTCATGCCGGTGACGGTGTGGTGCAGCCGGTGGGCCAGCGACCAGCGGATCTCCGCCTCGGTGCTGATCGCGTCGGGGCCAGCGTCACGTGCCGGGTCGGGCTGCTGCCGCTTGTCCAGGACCCGGACCAGGTCGAGCTGGCGCTGGAGGAGCTTTTCGGTGAGGGTTACGGCCCTGCGCCCCTCCGACCGGTCGAGCTGGCTGTTGAAGAAGTCGATGTTGCCGCAGAAGTCGAAAACGTAGAAGTTCCGCTTGCCGTGGTCGGGGTTGTCGGGGTCGGGGCCGTAGAGGGCGGGGCGCAGGCGTGTGCCACGGCCGATCATCTGCCAGAACTTGGTCTTGGAGAAGACCGGCTTGGCGAAGACCAGGTTCACCACCTCGGGCACGTCGATCCCGGTGTCGAGCATGTCGACGGAGATGGCGATGTCGGGGGCGTTCGGCGGGTTCTTCGGGTTGGAGAAATCGTCGATGAGGGACTGGGCGTACGTCTCCTTATACGTGATCACGCGCGCGGTGTGACCGGCGCCCTGCGGGTAGTTCGCGTTGTAGCGCTCCTCTATGTACCGGGCGTGGTCGTTATTCTTCGCGAAGATGATCGTCTTGCCGAGCCGGTCGCCGCCCTCGACGCGGTGGCCGCGCGTCATCAGCGTCTCCAGCATCTTGTCCACGGTGTCCTCGTTGAAGAGGAACTTGTTCATCTCGTGCCGCCCCACCGCGTCCGGGATGTCACCGTCCTCGGTCCACTCCTTGGCGTCCCACTCGGCCTTCTCCTCCTCCGAGAGGTCGGCGTAGCGGATGCCCTGCTCCATGAACTTCAGCGGCACCTTCACCACCTTGGGGAGGACGAGGTAGCCCTCGGCGGCAGCTTCATGGAGGTCGTAGGAGTCGGTCGGGACCCCGTCCTCCATAGCGAACAGCTTGTACGTGTTGTGGTCGATGTCGTCCTTGGGTGTCGCCGTCAGTCCGAGCAGCAGCGAGTCGAAGTAACGGAACAGCTCGCCGTACTTCGCGTACACGGAGCGGTGCGCCTCGTCGATGACGATCAGGTCGAAGTGGCCGGGCCCGAAGCGGCGGCGGCCCGCGCCGTCGATGACGTCGATTTGCTTCATCATCGTCTGGTACGTGGAGAGGTAGACACGGGCCGCGGCGGCCTTGTCGTCGAGGAGGCTCGCTGCGGGCGTGTTCGGCAGGTTCTCCTTGAACGCCTTCATGGCCTGGTTGACCAGCGCCTGGCGGTCGGCGAGGAACAGCACCCGCTGCGCCCAGCCCGCCTTCATCAGCTGGTCTACGAGGGCCACGGTGGTACGGGTCTTGCCGGTGCCAGTCGCCATGACGAGCAGCGCCTGACGGCTCCGGTCCCGCTCGAATGTCTCGCCCACCCGTTTGATCGCGCGGAGCTGATAGGGGCGGCCGGCGATCTTCTCGTTCACCGGTGTGGACGTGAGGGAGAGGCGTCCGGCGCGTTGGCGGATGTGCCAGTGCAGCTCGTCCTTGGTGAAGAAGCCCTGCACCTGGCGGGGTGGGTAGCCGAGACCGTCGTCCCAGAGGTAGGTCTCATACCCGTTGGTGTAGAAAATCACCGGGCGGCGGTTGAACTGTTCCTGGAGCGCGTCGGCGTACAGCTTCGCCTGCTGCTGCCCGTCGCGGGCGTCACGCTGGGTCTTCTTGGCCTCGACGACGGCGAGGGGCCTGCCGTCGTCGCCCCAGAGCACGTAGTCGACGAACCCCTTGCCCGTCTTGGTGGGCATTCCGGAGGCGATCGGGTACTCGGTGTCCTTGCCCCGGGTGAGGAGGTCCCAGCCCGCTTCTTTGAGGAGCAGGTCGATGAAGGCGTCCCGGGTCGCCTCTTCGTCGTAGTCGTGAGTGTCCCGCACGGCCTGGTTGGCGGCCTTCGCGGCGGCGATCTGCTCCTTGAGCTCTTCGAGCTGCCGGGCGAGGTCCGCGTTCTGGGCGCGCTCGGCCGCGAGCTGCTCGGCCTGCGCCTTGAAGCGTGCTTCGTCCTCCGCCTCCTTGGCCTTGAGCTCGGCCTGCTTCAGCGCGCGGGCCTGAGGGGAGAGGGGGCGCGGCACGAGGCCGGTGTCGAACTCCAGGCCGGCGGGCGGCAGCGCGGCGACCTGACGGGTGTAGGTCCGAGCGAACCAGTACAGGGAGTGGAACAGCTCCTTGACGCTGGCCTCGGCGACGGACTTCGGGACCGGGGCGGCCTTGTGCACGGCGTTGTTCCCGTGCCGGCGGATGAGGTCCATCTTGGCGTTGATCATCGGCCCGACGAGCTGCCGGAAGCTCGGCTCGTGGAGCATCGCCGCGAGGTCTTTTTTGTAGGGCTCGCTGAGGCTGCTGTCCTTGTCGTACATCCACCGGGCCGTGATCTCGATGGCGCGGCGGGCGTAGAAACAGGCGGCACGGGGGTCGTGATGGATCAGCCGCTCGGCACGGATCGCCTCGTCGTACAGGGCGGGCCACTCGGCACGCAGGAAGGCGAAGTTGCCTCCGGCGGAACGGCCGACGTTGTCGGCGGCGGCGCGGTCGTGGGCGTGTTTGTCGTGGCCGGTCTGGCTCTGGCCGTCGCTGTTCCGGTCGCCGCTCTGACCGCTGTGGCCGTTCTGGTCGATACCCATGCCGGTGCGGTGCCCTCCCCTGTATGCGGCCCTTCGTACGGCCCGGGGCGTCCTTCCGGACCCGTATAAGGCCGACGTGTCCGTCCGTCTCCTACGGCAGCGCCACCCGGGGGCCAGGCTCCCCTGCCCGGCCACACGGACGGCGTGTGCTGCGACCGGTGCTGCGCACCGGGTCCGGCGCGAGCCGCTTACGCCGCGTCGCCGGTGGCTTCATGATCCCAGAGAGTGCCGGAGAAGGCACGGTGTTGCAGGGAAGTGAAGAGTTCGTCGAGGGTGGCGAGGTGGGTGCGGTGCACTTGCTGATGTGCTTGCACCCCCTCGATCCGCGAACGGAACTCTTTCTGCTGCTCGATCGGTGACACCGGCAGAGGGAAAGCGCCAAGCTGAGTCTTGTTGATTGAAGCGATACCAGTTGTCTGTTTTGCGGTACGCAAGAAATAGCTCTTCCCGTAGCTCGACGAAATTACCCAGTTCAAGTAGACTGGATCGACCTCTTCGCGATCCATCACCCGAACCCGGAATACGTGATTTTGATGGATACACAAAGGCAGCTCTTCGTTCCATAGAGTTCCCCGGCCTAGTTTGTCCGGGTCTCCACCCTCAGTCAGTAGCAAGTCCTCTGATTGAAGCCTAAAGCGTTCAATCTCGGCCGACGAGACGGAAATATTCTTGACTGTCGAGAGATTCAAGGCCCGATCCTGCACGTTGGCGACTGCCAGGTATGGAACGGATTGAAGCTCCTCACGTGGCTCCTTGCGCCCCTTAGTGATGCCCGAAGCAATATAAGAGACGCTTGAAAGCGGCACATTTTGATTCGCTTCGAAGAGGTCGCCGAACATGTCGAGGAAGAGGGACTGAGCGAGGTCGTCGAGGAGAGTGATGGCTTCGCGGCGCTTGGCACGGAGGGTGTCCACCTGGTCAAGGACGACGGCGATGCGCTTCTGCTCCGCGAGAGGCGGGAGTGGGATGGCGAGCTCGGAACAGCGCTGCAGATCGAGGTTGGCGATGTTAGTCGTTTGGCGGCTGAAGCTGCGCACCACTGCCTGCGTTCGAGAGCTGGAGAACCAGTGGTATAGGTACCTTCGATCCACAATATCCGGGTTCCCGCGAAGTGCTGTGACGAACCCGCCGAAGGTAGCATCAGATTCCAATGAAGGAACCCACGAACATTTCCCAATCAGATTCCAGCTATTAGCACTTGACACGAGCAAGTCGCCAGCTTGTAGATATTGCTCAGTTCGCTTCACAAAGTCGGCGCCAATAGCCCACACATCGGACAGATCAAGCTCCGCCTGAACATTCTTTGTCCGAAGACACCAAACCGATCCATCGACACCAAGAGGCACCACGTCTCCTGGCTTGAAGGTAATTCCTCGAATGAATGAGGCAACATCTCCGAGACGGGCTGATTCGACGCTCACGTCAGCATTCCCTTCAACTCCTCCGCGCCCTTGGCGATCTCCTCATTCAGCTGCTCCAGGTCCGCCAGGATCTCCACCGGTGTCCGCGTCTCGATCTCCTCGTGGACAATCTCCTTGTAGCGGTTCAAGGACAGGTCGTACCCCTGGGCCGCGATGTCCGCCTTGGGTACGCAGAAGCTCTGCTCGGTCCTCGCCCGGTCCCTCTCCGTGCCGTCTCGTTCCTGCCAGCGGGCCAAGACGTCCGGGAGGTTGTTCTTCATGAGTTCGCCTGGCGTCAGCGGGTCGCCCTGCGGGCGGACGCCCAGGCGCTCCTCCGGAAGCAGCGGGTTTCGCTTGTCGTCCAGGCTCAGGCCGTCCGTCTGCACGTCGTAGAACCAGACGTGGTCCGTGCCGCCCGAGTCTGTCTTCGTGAAGAACAGGATCGCCGTCGAGACACCGGTGTACGGCTTGAAAGCCCCACTCGGGAGCTTGACCACCGCCTGGAGCTGCTGATCCTCCACAAGAATCCGGCGCAGTTCCTTGTGCGCCTTCGTCGAGCCGAACAGCACCCCGTCCGGGACAATGACGGCGGCGCGGCCACCAGGCTTCAGCAGCCTCAAGAAGAGAGCCAGGAACAGCAGTTCCGTCTTCTTCGTCTTGACGATGCGCTGGAGGTCCACCGCCGTGGACTCATAGTCCAGGTTCCCGGCGAAGGGCGGGTTCGCGAGGATCAGGGAGTACCGCTCGGCCTCGCTGGCCGCGCTCTCCGCAAGTGAGTCTCGGTACCGGATGTCCGGGTTCTCGATGCCATGCAGCAGCATGTTCATCGAGCCGATACGAAGCATCGTGGAGTCGAAATCGAAGCCGTGGAACATCGACTCGTTGAAGTGCTTGTGCTGCTCCACTCCTAGCAGCGCGTCACGATGTACCCGCTGCACGTACGACGCCGCCTGCACCAAGAATCCGGCCGTGCCACAGGCCGGGTCACAGATCTCGTCGCGCGGCCCCGGCTGGGTCATCTCGACCATCAAGTCGATGATGTGGCGCGGCGTGCGGAACTGGCCGTTCTGGCCGGCCGAGGCGATCTTCGCGAGCAGGTACTCGTAGATGTCGCCCTTGGTGTCGCTCGTGTCCATGGAGATGTCGTCGAGCAGGTCGACGACCTTGGCCAGCAGGTTGGGCCCCGGAATCGTGAACCGGGCATCCTTCATGTGGTGGGAGTACGTCGAGTCGTCCCCGCCCATGCGACGCAGGTACGGGAAAACGCCGTCGGCCACGAGCCCATACATGATCTCGGGGTCCTTGACCTTGAAGTTCTGCCAGCGCAGATCCTGCTGGTCGTCCGAGAAGAAGGGGTCCGGGTCGGGCTTGCCCGTTGCCGTCGCCTTGCGGTCCTTGCGGGTCTGGATCTCGTCCAGCCGCTTGATGAAGAGCAGGTACGTGATCTGCTCCATCACCTCCAGGGGGTTGGCAATGCCGCCCGACCAGAACGCATCCCAGACGCGTCCCACTTTGCTCTTCAGTTCGCCCGTAATCACACAGAGGATCCTACGGCCGCCGAACCCCACGCCATCCAGACTTGACAAGCCCGAGACTCCACCCCTATGCGTCTCAGACGTCGACCTCTGCGCACACCGTCTTGCCGGGCCTACCATCCCGCTGCTTCGCTGTTGCGCCGTCAGCCTGGCGGCGTTCCTCGGCTTCGCCCGTCAAGGTTGGCCGAAACCCGTACCACCTATAGTGCTCTGAGCTTGACCGACCGTAGTCGTGCCCGACAGGATCTGAATCAGCAAGCAAAATATCGCGCATATGGCTGCGCAGACCCTGTGGCCGTCCCTTCGGGGGCGGCCACAGATGTGTTTCGGGAGATTCGGTGCATCTGTGCTACATCGACGAGGCGGGCAACGGGCAGACACTCGACCCCATGAGGCCTGACGCCCCTCCGGTCCTCGTCGTCGGCGGATTCACCGTGCCCCGGGCCCAGGTCAAGTCCCTCACCTGGGCCTTCCTCGACGTCAAGAAGCACTACCGGCCGCAGTTGCGGAACGCGGACCAGCTCTCCGAGGTGATCCAGCAAGAGATCAAGGGCTCGGACGTCCGCAAGAACCTCCGTGCCGGCAACCACGGCTGGCGACGTGCGGCCATGGAGCTGGTGGCTTCGCTGCTCCACATATTGGAATCCCACGAAGCCCGCATCCTCGCCCGCGTGTGGGTCAAAGAGGAAGGGCTGGCGTTCGACGAGTCCGGCGTGTACCCGGCCTCCGTCGCCGCGCTGAACGAGACCTTCCAGGCTCAGCTCGCCCATGAGCACTCGCGCGGCATGATGGTCCTCGACAGCCGCACGAAGGTGAAGAACGCTCCCAATGTGCACTGCGTGACCACCCGCAAGTACCGCACGGGCGGTGACAGCCTCCGTGGGGTGATCGAGTCGCCGGTCTTCGGCCACAGCGACACCCACACGCTCCTCCAGGTAGCCGATCTCGTGGTGTCCTCCCTGCTGTTCCCCATCGCGTGCCACGCCTACCTGGGCGACGTGACGTGGAATGTGCACTGTGACGACGCTTACCGGCCATTGCGGGAGCAGTTCGGGCGGCGGCTGAAGAAGCTGCAGTTCCGGTACCAGGACCCCCTGGGGAAGTGGCGCGGCGGGATCGTCGTGTCCGACCGGCGAACGCAGCAGCCGTCCAGCCTGATGTTCGGATCTAAGAAGACGGTCACCGTGCCGACTACCGCGATCCCGGGACAGCCAGGAGCTCCGGCCCCCGAGCGGCGCGACGCCGAGCCGAACGGCGATTTGCCGCCTCTCCCGTAACGGGACCCACGTCTCCCCTGTCTCGGTCCCTCTGACGCCGGAGGCCTCTGTCGTTGCGGAGCACTTCCTGGCCTGTGGCACTCCTCGTACGGCCCCAGGCCTGGGTACCGTCAAGGGGAGAAGCCCCAACGGATGGAGCACCGATGTCTCGCCGCCCACTTGAACGCCGGCGCCTCACCCACAAGGGGGCGCGCTGATGCTGGAAGAAGCCGAAGAGATCGGCCGTCGCGCGCGCCGCGCACGGCTCCGCCTCGGCATGACGCAGGCCGACCTCGCCGCCGCCCTGGGCAAGACGCAGGGGTGGGTCTCCAAGATGGAGCGCGGGCACATCGAACTCGACCGCGTCGGCCTGCTCAACCTGCTCGCCTCGGAGCTGCACGTACACCCCAACGACCTCATCGGGCGTCCGTACAACAGCTCCCCGGCCGAGAATCAGTGGCAAGTCGCCGCCGCGTCCATCCTTCGCGAGCTGCGCCGGTACGACCTGACCCCCGTCTTTGACGGCACTCCCAGGTCTGCCCGTCAGCTCTGGCAGGAGACCACCCGTCTCCACCGTCTCCGCGATGCCGCCGCCAACGTGGCGATCATGGAGGTGCTGCCTGACCTGTTCCGCGAGACGCGTGCCCTGGCCGAGGTCACCACTGGGCACGAGCGGGAAGAGGCGTACGCGATTTACGCGGTGTGCTGCAAGTTCGCCCACACTTCCGCGCATGCCCTAGGGCACCCTGAGCTGGTCGCCATGGCCTGTGAGCGGGCTGCATGGTCGGCGCGACAGTCCGGTGATCCCGTCCTGCCGGCTGTTGCCGACTGGATGCGCGTCTGGGACATGTGGGCTACGGCGGACTGGGACGACGCCATTGCCCTGTCGGACAAGGCGATCCGCAGCGTGCAGGAGGGATACGACCTGGGTGAGCCGCTCGCCGTGCGGGCGTGGGGTTCCCTGCAACTGCGCGCGGCCATCTCCGCCGCTCGGGGTGGTCACCGCGCGGAAGCTCGTGAGCGGGTCGACTACGCGCGGACCGCAGCGGATCGAATGACGGAGTACGCCGGCCCTCCGGTGTACGACCGCCACAGCACGACCTTCTCGCCCGGCAACGTGCAGATCCACGCAATCAGCGTGGCGCTGGAGATGCACGAACAGGGCAAGGCACTGTCGATAAACCGGCGTACGAGTCCGGACCTGATCGAGTCGCTTCCCAACTCCCGCCGCGGTCATCATCACATGGACCTGGCGCGTGCCTGGCTGTGGGACGGGAATCGCGACTCGGCGCTGAAGGAACTGGAGAAGGCCGAGCGCATCGCGCCCCAGCTCGTTCGCAACCACCCCATCGCTCGGTCAACCCTGCGCAGCATCGTGTACGCCGAGCGAGCGAGCACCCGTGAGAAGCTGCGCCGCATGTCGGACCGCTTCCACCTCGACGGGTGAGGGTCGTATTCCTGCGGTTCATATTGGACCCTGAGCACACACCTAGCTTCGGGGCATGGCCGATCGAACCTCGAAGCAACTCCCCACGCCCAGGACTGCGTTAGCCGCAGGCAGCCCCTTTCACCCACGCCTTGGCGACCTCGCTGTCGACCTCGCCAAGGACGGAACGGTCGGGGTGGTCGTCGCCCTGCCCAGCGACAGTTCGGCGTCGTACCAACTGCGTCCGCCTGGCGGTGGCGTGGACTGGCGCGCGAGGTCGGACGGAAGCACCCTCCGGCCCGTGCCGGTACCTGTCACCCACGTCACGCCCATGCGGCGAGACGCTGCATACGACCCCCGTGCACAGCAGGCGGGCCTGGCGGTAACCGTCCACTACGAGGACGGGGGCGCATGCGAGTCGCTACTCGTTCTCACCCCCGCGCAAGTCGAGCTGTTCCACACCCAGCTCGACCGCATGATCAAGGCGAGGGAATCGGCCCAGGATCGTAAGCGGTGAGCCCGAACGTGCTGATGCTCGCCCCACCGACCTCTGCACGTGCCCTCGTGCGACCTCCTGTCGCATTCCGCTGTGAATCCACCGCCCACGACCTCAGTCGCTCCTGCGAAGTCCTGCTCGCCACCTACCACGGCCGTTCCCCACGCCTCGCGGCCCGGTGGCTGAGAGCCTCCGCGCACCGCCTCGCCCGGCTGCTGTCCCCGGGCCTCGGGGCCATGAGTCTCGCTGACGCGCCGCTCGTCGTCACCGGGCCGGAGATCCCGCGTCCCGATGTGGAGTTGCGTGCCTGGGCCGAAAGCGACCAGGCGTACGAGCACGCGCTACGCGCTCTCGCCGCAGGCCACGCGTTCATGTTCACCGTGACGGACTACGACGCCCGGTACTCCCTCCGCGTGTACCCGTTACCGGCCCGCCGGCCACGCCTCCCGCAACATCCCGCCCTCGCCGAGGGTCCGCCCGATCCCTCGACGAGGGTGGGCCGTCACCGACGCCCCCGCGGGCGTCGCCCGACCCGATGACTCCCGCCCCCGCGTCTCTTCCGGTTCCCCCCGGCGCGGGGGCGGGTCCACCACGCAAATCACAGTTCAACCGCTGAACGCGCACCCGCCGCTCTGCGGCGCAGTCCTGCCCATCTACCGAGGGGAAGACGCGGTGACCACCTATCCCGTATCGCCGAACACCGTTCTCGCCAACGCGCTCACAAACGCTGAGGACCTGCTCAGGCCGCACATAGTCGTCGCGGCTCCGGAGCGGATCGTGTTCGTGGTGGGAACGCAGATCAACGGAGCGCCGCACATCGGAACGTCCCTGGTTCAGTCGCTCACGTTCGCCACGGCGGCCCGCATCCGGGACAAGTTCGACGTACCGGCCGAAGTCCAGTTCAGCGCCCTCGACAACGCCCCGTATGCCATCGTCACCGACAAGGAGACCGGTCACCGCTACCAACGGGCTTACGCGCAAGCCCTCGGTGAAGACGGCATCGCGGAACAGGTCGACAAGCTGTACCGCCCGCTCTTCGCCGCTCTGTCCGAGCGGCTGGAAGTGCCGTACTCCATCGAGACCTACAGCCAGCAGCAAGCAGGCGAGCACTACCGCCGTACCTGGCTGCGTGTGTTGCCCCGTATGGCAGCAGCCCGCTGGTACCTGTCTCCGTCCTCCGGTCGGCCACACGTTCGCGTTCCCTGCCCGCGCCCCGGCTGCGGATGGGCCGAGAAACACGCCGAACGCACCCGCGTCCGTGACGACGGCTTCGAGCGGGCGACCATCTCAGCCGTGTGCCTGCACCACGGCACATACGAGGTCGTCATCGAGCCTGCGAGCGGCGGCTACCTCGACCTCGCCACCCTGTACCGGAACCTCGTCAAGGAACTGGCCATCGCCGGAACGGACGGCACGCTGTACGTCATGGTCAAAGGCGGCGACTGGATGCCCGGCTGCCTCCTCGTCGACGGCGCCCTACAGGCCGTCGGCCTCACCCACGGACAACTGCCCGCCCGGCTGTTCTGCCCCCAAGTGGTCACCGACACGGGCGCGAAACTGTCCAAATCCCTTATCAGGGAGGGGCAAGCGCCCTTGCCGGACGGTGCGGCCCCGTGGATGCTCGACACCCGGGAGTGGCCGGGGTCGTTGGCTGAGTACGTCGACCGTCTGCTCAGTCTGACCGACGTGTTACTCGCTGATCCACGCCACTTCTTCCGCTCGTACTCGGCCGGTGAACTCGGCCGACTGATGACCACCGCAACAGCTAGGAGCGTTCCCGCCCCATGACGGAAACCGCCGCCGCTCGCGTCCGCGAACTGAACCTCTACCGCCGGTACTTCGATCTCGTCGCCGCAGGTGAGAAGAGCATCGAGGTGAGGGTGAAGTATCCGCACCTCGAAGACCTGGCCGCCGGAGACGTCATCCGCTTCCGGATCAAGGGCACGGACGAGACGTGCGACGTCCACGTGAATCGGGTGACGGAGTACAAGACGTTCGAGGAACTCCTCGACGGGGAGGGTCCGGCGAACGTCAACCCGGCGTCCTCCCGCGAGCAGCAGCTCGCCAACATCCGCGAGATCTATTCCGCGGAGAAGGAAGCACTCGGAGCGCTCGCCATCGAAATCGAGCTGCTGTCCCGATAAGCCGCTGTACCGCCCCCGAGCGGTCCGGACGGTCTGGTCCTGGACGCCCTGAAGAGCGACGGCAATGATCCGAACGAAAGCCAGAGGCCCCGTGGATTCCTCCACGGGGCCTCTGGTCTGCTGTGCACTCGGCAGGATTCGAACCTGCAACCTTCTGATCCGTAGTCAGATGCTCTATCCGTTAAGCTACGAGTGCTTGTTTTATTGTTTCCCGCGTCTTCCGTTCCTGGCCTTCCGGCCGCTCGCGGTGACAGGAAGAACATTACATGACCGGCGCCGTCATGTGAAATCCGATAGGCGTACCCCTTGTGAGCTGGGGAAACGACGAAACCCCGGTCGCGAGGACCGGGGCTTCGGGTGCTGCGGAGGCGGAGGGATTTGAACCCTCGATGGGCTTTAAGACCCAAACCGCATTAGCAGTGCGGCGCCATAGACCGGACTAGGCGACGCCTCCAGCACAACCGCCCGCGTGGGTGCGAGTGGTGCGTGCAGATGATGACACAGGCGAGTGCTGTGTCACCAATCGGTGTCCACCGTACTAGGAGGCCGGGGGCCAGGGCAAAGGGGTTGCCGGCGAGGAGGGGAGGGACCGCACAGCGACGCTCCTGCACAACAACGCCGAGCACGTCCACACCGACGCGGAGCACCTCACGGAAACCCCGCCCCCCTCACCCCGTACACATCCCCCACCCCCGCAAACCCCCTTCGCACCAACGTTCGCACCCCCACCCCCTCCATGCGAGCTGCCTCTCATCCGGCTCCGGAGGAAAGGCACCTGCCCTTAGACTCCCTCGCGTGACACCCCGCGGGCCGGTTGGCAAGATGGCCCGAGCGGTAGGCAAGGTGCGGTGACAGGGAGGAAGCGTCTCGTGAGCAGCAGGCCATCCCGAGGCGCTGCTCGCCTCGCGGCGATACTGGACGCCCTGCCCGACGCGTTGGTGCTGGTCAACGCCAACGGAACGGTCGTGAACGCGAACACGATCGCGCTGGAGGCGTTCGAGACGCCGGGGACCGCGCTCGTGGGCCGGGGGCTGCTGGATCTGCTGCCGGAGTTCGACTCCAAGCTCATCCCGGGCTCGATGCGCAGGCCCGACCACATGGACCCGAGGGGCCGCACCAAGCCCGCGAGGATGATCGCCCGCCGCACCGACGGCGTCGAGTTCCCGGTCGAGGTCACCAGCGCGAACCTGGAGAACGGCCAGCAGGCGTACGACGGATACGGCTACTCGCCCGACGAACTGCTGATGCTGGTCGTACGCGACCTGTCCGGCACCGTCGACACGGAAGCGGAGCTGGCCCGCTCGCAGCGGCAGACGGAGATGATCCTGCGGGCCGCGTCGGAAGGCGTCGTGGGGACGGACACGGACGGCAGGATCGTCCTGGTCAACCCGGCCGCCGCGCAGATACTGGGCTACCGGGCCAACGACCTCGGCGGCAAGGAGCTGCACACCCTCGTCCTGCACTCGCGCCCGGACGGCTCCCCGTTCCCGTACGACGAGTCCCCGCTCGCGGACACCCTGCGCTCGGGCCGCAAGCACCGCGTGCGCGGCCAGGTGCTGTTCGCGAAGAACGGCGACAAGGTCTCGGTGGACCTGACGACGGCGCCGGTGCGGGACGGTGACCAGCTGGTCGGCGCGGTGATGACGTTCACCGACCGGCGGCCGTACGACGTTCTCGCCAAGGAGAAGGAGACGGTCGAGGCGGAGCACGCGCAGGAGCTGGAGCGGCTCGCGGAGGAGCACGCCTCCGACCTGACCGCGCTGCGCCAGCGCCACGTCGCGGAGATCGAGGAGCTCACCGAGCAGCACGCGGAGGACATCGCCGCAGGTGAGGACCGGTACGCCGCGCTCGGCGAGCGCGAGAAGGATCGGTACGAGGCTCTCGCCGGCCGGCACGACCAGTTGCTCACGCTCCTCGGCCGCTCCCTGCGCGGCCCCCTCGACGAGCTGCGCCGCGAACTCGCGACCCTCGCCGCCGACGACGCCGGGCAGCTGTGGCCCGAGGCGAACCAGGTCCTGCACCACCTCTCCGCCGGGTACTCCCGCATCACGACCCTCATCGACAACGTCCTCGGCTACCAGCTCCTCGACACGGGGGAGGCGCAGGTCAGCCGTACGAAGGCGATGCTGGACGCGGTCGTCGCCGCGGGGGTCGACGGCGCGGTCGAGCTGATCGGGCCCGGGCGTGTGCAGTTCGCCGTCCACGCGCCGCCGATCGAGGCCGAGGTCGACGCGCGTCTCCTCGCGACGGCGCTCGCGCACCTCGTCGCGGACGTCGCCGGCGTCGACGCGACCGGCAACGCGCCCGTCTCCGCCGGCGGGTACATGGACAACACGGTCGTGGTGGCCGCCGCCCAGCGCGGGGAGGTCGTACGGATCGAGGTCCGGGGGCCGTACGGCGGCGGGGACCCCGTGCATGAGCCGATCGTGCGGGGGATCGTGCGCGCGCACGGCGGGGTGCTGCAGACCGTCGAGGTGCCGGGGATGAGCGGGAGCGCGTACGTCCTTGAGGTGCCGCTCGGGGGTGGGGCGGGGGTCGTGCCGGTGGAGGCGCCGGTCACGGACGAACCTCGGCGGGTCCGGCGTAGCTCTGTGGACGCGTTCCTTGAGGGGGACGACGGTGAGGGTGCCGTTCCTCCCACCGGGCGGCGGCGTCGGGGGCGGCCCGCTGCCGAGGAGGACGAGGTCGCTGTCGAGGCGGGCGGCGAGGGGTCGGGGCGGCGGCGGGGTCGGCCTGCCGCCGGGGGCGACGAGGTGGCCGAGGGCGCGGTCGTGACCGCCGCCGAGCATGCGGCGGGGACGGCTGCGGTGGGGGCGGGTCTTGGGGCGGCGGTGCCTCCGCAGGGGGTGCCGGTGCCGCCCGGGGGGATGCCGGTTCCGTCTGGCGAGCAGAACGCGTTGGCGTTGACTTCGGGGACGCCTTCGGGGAGCGAGGCGCAGGGGGAGCCGACCGGGCGCCGGCGGCGGGCGTTGGCTGCGGCGGGGGAGAGGGCGGTTGCGCAGGAGGGGGGGCAGCGGGCGGTGTTCGCGTTGCCTCCGGCTGAGGCGGATCGGGGGGTTGGGGGGGTGCCGGGGCAGGGGGGTGCTGCTCAGGGGGTTCCGGGGCAGGGGGTTCCGGGGCAAGAGCTTGTGGCGCAGGGTGGTGTGGCGCAGGGGGCTGCGGCGATGCAGGGCGTTCCGGCGCAAGGAGTTCCGGGGCAGGAGGTTGCTGCTCAAGGAGGTGTGCCGGGGCAGGGGGTTCCGGGACAAGGGCTTGTGGCGCAGGGTGGTGCGGCGCAGGGGGCTGGGGCGATGCAGGGCGTTCCGGCGCAAGGGATTCCGGGGCAGGGGGGTGCTGCTCAAGGGGGTGTGGCGCAAGGAGGTGTGCCGGGGCAAGCGGCTGTGGCACAAGGGGTTCCTGGACAAGGGGTGCCGGGGCAGGGGGCTGCGGCGATGCAGGGCGTCCCGGCGCAAGGAGTTCCGGGGCAGGGAGTTCCGCCTCAGGGGGTCCCGGCTCAAGGTGCCGCGCCTGTGCAAGGGGGGACGGCTCAGGGGGCCCCGCCGATGCAGGGGGTTCCGCCTCAAGGGGTTCCCGCTCAAGGTGCCGTGGCGATGCAGGGGGTTCCGGCGCAAGGGGTTACGGCTCAAGGTGCCGCGTCGGCGCAGGCTGTTCCGGCGCAAGGGGTGCCGGTTCAGGGGGCCGTTCCCCCGCAGGGCCTTCCCGCGCAGGTGCCGCAGGGGGTCGTGCCGCCCCAGGGGGTTCCCGTACCTCCGCAGGGCCAGCCCGTCATGCCTGGGCAACCTCAACTTCCCGCGCAGGGCCAGCCTGTCGCCCCTGGTCAGCCCCAACTCACGGCGCAGGGTCAGCCCGTTGGACCCGGCCAGCCCCAACTTCCCGCGCAAGGCCAGCCCGTCATGCCCGGCCAGCCCCAACTTCTCGCGCAGGCTCAGCCCATCGCCCCCGGGCAACCTCAACTCCCGGCGCAGGCTCAGCCTGTTGTACCCGGTCAGCCCCAACTCACGGCGCAGGGCCAGCCTGTTGCACCCGGCCAGCCTCAACTCCCCGCGCAAGCCCAGCCCGTCGCCCCCGAAGGCGCCGAACACGCCGGGCGGCACGACGCCATCCCCCACGACCAGGCCGACGACCACACCCCGCCCCAGCCGCACCCGGCGAACGCGCCGACAGGGCGCCGGCGTCGGGCCGTCGCCGTGCCTCCGGGCGCGGATGCCGATGACGTCCAGGGCATGAGCGCGGAGGTCGCGGCGCAGCAGGCGCAGATTCCGGGACAGGTCCAGGTCGCCGGACAGGTCCAGCCCCAGTTCCCCGGACAGCCCCCCGCCCAGAACCCGGCGTCCCTCCCCGCGCAGGCCGCGCAGAGCCCCGTACTCGACGCGGGCGCACCCGGAACTCCCGTATCCGGGGCCCCAGTTCCCGGCGCAGGTGTACCCGCAACTCCCGTACCCGGCACCCCTGTTCCCAGCGCAGGCGCACCCGGCAACCCCGTACCCGGCACGGGCGTACCCAACGCGGGCGCGCCCGCAACTCCCGTACCCGGCGCCCCCGTTCCCGGCGCAGGCGCACCCCAGCCTCACCCCGCCCCAGGTCAGACCGGCCACATCCCCCTCCCCCCGCAGCCCGGCCACACCGGCCACATCGCCATGCCCCTCCCCGCCGAAGCACCCCCCGCACAACCCCTCCCCGCCGAAGCCATGGACCCCAACTCCGCGCAGGCGCGGGCGATCAGCGTGCGGACCCTCGGGCAAGGCGTGCCGTTCACCCGGCAGGCCGCTCAGGTTCAGCAGCCGCAGGCTCAGGCTCAGGGGACCTCCGGCGGGCGGCGGCGGAAGTTGGGGACCCCGCCCGGCCCCGAGGCCCGGCCTCACCCCGCCGCCGAGCAGCCCATCGCGCCCTCGCTGCCGCACGCCTCCCTCGCGGGCCAGAACCGGCTCGCGACCGGCACCGAGGGCGCCGGACGGTCGTACGCCATAGGCGCGCCCGACTCCAACGCCGCTGAAGGGCCTGAGCCGTTGGACGGGCCGGGCGGCGCCGTGGAGGTCGCCGACACGCCCCGGCCGCAGCCGATGGACGACGAACTGCCCCCCGAGCCGCTCGACAACCCGCGTCGGCTGCTCGTCTGGCCCGCGCCGGACGTCATCACGCAACAGGCGCTGAGCGACCGCGGATACCGGCCGGTGATCGTCAACTCCCGCGAGGAGGTGGACGCGCAGATCGCCGCGTTCCCGGCGGCGCTGTTCGTGGACCCGCTGACGGGGCCGATCACCCGTACGGCGTTGCAGTCGCTGCGTACGGCGGCGGTCGCGGCGGAGGTTCCGGTGCTGGTGACGGCCGGGTTGGGGCAGGCGACGCGGGAGGCCGCGTACGGCGCCGACCCCGCCGTCCTGCTGAAGGCGCTCGCGCCCCGCGACAGCGAGCAGCATCCGCCGCGCGTCCTGCTCATCGAGGAACATGCCGAGATCGCGCTGGCGTTGACGTCGACGCTGGAGCGGCGGGGGATGCAGGTCGCGCGGGCGGCGAGCGACGCGGACGCGGTGATGCTGGCGGGGCAGTTCCGGCCGAACCTGGTGGTGATGGACCTGATGCAGGTCGACCGTCGGCAGGCGGGGATTCTCGACTGGCTGCGCGCGAACGGGCAGTTGACCCGGACGCCGCTCGTCGTCTACACGGCGGCTGTGGAGCAGCCCGATCTGCCTCGACTCGCCTCCGGGGAAGCGGTGTTGTTCCTCGCGGAGCGCTCGACGAGCAGTGAGGTGCAGTCGCGGATCGTGGATCTGCTGGCCAGGATCGGGACCAACTAGGTTCTGCGCGGGGGGACTTGGGGCCCCTTCGCGACGTACCTCAGGTCGCGACCAGCCGCCGGGCCGCCTCCTTGATCGACGACCTCAGCCGGTCCCGGTCCGTCTCCTCGCCGCCCGCGAGGATGCGGCTCATCTGGGGGACGACCGTCATCCAGTTGGCCAGGGAGATGATGAGGAGGAGCAGGTCGGCCGGGGGGATCGCGTCGGTGATCACGCCGCGTTCCTGGCCGTCCCGCATCGCGTCGACCTTGTGGGCGTAGTGCTCGCGGCGGGCCTTCTCGTCGGGGAGTTCGGCGGTGCCGTACTCGATGCCCTCCCAGTACAGGAGGCGCAGGAGGTCGGGGTTGGCCGCGTGGTAGTCCATGAGGCGGTCGAGCCAGCCGTCGATGTCGTCCGGGTCGACGGGGACGGCGGCGGCGAGGTCGACCATCCTGCGGCTGAGGACCTGCGTGAACAGCTCCGCCTTGTTGCCGTAATAGACGTAGATGAGCTGTTTGTTGGCCTTCGCCTCGGCCGCGATGCGGTCGATGCGGGCGCCCGCGATGCCGTACCGGGCGAACTCGGCGACGGCGGCGGTGAAGATGCGCGCCTTGGTGGCCTCGGGGTCTCTGACTGCCATGGGATCAGGGTAGCGGGGATCACTCCATAACCAACTGGTTGGTTGACAGGGAATGGAGGGCGCTTCCAGACTGTTGTCGCCAACCAACTGGTTGGTTGTGGGTTCGAAGGAGCCGAACGTCATGCGGTCACCGTCCCTCTCCGTGTCCTCCGCCCAGGTGCCGGTGAAGTCGCCGCCCGCCCAGGCCCTCCTGCTGCCGCTCATCGCGCTGTGCACGGCCGTCACCGCCGCGAACATCTACCTCGCCGCGCCTCTACTGCCGCTGATGGCAAGGGACTTCGGGACGACCGCGTCCGCCATCGCCTGGATCGCGTCCGTCGCCCAACTCGGTTACGCCGCGGGGCTGTTGCTGTTCGCGCCGCTCGGGGACCGGGTCAACCGGCGGCGGATCGTGGGGGTGTTGTCGGTCGTGACGGCCCTCGCGCTGGCCGGGGGAGCGGTGTCGGAGGGCGCCGGGGTGCTGGCGGTCGCCGTGTTCCTCGCGTCGGCGGCCACCGTCGTACCGCAGTTGCTGGTGCCGTTCGTCGCCGAGCGCGCGCCCGCCGATCGCCGGGCGCGGCATGTGGCCGCCGTCATAGCCGGGCTGTTCACGGGGATCGTGGCGGCGCGGGTGCTCGGCGGGATCGTGGGGCAGGCGTTCGGGTGGCGGTGGGTGTTCGTGGGGGCGGCCGTGCTGACGGCCGGGCTGGGGCTGGTGACGGCCTCGATGCTGCCCCGGGAACCCCGGGTGCGCGACGGGGCGCCCCTCTTCGCCGGGCACCTCGGCATACCGGCGCTGCTGCGGCACTCCCCCGACCTGTGGCGCGCGTGCGTACGGCAGGCCGGGATGTACGGCGCCTGGTCGGCGCTGTGGACGTCGCTGGCCCTGCTGCTGACGGGCTCCGGCTACGGACTGTCCACCGCGACGGCCGGCCTCTTCGGCCTGTTCGGCCTGACGGCCAGCGCGGTGGCGCCGCTCGCCGGGGGTCTGGTGGACCGCTTCGGCGCCGGGCACGTGGTGCGGGGCGCGTATGCGCTGGCCGCGCTGTCGGTGCCGCTGTTCTGGTGGGGCGGGCATGCGCTGGCGGCGCTCTTCGCGGCGGCGGTACTGATCCATGCGGCGCTGGTGGCATCCCACGTGGCGAACCAGACGCTGGCCCTGACGACGACGTCTTCGCCGAGTGTGGCGAACAGTGCGTATGTGGTGGCGGGGTTCGCGGGTGGGGCTACGGCTTCGGCGTTGGCGGGGGTTGCGTATGGGGGGTTCGGGTGGGGCGGGGTGGTTTTGGTGGCGGGGGTTTGGTTGGGGTTGGGGTGGGGGGCGACGGCGGTACGGCGGGCGAGGTAGGGGCGACGGCGGTACGGCGAGCTAGGCAGGGGGCGACGGCGGTACGGCGAGCTAGGCAGGGGGCGACGGCGGTACGGCGAGCTAGGCAGGGGGCGACGGCGGTACGGCGAGCTAGGCAGGGGGCGACGGCAGTACGGCGAGCTAGGCAGGGGGCGACGGCAGTACGACGGTGAATCCGCACCCCCAGCCGCACCACTCCCAGACCCGCGCCCGCTCCACTCGCCCCGCGCAGCTGCGGCCAGCCGCGCCACCCCCACGGACCCGCCACCCGCTCCACTCGCCCCGCGCAGCTGCGGCCAGCCGCGCCACCCCCGCCGACCCGCACCCGCTCCTCACCCCGCGCCGCTGCGGGCAGTCGTGCCGCTAGGGGCGGCACGGGTGGGCGCAGCGGCACCCCGCCAGCGCGGGTGAGCGCCAACGCCCCCACCCCCGCCACCCACCCAGCCGCACCCGAACCACGGCCCTACTGGTTGCGCTGAGGCCAGACCGGACCCTCGTCCGTCCAGACCACGCCCCTGTTGCGGCAGAGGCAGAACGGGTGGCCGACAGGGTCGGTGTAGACGCGGAACCCGTAGCCCTCGGCATCCGTGTGGTCCCGCTGAAGGCTCGCCCCAAGGTCCAGCACCCGGCGCTCCTCCGCCTCGATGTCATCCACCTCGAAGTCGAGATGGAACTGCTTGGGATGCTCGCTGCTGGGCCACTGCGGCGCGCGGTAGTCCTCCACCGGAGTGAAGGCCAGCTCGATCCCACCGAACTGGATCCCGGCCCAGTGCTCGGTGCTGCTCTCCTTGACGGGAACCCCCGTCACCTCGGAGTAGAAGGCGGCCAGCTCCATCGCGTCCGGGCAGTCGATGATGAAGTCGGTAAGTCGTAGCATCCCGCGATCTTCCCACGTCAGGGGCACCGCGCGCCTGTCAGATCTCCGTGACCTCCAGCTCCCCCTCCGCGTACTGCCGCCGCAACACCTTCTTGTCGAACTTGCCCACACTGGTCTTCGGCACCGCCCCGATCACCGTCCACCGCTCGGGCAGCTGCCACTTGGCGATACCCCCCTCATCCGCGAGGAAGGCCCGCAGCTCGGCGAAGTCAGCAGCCGCACCTTCCTTCAACACGACGGTGGCAAGGGGCCGTTCACCCCACTTCGCATCGGGAACGGCGACCACCGCAGCCTCGGCGACAGCGGGATGCGCCATCAGCGCGTTCTCCAGATCCACGGACGAGATCCACTCACCCCCGGACTTGATGACGTCCTTCGCCCGGTCGGTGAGCGTGAGGAACCCGTCGGGAGAGATCGTCCCGACGTCCCCGGTCTTGAGCCACCCGTCCGCGCTGAACTTGTCCTCGGGCCGCAGGAGTTCGGCGTCGGGCCCGTTGTAGTACGCCCCGGCGATCCAGGGCCCGCGGACTTCGAGTTCACCGGCGGAGGCACCGTCCCACGCAATCCGCTCACCCTCGGGCCCGGTGAGCCGCGCCTCGACCCCGGCGGGGAACCGCCCCTGCGTAACCCGGTACGCGAACTCCTCCTCCGTACCGATGACATGCGCGGGCGGCCGGGCGATCGTCCCGAGCGGCGACGTCTCGGTCATCCCCCACGCGTGACAGACCCGCATCCCGAGTTCGTCGAACGCGGTCATGAGCGCGGGCGGACAGGCGGACCCCCCGATGGTGACCTGCTGAAGGCTGGAGACCTCGCGCGGCCGGGCCGTGAGTTCGGCGAGAAGCCCCTGCCAGATCGTCGGCACGGCGGCGGCGTGCGTCGGCTTCTCGGACTCGATCATCTCGGCGAGCGGTCCGGGCTGGAGGAACCGGTCGGGCATCAGCATGTTGACGCCGGTCATGAAGGTCGCATGGGGCAAACCCCAAGCATTTACATGAAATTGGGGCACGACAATCAGAGAGAGATCCTCGTCCGTGAGCCCCATCGACTGCGCCATGTTGACCTGCATGGAGTGCAGATAGATGGACCGGTGACTGTAGACAACTCCCTTGGGATCACCGGTGGTTCCGGACGTGTAGCACATCGACGCGGCACTGCGCTCGTCCAACTCGGGCCAGTCGTACGAGGTTTCCCGCCCGGCGATCAACTCCTCGTAGTCATGCACCCGTACGGCCGCGTCCGCGAGCCCGGACCGGTCCCCGGGCCCCGAAATCACCACGTGCTCAACGGTCTTGAGATGCGGCAGCAGCGGAACGAGCAGCGGCAGCAGCGACCCGTTGGCGATGACGACCTTGTCCTGAGCGTGGTTGGCGACCCACACCAACTGCTCAGGAGGAAGCCGGAGGTTGAGGGTGTGCAGCACGGCACCCATGGAAGGAACGGCGAAGTACGCCTCGACGTGCTCGGCGTTGTTCCACATGAGCGTGGCTATCCGCTCGTCCCCTGTGACCCCCAGCTCATCCTTCAACGCATGAGCCAACTGCGCCGCCCGCTCAGCGACCTCCGCATAGCTCCGCCGCTGCGGCTCCGCCTCACCCGTCCAGGTCGTCACCTGCGAGGACCCATGGATCGCGGCCCCGTGGGTCAGGATCCTCGAAATCAGCAGCGGTACGTCCTGCATCGTGCTCTGCACGGAGTCCTCCCGGGCGACATTGCCTGCGACGGAACTGGTTGAGCCCGATTCTGCGCACATACCGATCGGTATGTCACTAGGAAGGGCGGGGTGGATCGGCTCACATTAAAGCGAAGGTCAAAAGACCAGGTGGGACCGGCGACCGAAAACCTCCCCGCACCCCCTCAACCACTCTCCGACATCACATTGGCAAACGCTTCCGCCCCGAACGGAGCGCCCCGGTAGTAGTACGGATACTCCAGCCCCGCGGCGGCATACACGAGCGCCCGCCGCCGCTCCCGCTGAAGCAGGGCCTCGGGATGCTCGGCCTCGTGCCGAAAGATCGCGGCGGCCTCTTCCTTGGACGGCGAGGTCCAGGGACGCGACCAGGGACTTTCGGGGATGACGGGCTGGGGCGCGGAGGTGGCGGCGCGCTGGACACAGCACTTGCGGCGGCTGCCCGTGGCGGGCAGAAGAAGGGCGATGATGGTACGCAGCGATGCCAAAATGGCATGCGCGATAGAGTGACGCATGGCGACAGTTCCTTTAGTCGGTGTTTGTCGTCAGGCCCCATCAGCAGAGTGTTGCTAGCACTCTGAGTCCTGGTGGGGCCACTTTTTGTTGTGGCTGAGCATCACGCTAGCACTGAGATCACGAAGTTGAAGCAAATCTCAGCGAACTCGGCAACTTTTCCTGCGAGTTGAACGCACCAGTCAGTAACGAGCCGCCGCTAGGCAACCACCAACTCCCGCACCCGAGCGCCAAAGTCGACGACGAGCCGATGCCGCCCGAAGGCCCGCATACGCTGCTGAAGATCCTGAACCGCCTCGACCGCCCGCGACGACTTGACCTGCCCGGCGAGCTTCAACGTCCGCACCCCAGCGGCGTACGCAGCCTCAAGATCCCGCCGCTGAAGATACGAACCGGCAAGAGCGGCCTGCGACATGGCCCCGCGCCGCGCCCGCTTCTGCCGGGCGGCATACGCGATGGACCACCGAGCATGCTCCTCGGCGGCCTCGGCATCGCCCAGGTCCCGAAAGGTGTTCGCGTGCTCGCCATGCAGATACGCCGGATCAATGAACTCCGCCCAAGCGGGCCCCTCGCCGAACTCGACCCGCTCGTACGCCTTCTCGGACTCCACAACCGCATGAGCCGCAGCGGACTTGTCCCCCAGCAACGCGAGCGCTCGCGCCTCCAGGCACCAGAGGTCAGCCAGACAGGCCGGCGAATCGGCCCTGCCCAGCCCTTGCCGCCCCACCTGAGCAAGCCGTCGCCCTTCGGCGGGGTTACCGAGAAGCGTCGCCTGATCCGCCATCCCCGCAAGAACATGCGCACCGAGCGCCACATCGCGCGACTCCTCGGCAAGACGCAGCGACTGGATCAAGTGGCGCTGGGCGATGCGGTGTTCACCGTTGTCGTAAGCCATCCACCCGAGCAGGTAAGTCTGTTCGGCAGCCGCCACACACAACGCACGCCGTACGTCGTCACCGTGGGCCCGGCGCAGCAACGGATACACGTGCTGATTCATGTACTCGGCCAGGACCAGCCGTCCCGCTCCACCGCCCTGGAAGATGTCCACGCGCTGGAACGTCGCGAACATGTTCTTCACGGCGGACACGTCCTCAAGGCGTACGGGTGGGACTGGCCCCGGTTCCTGGTCAAGGGTGTTCAACAGCCGGTCCCGCAAAGGGCCGACCCCTGCGGTGACCGCGAATGGTGTGGCGGCAAGGAACTTCCGACGGTCCACGTCAGCTCTCCTCGGGTCTGCGACAGCTTCAACCGTAGGCCGCAGGAGGGGAGTTGTGGGCGATCAGGCGTTGCCGAGCGGCCCCTTGGCGATGGCGGCGACGAAGGTGGCGAGGTGTCCTCGGGGCATCAACAGGGCAGGCCCGTCGGACGCCGTGTCGCTGTGCGCAGGCTTCCGGCGTGGACTCAGACGCTCTTCCTGATCTCCGTGATCAGTTCCGCCGACGCCTCGGGCGGCAGTGCGGTGGTCGTCAGTCGTTGCCAGGCGTCCCGGTGCGTCGCGACCTTTTCGCGCTCCTCGATGATGTACGACGCCGAGGACAGGCCCTCGATGTGGACGACGTCGAGGTCGGCGTGCGGGCCGAAGCCCAGGATCACGAAGCTTCCCACCTGGCCGGCGTGCAGGGGTGCGTCGGAGGGGAGCACCTGGATGTGGACGTTCGGCCGCTTGCCCATGGTGAGCAGTCGGCCCAACTGTTCGTCCATCAGACCGTCTACGTCGGAGGTCGACCGCAACGCCGCTTCGCTGATGATCGCCCGGAGGGTGAGCGGGGTCTCGCGAGTGAGGACCACCTGACGAGCGAGCCGTACCTCGACCAACGCGTCGACGCGCGCTTCGACGTCCGCGGACATCGCCGTCGCCCTGATGATCTCGCGCGCGTACTCGGACGTCTGCAACAGGCCGGGAATCGCGCCGAGTTGCCAGTACGAGACGGACTCCGCCTCGGCCTCAAGGCTGATCAGGTCCTCGTACACCGGCGTGAGTGTCCCGCGATAGGAGTGCCACCAGCCGCGCCGCACCCCCTCGTTGGTGAGCGCCAGCAACGCGGCTCGCAGTTCGTCGTCGACGTCGCGCCCGAGTCCGGCGTACAGATCCAGCAGGTCTTCCAGGTCGTTCGGCTTGGTCGGGCTCTTGGCAGTCTCGATACGCGAGAGCTTGGATGTCACGAACCGCCCACCCGAACGCTCCGACACCTCTTCGAGCGTGAAGTCACCGCGAAGTGCCCTGAGCTTCGCCCCAAGACGCCGACGGCGCACAGTGGGTGCACTCACGTCGTACCCATCCCTCCCGAGTCCTGCCGGACAGTGTGCCGCGCTGTCTCAGGGGCTGTCACCTGCACTCGAACAGGCATGTGCAATTTTCTACAGAATAGTGAAGCGGCTTGCGCAGCAGCCTGCTTGAGGAGCAACCTGGTGCGGCGAAATGCACACACAGCCACACTCGCGTCACGCACTGGATGTGCAGAGTGGCTGCCTCCCACAAGGGGACCTGCATGATCCAAAGACCGCCGCCCCCACCCGTTCTCGTACTCCCCGGCGAACCCTCCTCCGCCGGAGCAGCCCGGAAATTCGTACGTGCATACGTCGAGTACCACGTACCGGGCGTACCTGAGGACTACGTCGAGAACATCGTCCTCATCGCCTCCGAGATGACCACCAACGCCATCCGCTACGGCACCGAACCCGGCGACTCGATCCGGATCACCATCGACGCGGACGAGCAGGAAGCCCGTATCGAGGTCCAGGACCCCACCCGCCGCTCCCCGAGGCGGCGACCCGAATCCGGTGAACGAGGAAGAGGGCGGGGCCTGTTCATCCTGGACGCCGTCTGCGGGGACGAGTGGGGATGCCGGCCCGCCCCGTTCGGCAAGGTCGTCTGGGCGAGGGTCCGCGCGCCGCAGGCACCCGCACCGGGCCCCGATTTCATCGCCGGTCTCACGGTCCTCACCTGGCTGGACTTCACCCCCGCCGGAACCACACCGTGGCTCCTGATCGGCTACCCTCCGCCGAGCCACCCGCCCGAGACCACCGAGTCAATCGCGAACGGCCTACGCGCACTCGGCACCGTCCTCCAACTCCGGCCCACCACCGAGCGCGTACCCGACATCGGCAACCGCCTCCGGCTCGGCGGCCGGACGGTCGCGCTCGACTACGGCCACGACCACTACCTGCTGCACGTCCCGGACGCCGACGAAAAGTGGCGTACGCACATCGCTCAGGGCAACCGCGTCCACCTCGCCGTCTGCCTCGACGCACTCCCCGTACGCATCGGAATCGAGGACGCCGCCCGACTCATCCAGCACGCCGACGGCCGGGTGCTCATGGGGGCGACGGGGGTACGGGGTCGCTGAGGTACAAGACGGGTCGCCCCGGGGTGTAGGAGACTCCGGGCCGACCCGCCTGGCCCGACCCTACAAGCGGCGTACGGCCGCCCTGCCGGAGGAGGAACAAAGGATGAGCACCGCCCGCGTCCGCGAACTGCATCTCCACCGGAAGTACTACGCCTTGAAGGAGGCACTGGGCGCGCTCGCGATCGGCATCGCGCTGGTCACGCCGTGAAGCCTCAGCGCCGTCCCTCAGTCGCGGGCCAGCTCCAGTTCCGGGTCCTCGCGGAGTTTGCCCAGTGCCCGCGACACCGCCGACTTCACCGTGCCGATCGAGACGCCCAGCACCTCCGCCGTCTGTGACTCGCTGAGGTCCTCGTAATACCTGAGGACTACCATCGCCCGCTGCCGCGCGGGGAGCTTCAGGATCGCTCGCCACATCGCGTCGTGGAGGGCCTGTTGTTCGGCCGGGTCCTCGGCGGAGCCGAGCGTGTGCTCCGGCTCGGGCAGCTCGTCGCACGTGAACTCGTCGACCTTGCGCTTGCGCCACTGGGACGTACGCGTGTTGAGGAGGGCGCGGCGGACGTAGCCGTCGAGCGCTCGGTGGTCCTCGATGCGGTCCCAGGCGACGTACGTCTTCGCCAGGGCGGTCTGGAGGAGATCCTCCGCGTCGCACGGGTTCGCGGTCAGCGAGCGGGCGGTGCGCAGGAGCACCGGCTGCCGGTCCCGGACGTAGGACGCGAACGACGGGTACCCCGGGCGGACGGTGGTCCGCGCCCCGCGGTTCGCAGCGCTGGTGCAGACGGGTGTGGTCATGTCTCCACGCTAGGAGGGAGACCTCGTGGTCCGGATCGCCCGCAGGTCCCGAAGAAGAATCCCCCTCAGGTTGTAGGGGTGGTGCTGGCCCCACCTCCTGAAGGTGGAGCGCTGATACCCAGGTACTACGGGATGACCCCTGGGGAATCATCTGTCCGCCGTAAGAACCAGACCCGACGTAGGCACCCCGGTACCCGCCGTGACGAGCGCGGTCCCGGCGCCGGGCACCTGGTTGACCGCCGTCCCGCGCAGCTGCCGTACGGCCTCGGCGATACCGTTCATACCGTGGAGGTACGCCTCCCCGAGCTGCCCCCCGTGCGTGTTCAGGGGAAGCCGCTCCTCGGCGACGTAGTCCCCTCCCTCTCCAGGACCACAGAACCCGAACTCCTCCAGCTGCATGAGGACGAACGGCGTGAAGTGGTCGTAGAGGATCCCTACGTCGATGTCGGCGGCCGTCAGCCCGGAGGCTCGCCAGAGTTTCCGCGCGACCACCCCCATCTCGGGGAGTCCCGCCAGGTCGCCCCGGTAGAAGCCGGTCATCGCCTCCTGCCCCTTCGCCGCGCCCTGCGCCGCCGCCGCGACGAGTACGGGGGGCCGCGCCAGGTCCCGCGCGCGCTCCGGGGTCGTCACGATCAGCGCCTGGCCGCCGTCCGTCTCCTGGCAGCAGTCGAGGAGGCGCAGGGGTTCGACGATCCAGCGCGACGCCGCGTGGTCCTCCAGGGTGATGGGACGACCGTAGAAGTACGCGGCGGGGTTGGTGGCGGCGTGCTTGCGGTCGACGACCGCTACGTGGCCGTACGCCTCTGGAGTTAGGCCGTACGTGTGCAGGTACCTCTGGGCCGTCATCGCGACCCACGACGCCGGGGTGAGGAGGCCGAAGGGGAGGGTCCAGCCGAGGGCGACGCCTTCCGCGGACGGCTCACGCCGGGTCACTCCTGAGCCGAACCTGCGGCCCGAGCGTTCGTTGAAGGCGCGGTAGCAGACGACGACCTCCGCGACTCCCGTCGCCACCGCCATCGCCGCTTGCAGGACCGTCGCACACGCCGCGCCACCGCCGTAATGGACCCGGGCGAAAAACCCCAACTCGCCTATCCCGCATGCCTGCGCGAGGGTGATCTCGGGGTTCGTGTCCATCGTGAACGTCACCATGCCGTCGACGTCCGTCGGCCTGAGACCGGCGTCGGCTATCGCGGCGCGTACGGCCTCTGCGGCCAGGCGGAGTTCGCTGCGGCCCGAGTCTTTGGTGAACTCGGTGGCGCCGATGCCGACGATGGCCGCGCGTCCGGCGAGGGTCATCGGACCGTCACCTGCACGGTGCCCGTCACATGCCGCCCCCGGCTGTTGTCGCCGGTGACCCGGACCGTCACCTCGTCGCCCTCGACCCGTTCGATCTGGCCCGTCAACTGCATGGTGTCTCCGGGATAGTTGGGGGCTCCCAACCTGATGGCGACCTTGCGCAGACGGGCGTTGGGCCCGAAGTGGTCCGTGATGTACCTGCCCACAAGGCCGTTGGTCGTGAGGATGTTCATGAAGATGTCCGGGGAGCCCTTGGCGCGGGCGGCTTCGGGGTCGTGGTGGACGTCCTGGTAGTCGCGGGACGCGATGGCACCGGCGACGATCAGCGTGCGGGTGATCTCGATGGTCAGCGGCGGAAGTTGGGCGCCTTCCCTCATGCCGATTCCTCCCCCGCGCGGAACACCGGAAGCGTCAACTCCTCGTCGTACGCCCGGAATTCGAGCGTCACCGGCATCCCGATGCGGACCTTGTCGTACGGCACGCCGATCACGTTGCTCACCAGCCTCGGCCCTTCCGCGAGTTCGACGAGAGCCACGGCGTACGGGGGGTCGAAGGCCGGGAACGGGGGGTGGTGCATGACGACGTACGAGTAGACCGTGCCCTCGCCGGACGCCTCCTGCGTGTCCCAGTCCGGGGAGCCGCACTCCGTGCAGCCGGGGAGCCAGGGGAAGCGGAGGGTCGTGCAGGCGGTGCAGCGCTGGAGGAGGAGGCGGTGGTGCCGGATGCCGTCCCAGAAAGGGGAGTTGTCGCGGTTGATGACGGGGCGGGGGCGGCGGGGGGCGTCCTTCTTCGGGGCTGCCGGTGCGTACTTGAGGATGCGGAAGCGGTGCGTTCCGATCAACTCGCCGGTTTCCACGCGGAGATCGGTGCGCGTCGTCACGAAGTGGCCGACGCCGAGCTTCGTGGACTTGCGCGCCGACACCGACTCGATCACCGAGTCGAACGTGACCCGTTCGCCGACGCGCAGGGGACGGACGTACTCCTGCTCCGAGTCGGTCGCGACGACCGCCGTACAGCCGAACTCGTCGAGCAGCGCGAGGAGTTGCTCGTACGCGTCCGTGCGGGACGGGTGTCCGGAGAGGCCGCCCATCGTCCAGACCTGGAGCATCGTGGGCGGGGCGATCGCGTCGGGGCCGGTGTACGCGGGGTTCGTGTCGCCGAGCGCCTCGCACCAGTGGCGGATCATGGGGGCGTTCACGGGGTCCTTGGCGAGTCCGGCGACGGTTGCGGGCAGGCCCTCGTACGCCTTGAGCTGTTGCTCGTAGGAATCGTCCGGCATGGCGCGCTCCCCCCGGCTGGAAGATTTCTGACTGTCCGTCAGATCATCTGAACTGTCAAGGACGGGCCGCCAGTTGAAGCGCGCTGGGATGCGTGCAAACGCCTGCGCGGCGAAGCCCGAGAGCCTCGCCGCGCAGACGTCTACCACCCCGGTGAACACACCCCACGCTCGGTCGGAGGGCCGGTGCCGGTGCGCCGGCCCTCCCGGGTCAGCGGGTCACCACCACAGCGGGGCGAAGGTGACCTGCACGTTGTGGTTGCCCTGGTTGATGGCCGTGAACGCGGAGCCGTTCACCTGGGCCGTGTTGCTCTGGTTGGTCGCGCCGGAGCCCACGGCGTTCTGCTGCGTGGTGGACGAGTTGCCGTTGTTGTCGCCGGCCACGCCGCTGCCGATGATGCTGGCGACGCCCGCGTTCGATCCGTCGTCCGCGAAGCCGCCGTTGTCCGCCGCCGCGACGCCGGTGAAGAGAGCGGCGGCGAGCGGGAGGGCGGAGACGGCGGCGACGATGCGGGCGGTACGGATGCTTGCCATGTTGTTCCTCCAGAGAACCCGGCCTGGGGCCGGGATTGCATGAACTACGGCTGTTACCGGGGCAGTTGGCCGACCGTCCCGGTGGTGCTGACGACGTCGCGAGATCAGAGTTGCCCACCGGACCCCCGGACAACCACCCCCTACGGCCTGATTAGCACGCAAGCGTGATGACCAGTCGATAAACCCCTTTCACTACCGTTCTTCGCGTGCCGTCACTTCCCGGGCGCGTCGTGGGGGCCGTATCCCGTACGCCGCATGGGGTGAAGCGTTCCGGCAGTCCGGCCGGTGACGGGGTCCCGTACCGCCGTCCGGGTCTGCGCCCCCTCCCGTTTTTCGAACGAGTGTGCGAAACTGGGGGTATGGCCACCACCGACCGGCAGGCCACCACGCTGGCCCTCGCCCACGCGCTCTCGGCCGCCGAACGCGGCCTGGCCGTCATCCCCCTGTCCCGCACCAAGCTCCCGGCGCTGCGCTCCCCCCACCGCCTCGATCCCCCCGGCACCCCGCCCTGCCACGGCGAATGCGGGCGCCCCGGGCACGGGGTGTACGACGCGACGGCCGATCCGGCGCGGATCCGTGCGCTCTTCGCGATGGCGCCGTGGGCGACCGGGTACGGCATCGCCTGCGGGCTGCCGCCGCATCGGCTCATCGGGGTCGACCTCGATACGAAGGGGGATACGGATTCCACTGGCGCGCTGCGGGAGTTGGGCTTGCGCCACCTCTTCACCATCCCGCCGACGGTCGTCGTCATCACGCCGTCCGGAGGCCGGCATCTCTGGCTCACCGGGCCGCCGGAGGTCGTCGTCCCCAACTCGGCGGGGCGGCTTGCGCCGGGGATCGATATTCGGGGGGCGGGGGGTTATCTGGTCGGGCCGGGGTCTCGTACGGAGCGGGGGGTGTACGGGGTGGCGCCGGGGACGGGGCATCTGGCACCGGCGGCGTGTCCTTGGGCGCTTCTGCGGTTGCTGGTTGCGCCGGGGTGGGTGGGGGGTTCTCGCGGCGGCGCCGGGGGTGGGTCTGGCTTCGGGGGCGGGGGTGGCTCCAGGGCGGGGGGCGACTCGGGGTCTGGCTCCAGGTCGGGCTCCAACGCCGAGTCCGGGTCCGGGTCGGGCGCCGGAGCCGGATCGAGGTCCAGGGCAGGGTTGGGCTCCGGAGCCAGGTCGGGGACCGGGGCGGGCTCCAACACCGGGGCCGGGTCGGGCTCCGGGGCCGGGTCAAGTTCCAGGACGGGGTCAGGGTCAGGGTTCCAACACGGCCAGGGACTGGTCCACTTCGTCCTCTCCGCCCACGAAGGCCAACGCAACACCCGTCTGTTCTGGGCGGCTTGCCGTGCGTACGAGAACGGCCTTGCCCTGTCGGGGGAGTTGCTCGAAGCAGCGCTCCGCACGGGGCTGACGGAACGGGAGGCGCGGTCAACTCTGGCGTCAGCGGCTCGACTTACGGGGTGGCGGGGAGAGGGGGGCGTACGGAGGTGAGGCCGCCGGGGGCGTACAGCGTCACCGAATCCCCATACCAAGATCCGAGCCCCACCCCCCGAACTACCCCCGAAACGGCGCGAATCGGAGCGCCCGGTAGCGAAAAGGAGCGCTTTCGTGGGTAAAAGTGGGAACTCCGGCCCACGACACGCCTAAGGTTTCCGACCATGTCCCTGACCCGAGTCGTTCTCCTGTCCGGCCGTGCGGTCGAGCTCTCCGACATCCGGCTCTCCTCCACGTACGGCGGCCTGCTGGAGGGCTACCCCTGCGCCCGCGTGAACGACATGAAGATCAACGGCCTGCTGCGGGGCGCGGAACGAGACACCCCCCGTACACCGGTCCACCTGGTGGAACCCCCACGCGAATACCCCACCGACAACCCCAAGGGCCCCTTCGGCCCCATGGAGGTCCTCCCCCCGGTGGCCTGCGTGGCCTCTTTCCACTCCACCCCGGTCTCCCCCGCCCTCGACCCCGTCCTCCACCGCTCCACCCTCACGGTCGTCTGGTTCCAGCAGACCCCCGAGGTCCCGACGGGCACGAACGCGGACAAGCGCCTACGCGCCCTGGAGTGGGAGGACCTGGCCCACGACAACGAACTCTGACCCAACCCGAAAGGGGCGCCCCTCTCCCGAGGAGCACCCCTTCTCACCTGCGGTGGGTGTGGGATTTGAACCCACGGTGACATCGCTGCCACGACGGTTTTCAAGACCGTTCCCTTAGGCCGCTCGGGCAACCCACCTCGCTCCGGTTCCACCTGGGACGGAGCGGGTACAGCGTACCCGGCAGCGGGGGGCCGCGGCGTGCGTGGTGGGTGGGGTGGAGAACCTCACAAGGTCGTCGCCGACTCGCCACCCCGGCAGGGGGGCGAGTGGTTATCGTGACCTCGCCGGTCGACGGGAGGGGCGTACGGGTATGGGGTCGGGTGTGGTCTTGGCCGCTGGGCTCAGTGAGTTTCAGCAGAATCTCGTCGTGGCCGTCGTGGGGACCGTCGTCGGGGTGCTCGGGACCGTGGCCATCGAGCGGGTGAAGATGCGGCGGGAGCCGGTGAAACGGCTGTCGTGGGAGGCCGAGGTGCACAACGCGATGGTCTCCACGGACGATTCGATCCGGCAGCGGCTGCGGCTCAGCTACAACGGGGTCTCCATCGACGGGCTCAGTTCCATCGAGTTCCGGGTCGAGAACACCGGCAACCGGGTCGTGAAGGACGAGCAGCTGAGGTTCCGGCTGCCGACGGGGGCTCAGGTCATCGAGGCCACGCCCACGTCCGCGCCGGAGCGGGAGATGGGGGTGGTCCGGCGGCCCGAGCGGGAGCAGGACGCCGGTGAAGTGGTGTTCAGCGTCGCCCAGTTGGAGCGGGGGCAGACCCTGGCGCTACGGCTGTCCGTGTCCGCGCCCGACGTGTCCGGCTGGAAGGTGTTCGCGCACAACGACGAGGGGGACGTCGAGTTCCACGAGCGGTCGGCGGCGCGCAGGAAGCAGGACCGGGAACACGTACCCACCTTCTTCACGCTGGCGTTCCTGCTGGTGGCCGTCCCGCCGCTGGTCTCGCTGCTCGGGGACGCAGGCAGGCTCGCCGCCGTGGTCGTCGGCGGCGCGCTGCTGGTCGCCGTCACGCCCCACGTCGCACCGACCGGCCGTACCCTGCGCGACTTCCTCACGCAGAAACCCGAGCCGTCCACGCAGGTCCACATCGGGAGCGTGGCGGAATCCACCTTCTCGGTCGGCGATCGCTCCTCCGCGCAGACCACCCACACCTAGGTCCTGTCCGGGCGCAGCCACATGAGAGCCGTGTACCCGACCAGGCACGTGAGCCCCGCGACGTACACCCAGAACATCGATGACGACGGGTGGAGTTCATCCCAGGAGAAGGCAACGGCCAAGACCGTGAAGGCCGTTGTCGCGTTGCGCTCGCGGTGCGCCAGGCGGCGCGTACGGCGGGGGCCGTCGGCGAGCTGGAGGGCGTAGACGTCGGCCGGGCCGAACACCTCCTCCGGGACGCCTCCGTCCAGATGCCGGCGAGCCTCCTCCACGTGCGCGCGAGCCTCGGCGCGCGGCATGGCGTGGCGGGTACGAAGGAGAGCTTCGAGGTGGGTCGGCCAGTCGCCGGGGCGGGGCGCGAACCAGCGGTCCGGAACGGGGAGCGTGAGTGCCGCGATGCTCAGGGCCAGGCCCGTTGCCGTCAGGGTTAGGGCGGGTAGGGCGAAGGACGGTTCCTCCGGTAGGAGTGTGGACGCCGTGACGCCCCCGGCGAAAACAGCGAGGGCTCCTGCCCCGAAGCCTCGCGTACGCCGGCCCGCCGCCCGCATCGCCATCGCGATGATCAGCAGGACGACGACCCCCAGCACCGTCCCGGACGCCGTCAGCGACGACCAGCTCGGGTGCAGCCAGAAGCCCTCGTCGAGCCAGGCCGCCACGCCCAGGAACACGCCCACGCCGCCGAGCGTCGCGAGGTACGTCCGGAGGCGGTCCGTCGGGGTCATGCCCTGGGCGTCGCGGCCGGCGCGGTGGGTGTCGTCGACGCGTTCCTCGGTGACCGTGCGGGCGTAGTCGTGCGGGTCGCCGAAGAGGTCCGTGGCGGTGCGGCCCGAGTCGGTGACCGCCTCGTGGGCCTCGGCGAGGACGCGGGCGGGGAGGTCCTCGGGGACCTGGGGGTTCAGGAGGAGGCGCGCTTCCACCGCCGCCGCCCACTGCTCATCGGCAGCGCGCTGCCAGGTGAGGGTCATACCGCGGCTCCCCTCGCCGGTCCCGCCGTCGCCCTCTCCACCGGTCCTGCCGTAGCTCCCCTCAACCGTCATGCCCCGGCCCCCTTCAGAAGCGTGCCGACGACACCCGTCAGCTCCCCCCACATCGCCCTGTCCCGCCGCAGCCGCTCCCGGCCCTCTTCGGTGATCCGGTAGTACTTGCGGCCCGGTCCGCCCTCCCCGGCCCCCCACTCGATCTCCACCGCACCCTCCTCCTCCAGCCGCGCGAGCGCGGGGTAGAGCGTCGCGGGCTTCACCCCCGACAGTCCCGCCTCGTCGAGCCGGCTCAGGAGGGCGTAGCCGTAGTCGCGCTCCCCTGCGTCCAGGACCCCGAGGAGACAGAGCGGCAGAACCGCCCGCGTCAACGCCGTACTCACCGTCATCCCCCCGACTTCCCGACTATTCGAGTTCCCAGAATAGTCGGGAACACGTACGTCACGGAAGGCGCCCACAACGGGTAAGGGGCGCCCTCCATGGAGAGCGCCCCTTACCCGTACGGCAAATCGTCAGCTGTCGCCCGTCCGCGACGCCAGCGTCAGCTCCGCGGTCTGGGTCTTGCCGCCGCGTTCGTACGTGATCGTCACCTGGTCACCCGGCTTGTGCGTCCAGATCTCGCCGATCAGGGTCGGCCCGGAGTCGATGACCGTGTCGTCGAGCTTGGTGATGACGTCGCCCGCCTTGAGGCCGGCCTTCGAGGCGGGGCCGCCCGCCTCCACCGAACCCTGGTCGCTGATCTTCGCGCCGCCGGTGCCCTCCTCCAGCGACACGGACGCGCCGATCTTCGCGTACACCGGCTTGCCGGTCTTGATCAGCTGCTGGGCGACGTACTTCGCCTGGTTGATCGGGATGGCGAAGCCGAGGCCGATCGAGCCGGCCTGGCCGGTGCCGAGGCCGCCGGAACTGCTGGACTGGATCGCGGAGTTGATGCCGATGACGTTGCCCTGCGCGTCCAGGAGCGGGCCGCCGGAGTTGCCGGGGTTGATCGAGGCGTCCGTCTGGAGCGCGCTCATGTACGAGCTGCTGCTGCCGCTGCCGTCCGAGGAGGCGACGGGACGGTTCTTCGCGCTGATGATGCCGGTCGTGACCGTGTTGGACAGCCCGAAGGGGGCGCCGATCGCGATCGTCGAGTCGCCGACGGCGACCTTGTCGGAGTCGCCGAGGGTGAGCGGCTTCAGGTCCGAGGGCGCGTTCTTGAGCTTGATGACGGCCACGTCGTACCCCTGCGCGTGGCCGACGACCTCCGCGTCGTACTTCTTGCCGCTCGGGAACGTCGCCGTCACCTTGCCGCCGTCGACCGCCTCGGCGACGACGTGGTTGTTGGTGACGATGTGCCCCTGCGTGTCGAAGACGAACCCGGTGCCGGTGCCGCCGTCGCCGCTGCTGGACTCGGCCTGGATGGTGACGGTGCTGGGGAGCGCGCGCTGGGCGACCCCCGCGACCGTGCTGGCGTCACGCTTGACCGAGCCGCCGCTGTCCGAGGCGGAGACGGTCGTCGAGCCGCCGTCGTCGTTGTCCTTGGCCATCGTGTAGCCGATCGCGCCACCGAGACCACCGGCGACCAGCGCCGCCGCGAGCACCGCCGCGACGAGCCCGCCGCGCCCCTTGCGCCGGGGCGCGGGCTCCTGCCCGTACGCCGCACCCCACGCGCCGCCGGCTCCCGCGCCGCCGTCCGCGTACGACGGGACGGGCGGGGCCGGGGGAGGCCACGAGGCGTCGACGGCGGTCGGCGCGGGGGCGGTGCCGTAGCTGTCGTACGGGGCCGCGCTCGGGGGCTGGGGCGTCTGGGGGGCGCTCTGCGTGTGCGCGTACGGGTCCTGGGCGGGCTGCTGCTGGGGAGCCGGCGGAGGCCAGTCGCCCTCGGCACCCGCGCCCGCCGCCGCGTCCCGCACGCCCGCGTCCGCGGCCGTCGTCGGAGAGTCCACCGGCACGGGAGGTGCGGACGGGGCCGGGGGTACCTCGGTGCCCTCGTTCTCGGTGCTCACAGCGTCTTCTCCTCGGTCCACGGCTGTCTGTCGAGTGTGCGTTGCCTCTACGCTTCAAGCTTTTCCCACAGGCCGTCAGAGCACCATAAGCGGTGCCTGTGGGTCGGCGAGGCTTCCTTATGTGCGATATCAGACGATACGACGGACATACCGGGCACTCACGCAGAACATCTCAGACGGTTCTCAGACGCCCGTCCCGGATCTCGCACACCCCACGCCGATGGGACCATGGCGCGGTGACCCACGCACGGCAGCACCACATCCAGGTAGTCGCCCACCGAGGCGCCTCCGAGGAGGCCCCCGAGCACACCCTCGCCGCGTACCGCAAGGCCATCGAGGACGGCGCCGACGCCCTTGAGTGCGACGTACGGCTGACCGCGGACGGGCACCTCGTCTGTGTGCACGACCGGCGCGTCAACCGGACGTCCAACGGGCGCGGGGCGGTGTCCGCGCTGGAGCTGGCCGAGCTGAACACGCTCGACTTCGGCTCCTGGAAGACGAAACGGGCCGCCCGCGCGCGCGTAGGGGACGAGGAGGAGCCCGACTGGGAGTTCCGCCCCGAGGACCGCGAGCACACGTCCGTGCTGACGCTGGAGCGGCTGCTCGAACTCGTCGCGGACGCGGGACGGCCGGTGGAGCTGGCGATCGAGACGAAGCACCCGACGCGTTGGGCCGGACAGGTGGAGGAGCGGCTCCTCGCGCTGCTGAAGCGGTTCGGGCTGGACGCGCCGGCCGATCCGGCCGAGTCCGCCGTACGGATCATGAGCTTCTCGGCGCGGTCGCTGCACCGCGTGCGCGCGGCGTCGCCGACGCTGCCGACCGTGTACCTGATGCAGTTCGTCTCGCCCCGGCTGCGGGACGGGCGGCTGCCGGTGGGGGTGGGGATCGCGGGGCCGTCGATGCGGATCGTGCGCAGTCATCCCGCGTACGTGGAGCGGCTGAAGCGGGCGGGGCACCAGGTGCACGTGTGGACGGTCAACGAGGAGGAGGACGTCGACCTGTGCGTGGGGCTGGGGGTCGACGCGATCATCACGAACCGGCCGGGGGCGGTGCTGCGGCACCTCAGGACGCCGTAGTCGTCACGGGGTGTGCACCGGCGCGTTCGGTGCGTGTACCGGTGTGAAGAATGCGTCAGCGGACGGACATCCACCGGTTTCCGGTACAGGCCAAGGGGGCATCCACTCGGTGGCGTGGGGCGAAGGAGGTCTCGGGGGTGGCGTTGGTGGTGGCACAAGAGGTGCCCACGTCGTCGAGCATGGCCGTGTCGCATGGCCCTGCGGGCGTGGGCGCGGCGAGACACCGTATGCGGGACCAGCTGCGCGGCGGCGGGGTCTCCGAAGCGGTCATCGACGACGCCGTACTGATCCTGTCGGAACTGCTCAGCAACGCGTGCAAGCACGGACGGCCGCTGGGTGACGCGCTCGCGGGCGACGGCGACGTCCGCGCGGCCTGGCGGGTCGACGCGCGGGGGCGGCTGGTCGTCGAGGTCACGGACGGCGGCGGCCCGACCCGCCCCTCCCCGGCCCACCCCTCCGTCACCGCGCACGGCGGCCGGGGGCTGAACATCATCTCCGCGCTCGCGCACGACTGGGGGGTCCGCGACGACATCCACGGCGAGGTCACCGTCTGGGTCGTCGTCCACAACGACGTCCACGACCCGGACGCGCGCACGGACTTCGCCGACGGGGTCACGCCGTCGCTGACAGGGCTGGACTTCGACGATCTCGACTAGGCTCCCGGCGTACCAGACCAGCCGTACCCGGGAGACAGTCGATGGCCAAGAAGCGACCCCAGACCAAGGCCCAGGGGCCTCAGGTGACCGCCGGAGAGATCCCGGTCGTGGGGGCGCGGGAGCCGTGTCCCTGCAACAGCGGCCGTCGGTACAAGGCGTGTCACGGCCGGGCGGCGGCGCAGGCGGTCACCGAGCTGGTGCACCGGCCGTTCGAGGGGCTCGCGGGGGAGTGCGACTGGGTCGCGCTCAGGGAGCTGGTGCCCGCCGCCACCGCCGAGCTGACGCTCAAGGGCGGGCTGCCTGACGGGGTGCCCTCCGTGACGCTCGCCACCGTGCTGCCGATGGCGTGGCCGGCGCTGCGGCGTGACGACGGGTCCGTGCTGCTGGGCCTCCAGAACGACACCGCGTCCGGGGACGTCAGCCGGGACCTCGCCGACAACCTCCTGCGCGCGCTGGAGGCCGAGCCGGGTACGCCCGTACAGGGTCGCCGTACGCCCGCCGACGGTCCCCGGCTCCAGGATCTGCTGGATCCCGAAGGCGGGTTCGAGCCAGTTGTCCGGCCCGGCTTCGACTTCTGGGTGCCGGACACCGAGCACGCGACGGCGGACGTGACGGCGTCCCTGGAGCGCGCGAACGAGGCCGTGATCCCGACGGTCAAGCTGTCGGGCGTGGACGCCGCGTACTGGTGCGAGACGCCGGACAAGAACCACCTGCGGTGGGTCATGCCGTACGCGGAGGAGCGTCTTCTGGACGCTCTCGCGCGCCTGCACGCGGCCGGCGCCGCGGGTCTCGGCGAGGGCACGCGTCTGGTCGGTTCCTTCCGGGCGCACGGCCTGACCGTGCCGGTCTGGGACCTGCCGAGCGAGGTCCGCGCGGAGGACGTCGAGAAGCCCGCCGCCGAGTTCGCCGAGCGCCTCGCGGCGGCCCTGGCCACGGACGCCCCGCTGACCCCGGACGAGCGCCGCGCGCGCGGCGGTCTGACGAACCGCCAGGTCACCCTGAGCTGACGCGGGACTCGCCCGAGCGGGTGACTCCGCTCACAACTCCCGTACCCCGTAAGGCCGGTCGGCGCCGGAAACCGCCGCTCAGCGGTTGTCCGGAAAGCCTCCGGAACCCGAAAGAAAACGCGAGATCGAATTTGCTTGGAGCCGATCTCTTGTTACGGTTCGAGTAGCCCGGTTGCTGGTGCATCCCCCGTCGCCAGCAACCGGGTCTTTTCATGCCTCTGTGGCAAACCCGCGCCGCTTCACAGTCCGGCGCGATGCGTCAACTCCCCGTCTCCGGTGCGGAGTTGCTCCCGGAGCGCAGCAGCAGCGGCCCGTCGTCCCCGTGCGCGAACTCCGACACGGCGCTGTAGCCGTCGAGCTCCCCCCGCGTCCGCTCACGCGGCGTCTCACAGCTCGTGGGCTCGTCCCCGGCGCCGACGGCGCACCGCAGCCCGACCGTCCGCCCGTCGGGCCCCAGGAGGCTCAGGACGGCCTCCAGGGCGCGTCCGGTGCCGTTGCGGTAGTAGGTCCGCGCCCAGGTGTCCGCGCCCTGCGTCAGGACGCACGTCTGCGCCTCCACGCCGTCCGGCGAGGCGAGTTCGGGACCGCAGCGCGCGGCGGTGGCGATCCCGAGGCCCAGCAGCCGCGCGGGCGACGGCGATGCGGCCGGCTTGGGATCGTCGTAAGGACGCGGCTCGTACGGCGGGACGACCGTCCGTACGGCGTCGTCGAGCACGTTCCCCTCCTCACCCACCGGGCCCGCCGACGCGAGGGTCAGAGGGAGCACGACGGCGCACAGGGCCGTGGCACCGAGGGCGAGGAGGCGAAGGTTCATAGCGGGAAGATAACGAGCACGCGTGCGCGTACGGCCCGTTCCGCGCCGGGCGGCCCTACAACTCGGGGGCGCTCACACCCGTACGAGTGAGGACGTCGACGACCGTGTCGACCACGGCCTCCACGTCGGGCACCCAGGGCGTGGCCGAGCCGGGCAGCGGTGCGCGCTCCCAGCGGATGTCGCCCTGGCCCGAGAGGGAGGGCGGGAGGGCGAGGTAGCCGCCCTCGCCGTGGAAGCGGAGCGAGCCGGGGACGTAGTCCTTCGCGTACAGGAGTTCGCCGAGCTGTTCCATGGAGTACGGCTTGACGAGGATCGCCCAGCGCGCGGGCGCGGCGACGACGGGGCCGAGGCGCATGCCCTTCGCGTCGAGTTCCACGAGGGCCTGGGCCGCCGCGCGCGCGGGGAGGCTGATCGCGCAGGGCGCTGCGGCGCCGGTCGCCAGGATGATCGGGGCCGTCGGGCGGTTCGTCCACCACCAGCGGACCATCCGGCCGTCGGTGGTCGCCGCGAGGAGGCCGGGGTCGAAGGGGTGCGCACCGGGCATCGTGCAGCCCGGGTCGGGGCAGGAGCACCGGGACCGGCTCTCCGGGTCGGCCGGTGCGCCGGGGAGCACGGGCCACTGCCACTGCGTCGCGCAGGTCAGTGCTGCTTCGATCAACTCAGGCATCCCGTCGCCGCGTTGGGACAGAAGCCTGCGTCGCCTTCCGAGGATCTCGCGCATGAGCGCTCGTTCCTTTCCGTTGCACCGCTGGCAACACCGTGGGCCACATCACACCATGTGTCGATCACTTCACTGTGCGTACCTGTTGGCGCATCACACCCTTGCACCGGGCAAGAGGAACCCCTGAACTGCGTCGCGCAAAAGCCTGGGCATGGCGGGGGGTGGCGAAGTCTGGCGTTTTGCCGTCCCGCGTATTTCTCTCCGCCTCCGCCACGGAGGATGGGGCTCGGTCGTCGATGGCTATGACGCCCGGGTCGGGTCACCAGGTTCCGGGCGGCTGGCACCACCCCTGAATCCCTACCGAGTACGTACCCATCACGACCGGTGTGACGCTCTGTGGAACAAGGCCAGTCGACCTCAATCACCCGGAACCCGAGGCGGTTTTAAGCCAACTTTGCATTTCTGTCCAAGACTCACTCTCCGTTCATGAGCACCTCCCGGACACCGGGAATCCCGATAGGACAATGCTGGACATCCCATCACGAGTGCGTGTAGATGTGGAGACACTGCCGGCGGTGCAGAATGAGCAGAATGACATGGGGGTTTGCGATGCTTTTGAGCAAAACGCACCGGTCCGAGAGCCGGACGCCATGAACGCCCCTCACCCTCCGAAAGTGGCCGGAATCGATTCCACGGTTCCCGCACCCGCCCACACTGCCGCGCCCGTGTCCGCGGGCCCGCCCGCCGCGGCCGTCCCGCTGCCCTCCACGGCCCCCACCTGCACACCGGCACCCGGCACCGCCCTCCAGGACCGGCTCGCCGGCTGGGTCTCGGACCTCACGACGCTCCACGAACTCACGGAACGTGTCTCCCGTACGGACACGCTCCCCGAGGCCCTCGACGAGCTCCTGCGCGCGGGCGCGGCCCTCGTCGGCGCGGCGCGCGGCCTGGTCGCCCTCGAACCCTCCGACGGCCCCGCCACGACCACCGCGCTCGGCCTCGACCGCGCGGCCCTCGGCAGCCTGGAGACGGTCCCGCGCGCGTCCCTCCCCCACGGCCGGCTCCTCGACGGCCGCACGGAACGGGAGTTGATCGTCGCCGATCTGTTCGCGGAGGAGGGGCTGGATCCACGGCATCGCGAGGTGGCGGGGCGGTTGGGGTATGCGGCGGTGTACGGGGTGCGGTTGGAGCGGGATGCGGGGGGCGGGGTTGCCGGGGGCGGGACGGGGGTCGGGTTCGGGCGGTTGACGGGGAGAGGGGGGTCGGCGGGGACGGGGGGACCGGACGAGGCCGTCGCCTCCGGCGTTCCCGGCAACTCCCTTGTCCCCAGCGGGTCCAGCGGCACCGGCGCTGCATGCGACTCCGGCGTCCCCGGAGGGGTCCGTGTCCCCGGCGTTCGCAGCGCCGCCGACACTCCCGACCCCGTGGCGCGGCCGGGCTTCTCCGGTGCCGTTGTCTGGCTGTACGACGAACCCGGGGCCCCCGATGAGCGGCGGCGGCATCTCGTCGAGCTGTACGTGCGGTTCGCGGCGGCGCATGTCGGACGGTTGCTGGAGGTCGAGAGCACGCGCGCGTGTATGGCGACGATCTCCGAGGAGTTGCTGCCCTCGCGGTTGCCCCGCGTGGCCGGGGTGCAGCTCGCCGCGCGGCATCAGCGCGGGGCGCGGGGTGGCGGGGACTGGTACGACGCACTGCCGTTGCCGGACGCCGCGCTCGGGCTGTCCGTCGGGTCCGTCACCGGCGCCGGGCCCAGCGCCGTCGCCGCGATGGGGCGGCTGCGGGCCTCCCTGCGCGCGTACGCCGTGATGGAGGGCGAGGACCCCGTCGCCGTCCTGTCCGACCTCGAACTCCTCCTGCGGCTCACCGAACCCGCCCGCTCGGCCACCGCGCTGTTCGCCTACTGCGAGCCCGCCCTGCGGAAGATCACCCTCGCCGGGGCCGGACACTGCCCGCCGCTGCTCGTCGGGGACCGGCGTACGGAGTTCGTCGAGACGTCCGTCTCCGCGCCGCTCGGCATGCTGTCGTGCTGGGAGGCGCCGAGCGTCGAGCTGGAGGCGGAACCCGGAGAGACGGTTCTGCTCTACACGGACGGCCTGCTCAGGCGTACCGGCGATCCCGTGGACCGCGCGTTCACGCGCCTGCACGCGGCTGCCGCCGGGGTGCCGAAGGCGTTGCGGGGCGACCCCGGGGCCGTCGCGGACCATGTGCTGCGGGCGATGGTGCCGGACGGGGCGGGCGGCGCGGAGGACGTCGTGCTGCTGGCGGCGCGGTTCGAGTAGGACCGGTAGCTCTGTGGGGGGACGGAGGAAGATAGCTCTATAGAGGGGTTTGCCGGATTCCGCACATCCGTACGATGGGGGCAGTCCCGATGTCGTGGGACGGTCCCGTGCCGTATGGAGGAGGAAGACCGTGGCTGACGAGCTCACCCCGGAAGGCGACACCGAGGAGCCGGTCAAGCAGCGCAAGAACGGGCTGTACCCCGGGGTCTCGGACGAACTCGCCGAGAACATGAAGTCCGGGTGGGCCGACACGGAGCTGCGGGACCTCACCGCGATTCCGCAGGCCGCCGAGACGGCTGCCCGGCGGGCCGCGCTGTCCGCGCGGTTCCCCGGTGAGCGGATCGTCGTCCCCGCCGGGAACCTCAAGGTGCGGTCCAACGACACGGACTACCCGTTCCGGGCGTCCGTGGAGTACGCGTACCTCACCGGCAACCAGACCGAGGACGGCGTCCTCGTCCTGGAGCCCGTCGCCTCCGGCGGGCACACCGCCACCCTCTACCTCCTCCCCCGCTCCGACCGCGAGAACGGCGAGTTCTGGCTCTCCGGGCAGGGCGAGCTGTGGGTCGGGCGCCGGCACTCCCTCTCCGAGGCCGAGCAGGTGTACGGGGTTCCCGTATCCGACGTCCGCGAGCTCGCGGACGCGCTCCGCGAGGCGACCGGGCCCGTCCGCGTCGTCCGTGGGTACGACGCCGGCATCGAGGCCGCCCTCCACGACAAGGTCACCGCCGAGCGGGACGAGGAGCTGCGGGTCTTCCTCTCCGAGGCGCGGCTCGTCAAGGACGCGTTCGAGGTCGGGGAGCTCCAGAAGGCTGTCGACTCGACCGTGCGCGGGTTCGAGGACGTCGTGCGGGTCCTCGACAAGGCCGAGGCGACGTCCGAGCGGTACATCGAGGGGACGTTCTTCCTTCGGGCTCGGGTCGAGGGGAATGACGTCGGGTACGGGACGATCGCCGCCGCCGGGGCGCACGCCTGTACTTTGCACTGGGTGCGGAATGACGGGCCTGTGCGGTCGGGTGAGCTGCTGCTGCTCGATGCCGGGGTCGAGACCCACACGTATTACACCGCCGACGTGACTCGGACTCTTCCCGTCAACGGGCGGTTCAGTGATGTGCAGCGGCGGGTGTATGACGCGGTGTACGACGCTCAGGAGGCCGGGATCGCGGCTGTGCGGCCCGGTGCGAAGTATCGGGACTTCCATGACGCGGCTCAGCGGGTGTTGGCCGAGCGGCTTGTCGAGTGGGGGCTTGTCGAGGGGCCTGTGGAGCGGGTGTTGGAGCTGGGGCTTCATCGCCGGTGGACCTTGCATGGGACCGGGCACATGCTGGGGATGGACGTTCACGACTGTGCTGCGGCTCGGGTGGAGTCGTATGTGGACGGGACGTTGGAGGCGGGGATGGTGTTGACCGTTGAGCCCGGGTTGTATTTCCAGGCTGATGATCTGACGGTGCCTGAGGAGTATCGGGGGGTTGGGGTGCGGATCGAGGACGACATCCTGGTGACGGAGGAGGGGAACCGGAACTTGTCCGATGGGCTGCCTCGGCAGGGGGATGAGGTGGAGTCTTGGATGGCTTCGCTTAAGGGCTGAGGTTGTGGGGATGGCCGGGTTCCAAAGGGGTGTCTGGCCATCACTGCGGGGTGCGGGTTGTCTGTGGCTGGTCGCGCAGTTCCCCGCGCCCCTAGGGCGTTGCTGGTAGGGCGTCCACAAAGAGAGCGCCTGCCAAGAGTCCTGCGCTTCCCCTTGGGCTCCAGTTCCGTTCGTTCAAGTCCCCGTCGAACTCCTCCAACGCCACCCTCCCCTCCCCCGTCGCCACCCCGCCCGCCTCCAGCACTCCCCTCGCCCCCGCCTGGACGTGCCTCAAGCCCAACGGGCCCGCCATGTGCAGGAGTTCTGTGTCCTGGAGGGTCGATATCACCGTCAGGAGGGCGTTCAGGCGGGCCTCCTCCTCGGATGCGCCCGCTGTGCGGGACGTCGACAGGGTCGTCAGTGCTCTGCGGACGTGAGGGAAACCCGCTCGGGCTTCTCCTCTTGCGCCCGCTGCTCCGTACTTCGCCGAGACCGTCGAGCCCCGGGACGGGCGGCGAGGGGCCGTGCGGTCGGGGTGGGCTGCTATGCGTTTGGCCGTCGTGGTGACGTCCTCGCCACGGGCCAGGGGGTCCAGGGCCGCCGCCGCGACCAGCAGTCCCAGGGTCCACAGCGCGCCCCGGTGTCCGCCTCCCGCCAAGCCCACGGAGTGTTCCGTGCAGCGCCCTATCGAACCCAGCTCCGCCCGCAGCCCCGGCGTCGCCTCGCCCGTCCGTCTCGCCGCCGCTGCCATCGCCGCGAGACCCGGTGTCAGCGCCCGCGCCGACCACCGCAGACCCACGTGATCCCGTCGAGTGACCCGCGCCGCCACGTCCCGCGGGTCCGGCAACCCCGGCTTCGGTGCCAACGCGAGCTGGCCGGTCAGCGCGTCCACAGCGGCTCGCGCGAGTGCGTCGTCGGCGGGGCTCTTCATCGGCGTACCTCCTGGGAGGCGCCCTTGCGGGTTCCCGTCATGCCCAGGAAGGTAGGAGACGTGGCCGTCAGTTTCTTGAGGATGCGCTGAGAGGGAGCTGTGTCACACCGCGACCAGCGGAGCGTTCTCGCGCCACTTGAGGATCTTGTCGAAGCTGACGACCGCGCCGCCGAGGCCGGGTTTGTTGCCGATGTGGACGTGGTCGGCGAGCTGCTGGATGAGGAAGAGGCCGCGCCCCGCCTCCGCGTCGGCGGCGGAGACTCTCGGCGTTCTCCCGGCCTGCGCGAACCCGGGCCCGGAGTCGGTGACCTCGATACGGCACTTCTCGCCGTCCAGGTACGCGGTGACGCGGAACGCCTCGGACGTGGTCCCCCCGCCGTGCTCGACGGCGTTCGCACAGGCCTCGCTCAACGCGACGGAGAGGTCGTAGCAGACGTCGGGATCGACACCGGCCGTCTCCATCGTGCCGAGCAGCAGACGCCGTGCGAGGGGCACGCTCGCGGCGTCGCGCCGCAGATGCAGTGACCACCAGATGCTCATGTTCCAGCCTCCTGGTCGCGGCTCTGGTCGCGGCTCGACATACCGATACCTATTGCCCCCTGAGGGCTGATGTAAGCGCGATTTCCGCGTGATCCCGCCCATGTGGCGGATGCGTGCGGGGCCGGAATCGGTGTATGCGCACCTCAGAAAGCTCCCCGCGTCTCCCCCGGACCTGCCGTCCGCCGCCGATTCGCCCAGTGCGATGATGAGCCCGCCATGACTGTCCCCCTCCGGCTGATCCGGGCCGCGGTGTTCGCCGCGGTCTGCGTCGTGCTGGCCGCCGTCGGACACGCGCTCGCGTCGTGCGCGACGATCCCGGTGTGGACGCTGGGGGCGGGGTTCCTGGTGATGTGCGCGCTCGTCGCTCCGCTGTGCGGGCGGGAACGCTCGCTGCCGGGGATCGTGGCGCTGCTCGCGGCCGGACAGACCGCGCTGCACGTGGTGTTCGGCCTCGGCCAGCACACGTCCGGCGGCGCCTCGATGGCGTCCATGCCGGGCATGGCACCCACCCCCGACGCCGACCTCGTCGCACAGGCCGCGCGCCTGCTGTGCGGGACGACGGTCGCCGCGATCAGCCCGGAACACGCGTACCGCATCCTCACCGAGGCGCGGGTGTACGACGCCGCCGCGCACCCCGTGCCCGTCGGCGAACCCGAGCTGCTGCCGTCCCTGCCGATGCTGCTCGGCCACGTCCTCGCGGCCGTCGCCGCCGGCTGGCTCCTGCGGCGCGGGGACAGCGCGCTGCTGCGGCTGATCGACCTGTCGGTGCGCGGGGTCGCCGAGGGGGCGCTCGTACGGTCCCTGCGCGGGGCGCTCACGCTGGTGCGCGCGCTGCTCGCGGGGCTGCCCGGCGTACCCGGCATCCACACTCCCCGCGCGGATCAGCTCGCGCCGCCTCGGCTGCGGCACGCGGAGCTTCAGCACACGGTCGTACGGCGAGGGCCGCCGGTTTCGGGTCTCACCCTCGCCGCCTGACACGACGGACCGCCTCCCAGGGGAGTGGCCGGCGTCGGGCGGCATACGCACGCGCGCGTGCGCCCTCACCCGACCCACTCACCGTGGAGTGCCATGAACCCCCGTCGTCTCCTCGCCGCTTCCGCCGTCGCCGGGACCGCCGTCCTCGCGCTGTCCTCCCCCGCCTTCGCGCACGTCTCCGTCGTCGCGGAGGGCACCGCCGCCAAGGGCGGGTACGCGGTCGTCGACTTCCGTGTCCCGAACGAGCGCGACAACGCGTCGACGGTGAAGCTGGAGGTCACCTTCCCGGCCGACCACCCGCTCGCGTCCGTGATGCCGCAGCCGGTGGAGGGCTGGAGCGTCGTCGTCACCAAGGGCACGCTCGCCAAGCCGCTGAGCGTGCACGGCAAGCAGATCACCGAGGCCGTCACGAAGGTCACCTGGACCGCCGCCGCCGGCAAGGGCATCGCGCCCGGCTTCATCCAGCAGTTCCCGCTGTCGGTGGGCGCGCTGCCCGAGGACACCGACTCGCTGGTCTTCAAGGCGCTCCAGACCTACGACAACAAGGAGGTCGTCCGCTGGATCGAGGTCCAGGCGGACGGCGCCGAGGAGCCCGAGCACCCGGCCCCGACCCTGGCGCTGGCCGCCGCGTCCGCCGACGGGCACCACGGCGGCGGCGCCACCGAGGCCGCCGCCGCGAACACGACGACCACCGCCGCGTCGTCCAGCGACACCGACAGCACCGATACGACGGCCCGCGTCCTCGGTGTCGTGGGCATCGTCGTCGGGATCGCCGGAGTGGCGTACGGCGTGCTCGCGGGACGTCGTCGTACCGCATCGCCCGAAGCCTGAGCCTGATCCGCGTGGGCGCGCGCCGGTTCTCGCCAGTGCGCGCCCCGTCTCCTTCCGAACATCTGGGACATTTCTCCATGCGCAAGAAGACGTACGCCACGGCCGCCCTGCTCGCCGCCGCCGTGCTCACCCTCTCCGCCTGCGGGAGCGGTGACGACAACTCCTCGTCCGTCGCCTCGGTCGTCGAAGAGGGCGGCAACACCAGCGAGCAGGCCGCGATCGTGCTGGACCAGCCCTTCACCAAGCCGAACCTGGTGCTGACCGACGCCACCGGCAAGAAGTACGACCTGCGGGCCGCGACCAAGGGGCAGCCGACGCTGCTGTACTTCGGGTACACGCACTGCCCCGACGTGTGCCCGCTGACCATGAACAACATCGCCGTCGCCAAGTCGAAGCTGTCGAAGGCCGAGCAGGACAAGCTGCGGGTCGTGTTCGTGACGACCGACCCCGCGCGGGACACCCCGGCCGCGCTCGCCTCCTGGCTCAAGGGCATCGACCCGCAGGTCGTCGGCCTGACCGGCGACTTCGCGACGATCCAGGCCGCCGCCCGGACCGTCGGCATCACCATCGAGCCGCCGCACAAGGACAAGAACGGCAAGATGGTCTCCACCCACGGCACGCAGGTGGTCGCGTTCTCGCCGAAGACCGACGGGGGCTACGTCCTCTACACGGAGTCGGCGACCGTCGACGACTACATCAAGGACCTGCCGAAGCTGATGCAGGGAGCCAAGCCGTGAGGCTCGCCGCCGCAGGGGTCGGGGCGGTGCTGCTGCTCGCCGGGTGCGGGTCCTCCGACGCGAGCGGTCCCGCTCTGTCCGTCGGCGCCGCCTACATTCCGCAGCCCGTCTCCACCATGGCCGCCGGGTTCCTGACCATCAGCAACAAGGGCGGTACGAAGGACGAGCTGACGTCCGTGACCAGCCCCGCCGGGCCCGTCACCGTGCACGAGACCAGTGGCGGGACGATGACCGAGGTCAGCTCCCTCGATGTGCCCGCGCACGGTCAACTCGTGTTCAAGAGCGGCGGTAACCATCTGATGTTCGAGAAGCTGGAGCGACTGCCGAAGCAGGGCGAGAAAGTGACCGTGACCCTGCACTTCGCCGAATCGAAGGCCATGGAGGTCGAGATTCCGGTGGAGTCGGCGACGTACGTCCCGAAGACCGGGAACTGAGGGAGGGAAACACATGCCGTCGGCCACCACCTCGCGCGTGCGCACCTGGGTGCTGCTGTTCCTGGCCGTCACCGGAGCGCTCCTCGCCGGTGCCGCGCCCGCGTCCGCGCACGCCGCGCTCACCGGCAGCGATCCCACGCAGGGGTCGGTGGTCGCGCAGGCCCCCACACAGGTGACGCTCACGTTCTCCGAGAAGATCGCCACCGACCGCGACTCCGTGCGCGTCCTGGACCCCAAGGGGAACCGGGTCGACGCGGGCGCCGCGAACAACACGGGCGGGTCGTCGTACGCCGTGCCGCTGCGCAGCGGGCTGCCGGACGGGACGTACACGGTCACGTACCAGATCGTCTCCGAGGACAGCCATCCCGTCGCCGGGGCGTACACGTTCTCCATCGGGGCCGCCTCCGAGACCAGCGTCTCGGCGTCCGTGCGGGAAGCCGGGGGCGGGGTCGTGGGGGCGCTCTACGACGCCGGGCGGTATCTGTCGTACGCCGGGTTCATCGTCCTCGTCGGTGGCGCCGCGTTCGTGCTCGCCTGCTGGTCGCGGGGGAGTTCCGTACGGGCCGTGCAGCGGCTCGTCGTCGGGGGGTGGCTGACGCTCACCGCGTCGACGCTGTTCCTGCTGCTCGTGCGCGGGTCGTACACCGGGTCCGGGAAGGTCGGGGACATCTTCGATCTGTCGCTGCTGGGGGATGTGCTTCAGACCAAGGCGGGGGCCGCGCTGGTGTCGCGGCTGCTGTTGCTTGCCGCTGCCGCGCTGTTCATCGCCGTGTTGTTCGGGGCGTATGACAAGCGGGACGACGAGGAGAAGCGGGATCTGCGGTTCGGGCTGGCGGTGGGGGGGACGGTTGTCGCCGCCGGGTTGGCTGCTAGCTGGGCGTTGGCCGAGCATGCGTCGACGGGGTTGCAGGCGGGGATCGCTATGCCGGTCGACATCGTGCATCTGCTGGCGGTGGCGGTGTGGCTGGGCGGGCTCGTGACGCTGCTGGTCTCGCTTTATCGGGGGCCTGTGGAGCATCCCGTCGATTCGGGTGCCGTGCGGCGGTTCTCGCAGATCGCGTTCGGGAGTGTGCTGGCGCTGGTCGCCACCGGGATCTACCAGTCCTGGCGGCAGCTCGGGTCGTGGTCGGCGTTCACGGAGACGTCGTACGGGCAGCTGCTGCTGGTGAAGATCGGGCTGGTGGTCGTGCTGGTGGGGATCGCTTCGGTTTCTCGGCGGTGGACGGGGAGGCTGGTGGGGGCCGGGGCTGTTGAGGGGGCTGCGGATTCCGAAGAGGCGTCGGCTGCCGAGGAGGACGGCGCGCAGGTCAAGGAGCCTGTCGCCGTACGCAAGGGGGCCGACTCCGCCGACAGCGCCACGGGTGACCCCAAGCGCGCCTCTCAACTCGCCCGGCAGCAGGCCGCCGTAGACAGCACCCGGCAGAAGAAGCTGCGGGACGGCGACGCGAACCGGTTCGGGCTGCGGCGTTCCGTGCTCGCCGAGGCCGGTGTCGCCGTCGTCCTGCTCGCCGTGACCACGATCCTCACGTCCACCGAGCCCGGACGTACCGAACTGGACGCCAAGGCCGCGAACTCCGTGTCGTCCGGTGCCGTCTCGGACGGGACCGGCGGCGCGCTGACGCTCGACATGAGCTTCGACACCGGCGGAGCCAAGGGCAAGGGCGTCGTCAGCGTCGACATGGACCCCGCCGGGACCGGGGCCAACGAGCTGCACGTCTACCTCACCGACGCGAACGGGCAGCCCATCGACGTCCCCGAGCTGAAGGTCTCCTTCACGCTCGAATCCCAGAAGATCGGGCCCCTGCCCGTCACCCCCGACCACATCACCACCGGTCACTGGGCGGCGAACGGAGTGCAGATCCCGGTGGCCGGCGAGTGGAAGATCGCCGTCACCGTCCGGACCTCCGACATCGACCAGACGACCGTCTCCAAGAACGCGCAGATCGGCTGAACCGTGACCCTTTCGGAGCCCCGTACGACCCCGGAAACGCCTACGCAGGAAGGACTTTCACGCCGGGCGCTGCTCGGTACGGCCGGTGCGGCCGGGCTGGTGCTCGGTGCGGCGGGCGGTGCGGGGGTCGCGTATGCCGCCGCGCCGGGTGAGGCGACGCCGTTGACGTCCGTGGGGGCGGAGGCGGTCGCGTTTCACGTGAAACATCAGCCCGGGATTCTTCAGGGGCTCCAGGCTCGTGGGCATGTCGTGGCGTTCGACCTGGCGGCGGGGGCGGGGCGGGCGCAGGCCGTCGCGTTGATGCGGCGGTGGTCGCAGACCGCTGAGCGGCTGATGGCGGGGGAGGCCGCGGGGCAGGGGGACACCGGGATCGCGATGGATGCCGGACCCTCCTCGCTGACCATCACCTTCGGGTTCGGGCACAGCTTCTTCGCGAAGACCGGGCTGGAGAAGCTGCGGCCCGTGGGGCTCGACCCGTTGCCGAGTTTCTCCTCGGACCGGCTCGACAAGGCTCGTAGCGACGGGGATCTGTGGGTGCAGATCGGGGCCAACGACGCCCTCGTCGCCTTTCACGCGCTGCGCGCGATCCAGAAGGACGCGGGGAGCGCCGCGAAGGTCCGCTGGCAGATGAACGGGTTCAACCGGTCGCCGGGGGCCACCTCCCACCCCATGACCGCGCGGAATCTCATGGGGCAGATGGACGGGACGCGCAATCCGAAGCCGTCCGAGCCTGACTTCGATCAGCGGATCTTCGTACCGGCGTCCGGCTCGTCGTCGGAGAACCCCGCGTGGATGGCGAACGGGTCCTACGCCGTCGTCCGCCGGATCCGGATGCTCCTCGACGACTGGGAGAAGCTGACCGTCGCGGCGCAGGAGCAGGTCGTCGGGCGGCGGAAGGCGGACGGCGCGGCGCTGTCCGGGGGGTCGGAGACGACCGCGATGGATCTGGAGAAGGTGGACGCGAAGGGGGATCTGGTGGTGCCGATCAACGCGCACGCGCGGATCTCGCGGCCGGATCAGAACGGGGGTGCGGCGATGTTGCGGCGGCCGTTCTCGTTCCACGACGGGATCGACGCGGACGGGACGCCTGACGCGGGGTTGCTGTTCATCTGCTGGCAGGCCGATCCGTTGCGGGGGTTCGTGACGGTGCAGCGGAAGCTGGATCGGGGGGATGAGCTGTCGAAGTACATCCGGCACGAGTCGAGTGGGCTGTACGCGGTACCGGGTGGGGCGGAGAAGGGTGGGTACGTGGGGCAGGCGCTGCTGGAGGGGTGAGGTCACGCAGGTTCACTCGACCGTGAGATGCGTGGGCCGCGTTTCGCAAGGGCCATTAGGGTGAGGCCATGCCTGCCAGCTATGCGTATCTCGGTCCCGAGGGCACCTTCACGGAGGTCGCTCTGCGGACGTTGCCCGAAACGGCTACCCGGCAACTGGTTCCGTACGTGTCCGTGCAGTCCGCGCTGGACGCGGTGCGGGTCGGCGAGGCCGAGGCCGCGTTCGTGCCGATCGAGAACTCCGTCGAGGGCGGGATCACGACCACCCTCGACGAGCTGGTCGCGGGCACCCCGCTGATGATCTACCGCGAGGTGCTGCTGTCGATCACCTTCGCGCTGCTCGTGCGGCCGGGGACGAAGCTCTCCGAGATCAAGACGGTCTCCGCGCACCCGGCGGCCCAGCCGCAGGTGCGGAACTGGCTGAGGAAGCACCTCCCCGACGCGCTCTGGGAGTCCGCCGCCTCGAACGCGGACGCGGCCCGCCTGGTCCAGGAGGGCCGGTACGACGCCGCCTTCGCCGGCGAGTTCGCCGCCGCGCGGTACGGCCTTGAGGCCCTGGAGACCGGCATCCACGACGCGGAGAACGCGCAGACCCGGTTCGTGCTGGTCGGGCGTCCGTCCCGGCCCGCCGCGCCGACCGGCGCCGACAAGACCTCCGTCGTGCTGTGGCAGAGCGACGACCACCCCGGCGGGCTGCGCGATCTGCTGGGCGAGTTCGCGACGCGGGGGATCAACCTCATGCTGCTCCAGTCCCGGCCGACCGGGGCGGGGATCGGCAACTACTGCTTCTGCGTCGACGCCGAGGGGCACATCAACGACCGGCGGGTGGCGGAGGCCCTGATGGGGCTGAAGCGGATCTGCCGCGAGGTGCGGTTCCTGGGCTCGTACCCGCGCGCGGACGTCGTCGACGCGGGGGATGTGGCGGTGCCGTTCCCGGGTACCTCGGACGCGGAGTTCGTGGCGGCGTCGGAGTGGGTGGCGCGGTGCCAGGACGGGCGTTTCTAGTAGTACAGGCGTACTGCTAGTTATCCACAGGAGTTATCCACAGGTGGGCTTCTCGACCTGGGGATAAGTCGACTGCTCGGTGGTACTCAGTCGACAAATCGGCACCCTGACCCTCAGGTTGTCCACCGGTGGGTAGGTCACCCTTCGTCCACTTGTTTCCTGCGCGCAATCCTTTGGAGCGACGCGTTTCCACTCGAAAGTGGATACGAGGCGCGTTTAGGACAGAATTTCCGGGTACGGGGCAACATGCGGGAAAGATCGTTTCCGATGTCCACAGATCTTTCGCACACCCTGTGGATAACTTTTCCCGGGGTGTGGATCACTGTGGACAACCGGCCCCCAAGTCCCTTCTTCCACAAGGCAGTCGAGTCAACTTCGAGCCCCTGGGGTGATCAGTCTCAGGGAAGGCGGCGGATTCCCTTGACACATTCCGCAATTCCCTCATAACGGGTCGTAACCGGCTTTTCGGGGCGGGGGAAATAGTCGGTCGTGGGCCGTCGGTGCACACCGGTAGCCTTGGGCCTGTGATTGACCTTCGCCTGCTCCGTGAGGACCCCGACCGTGTGCGCGCGTCGCAGCGTGCCCGTGGAGAGGACGTCGCGCTCGTCGACTCCCTCCTGTCCGCCGACGAGCGGCGCAGGTCGTCCGGCGTCCGCTTCGACGAACTCCGTGCCGAGCAGAAGCAGCTCGGCAAGCTGATCCCCAAGGCCGCCGGGGACGAGAAGGCGGAGCTGCTGAAGAAGGCTTCGCAGCTGGCGTCCGACGTCAAGGCCGCCGACGCCGAGCGCGACGCGGCGGACACCGAGACCCATGAGCTGCTGCTCCGGCTCGGCAACCTCGTCCATCCCGACGTACCCGTCGGCGGCGAGGAGGACTTCGTCACGCTGGAGACGCACGGGGAGATTCGTGACTTCTCCGCCGAGGGGTTCGAGCCCAAGGACCACCTGGAGCTGGGGCAGCTGCTCGGCGCGATCGACGTCGAGCGGGGGGCCAAGGTCTCCGGCTCGCGCTTCTACTTCCTCACCGGGGTCGGTGCGCTGCTTGAGCTGGCGCTCGTCAACGCGGCGATCTCGCAGGCCACGGCCGCCGGGTTCACGCCGATGCTGACGCCGGCGCTGGTGCGTCCGCAGTCGATGGCCGGGACCGGGTTCCTCGGGCAGGCCGCGCAGGACGTCTACCACCTCGACAAGGACGACCTGTACCTCGTGGGGACGTCCGAGGTCGCGCTCGCCGCGTACCACATGGACGAGATCCTCGACGCGGAGCGGCTTCCGCTGCGGTACGCCGGGTTCTCGCCCTGCTTCCGGCGTGAGGCCGGGTCGCACGGCAAGGACACGAAGGGAATCTTCCGGGTCCACCAGTTCGACAAGGTCGAGATGTTCTCGTACGTCGCGCCCGAGGACTCCGAGGCGGAGCACCGGCGGCTGCTGGAGTGGGAGAAGCAGTGGCTCACGTCGCTTGAGCTGCCGTTCCGGGTGATCGATGTCGCTACCGGTGACCTCGGGTCGTCCGCCGCGCGGAAGTTCGACTGTGAGGCGTGGATTCCTACGCAGGGGAAGTACCGCGAGCTGACGTCCACGTCCGACTGCACCGAGTTCCAGTCGCGGCGGTTGTCCATCCGGTACCGGGAGGGCAAGACGGTGCGTCCGCTGGCGACCCTCAACGGGACGTTGTGTGCTGTGCCGCGCACGATCGTCGCGATTCTGGAGAACCATCAGCAGGCGGACGGGTCGGTTCGGGTGCCGGAGGTTCTGCGGCCATTCCTGGGCGGGCGTGAGGTTCTGGAGCCGACGGGTTCTTGAGCCGGTCGGGGTTCTGTAGGGGGCGTCCCTTTCTGGGGGCGTCCCCTGTTATGTGCGCGGGGGGTCTCTGGCGGGGGTCGATCCGAGTGAGGGTGGCTTGAGTGAGTGCTGTGAATGAGGTTGGCGCGGGGAGTTTTCCGTACAAGCTGATCGCGACCGACCTCGACGGGACGCTGCTGCGGGCCGACGAGTCGGTGTCACCCCGTACCCGTGACGCTCTCGCCGCGGCGACCTCCGCCGGGGCGACCCATATCGTCGTCACCGGGCGTGCCGTTCCCTGGACCCGGCACATTCTCGACTCCCTCGGCTACACCGGGCTCGCCGTCTGCGGGCAGGGGGCTCAGGTGTACGACGCCGGCGCGCATCGGCTGCTGACGTCCGTGACGTTGGACCGGCAGCTCGCGGGGGTCGCTCTCGCGAAGATCGAGGCGGAGGTGGGGCCGCTGTACCTCGCGGCCAGCCGGGACGGGCTGGACGGGGAGGTGCTGGTCGGGCCGGGGTACGCGAGTGTGGGGAACCTGCCGGCGACTCCGCTCACTGATGTGACCGAGCTGTGGGCTGCGCCGCTGAACAAGATCTACGTCCAGCATCCGACGCTGGGGGACGACGAGTTGGCGGAGGCGTCCCGCGTGGCCGCCGGGGGCTTCGTCACGGTCGCGATGGCTGGGCCGGGGATAGTGGAACTGTTGCCGCTCGGCCTCTCCAAGGCCACGGGCCTCTCCCTCGCAGCGCGACGCCTCGGCCTCAAGTCGGCCCACACGATCGCCTTCGGCGATATGCCGAACGACTTGCCGATGTTCGCGTGGTCCTCGCGGGGGGTGGCGATGGCCAACGCGCACGAGGAGCTGAAGGCGGTGGCGGACGAGGTGACTGCGTCCAACGAGGAGGATGGGATCGCGGTGGTGTTGGAGCGGTTGTTGGGGTGAGGTGGGGGTGGGTTCTGGAGGTTGCCGGGTGCGGGTAGTGGTGGGCTGGTCGCGCAGTTCCCCGCGCCCCTAAAAAGACAGGGTGCAGGTCTGTGGTTGGTCGCGCCCGCGCGGCGGTAGCCGCATATCGATACAGCCCCGCGCCCCTGAAAGGCCGGACCAGCTAGCCGGTATGGGGTTGCACCCGCACTCGACATCCGATCCGCACCCTGTCTTTTAGGGGCGCGGGGAACTGCGCGACCAGCCACACACAATCTGCACCTGCCCACCTACCCCTCGGCCGATCCTCCGGGTGGGCGGCCCACGCGAGAGCGATCTCGCGTGCTCGAAGTGGCCGCCCCGGGCGTCCTCAACACACGGGCTCGGACGGAGTGAGCGACTACTCCGGAGCCCTCGGCGGACTGCCCTGAAGGAAGCGGGACGTACTGCCCCGCTCCTCTCCCGGTACGTAGCACCGCCCCAAAACCGGCGATGCGGACACAACTACTGTGCCCGCTCAGCCAGTTGCCCGCCACTGATTAAAACGCCGGCCCTCTATTTCCGCCGCCACCGCTTGCGCCGAGCCTTGCTGAAGAACCACCCCGCAGGCGGCTCGTCGGAGCGCCAGGGCTGCGGTTCCGGCGCCTCGCGGCTCCACTTCGCGGACAGCATCCGCGCACGGGCTGACGGCTCGGCCGCCTCCGCACCCCGCACGAAGTCCTCGTCGAGAACAAGCTCGTCCCAGACCTCGTCCCGTGATCGTTCCTCCGGCATCCTTCCCTCCTGTCCCCGTCCCGATTTACGCCAGTGTGCCCGGACGGAGGTGAAACCTCCGTCAAGGCCGACCGGCACCTCTTATTCCTCCCCGGCGAGCGTGAGCGTGCGCAGCTTCTGTCCCGCGTACCAGGTCGCGAGCCCGGTGACGGCGACGAGGAAGATCACCGCGGTGGTGAGCCCGACGTCGGAGGTGACGAGGTCACCGCCGGTCACCTCGTGCGCGACGGCAAGGGACCACTGCTGAACGCTGAGCGTCCGCGCCCCCGGCACGAGGGACCCGAACAGCGCCTCCCAGACGAGCGCGTAGACGAGCCCGAAGACGACGGCATGCCGGGAGACGGTCCCGAGCAGCAGGAACACGGCCGCGTAGGCGATGGACGCGACGAGCGCGGCGACGGTGTACGCGACGGCGATCTGCTGCCCGTTCCCGTTGAGGATGAACCCGGCGACGAGGGTGGGCAGCGCCGAGAACACCATGGTCACGGCGATGGCGACGATGAGCTTCGTCGAGATGATCGTCGGCCGCTTGATCGGCTTGGACAGCAGATACACCACGGACCCGTCGTCGATCTCGGGCCCGATCGCGCCGGTCCCGGCGATGACGCCGATGATCGGCACCATCGTGGCGAGCCCGAGCCCGCCGAGCAGGTCGACGGCGGTCTGGTCGTCGGCCCCCGCGAGGGCCCGCACGATGACGGCGATCACGATGAGCAGCATCGGCAGCGCACCGAGGATGAGCGCCCGGCGCCGGCCGAGCAGGGCCCGATAGGTGAGCCGGGCGACAGTGGGGTCGTACATCAGGGCCTCCTACGCCGCGACCAGATACGAGAACACGGACTCAAGGGACTCGTCGGACGGCGAGACGGCGAGGAGCCGGATGCCGTGGTCCCGGGCCACCCGCGGCAGCAGGGCGGTGAAGCGGCCGAAGTCGACGGCCTGGATCAGCAGCGCGCCTTCCGCCGTGTCGACCTCGATACCGGCGGTCGACGGGTCGGCGATGAGCGCAGCGGCGAGCGCGCGGTCGTCGCTGGAGCGCACGACGTAGCGGTGCGGCCGGTCGGTCATGAGGCGGCGGATACGGCGGAAGTCGCCGCTCGCCGCGTGCCGCCCGGCGACGATGACCTCGATGTGCCGGGCGAGCTGCTCGACCTCCTCCAGGATGTGCGAGGAGAACAGGACCGTACGGCCCTCGTCGCCCATGCGGCGCAGCAGGTTCATGAGCTGCATGCGCTGGCGGGGGTCCATGCCGTTGAAGGGCTCGTCGAGCAGGAACAGCGAGGGGTCGTGGACGAGGGCGCTGGCCATCTTGACGCGCTGGCGCATGCCCTTGGAGTAGGTCTGGATCCGGCGGTCCTGCGCGTACTCCATCTCGACGGTGGCCAGCGCCTTCTGGGCGGCCTTGGCGCCGAGGCCGTGGAGTTCGGCGTTGGCGACGACGAACTCGCGGCCGGTGAGGAAGTCGTACATCGCCTCGCGCTCGGGGACGATGCCGATGTGCTTGTAGACCTCCTCGTTGCGCCAGACGGGGACGCCGTCGAGGGTGACCGTGCCGGTGGAGGGGGCGAGGAAGCCGCCCATCATGTTGATGAGGGTGGACTTGCCGGCGCCGTTGGGGCCGAGGAGGCCGGTGACGCCGGGGCCGATGGTCATGGTGATGTCGTTGACGGCGACCACGTTGCCGAACCAGCGGGAGACGTGGTCGAGGGAGAGCGTGGTCACAGGCCCACCTTCCGGTAGCGGCGGATCAGCAGGCCGTAGCAGGCGGCGATGAGTCCGAGGGTGACGAGGACGTAGACCGCGCCTTCGCCGTTCGACGGGCCCACCCCGCCGGGGAAGGCGGAGCTCGCGCCGAGGAACGCGGTCTGGATGCCGTCGATCAGTGTGATCGGCGAGAAGAGGCCGATCCAGGGGATCGAACCGCCGCTGGACTGCTCGTGCGCGATGGCCTGGAGGGTGGAGACGGCGCCGTAGGAGATGGTCAGGACGGCGATGACGGCGGCGATGCCGAAGCCGCGCCGGGGGGTGACCGCGGCGACGACCAGGCCGAGGCCGGCGAAGAGGAGGGAGAGCAGTGCCACGGAGACGAGTCCCTGTGCGAAGCCTTCGGTCTGGTCGGCGAAGTCGAGTTTGGCGAGCAGCGCGCCCACGTACAGGACGAGCAGCGGGGCGGCGGTCAGCGCGAACAGCGCGGAGGCCAGCGCGGCGAACTTCGCGAGGACGTAGTCGGCGGTCTCGATGGGCCGCGAGAAGTACAGCGGGACCGTCTTGAAGCGCAGGTCGCGGGAGACCGACTGGGGCGCCTGGGAGGCGACGTACAGGCTGATGACGGCTTGCAGGACGATCGCGTACCGCGTGTAGTCCAGGGGGAGTTCCTTGGCCTTCGTGGCGACCGCGACGGCGACCATGATGGCGGCCGGTACGAGCATCACGACGAACAGGAGCATCGGCAGGACCTTGGACTTCACCGAGCGGCCGAGGCCGTAGGCGCCGCGCAGGGACTGCGCGTACAGCGAGCGGCGGGCGTAGGCGCGGCCGAGGCGGGGGCCGTCGTAGCCCCGGTAGCCGATGTCGTGGATGCGGGAGGTCTCTCCCGCGGTGTGGTCAACCGCCATGGCCGACGGCCTCCTTGCTCTGCGCGCTCTGCTCGTCGGCGGTGGTGAAGACCTCGGAGATGTGGTGTCTGCGCTGTTCCATGCGGACCAGGCCGAGGCCGAGGTCGGCGACGAGGTCGCGCACCAGGTCGTACGTCTCCTCGCCCTGCGCGGTCAGCAGCAGGAGGTGGCCGGCGCCGGGGAGGCCCGCGCCGCCGTCCTGGACGTCCGCCCCGCGCGTGAGGAGCGCCTCGCGCAGCGCGCGGGTGCCGTCCGGGTGGTCGTCGGTGTCGGTGACCTCGACGGCGAGGGTGGTGGTGGTCTGGGTGAAGTCGGTGGTGGAGCTGGAGCGCAGGAGCTTGCCGCCGTCGATGACGACGACGTGGTCGCAGGTGCGTTCCAGTTCGCCCAGGAGGTGGGAGGTGACCAGGACCGAGATGCCGAAGTCGGTGTGGATACGGCGGATCAGGCCGAGCATCTCGTCGCGCCCGACGGGGTCGAGGCCGTTGGTCGGCTCGTCGAGGAAGACCAGCCGGGGGTCGTGGACGAGCGCCTGCGCGAGTTTGACGCGCTGCTTCATGCCGGTCGAGTAGCCGCCGATGGGCCGGTAGCGCTCCTCGTACAGCCCGACGTGCCGCAGCGTGTCCGCCGTGCGCTCGCGCGCCGCCGTGGGCGGGAGGCCGGACATGCGCGCCATGTGGACGACGAACTCGGTCGCCGAGACGTCCGGCGGGAGGCAGTCGTGCTCCGGCATGTAGCCCACGCGCTCGCGGATGGCGGCGCCCTTGGTCGCGACGTCGAGTCCGAGCACTTCGGCTCGGCCCTCGCTCGCGGGGGACAGACCCAGGAGGATCTTGATCAGGGTGGACTTGCCGGCGCCGTTGGCACCGACCAGTCCGGTCACACCGGCTCCGATGTCCACGGACAGCCGGTCGAGAGCGGTCACCCTCGGGAACCGCTTGCTCAGGCTTTCGGTCGCGATCACAGTCACAGTTCGAAGGTAGTGACCCGGCACATACTCGGTCGTCACTCCGGAGAGCCGTCTTCACCCCGTACCTGAGATGTAGGGGACGGCTAAGGGACCCCCTACCTGAGAGGTACGGGCGGGCCTCGATGTCCGGGCCAGGTATTACCGGTCGGCGTCACCCCACCCTATTGACGGTTTCTCTAACAAGTGCCAGATTCGGCGTGGTCAAGTTACGGACGCGTATCGCAACCGCACGGCGAGGTGCCATGACAACGGCAGTGACCCCCGATCCCCGCGCCGACCTGCGGGGATTTAGCCAGGTCCAGCGGCTCGCCTACGCGTGCGCGCAGGACGTCGCGGCCCGGCTGACACCGGGCGTCACCGAACGCGAGGCCGCGCACATGCAGCGCCGGTGGATGCGCGAGCGCGGCGTGAAGGACTGGTTCCACCTCCCCTTCGCCTGGTTCGGCGACCGCACCGCGTTCACGAACTTCCGCATCCCCCTCCAGTTCTTCCCGACCAACCGCCGCCTGGAGCCCGGGATGCCGTTCATCCTGGACCTCGCGCCCGTGTACGAGGGCTACACCGCCGACATCGGCTACTCGGGGTCGCTCGGCGCCAACCCCGTACAGGAACGCCTGATGGCCGACCTGGAGGCGCACCGCGAGCTGATCCTGAAGGAGGTCCGCGAGCGCAGGCCGCTGCGCGAGATCTACCAGGACGTGGACCGCCTCATGGCTCTCCAGGGTTACGCCAACCGGCATCGCGCGTACCCCTTCGGTGTGATCGCCCACAAGGTCGACCGGGTGACGCAACGGCGTTTCTCCCCGCACCTGTTCGGATTCGGCGCCCAGTCCCTCAAGGGACTCGCCTCGGACGCCCTGCACGGGCACCGCGACGGATGGTCGCCGCTGTGGTCGCCGTACCGTTTCTCCGACCACCCCCCGCAGCCGGGGCTGTGGGCGGTCGAACCGCATCTCGGATTCCGGGGCACCGGCGCGAAGTTCGAGGAGATCCTGGTCGTCACGGACTCCAAGGACCAGGCGGAGAGCGCTTTTTGGCTGGACGAAGACCTGCCGCACGTGCGGCAGTGGGCGGAGGGGAAGAAGTGACGATGCTCGACGGGGCGCGCGAACGCCGGATCACCACCGGCGGGATCGAGCTGTGCGTGGCGGAACTCGGCGAGCTGGGGAACCCCGTCGTCGTCCTCGTGCACGGCTACCCGGACACGAAGGAGGTGTGGGCGCCGGTCGCGGCACGCCTCGCGGAGCGGTTCCATGTGGTGCTGTACGACGTGCGCGGGCACGGCAGTTCGAGCGCGCCGAAGCCGCTGCGGGGCGGGTTCACGCTGGAGAAGCTGACGGACGACTTCCTCGCGGTGATCGACGCGGTCAGCCCGGGGCGTCCGGTGCACCTCGTGGGGCACGACTGGGGGTCCGTGCAGTCCTGGGAGTTCGTGACCGTCGCGCGCACGGAGGGCCGTATCGCGTCCTTCACGTCGATGTCGGGACCGTCCCTCGACCACTTCGGCCACTGGATCAACCGCCGTCTGCACCGGCCGACTCCGCGCCAGGCCGCCCAACTCCTCGGCCAGGGCGCCAAGTCGTGGTACGTGTACGCGCTGCACACCCCCGTCCTGCCCGAACTGGCCTGGCGCGGGCCGCTCGGCAAGCGCTGGCCGGCCCTGCTGCGCCGTACGGAGAAGCTCGACGACCCCTCGTACCCGACCGCGTCCCTGCCCTCCGACGCCGCCAACGGCGCCTGGCTGTACCGGGACAACGTCCGCGCCCGGCTGAGCCGCCCGCGCGCGGACGCCTACGCGCACGCGCCCGTGCAGCTCATCACGCCGCTCGACGACGCGTTCCTGTCGCCGCGGCTGTACGACGAGTTGGAGACGTGGGCGCCGCGCCTGACCCGGCGCACGATCCCCGCCAAGCACTGGCTCCCGCGCACGCGGTCCGAGCAAGTCGCCTCCTGGGTCGCCGAGTTCGTGACGTCCGTCGAGGCCGGGCAGGCGCGTTCGGCGACCCCGTCCGGCGTGCACGCGGAGCGGTTCGCGGGCCAACTCGTGCTGGTCACCGGCGCGGGCAGCGGCATCGGGCGGGCCACCGCGTTCGCCTTCGCGGAGGCGGGTGCGCGTGTGGTCGCCGTCGACCGGGACGCCGAAAGCGCCGAGCGTACGGCCGAGTTGGCGCGGCTCGTGGGCGCGCGGGAGGCGTGGGCGGAGGCCGTGGACGTCTCCGACGAGAAGGCGATGGAGGAACTCGCCGACAAGGTACGGCAGTCGTACGGTGTGGTCGACGTGCTGGTCAACAACGCCGGCATCGGCATGTCGGGCTCGTTCTTCGACACGAGCACCGAGGACTGGCGGCGCGTCCTGGACGTCAACCTGTGGGGCGTCATTCACGGTTGCCGCCTTTTCGGGCGGGACATGGTCGAGCGCGGGCAGGGCGGGCACATCGTGAACATCGCGTCGGCCGCCGCGTACCAGCCCTCGCGCGTGCTGTCCGCGTACGGCACGTCCAAGGCGGCCGTCCTCATGCTGAGCGAGTCCCTGCGCGCGGAGTTGGCGGGCAAGGGGATCGGCGTGAGCGCGATCTGTCCCGGGCTGATCAACACGGGCATCGCCTCGACCGCGACGTTCGTAGGGGTCGACGCGCAGGAGCAGGAGCGGCGGCGGGAGAGGTCGTCGCGGATGTACGGGCGGCGCAACTACCCGCCGGAGAAGGTCGCCGACGCGGTCGTGCGCGCGGTCGTCCGCAACGACGCCGTCGTACCGGTGACGCCGGAGGCGAAGGGGTCGCGGCTGCTGTCACGGCTGTCGCCAAGGGTGTTGAGGGCGTTCGCGCGCTACGAGCCCCGGCCGTAAGGGAGTTGGCCAAGTAGCTTGTATACGGCTTGAGTTGCCCAAATGCCGGATTCCTCCCGTCAGTTATCCACAGAATCCCCAATTCCCCTGTGGATAACTACGGTTGGTTGTGGATCAAACCTGGGGACGAAAATTGGGTGCGTGATCCACATCTCTCTCCGCACACTGAGGGGATGACCACCGACCAACGCACTGTGAAGGTGTCCAAGTACCTCTCGAAGCACCTGCGCCACCAACCGGAACGCATCGGCCTGCGCCTCGACGCGGCCGGGTGGACCGAGATCGACACCCTCCTCGCGGCGACCGCCGCGCACGGCTTCCCCATCACCCGCGAGGAGCTGGACCACGTCGTCGCGACGAACGACAAGAAGCGCTTCGCGATCGAGGGCACGCGGATACGGGCGAGCCAGGGGCACAGCGTCTCGGTGGACCTCGCGCTTCCGGCGACCGTGCCGCCCGCGTATCTATTCCACGGCACTCATCCGCGCGCCCTCTCGTCGATCCGCGCCGAGGGTCTGCGGCCGATGAACCGGCACGACGTCCACCTCTCCCAGGACCGGGAGACGGCCACGCGTGTCGGCGCGCGACGAGGGCGGCCGGTCGTCCTCACCGTCGATTCCGGGGCCATGCACCGGGACGGGCACGTGTTCCAGGTCAGCGCGAACGGGGTGTGGCTGACGAAGGCGGTGCCGGTGGAGTACATCCGGTTCGGCGAGGCCCACTGATCCCGGCACCCCCTCAGCCGAGCTGCGCGAGCCCCTCGGTCGCGATGGTCTCGAAGACCGCGAGATCAGTGGCGAAGTCCGAGTCCGGGACGGGCCAGTGGATCACGAGTTCCGTGAAGCCGAGTTCGGCGTGGCGTCCGGCGAAGTCGACGAAGGCGTCCAGGGAGCCGAGGGGACGGGCGCGGTCCGGGGTGAAGCCGGTCAGCAGGATCTTGTCCAGGCCGGAGGCGTCCCGGCCGACGTCCGCGCATGCCTTGCCGAGCTTGTCGAGCTGGCCGCGGAGTGCTTCGACCGACTGCTCCGGGGTCCCCGTCTCGAAGAGTTTCGGATCACCGGTCGTGACCCATGCCTGGCCGTGCCGGGCGGCCAGCCCCATGCCGGACGGCCCGGTCGCCGCGACGGCGAAGGGCAGCCTGGGACGCTGCACGCAGCCGGGGATGTTCCGCGCTTCCTCCGCCGTGTAGAAGGTGCCCCGGGCCGAGACACGGTCCTCGGTGAGCAGACGGTCGAGAAGGGACACGAAGTCGGCGAAGTGGGCGGCCCGCTCCCGGGGAGTCCACGCCTCCTGCCCCAGGGCGGTGGCGTCGAAACCGTTGCCGCCGGCGCCGATACCGAGGGTGATCCGTCCGCCGGAGATGTCGTCGAGCGTGATCAGCTCCTTGGCGAGCGTCACCGGGTGCCGGAAGTTGGGGGAGGTCACCAGCGTTCCGAGCCGCAGCCGCTCGGTCGCCGTCGCAGCCGCCGTCAGCGTCGGCACCGCCCCGAACCACGGCTTCTCGCGGAAGCTCCGCCACGACAGGTGGTCGTAGGTGTACGCGGCATGGAAGCCGAGATCCTCGGCCCGCCGCCAGATCTTCCGGCCCTCACTCCAGCGGTGGATGGGGAGGATCACGGTACTCAGTCGCATGCCATCGACCCTACGTCGCGTTTCGGGCACGCACGACTGACGACGGACCGGCCAGCACCCGATACAGGTACCGGCATGCCTCGTCCTCGGCGGCGAAGCGGTGCTCCACCGACAACCGCCCACGCTCCCAGCCACCGACGAACCAGCGCCCGTCGGGATCGAGGTCGAGCACGGCACCGCCCTCGACCAGACGGCCGCCGGGAGCCTCGCCCCGGATCGCGTACGTGACGCCGTCCACCCCCGCCTCGACGAGGGCGGCGGCCAGCTGCCGATGGTCCATCAGCGCGACTCCTTGAGGTGACCGAGGCCGATCAGACCCTGTACCGGCTTGCCGGCGGTGAACTGTAGTCCGCCCCGGCTGCTCGAAGGCGGGCGCGCCCTTCCAGGTCGCCTGCGTCTCATCCGCGCACACGCCCCCACCCCCGTGCGCCCCCGTACGGGACAATGCCCCCGTGACCTCAGCAACCCGGCAGCCCGAGACCCCCGCCGCCATACACCGCCCCCGTCTGATCGCCACCGACCTCGACGGGACGCTGTTGCGGGACGACGGGCAGGTGTCGCCCCGGACGGTGGCCGCGTTGGCGGCTGCCGAGGACGCGGGGATCGAGGTGTTCTTCGTGACCGGCAGGCCCGCGCGGTGGATGGACGCCGTCAGTGACCACGTGCACGGACACGGGCTCGCGATCTGCGGCAACGGCGCCGCGGTGGTCGACCTGCACGGCGGCCCCGGCACCCATCGCTTCGTGAAGGTCCGCGAGCTGGCCAGGGAGAACGCCCTGGACGCCGTCCGGCTGCTGCGGGAGGCCGCGCCGGGGACGGTGTACGCGGTGGAGCAGACGTACGGGTTCTACCAGGAGCCGGAGTATCCCAAGATGCACATGGAGATCCCGGACGACCTCGCCCCCGCGGAGGAACTGCTCGCGGCGGACGGACCCTGCGCGGGGGAACCGGTGCTGAAGATCCTCGCCTACCACCGCACGCTGGACCCCGACGAATTCCTCACGCTGGCCCGCGAGGCGATCGGGGAGCGCGCCGAGGTCACCCGCTCCAGCCCCAGCGCCCTCCTGGAGATCGCGGGCCCCGGCATCTCCAAGGCCAGCACCCTCGCCCTGTGCTGCGCGGAACGCGGCATCGCCCCCGAGGAGGTCGTCGCGTTCGGGGACATGCCGAACGACGTCGAGATGCTGACCTGGGCGGGCCGCTCGTACGCGATGGGCAACGCCCACCCCGACGTGATCGCGGCGGCATCGGGCCAGACGGCCGCGAACAACGAGGACGGCGTGGCGGTGGTGATCGAGAGGCTGGTGGCGGAACGGGCCTGACGGCTGCGGGTAAGGGGCGTTCGCCATGGCGGGTGCTCCTTACGGGATCAGCACCCCCACTGAAGATCTACCCGTCTCACCCCAACCCCACCCCCCGCTCCGCCAGCCACGGCACCGGATTCACCGCCGAGCCCATCTCCGGCGTCACCCGTACCTCGAAGTGCAGGTGCGGGCCCGTCGAGTTGCCGGTGGTGCCGGTCTGGCCGATCCACTGGCCCGCGGCGACGCGTTCGCCGGGGTCGACGGCGACCGACGAGAGGTGGGCGTACTGGGTGTAGTAGCCGCCGGGATGGCTGATGACGAGCTGGACGCCGAAGCCGTCGCCGCAGGCCACGCGGACGACCCGGCCCGCGCCCACCGCGCGGACGGGCGTACCGATCGGGACGGCGAAGTCCTGGCCGGTGTGGCGGTGGGCCCAGCGCGCGCCGCCGCTGCCGAAGGGGGCGGAGAGGCGGTAGGACTCGACGGGGGCGACCCACCCGCTGGAGGACGGCGTCCGCGGGAGCCGGATCGCGCCGGGACAGGAGCCCGCCGCGACGGACGCCGCCGCCTGCCCCTGGAGCCGCCACCGCGCCTCCTCCAGCTTGCGTTCGATGTCCTGCTTGAGCCCGGCGAGTTCGGCGGTCCGCCGCTCCAGCACCTGCCACGCGGACGCCGCCCGCGCCGCGTCCCCCGCGAGCCGCTCCTCGACGGCCCGGCGCTTGCCGAGCGCGCTCCCGACGGCCAGATTCGCCTGCGCGAGCACGTGCTGACCGCGCATCAACCGGTCGGGGTCGCCGTCCAGCACGACCCGGACCACCATCGGCAGCCCACCCCCGTCCCGGTACTGGGCCCGCGCGATCCGCCCGAGATCCTCGTGCAGCCTGCCGAGTTCGCGCAGCTCCTCGGCGCGCAGCTCCTCGTACCGCTGGGCCTTCGCGCGCTGCGTCTCGGCCTCGCGGCGGCCGGCGTCGTACTCCTGGGACGCGGCGGCGGCCTCCTCGTACAGCTTCGCGACCTGCGCGCCGAGGCCGTCGCCCGGACCTCTCTCGCCGTCGCCGGTGTGACCGTCGGCGGAGGTGGGGCGGGCCGCGAGGACCGCCGCCGCGCACAGCAGGACCGGGACGAGCAGGGGGCGGCGGCGAGGTGAGCGCATGTCAGCGATCGTGTCCCAGGGGACGGGTGGTGTGCCTGTTCACGTCATACGACCGGGGGACAGCGCGTCCGGATGGCCCAACGCCGGGTGACACACCGTCACGCCCGGTTGACCCCGGCCGGGTTTCAGTACGGCGCCTCCCACACCACCGTCGTCCCGCCACCGGGTCCCGGACCGTAGGTGCTGCCGCCGCCGAGGGACTCCGCACGCCGCACGAGGTTCAGCAGCCCGCTGCGGCGCCCCCCGTCGCCGATGCCGACACCGTCGTCCGCGACGGTCAGCCGTACGCCGGGACGGCCGCCGGGGAGCGTCGCCGTGGCGTCCACCACCACGTCGATACGCGTGGCCCGCGCATGCCGGAACGCGTTGGACAACGCCTCCCGCAGAGCCGCGATGAGGTTCTTGCCGGTCGCCTCGCCGACGAGCGTGCCGACGTCGCCCACGAACCGGCAGTCGGGCCGGAAGCCGAGCGGTACGGCGGCCATCGCCACCTCGCGCAGGACGCGCGTGCGCAGGTGGGTCGGCGTCTCGTCGGGGCCCTGGCGCAGGGCGAAGATCGCCGTGCGGATCTCCTGGATGGTGACGTCGAGTTCGTCGACGGCCCGCCCGACCCCCTCGCGCACCTCGGGCGCGACGGCCTCCCGCTGCGCGCTCTCCAGCGTCAGCCCCGTCGCGAACAGCCGCTGGACGACCAGGTCGTGCAGGTCACGGGCGATCCGGTCGCGCTCCTCGAACACCACGAGCCGCTCCCGGTCACGCTGCGCCTCGGCCGCGATCAGCGCGAGCGCGGCCTGTTCGGCGAACCGGCGGGCGAGATCGCGCTCGGCGTCGGTGAACGTCCGCCGCCCCCGTGCGCGCGGCAGGCAGAGGGTGCCCAGGAAACGGCCGTCGCCGCGCAGCGGGAGCAGCAGGACGGGGCCGTACTCGGCGGCGTGCGAGGTGACCGAGCGGGGGTCGGTGGCCGCGTCCTCGACGTACACCTCCTCGCCGGCCAGCAGCGCCGTGACCAGTGCGCTGTCCCCCGGGACGACCTCGCCGAGCATCCCCGACGGGGGGTCCGAGGCGACGGCCGCGATCTCCAGGCCGCCCTCCTCGGCGGGCAGCAGGACGACCCCGGCGGCGGCCTCGGCGAGGGTGCGGGCCCACTCGGCGACCACCTGGAGCGCGTCGTCGGGGTCGTCGCCGGCCAGCAGCGCGGTGGTGACCGCCACGGAGCCGTCGATCCAGCGCTCCCGCTGCCGCGCCGCCTCGTACAGCCGCGCGTTGCCGATCGCGATCCCCGCTTCCCCGGCGAGGGCGCGCGCGAGGTCGAGATCGGCACTGTCGAAGGGCTGCCCGTCCCGGCGCCCGGCGAGACAGAGGCTGCCGTACGACTCGCCGTGCGCACGGATCGGTACGGCGAGCGCCCAGCCGGAGCCGTCGCCGTCCACTTCGACGGCGGCGTCCTGGACGCCGAGGAGGGTCACGGCTGTCGCGGGGATGCGCTCCAGCTCACCGCCGACGGACCGCAGGGCTTCGAGGAGACGGGGGTCGACTGCCATGGGGGCAGGGTAATTTGCCCCATTTATGAATCACGGCGCGACGCTCACGCGCAGCCCTCGCGGCCCTGTTTCACGTGAAACCAGCCGTGTTTCACGTGAAACATCGCCTCACCCAGCCGCCACCAACAGCTCCGTCGCCTCCTCCCGCTCCACCATCCCCCGCAACGGCCCCTCCACAGCAGCCAACTCCGCATAGGAACCCCGCTGCACCACCCGCCCCTCGTCCAGCACGATCACCTCGTCCACCGCGTCCAGCCCCGCCAGCCGATGCGTGATCAGCAGCGTGGTCCGCCCCTCGGTCGCCGCCAGCAGATCCGCCGTGAGCGCGTCGGCCGTCGGCAGGTCGAGGTGTTCGGCGGGCTCGTCCAGGACCAGCACAGGGAAGTCCGCGAGGAGCGCGCGGGCCAGCGCGAGGCGCTGACGCTGGCCGCCCGACAGCTTCGCCCCGTGCTCGCCGACGAGCGTGTCCAGGCCGTCGGGCAGCGCGTCGGCCCACTCCAGGAGCCGCGCCCGCCGCAGCGCGTCGCGCAACTCCCCCTCGTCCGCACCCTTCCGCGCGAGCAACAGGTTCTCGCGGACGGTGGAGTCGAAAAGGTGCGCGTCCTGCGCGCAGAGCCCGACCAGGGCGCGTACGTCGTCCCCGTCGAGCGCGTACGCGTCGACGCCGCCCAGCGTGTACGTCCCCGACTCCGCGTCCAGGAACCGCAGCAGCGCCTGCGCGAGGGTCGTCTTCCCGGAGCCGGAGGGACCGACGACGGCGATCCTGCGGCCCTCGGTGAGCGTCAGGTCGACCCCGGCGAGGGCGGCGCGCCCCTGTCCGTCGTACCGCGCGGTGAGCCCCTTCACGGCCAGCGGGAACGGCGTGGCCGGCGCCTGCCGGGGCCGCTCCGGCTCGCGTACGGGCGCGGGGGAGTCCAGCACCTCGTACACCCGCTCCGCGCTGCGGCGCACCCGCTGCCGGTACTGGACGGCGAGCGGCAGCCCGAGGACCGCCTCGAACGCGGCCAGCGGCGTGAGCACGACGACGGCCATCGACACGCCGTCCAGCCGCCCGGAGACGACCCCCTGGGCCCCCACCAACGCCGCCGCCGCGACGGTCAGCCCGGAGACCAGCGCGGTCAGCCCGTCCCCGAGCGCGGTCGCCGCCGCCCCGCGCGAGACGATCCGCGTGAGCACCCCGTCGGCCGCCCGCACCTCGTCCGTACGGCGGTGCAGGGCGCCGGCGACGGTGAGTTCGGCGGTGCCGGTGAGCAGGTCGGCGACTCGGGTGGCCAGCACCCCGCGCGCGGGCGCGAGCCGGCGTTCGGCGCGCCGGGAGACGGCACCGGTGACCAGCGGGACACCCACCCCGGCGAGGAGCAGTCCGGCGGCGAGGACCGCACCCGCCTCGGGGAGCAGCCACGCGGTGAAGGCGACCGACCCGGCCGCCACGACGACGGCGGACCCGACCGGCAGCAGCCAGCGCAGCCAGTAGTCCTGGAGGGCGTCCACGTCGGCGACGAGCCGCGACAGCAGGTCCCCGCGCCGCGCCCTGCGCAGTCCGGCGGGCGCGAGCCGCTCCAGGCGCCGGTAGACGGCCACCCGGGTGTCGGCGAGCATCCGCAGCACGACGTCGTGCGAGACGAGCCGCTCCGCGTACCGGAACACGGCCCGCCCGATCCCGAACGCCCGCGTCCCCGTGACGGCCACCATCAGGTACAGCACCGGGGGCTGCTGCGAGGCCCGCGAGATGAGCCACCCGGACGTCGCCATGAGCCCGACGGCGCTGCCGAGCGCGAGGCTCCCGAGAAGCGCAGCGAGCAGCAGCCGCCCCCGACGCGGCCCGGCCATGGCCCGCACCCGAGCGAGCACGCCACGCATGGACTCGCCGGGTGCAGCCTCACCCGGCGCCCTCACAGCGCGCCCCCTGAGGTCCCCGGCTCCCTCGGCACCCCGATCCGCCGGGAAATCTCCGTCCGCCTCAGCCTCCCGAGCCTCCCCCGTCACAAAGAAGTCCGCCTGCGTGAAGCCGTGCTCCTCCCCCACGCCGACAGCCACCGGAACCCGCGCCCCGCCCCCAACCTCGGCTTCCCCCTCGCCCCGGGCCTCCGCGATCCGCACCACCCGGTCCGCCACCCCCAGCAACGCCGGCCGATGCACCACAAGCAGCACAGTCCGCCCCTCCGCAAGCCGCCGAACCGCCGCGACAACCTCCGCCTCGGTCGCCCCGTCCAACGCAGCCGTCGGCTCATCGAGCAGCAACACCGGCCGGTCCGCGAGAAACGCACGCGCCAGAGCGAGCCGCTGCCGCTGCCCGGCAGAAAGCCCGGCACCGTCCTCGCCGAGCACGGTGTCCAGCCCAGCGGGCAGCGCATCCACGAACTCCAGGGCGCCCGCGTCCGCAAGGGCCCGCCGGACAGCCGCGTCGTCAGCGTCGGGACAGGCCAGCCGGACGTTCTCCGCGATCGTCGCGGCGTACAGGTGAGGCCGCTGAGGGACCCAGGCGATCCGCGAGCGCCACTCCTCCAGGTCGAGCCCGGCGAGGTCGGCGCCACCGATCCGAACCTGGCCCTCAGCGGGGCGAGTGAAGCCGAGCAGGACGTTCAGCAGCGTCGACTTCCCGGCACCGCTGGGCCCGACGAGGGCGACCGTCTCGCCGGGTGCGACGGTGAGCGAGGCGTTCTCGACGGCGGGGACGGACCGGCCGGGGTAGCGGACGGTCACCCCGTCGAAGGTGATCGCACCCTGCGGGACAGCGCCCGTGCCGGACACCGGGACCGGCTCCTCCAGCACCGCGAAGATCTCCTCGGCGGCGGCGAGGCCCTCGGCCGCCGCGTGGTACTGCGTGCCGACCTGCCGCAGCGGGAGGTACGCCTCCGGCGCCAGGATCAGGATGACCAGGCCGATGTAGAGGTCCATCTCGCCGTGCACGAGCCGCATCCCGACCGTCACCGCGACCAGCGCGACCGAGATCGTGGACAGCAGCTCCAGCGCGAAGGACGAGAGGAAGGCGATCCGCAGCGTCTTCAGGGTCGCCTGGCGGTACTCGCCGGTGATCTTCCGGATCGACTCGGCCTGCGCCTTGGCCCGCCCGAACACCTTCAGCGTCGGCAGCCCCGCGACCACGTCCAGGAAGTGCCCCGACAGCCGCGACAGCAGCCGCCACTGACGGTCCATCCGGGACTGCGTGACCCACCCGATCAGCATCATGAAGACCGGGATCAGCGGCAGCGTCCCGACGATGATCGCCGCCGACACCCAGTCCTCGGTCACGATCCGCGCGAGCACCGCGACGGGGACGACGACGGCGAGCCCCAACTGGGGGAGATAGCGCGAGAAGTAGTCGTCCAGGGCGTCCACGCCCCGGGTCGCGAGGGCGATCAGCGAACCGGTCCGCTGCCCGCCGAGCCACCCCGGGCCGAGCGCCCCCGCCCGCTCCAGCAGCCGTCCCCGCAACTCCGACTTCACGGCAGCGCTCGCGCGGTGGGCGGCGAGTTCGGTGAGCCAGGCGACCAGCGCGCGACCAGCCGCGACGGTCACCAGCAGAAGCAGGGGAGTGCGGAGGTCATTGACCGAGTGGCCGTGCTGGAAAGCACCGACGACGATCTCGGCGATGAGCATGGCCTGAGCGATGACGAGGAGAGCGCCGACGACACCCAGTCCGACGACCGCAGCCATGAACAGCCGGGTGGCACGCGCGTACCGGAGCAGACGCGGATCGATTGGTTTCACGTGAAACACACCCTCTTCCCCTGGGGGATGTTTCACGTGAAACATCCCCCACATCGGACCTCACATCAGACCCTCACATGCGATTCAGTGCGCTTCAGCGATGTGCTGCGTACCGATCCGCTTCCGGAACACCCAGTACGTCCACCCCTGGTAGAGCATCACCACCGGCGTAGCGATCACCGCGCACCACGTCATGATCTTCAGCGTGTACGGGCTCGACGAGGCGTTCGTGACCGTGAGGCTCCACTCCGGGTTCAGCGACGACGGCATGACGTTCGGGAAGAGCGTCAGGAAGAGCATCGCCACGGCGGCCACGATCGTGACCCCGGAGAGCGCGAACGACCAGCCCTCGCGCCCGGCCTGGTTCGCGACGAGCGCCGCGACCAGGGCGGCGACGGCCACGACCAGGGCGACCAGGCTCTTGCCGTCCCCGCTGTCGGCCTGCGTCCAGACCAGGAAGGCCAGCGCGAGGACGGCGGTCACGAGACCGACCTTGAGTGCCAGCGCCCGCGCCCGCTCCCGGATGTCACCGACCGTCTTCAGCGCCGTGAACACCGTGCCGTGGAAGGTGAACAGGCTCAGCGTGACGAGCCCGCCGAGGACGGCGTAGGGGTTGAGCAGCTCCCAGAAGCCGCCCACGTACTCGAAGTTCCGGTCGATCTTCACGCCGTGCACGATGTTGCCGAACGCGACGCCCCACAGGAACGCGGGGATCAGGGAGCACCAGAAGATCGCCTGCTCCCAGTTGCGCTGCCAGTTCTCCTCGGGCCGCTTGGCGCGGTACTCGAAGGCGACGCCCCGGACGATGAGGCACAGCAGGATGAGCAGCAGCGGCAGGTAGAAGCCGGAGAAGAGGGTGGCGTACCACTCGGGGAAGGCGGCGAAGGTCGCGCCGCCCGCGCTGAGCAGCCAGACCTCGTTGCCGTCCCAGACCGGGCCGATGGTGTTGATGAGGACGCGCTTCTCCACCCGGTCACGGGCGAGGAGCTTGGTGAGGACGCCGACCCCGAAGTCGAAGCCCTCCAGGAAGAAGTAGCCGGTCCACAGGACGGCGATCAGGACGAACCAGACGTCGTGCAGTTCCATGACGGTGCAGCTCCCTCGGCCTAGTACGAGAAGGCCATCGGCTTGTCGGCGTCACGCGCCTCGCCGCCGATCTTCGTGGGCGGGTTGAGGTCGGCCTCGGTCAGCTCCGGCGGGCCTGCCTTCACGTACTTCGCGAGGAGCTTGACCTCGACGACCGCGAGGATCGCGTACAGCGTGGTGAAGGCGATCATCGAGGTGAGGATCTCGCCCTGGGAGACACCGGGGGAGACCGCGTCGCGGGTCTGGAAGATGCCGTAGACGACCCAGGGCTGACGGCCCATCTCCGTGAAGATCCAGCCCCAGGAGTTGGCGATCAGCGGGAAGGCCAGGGTCCAGATCGCCAGGCGCCAGTACCAGGTGGTGAGTTGGGGACCGAGCGCCTTCTTGCGGAAGAGCACCAGGTTCGGCACCTCGTCCTCACCGGTCCTCAGGTGCTCGGGCAGCATGAACTTCTTGCGGGTCAGCCACAGTCCGAACATGCCGACCGCCAGCGACGTCATGCCGAAGCCGATCATCCAGCGGAAGCCCCAATAGGCGACCGGGATGTTGGGGCGGTAGTCGCCGGGGCCGAACTTCTCCTGCTCGGCCTTGTTGACGTCGTTGATGCCGGGGACGTGCGAGGTGAAGTCGTCGTTCGCGAGGAACGACAGCAGGCCCGGGATCTCTATGGCCACCGAGTTGTGGCCCTTCTCGACGTCCCCGTAGGCGAAGACGGAGAACGGCGCGGGCGCCTCGCCGTCCCACAGGGCCTCGGCGGCGGCCATCTTCATCGGCTGCTGCTTGAACATGACCTTGCCAAGGGTGTCGCCGCTGATCGCGGTGAGCAGACCGGCGATCACGACGGTGATGAGGCCGAGCCGCAGCGTCGTCCTCATCTCGACGATGTGCCGCCTGCGGACCAGGTGGAAGGCGGAGATGCCGACCATGAACGCGCCGCCGGTCAGGAACGCGGCCGTCAGGGTGTGGAAGGCCTGCGCGAGCGCGGTGTTCTGGGTCAGGACGAGCCAGAAGTCGGTGAGTTCGGCGCGGCCCTTGGCCTCGTTGATCCGGTAGCCGACCGGGTGCTGCATCCAGGAGTTGGCGGCGAGGATGAAGTAGGCCGACAGGATCGTCCCGATCGAGACCATCCACATGCAGGCCACGTGGATCTTCTTCGGGAGCTTGTCCCAGCCGAAGATCCACAGGCCGATGAAGGTGGACTCGAAGAAGAAGGCGATCAGCGCCTCGAAGGCGAGGGGGGCGCCGAAGACGTCGCCGACGAAGCGCGAGTAGTCGGACCAGTTCATGCCGAACTGGAACTCCTGCACGATGCCGGTGACGACGCCCATCGCGATGTTGATCAGGAAGAGCTTGCCCCAGAACTTCGTCGCCCTGAGGTACTTCTCCTTGCCGGTCCGCACCCATGCGGTCTCCAGCCCGGCGGTGAGCGCCGCGAGCGAGATCGTCAGGGGGACGAAGAGGAAGTGGTAGACGGTGGTGATACCGAACTGCCAGCGCGCCAGTGTCTCTGGCGCCAGGGCCATTTCCACGTCGTCAGTCTCCTTACGTGCCGTGGTACTGCGGCAGTTTGCCCCTTATGTCACACACAACAGTGGAGCAACTGGGACACGCTTGTGAACGCGTTCACATTCACAAGCAATTATGGCGCATACCCGTTCGAGACTTGACGGGAGGGGGGGCCTGTTTGGTCACAGGCCCCCCGAGACGTACCCCTCACGCACCCCCGCAGGGACTCTCAGCCCTCCTGAACGAACCCCTCTTTGATGAACCCCTCCGTCACCTTCAGGAAGATGTCGTTCGCCTCGGTCTCCCCGATCGTCACCCGCGCCCCCTCCGGGAACGGCCGCACCACGACCCCGGCCCGCTCGCACGCGGCGGCGAACGCGGGCGTCCGCTCCCCCAGCCCCAGCCAGACGAAGTTGGCCTGCGTGTCCGGGACGGTCCACCCCTGGGTGCGCAGCGCGTCGACCACCCGCGTGCGCTCGGAGACCAGGACCCCGACGCGGCCCAGGAGTTCGTCCTCCGCGCGCAGGGACGCGACGGCGGCGTCCTGCGCGAGCTGCGTGACCCCGAAGGGCACCGCCGTCTTGCGCAGCGCGGCGGCGACGGGCTCGTGGGCGATCGCGAAGCCGACGCGCAGCCCCGCGAGGCCGTACGCCTTGGAGAACGTGCGCAGGACGCAGACGTTGGGACGGCTCCGGTACAGCTCGACGCCGTCGGGGACGTCCGCGTCGCGCACGAACTCGCGGTACGCCTCGTCCAGGACGACCAGGACGTCGCCCGGCACCCGGTCCAGGAACCGCTCCAGCTCGGCCCGCCGCACGGCCGTACCCGTCGGGTTGTTGGGGTTGCAGACGAAGATCAGGCGGGTGCGGTCGGTGATCGCCTCGTACATCGCGTCGAGGTCGTGGACGTCGCCCGGGGTCAGCGGGACCTTGACGGAGGTCGCGCCGCTGATCTGCGTGATGATCGGGTACGCCTCGAAGGAGCGCCAGGCGTAGATGACCTCGTCGCCGGGGCCCGAGGTCGCCTGGAGGAGCTGCTGGGCGACGCCGACGGAGCCGGTGCCGGTGGCGACGTGGGAGACGGGGACGCCGAAGCGGTCGGCCAGTTCGGCTGTCAGCGCCGTACACGCCATGTCCGGGTAGCGGTTGAACGACGAGGCGGCGGCCGTGACGGTCTCCAGGACGCCGGGCAGCGGCGGATACGGGTTCTCGTTGGAGGACAGCTTGTAGGCCACCGGTCCGCCCTCGGCGGCCGGCCTGCCCGGCTTGTAGGTGGGGATCCCCTCCAGCTCGACCCGCAGCTTGGGGTTCGTCTCGCTCACCACAGTCCTCCTCGCGACCGGCGCCGGTACTCAATTCTGCTCACCTTATGAGGATTCGGCACGTGCACGTCAGCGGCCGTGCGGACCTCGTTCGTCACACGCGCATCAGGGGCAACACCGTACGAAGGCCGACGAAACAGAGGGCGCGACGCACATATATCTACGCGCCGGTGGCACGCGCCGTGGCGCGCGTCCCTCGTACAGGTGAGTTGAGACCTCTTCGAGACATCGGTGCCTCGCCAGGCTCATCAGCGTCGATGCCACAAGTAGTGCCGTTCGAACGGCCAACTGACTTTGTTTCTCAAGTACTTGGCGACTTTGACCTTGCAGAAACGTGCCTGTCGATGTGTGCATATGCGTCCGCCCTACCCCACCTCATGAGCCCTACTATCGGCACGCCATGACAGCAGCAGGGAAGCACCAGGTGAGCCGCGCGGAAACCTCACGCCGAGGCAGCCGGCCGGGCCGAGCGGGTATCAGGGACGTGGCCGCCGCCGGAGTCTCCATCACGACCGTTTCCGACGCCCTGAACGGCAAGGGCAGGCTCCCTGATGCCACCCGACGCCATGTCCGCGAGGTCGCCGACCGGCTGGGCTACCGCCCGTCGGCCGCGGCCCGCACGCTCCGTACGGGTAAGTCCGGCCTGATCGGACTGACCGTCACCACGTACGGGGATGAACCTTTCACCTTCACCGAATTCGCGTACTTCGCCGAGATGGCCAGAGCCGCCACCTCGGCCGCGCTCGCCCGCGGCTACGCGCTCGTCATCCTCCCGGCGACCTCGCGCCACGACGTGTGGTCGAACGTCGCCCTGGACGGCACGGTCGTCATCGACCCCGGCGACCAGGACCCGGTGGTCAGCGAGCTGGTCCGGCAGGGTTTACCCGTCGTCTCCGACGGCCGCCCCTCCGGTCCGCTGCCGGTCACCGCGTGGGTCGACAACGACCACGAGGCCGCCGTACTGGACATCCTCGACCACCTCGCCGACGCCGGCGCGCGCCGGATCGGGCTGCTCACGGGGACCACGACCGACACGTACACGCACCTGTCGACCACCGCGTACCTGCACTGGTGCGAGCGCGTCGGACAGGACCCGGTGTACGAGGCCTATCCGGCGCACGACCCCTGCGCGGGAGCCGTCGCCGCCGACCGGCTGCTCGCCCGGCCCGACCGTCCTGACGCCGTGTACGGCCTCTTCGACCCCAACGGCACGGACCTCCTCGCCGCCGCCCGCCGCTACGGCCTGCGCGTCCCCGAGGACCTGCTCCTGGTGTGCTGTAGCGAGTCCACGGTGTACGCGAGCACCGAACCCCCCATCACCACGCTCTCGCTGAAGCCGCGCCGGATCGGCACCGCGGTCGTCCAGCTCCTCATCGACGCGATCGAGGGCGTCGACTCGGACCGCCCGGTCGAGCAGGTGATACCGACGGAACTGATCATCCGCACCTCCTCGCAACGCCGTCCGCCGCGTACGACGGTGAGCCCGCCGCGCACGCCCGAGGGGAAGTAGCCGGCCGTCCCCGGGGCCGTCGTGCGGTGGGTGCGGGACACCGGTACGACGGCCAAGCACGGGTCAATCGGGGCGAATGCCACGCACCGGCGCGCGCCCGAACCGATTCACCACCCCTGGGTCATCACATGGCCCGATCCGCATTCCTATGATGGGCCCACGACACCGCGGGCCGCTGCGACCAGGCAGTCCGAAGCGGTGCAGCTGCGGCGCGATGGTGGAGGGGTCTGATGACTCAGGGGGCCGGTCAGGGACCCGAAGCGGAACGGACGGCGACGTTGCGCGACTTCCGGGTGCCCGCGTACGTCCATGAGACCGGCCCGTACGACCCCGCCGGGCATCCCGGCGACGCCGTACCGGCCGACGAGCAGGCGTACCCCGAGGGGTACACGCCGACCCAGCGCGACCTGCCGGTCATCAACCGGGGCGACACGCTGCGGATGCCGACCGTGGAGCCCGTGGTGGCCACGGACGGGCCCGGACCCCTGTTCGTCGTCGGCGACGTGCACGGCTACATCGACGAACTGCACGCCGCGCTGCGGGAGAAGGGCCTCATCGACGAGGCCGCCCAGTGGTGCGCGGGCAACGCGCGGCTCTGGTTCCTCGGCGACTTCACCGACCGCGGGCCCGACGGCATCGGCGTGATCGACCTGGTCATGCGGCTGTCGGCGGAGGCGGCGGCGGCGGGCGGCTACTGCAAGGCCCTGATGGGCAACCACGAACTCCTCCTGCTGGGCGCCAAGCGGTTCGGCGACACCCCCGTCAACTCCGGGGCCGGCACCGCCACCTTCCAGGCGGCCTGGCTGCTCAACGGCGGCCAGAAGTCCGACATGGACCGCCTCCAGGACCACCACCTCCAGTGGATGGCGCGCCTCGACGCGATCGAGGAGGTCGACGGCCATCTGCTCGTCCACTCCGACACGACCGCCTATCTCGACTACGGCGACTCGATCGAGGCCGTCAACGACAGCATCCGCGAGGCGCTCACCCGCAACGACGCGGACGAGGTGTGGGATCTCTTCCGCAAGTTCACCAAGCGCTTCTCCTTCCGCGACGAGGGCGGCGCCGACGCCGTCCGCGCCCTCCTCGATACGTACGGGGGCACCCTCATCGTTCACGGGCACAGCCCGATTCCCTATCTGCTGGGCGAAGTCGGCTCCGAGGACCCCGACGACGACACCGGGCCGAACGTCAAGGGACCGCACGTCTACGCGGAGGGACTCGCCATCGCGATGGACGGCGGAGTGACCATGGCCGGAAAGCTGCTGGTCCAACAGCTGCCCATGGATAATCGGACGTCCACCGGGCAGGCGACCGGCAAGGAGGACTGATCGCCGGCGGCACGGGCGCGGGCCCAATTTCCGCAAACCCCCTGTCACCTTGAGCCGTCGCCGCTCTACCATCGGCTTATCCGTAGCAGGCTCCCCTCCGTTTCTGCCCGACGGCTCGTTGGCATGCGAGCCCCAAGCCCTACGGAGCATCGGGGGATGCACATGAACAGCGTTCCGCAGCACCTGCACAGTGAGGACCGCCAGGAGTACGAGCGGATCCTCGACGAGGCGCTGCGCTCCGCCCCACACCACCCGGAACTGGCCGGTATCGGCCGGCGCCTCAACCCGGTACAGCTGCGCACCATGGCGCTGGGCGCCACCGCGTTCATCACGGCCGCGGCGGCGACCGAGTACCAGCACTACGTGAAGGTCCGCGAGGAGCTGCGCCACCCGGCGCCGTCCTCGTCGTCTTCTTCGGTCTCTTCGGCCCGCGAGTCCGGGGACGCGGCGAGCGGGGGTGCGGGGATCGCGGCCGGCCTGGGGGAGGCCGCCGTCGAGCCCGCCGGGGCGGGGGCCGTCGCCGTCGCCGCCGTCCTCACGCCGGTCCTCGCCGGGACCGCCGCGGTGATCTTCCTGCTCGTCGGCTACCTCCTCAAGGCGCTCGACCGGCCCCCGGCGTTCGCCGACGCGCTGGTCAAGGCCGGCTGGGTGTTCGGGGTGGTCACGGCGCTGGCGATCCTCGTCGCCACCGTCGGGCTGCTGCTCACCGCGCTGCGCAACCGGCCCGCGCTGGAGGCGGGGCCGTACAACGAACAGGCCCAGGAGGTCGAGCGGGCCCGGGAGGCCTGGCGGACCGCCCTGCTGGAGCGCGGCTTCCTGCCGTACTTCCGCGAGGCGCTCACCGAACAGGGCCCGGCGGCGACGGTCCCGCGCACACCTCCGCCGAGCCGCCTGCCCAAGATCGGATACGACAGTCCCGGCTTCACCAGCCCCGACGACGGCCCCGATCCCGGCCACCGCCCGAGCTTCTCCAGCCCGGACTACACGAGCCCGGACTTCGGCGGCCCGGACAACCAGCCCGACTAGAGCCCGACCACCCCCGATGACTCCTGGCCCGCGTCCCCTTGCAGGGGGCGCGGGCCAGGGGGTTCACGGCGTCCTCAGTCCGCGATCGGCAGATACACCCGGTTCCCCGCCGCCGCGAACTCCTTCGACTTCTGGGCCATGCCCTCCTCGATGTCGGCCCGGCTGCCGCCGTGTTCGCGGCGGATGTCCTGGGAGATCTTCATCGAGCAGAATTTCGGGCCGCACATCGAGCAGAAGTGCGCGGTCTTGGCCGGTTCCGCCGGGAGCGTCTCGTCGTGGAAGGCGCGGGCCGTGTCGGGGTCGAGGGCCAGGTTGAACTGGTCCTCCCAGCGGAACTCGAAGCGCGCGTCGGACAGCGCGTCGTCCCAGTCCTGCGCGCCGGGGTGCCCCTTGGCGAGGTCGGCGGCGTGAGCGGCGATCTTGTAGGTGATCACGCCGGTCTTGACGTCGTCGCGGTTGGGCAGACCGAGGTGCTCCTTCGGCGTGACGTAGCAGAGCATCGCCGTCCCCCACCAGGCGATCATCGCCGCGCCGATCCCGGACGTGATGTGGTCGTACGCGGGCGCGACGTCCGTGGTCAGCGGGCCGAGCGTGTAGAACGGCGCCTCGTCGCAGATCTCCTGCTGGAGGTCGATGTTCTCCTTGATCTTGTGCATCGGGACGTGCCCCGGGCCCTCGATCATCGTCTGTACGTCGTGACTGCGGGCGATCCTGTTGAGTTCGCCCAGTGTGCGCAGCTCCGCGAACTGCGCCTCGTCGTTGGCGTCCGCGATGGAGCCGGGCCGCAGGCCGTCGCCCAGCGAGTACGTGACGTCGTACGCGGCGAGGATCTCGCAGAGTTCCGCGAAGTTCTCGTACAGGAACGACTCCTTGTGGTGCGCGAGGCACCAGGCCGCCATGATCGAGCCGCCGCGCGAGACGATGCCGGTCTTGCGGTTCGCGGTGAGCGGGACGAACGGCAGCCGGACGCCCGCGTGGACCGTCATGTAGTCCACGCCCTGCTCGGCCTGTTCGATCACCGTGTCCTTGTAGATCTCCCAGGTCAGCTCCTCGGCGCGGCCGTCGACCTTCTCCAGCGCCTGATAGAGCGGCACCGTGCCGATGGGGACGGGGGAGTTGCGCAGCACCCACTCCCGGGTGGTGTGGATGTTGCGGCCGGTCGAAAGGTCCATGACTGTGTCGGCGCCCCAGCGGGTCGCCCAGGTCATCTTCTCGACCTCCTCCTCGATGGAGGACGTCACCGCCGAGTTCCCGATGTTCGCGTTGACCTTCACCAGGAACCGCTTGCCGATGATCATCGGCTCGATCTCCGGGTGGTTGACGTTGGCCGGCAGGACGGCCCGCCCCGCCGCGATCTCCTCGCGGACGACCTCGGGCGCGATGTTCTCCCTGATGGCCACGTACTCCATCTCCGGCGTGACCTCGCCCCGGCGCGCGTACGCCAGTTGCGTGACCGCCTGCCCGTCCCGGCTGCGGCGCGGCAGGCGCGGGCGGCCCGGGAAGACCGCGTCCAGGTTGCGCAGGCCACCGCGCGGCGAGGTGTGCTTGAGCCCGTCGTCCTCGGGGCGGACCGGACGGCCCGCGTACTCCTCGGTGTCGCCCCGGCCGATGATCCAGTTCTCCCGCAGGGGGGACAGGCCCCGGCGGACGTCCGTCTGCTCGGACGGGTCGGTGTACGGGCCCGAGGTGTCGTACAGGGTGACCGACTGCCCGTTGGTGAGGTGCACTTGACGGACCGGCACCCGCAGATCGGGGCGCGAGCCCTCGACGTACGCCTTGTGCCAGCCGATGGACTTCCCGGCCTCGTTCTGTGTGGAGGCAGGCGTGCGTGCGTCCTTGATGGTCATGAGACCTACTCCCTACGCCGGCATTACCCGGTAACAGGTTCAGCGGTCGACGCAGCGGCTTCCGTCTGCCGATGTTTCATGTGAAACATCACTCGAACCCGGTGACGTTTCACGTGAAACACCGCGAAGACGAAGGTCAGCGCCCTCTCAGCCCGGTGCTCCGAGCTCCCGCGTGTGCAAAGGTGCCTCCACGCTAGCGGTATTTGTGGCGCGGTGAACAGTGGGCCTCTGCCGTTCTTGCGATGATCGGTCGGTGACCACGACACCCCGCTCCCCGTTCCCCCCGCCTCCCGAACGGCCCCGCCGCCCCGGCACCGCGCGCGATGCGGGTGCGGGGGACGGGTACGGGGGTGAGGAGCCGTACGCCGGTGAGGGAGCGGGGCCTGTCGCCGGGCAAGGTGACGCGGGTCCTGGACGCGGGCCCGCCTCGGGCAACCGCCCCGGCACTCGGCTGGGTTCACTTCAGCGGAGGGGGCCGCTGCTGAGGCCGGGTGCGGAGGGGCCGGGGTACGACAGCGGTGCTGTGCCGCGTGTTCCCGGGCCGGACAGTGGTCCCGTACCGCGTGTGTCGCCGTACGACAGCGGGCCTGTGCCGCAGGTGTCGCCGTACGACAGCGGGCCCGTTCCTCAAGTCTCCGCGCAGGGCAGCGGGCCCTCCCCCCAGGTCTCCGCTCACGACAGCGGCCCCATCCCCCGCGTCCCCGATCACCAAGCCCACAGCGGCGGTTCCGGACACGGCGAGCATCACCACGAACCCGGTGACGCGCACGGCGGCGGGCACGGTGACTCGCACGGCGGGGGGCACGGTGGAGGGCACGGCGGTGGCCACTCCCACAGCCATGGCCCCGCCGCCCCCGTCTCCCGGCACCTCCGCAAGGTCATCGGCGCGATCCTGATCCCCTTCGCGGCGGCCGTGGTCGTGGGGCTCGCGGTGCTGTGGCCCGGTGGCGCGCCGCCGCACGAGCGGACCGGCGTCGGGTTCGACCGGCAGACGCAGCAGGCGACGGTCACGAGGATCGAGAAGCTGAGCTGCGCCTCCGTCAACGCGTCGGGGGTGCCGCCGACCGGTGACACCTCGACCGCCGAGGGGTCCTCGGCGGTGCAGCAGGCGGGCGGGACCTGCAAGCGGGCGACGATCCGGGTGGACACGGGCAGCGACAAGGGCCGTACGTTCGCGGAGATCGTCCAGCCCGACCAGTCGCGGCAGCTGAAGCAGGGTCAGAAGGTCGTCGTCGCGTACGAGCCGTCCGCGCCGAAGGACCTCCAGTACTCCGTCGCGGACATCAACCGGCGGTTCCCGATGGCGCTGCTCGCCGGAATCTTCGCGATCGCGGTCGTGGTCGTCGGACGGCTGCGCGGCGTCATGGCGCTGGTCGCGCTGGCGATCAGCTTCATGATCCTGAACTTCTTCATCCTGCCGGCGATCCTCCAGGGCTCGAACCCGCTGGTCGTGGCGGTGGTGGGGGCCAGCGCGATCATGCTGATCGCCCTCTACCTGTGCCACGGCCTCTCGGCACGGACATCCGTCGCCGTGCTCGGCACGCTGATCTCACTGATCCTGATCGGCATCCTCGGCTCGCTGTTCATCGGCTGGGCCGCGCTCACGGGCAACACGGACGACAACACCGGCCTCATCCACGGCCTGTACCCGTCGATCGACATGAGCGGTCTGCTCCTCGCGGGCATCATCATCGGCTCGCTGGGTGTCCTGGACGACGTGACGGTCACGCAGACGTCGGCGGTCTGGGAGCTGCACGAGGCGAACCCCACGATGGGCTGGCGCGGGCTCTACCGAGCGGGCATCCGCATCGGCCGCGACCACATCGCCTCGGTCGTCAACACCCTCGTCCTCGCGTACGCGGGCGCCGCGCTCCCGCTGCTGCTCCTCTTCTCCATCGCCAACAGCAGCGTCGGTGCGGTGGCCAACAGCGAGTTGGTGGCGGAGGAGATCGTCCGCACCCTGGTCGGCTCGATCGGGCTGGTCGCTTCGGTGCCGGTCACGACGGCCTTGGCGGCGCTGGTCGTCTCGGCGGACCGCCCGGACGGGAAGTCCGCACCGGCGACGCCGTCAGCTGCGGCTCCCGCGCCGGCAAAGGGAGGGCGGGGGCGGCGCCGCAAGCACTGACCGCCCGGTGAGGGTGTCGGGGGGCGGGGCGAGGGGCCGAGCTCTCAGCCCCAACCCCAGCAGAACCGTTCCTGCAACTCTCCGGAACCGCTGAAGCGTTTCCCCGCCCCCACAGCGCGACCCCTCTCACCCCGCGCTCTGCTCCTCCGCCAGGATCCGCCCCAACGCCTCGTCGAGATGCGCGTCGAAGTCCGCGAAAGATCCCTCCTGGCCCAGCGGAACCACCCGGTCCGTGCGGTCGAGGAAGGCGATGAGGGGGGCCGCCGAGGAGCGGAAGACGGCCTGGTCGGCGCCCACTTGGAGGCGGATGAGGACCTCGCCGAGGGATTCGGGGTCCGTGGGGGCGACCCGGACGTCGCCCTCGCCGCACGGGCGGCCCACGCCGTCGATGAGGAGTTCGCGGCCGAACGTCCAGGTCACCGGCGCGTCCCCGGGCAGATGGAAGGTGAGCCGGACGGCGTACGGGTCGTCCGGCTCGTACTCCAGCCCCACCGGGATCCGGAACGAGAGCTCCTCGGAGACGAGGAAATTCATCATGACCTCTGCCTGAACTGTCTGAACGGACTCACGCATCGCCTTACCCCGTCTGTGCCGTCGAGTGGCCGGGAATGTACCTATGACTGCAACGCATCTTGCTGAAAGTACACACGGGGTCACAAGCAGTGATTTTTCAGATGCTGATAGAGAGCGCGAGCGCCCCCACCGCGCACCCGACCTCGCGCTCCAGCGCCCGCACGGCGGGAAGCAGCCGCTCGGCCTGCCGCACGGGCAGGGACAGCGCGACGGTGGCGGCACTCGCCCCCACGGTGATCGGCAGGGCGGCGCAGACCGTCCCCAGCAGATACTCCTGCCGCTCGGTCACCGCCTCGGTGCGCCGCGCCCCGGAGAGCCTGCGCAGCAGACTGTGGCTGTCGCGGACGGTGTACGGCGTGAGGGCGCTCGCGGGATACCGGTCGAGGTGGTCGCGCCGGGCCCCGTCGTCGAGCTGGGACAGCAGGCACTGCCCGATGGCGTGCGCGTGCCCGGTCTCCCGGAAGTCGGCCCACTGCTCGACGGCGGGCGACTCCGGCGTGTCGGCGACGTACAGCGTCTCGATCTCGCCGTCGCGGTACACGGCGTAGTACACGGGCGCCCCGACGGCGTCCCGCCACTGCGCGAGCGTCTCGACCAGCGTGCTGCGACGTTTCTGCGCTGCCCCTGCTGAGGCCAGCCGCTCGGCCGCCTCGCCGAGGAAGAACAGCCCCTTGTCGCGCCGTAGATAGCCCTCGTGGACGAGGGTGCGCAGCAGGTGGTAGGCGGTGGGGAGGGCGAGGCCCGTCTCTCTCGCGAGCTGTTTCGCGGGAGCGCCGTACACGTGTCCCGCGACGCTCTCCAGGAGGCGCATCGCGCGCTGGACCGAGCCGATGAGGGTGGCCGTGGAGTGCGGCTGCTGCGGGACGGCCGCCGGAGCGGCCCGTGGTCCCGGCGGGCGGGCGGGGGGTGCGCCCGGTTCCGCGGGGGAGGTGTCAGCCGTCGCCAAGGGGCACTCCCGGAGCGCGAGGGGTGGTCCGTGCGGGCTCGTCCCCGCGTCGGATTCCGGACTCTAACGGCCCGTACGGCCGCGCCGCCGCGCTGCGCGGGAAACTTCCCCCGCCCGAGGGAACCGGCGTTCCCTGTTACCGGTCTCCCGCGTCACCAGTCGCTGCGGGAGGAGGAGCTAGAGGTGAACTTCCGTACGACGTAGACCAGTCCGCCGACCAGCGCGACGAAGATCAGCACCTTGAACAGCAGCCAGACCACGAAGCCGACGACGCTGGCTATCAGCCCGCCGAACACGACGAGGGCGATGACCGGCACCGCCACCCACTTCACCCACCACGGCAGTCCCGAGAGGATCTCTCGCATCGTCCTTGTCCCCATCTGTGCGCCGGCCGGCGGCCTTTCGGCCACCGGCCCTTCTTCGGATGTCCTGCTTCGATGCTAGGTCCCGGCGGGGGGCGGGCGGGGGGTTCGCACCCCTTGTCGTCCCCTGACCCGTCCCCTAGGGGAAGGGTGGGTTCCGGCTCAGCCTTCCGGTGGGGTTCGGCGCTCCGGCGGGCTTCAGCCCTCCGGCGGCGAGAACACGACCAGCACCCGCAGGTCCTCGCTGATGTGGTGGAACTTGTGGGCCACCCCGGCGGGCACGTAGACGACGCTGCCGCGCGCCACCTCGGTCGTCTCCATGTCGACGGTGATCGACGCGCGCCCGCTGACCACGAAGTAGACCTCGTCCTGGTTGTGCGGGTTCTGTGGATCGTGGGTGCCCGCGTCGAGCGCGTACAGGCCGACCGACATGTTCCGCTCGCGCAGGAACTGCAGGTAGGCGCCATCGTTGGCGGCTCGTTCCGCCTCCAGTTCGTCCAGCCGGAATGCCTTCATCGCCCTCGTCCCGCTCGTGGCCCGTACAGGCCGTCGATCTTCTCTGGAACGATCAGACACATGAAGATTTTCGTAGTCAAGACGATCGCCAACGCGGGCGCCCTGGCGGTCGCCGTCTGGCTGCTGGACAAGATCACCCTGACCGGTGACAGCACGGGCAAGAAGATCGGCACCCTGCTGATCGTCGCGCTGCTGTTCGGGCTCGTGAACTTCCTGGTCAAGCCGGTCGTGAAGCTGCTGACCTTCCCGCTGTTCATCCTCACGCTCGGCCTGATCACGCTGGTCGTCAACGCGCTGATGCTGATGCTGACGTCGTGGCTGGCCGACAAGCTCGACCTGAGCTTCCACGTGGAGGGCTTCTGGACGGCCGTGCTCGGCGGTCTGATCATCTCCGTCGTCTCGTGGGCGCTGAGCCTCGCCCTCCCCGACGGCGACTGATCACCGATGACCTATCGCGTCTGCTTCGTCTGCACGGGCAACATCTGCCGTTCCCCGATGGCCGAATCGGTGTTCCGCGCGCGCGTGGCGGACGCCGGTCTGTCGGGGAGCGTCGAGGTCGACAGCGCCGGTACGGACGCGTGGCACGAGGGCGAGGACGCCGACCCGCGCACGGTCGAGGTCCTGCGGGAGCACGGGTACGGCACGGCGCACACGGCCCGCCGGTTCGAGCGCGCCTGGTTCGCGGACCTCGATCTGGTGATCGCCCTCGACGCCGGCCACCTCCAGGACCTGCGCCGCCTCGCCCCGACCCCCGAGGACGCCGCCAAGGTCCGGCTCCTGCGCTCGTACGACCCCGCCGCGACCGAGTCCGCCCTCGACGTCCCCGACCCCTACTACGGGGGCCGTGCGGGCTTCGCGGCGTGCCTTGAGATGGTGGAGGCGGCGAGCGACGGCCTGCTCGCCGCCGTACGGCAGGACCTGGAGGGGCGGACGACATGAGCGACACAGGGATGGGTGAGGGTACGCGCGCGGTGCGTGCCGGGCTGCCCGAGCCCGTCAAGTACGAGCCCGCGCTGCCCGGCCCGGTGTTCGCCGCCCACTACCACCTCCCCGGCGAGCCGACCGGCCCGTACACCTACGGCCGGGACGAGAACCCCACCTGGACGCTCCTGGAGCGTGCCGTGGCCGAGCTGGAGGCGCCCGGGGAGGACGGCGTCGAGACCCTCGCGTTCGCCTCCGGGATGGCGGCGATCTCGGCCGTCCTCTTCTCCCAGCTCCGCTCCGGCGACACGGTCGTCCTCCCGGACGACGGCTACCAGGCGCTGCCTCTGGTGCGCGCGCAGTTGGAGGCGTACGGCATCGAGGTGCGCACCGCGCCGACCGGCGGGGACGCGCAGCTCGCGGTGCTGGACGGCGCCCGGCTGCTGTGGATCGAGACGCCGTCCAACCCGGAGCTGGACGTGTGCGACGTCCGGCGGCTCGCCGAGGCGGCACACGCGCGCGGCGCCCTGGTCGCCGTCGACAACACCCTCGCCACGCCCCTCGGCCAGCGCCCGCTGGACCTGGGCGCCGACTTCTCCGTGGCGAGCGGCACGAAGCAGCTCAGCGGGCACGGTGACGTGCTCCTCGGGTACGTCACGGGCCGCGCGGGGGAGGCCATGGCGGCCGTACGGCGCTGGCGCAAGATCGTCGGCGCGATCCCGGGGCCGATGGAGGCGTGGCTCGGGCACCGCTCGCTCGCGACGCTCTCCCTGCGGGTGGACCGGCAGAGCGCGACCGCGCTGGCCGTCGCCCGCGCGCTGAAGGACCGGCCCGAGGTGGTCGCGCTGCGCTATCCGGGGCTGCCCGAGGACCCCTCGCACGAGGTCGCCGCCCGGCAGATGCGCCGCTACGGCTGCGTCGTGTCGTTCACCCTCGCCTCCCGCGCGCACGCGGAACGCTTCCTGGAGTCCCTGCGGCTCGTGGACGACGCGACGAGCTTCGGCGGGGTGCGCTCCACCGCCGAACGCCGGGGCCGCTGGGGCGGCGACGCGGTCCCGGAGGGCTTCGTACGGCTCTCCGTCGGCACCGAGGACACCGAGGATCTGGTCGCGGATGTGCTGCGGGCGCTGGCGGAGTCTGCGGGCTGAGAGCCCTGCGCGGCCCTGGCCTGCGCTGCGGGCGGTCCGAGCCTCCCCCCTCGTGGTTCGGACCGCCCCTCGGTTCCGTGCGTCAAGAACCGCGCCAACCAGGCTAGTTGACTCAATGTCAATGTCCAATCACAGTAGCGGCAGGGACCTATCGGCATATTTATCGTTGGCCCCTCGTCGGGGCCGGGCGAGGTGCCGGAAGGGGGCGGGCCGTGGATCTGGCCTTGCTGCGCACCTTCGTGACCGTGCACCGGGCCGGCTCCTTCACCCGCGCCGCCGCGCTGCTCGGCCTCTCCCAGCCCGCCGTCACCTCGCAGATCCGCACCCTGGAGCGGCAGGTCGGCCGCCCGCTGTTCCTGCGCCAGGCCCGGGGCGTCACCCCGACGACGATCGGCGACGAACTCGCCCACAAGGCGGCGCCGCACCTCGACGCGCTCGTGGAGATCGCCGAGACCGGCCTCGACGAGGCCTCCTCGCTGCGGACCCTGCACCTCGCCGGACCGCCCGAGTTCACCGCCGGACAGGCCCTGCCCGCGCTCACGGAACTCACCGGCGAGGACGGCCAGGGCCTCGCCCTGCGCGCCTCCTTCGGCACCGCGGAAGAGGTCCTGGAGGGCCTCGCGGCGGGCCGTCACGACCTGGCGATCAGCACGGCGCGCCCACGGGGGCCGCTGCTGACGGCGACGCCGCTGTGCGACGAGGAGCATGTGCTGGTCGCCGGGCCGGAGTGGGCGGAGCGGCTCGGTGTGGGCGGTGGGTGGATGGACGGCGGGCGGATCGACCCTGGGCGGACTCGTCGCGCGAGTGCCGGCCTCCTGGAGAACCTCCCCGTCGTCGAGGTCCACGAGTCGTTGCCCCTCGTCGCCCGGTACTGGGCCTCCGTCTTCGACTCCCTCCCCGCCGCCTCCGGCACGGTGATCGTCCCCGACCTCCGCGCGGTCCTCGCGTGCGCGGTCGCGGGGGCGGGGCTCGCTGTGCTGCCCCGGTATCTCTGCGCGGCGGCCCTGGAGCGGGGGGACGTCGTGGCGCTGCACGAACCGGCGGTGCCGCCGCTGCGGACGTACTTCCTCGTGGTGCGGACGGGGACGCTGGCGATGCCGCACATAGCCCGGGCGCATGAACGGTTGCTGCGGGCGGCAGCGGCGTGGCGATGATGTTTCACGTGAAACCGAGACCGACCCCGGGGTGCGATGTTTCACGTGGAACCAAGCGGGCCACATTCCTCCCATGACCGTCCGACCCGTGGTCAAACGCACCGCACGCGCCGTTCTGCTGGACGGTGACGACCTGATCCTGATCAAGCGCACCAAACCCGGCCTCGATCCCTACTGGGTCACCCCCGGCGGGGGTGTCGAGCCCGAGGACGAGACCGTCGTGGACGCCCTGCACCGTGAGGTGTACGAGGAACTCGGCGCCAAGATCGCTGATGTGGTCCCCTGTTTCGTCGACACCGTCGAGCACATCGGCGAGGACGGCGGCGCGACCGGCGTGAAGGTGCAGCACTTCTTCGTCTGCCATCTGGAGTCCATGGACCCCGGTCTGCGCCATGGCCCCGAGGTCGACGAACCGATCGGCGACTACGAGATCGTCCGGGTGCCCTTCACCCGCGTCGGGATCGCCTCCGTCCACCTCGTCCCGCTGTCGCTGCGGCACTATCTGGACGGCAACATCGAGGGCGTGCGCGCGATGCACGCCCCCGATCTCGGCTGACCCCTACCCGGCGGCGACCAGTTCCGCGACGGAGTCGTGCCGTATCCGCTCCTTCGGGATGCCCGCGCCGCGCAGTGCGTCCACGCCGCTGCGGATCATGCCGACCGGGCCCGAAAGGTACGCGTCGTACTCGTCCCAGGGGCCGAACGTGCGGATGGCGTCCGGGAGTTGGAGCAGGCCGTGCTTGTCGACCACCGGGCGGACCTCCAGCCAGGAGTGGGACTGCTGGAGCCTCAGCATCGTGTCGATGTCGTAGAGGTCGTGGTCGGTGCGGGCGCCGTAGAAGACCTCCATCCGGCGCCGGGTGCCGTGTTCCGCGACGTCCTCGACCAGGGCCTTGATCGGGGCGATGCCGGTGCCGCCGCCGAGGCAGAGCAGGCCGCTGTCACGGGTGTGGTCGACCGTCATCGTCCCGGCGGGCGGGCCCAGCCGGATCACGTCGCCGGGGTGTGCGCGGTGCACCAGCGCGTTGGAGACCCAGCCGGCGGGGACGGCCTTCACGTGGAACGAGAGCAGGCCGTCGGAGCGGGGGGCCGAGGCGAAGGAGTAGTGCCGCCAGATCCTCGGCCACCAGGGGGTCTCCAGGCTCGCGTACTGCCCGGCGAGGAACGGGTACGGCTGGTTGGGCCGGACCGTGATGACCGCGATGTCCTGCGTCCGTAGCTCGTGCGAGACGACTTCCGCCTGCCACCAGGGCGGGGCGCGCAGCTCGTCGACGGCCGCCGCGTCGATCATCACCTGGGAGATCGTCGTGTACGTCCGTACCCAGGCCGCCTCCGTCTCCGGGTTCCACACGGACTGGGCGTACTTGGCGAGCGCCCCGATCAGGCACTCCCCGACCGCCGGGTAGTGCTCGGCGCGCGTGCCGTACTTGCGGTGGCCCCGGCCGAGGTTCTGGAGGTACTCCACGAGCACCGGCGTGTTGTCGACGTGCTCGGCGGCCGTCAGCAGCGCCTTGAGCAGCCGGTCCCGCTGGGCGTCCATGGCGGGCGGGAACAGCGGACGCAGGTCGGGATGCCTGACGAACAGGAGCGCGTAGAAGTACGAGGTGACCTTGTCGGAAACCTCCCCGATGGCGGCCATGGTCCGCCGCACGAGCACGGCATCAGGCGACCCCTCGGGAGCGGGTTCCGCCCCCTCCAGACTCCCGGCCCCAAACGCCCGGAACGGCTCCGGGGCGGCTTCCAGGGACTCGTCCTGAAGGACGTCCGGGGCGGAGGCCCGGGAGAAGCCAACGGCGGGCCGAAAGGCATCGGGCACGAACGAGCCGGAGGGCTCGGGGGCGGGTTCGGGGGCGTCCGGGGTGTACGCCTGGAGGGGTTCAGCCTCGGCCTGCGGTGCCTTGGGGGGCAGCGGGTGAGCAGCCTCGGGGCCGGACTCGGGACGGGGCGCCTCGTAAGAGAACGGCTGGGGGGTCTCTGGGGCGGAGTCGGGCTCGGGACGGGTTCCCTCGTGGGGGAAGGGCTGGGGGGCTTCGGGGCCGGGCTCGGGGCGGGCGGCCTCGTGCGGCAACAGCCGGGCGGCTTCGGGGCCCGAGTCGGACCCGGGCCGGGTTGTTCCGTGGGGGAACAGCTGGGCGGAGCCGGACTCGGGGCGGGCGGCCTCGTGAAGGAACGGCTGGGCCGCCTCCGGGCCGGGCTCGGGGCGGGGCGCCTCGTGCGGCAACGGGCGGGAGTGCTCGGGAGCCGACTCGGCTTCGGGGCGCGGCGGTTCCTGGATGAACGGCCGGAAGAACTCCGGGTCAGCGTCGAGGTCGGAGTCGGGCTCGGCCTCGGTCCGGGGCCCCTCTTCGGCGAACTGCCGGAAGGACCCGGGCTCGGGGTGCGGTGCCGCCAGCGGGTTCTCGGCGCGGTGCTGGTCCCCGGTTCGGTGTTGCCCCTCAACCCGGTGCTGTTCCTCGGCCAGGTGCTGCCCCTCAGCCCTGTGCTGTTCCTCGGGCGGCGCTGTCACGTGGGCGGCTTCGGCGGGCAGTGGTTCGCTCGGCGCCGTGCGCTGGGCCGGTACCTGGAGGGACTCCGGGACGGCGAACGTGTCGGTGGAGGGCCGGGACGTGGACACCAGTGGAGGTACCGCTGTCGCGGGCGCCGGTATGAGCTTGGGGAGGACAGTGGTCCCGGGGTCGGACGGTACCGGGGCGGGCGGCGCGGTTATTCGGGCGCCGAAGTCGGGGCGGGCGGTATCGGGGTGAGCAGTGTCGGGATGGTGGCTGTCAGGACGGCCCGCGTCCTGCGGCAGACCACCACCGAAACCCGCTGCTCCAGAACCCGCCGCACCAGCACTCGCCGTCCCCCGCCCCACCGGCCGGAGGCCCGCCAAGCGCCTGCCCTCCGTGGCCTGCGGTTCGGTGCCCCGCAGGGCTGCGCCTTGTTCGGAGCCCTGCGATTCCGTGCCAGGGCCCGATGCCGGCTGCTTGCGCGGCTTGAACCAGCCGTCTCCGCCGCCGGACGTGCCGTTGTCGGCCGACGTGGTGGCCGGAGCGTCCATGGTGTGCCTCGCCTCGAACATCTTTCGGTCGGTCTGCACTCCCTGCCTCGGGAAGTGCCTGCTCCCCCTGCGAACGGCTATGCCCACCTGTTCGGTTCCGCAGCCGCTTCGCCCACAGGGCAGCATCCCACCCCCACCCGGATGCCCTGGCCGTATCACCGCGAATGCGGGTCCTCGATCTCTCCGTCCCGTTAGGCTGCGTCGCCTCGTCTCAGTCGCAATCGGAGTCGACCATACCGGCCGCAGTTGACCACACAAGCCCCGCCTTCCCCTCACCGGGGTCTTACCCAGGGGCGATTCACCGTTTCGCTCAACTACCGGGCGCGGCACACCAATTCGTAGACATCCCCCAGATCCCTCCCTCCGCCTGCAACGCGATTCCGCCGACCTGCGGCCCTTCACCCACCGATGTTTCACGTGAAACGTCCTCTTCGTTTGCCGGTTTCACGTGAAACATGAAGCCTCCCCCCTGATCGCCGGGCATGTTCCCCCGGCATGGCCAAAACCGCGTATGTCTCCGGGGAAAGAGGTGGACGCCGGACCCACCGGTCGGACAGCCTGACCTGCGTGTCGACTCCTTCCCCCACAGCTCTCCCCATCCGCCGCCTGACGCGCAGCGACCTCCTCGCGTGCGCGGACTTGTCCGAGGACCGGGGGTGGCCACGCGAGGAGCACAAGTGGGGCCTCCTCCTCACCGCCGGGAAGGGCTACGGCATCGACGACCCCACCGGCGGCCTGATCGCCGCGTGCGTCGTGACCGAGTACGGCCCTCAGGAGCACCCCGAACTCGCGGCGATCGGCATGGTGCTGGTCGCTGAACGGCATGCCCGTCGGGGCGTCGGCCGCAGGCTGATGCGGCATGTGGTCGCGGAGCACGGCCCCACCCCGCTGACCCTGCACGCGACGCCGAACGGCCGCCCGTTGTACGAGGAGCTGGGCTTCAAGACGACCGGCCGGGCCGAGATGCTGGTCGGCCGTTTCACCCCGTCGGGGCCGGCCCCTTCGGTGGCCACCAGGGCGGCGACGGCCGAGGACCTCACGGAGATCCTGCGGCTGGACGAGGAGGTGTTCGGCGCCGACCGGACCCGCATGATCGCCCGACTGCCCGCGTTCGCCGACCAGTTGAGGGTCGCGGTGACCGACGGCCGGATCGTGGGGTACGCGGCCGTCTGGCCCAACATGGACACCCATGTCGTGGGCCCGCTCGTCGCCCGCGACACGGAGACCGCCAAGTCCCTCGTCGCCTCCCTCGCGGCCAACACGGACCGCCCGCTGCGCACGGACATCGACGTACGGCACGAGGAGTTGCTGGGCTGGCTGAAGGAGCAGGGCCTTGAGGGGGTCTTCTTCAACGCCGTGATGACGTACGGCATCCCGGGCCTTCCCGGCGACTGGACCAGACGGTTCGCTCCGCTGACGGTGGCGGCGGGCTGATACGTCGATGCGGTGCGTTCAGTGGTGGACGGCGGTCTCCTGACGCCCCGTCGCCCCGGCGACCACCGCGCTCGGGACGGTGTCCCGGCGTTCCAGCACGGCCGAGAGGACCGCGAGCAGAAGCGCGGAGCCGGCGAGGGCAGCGCCGACCCAGTTCGGCGAGGTGTAGCCGTGGCCCGCGTCGATGACGAGGCCACCGAGCCAGGCCGCGAGCGCGTTGCCGAGGTTGAAGGCGCCGATGTTGACGGCCGAGGCGAGCGTCGGGGCACCGTGGGCCTGGTCCAGAACGCGCTTCTGGAGCGGCGGCACGGTCGCGAAGCCCAGCGCGCCGATCAGGGCGATCGTGACGGCCGCGAGCGCCTTGTGGTGGGCGGTGAGGGTGAAGAGGGCCAGGACGACCGCCAGGGCGCCCAGCGAGACGTACAGCATCGGCATGAGCGCGCGGTCGGCGTACCGGCCGCCGACGAGGTTGCCCGCGACCATGCCGAGGCCGAAGAGGACCAGGAGCCAGGTAACGGAGCCGTCGGCGAAGCCGGTGACGTGGGTGGCCATCGGCGCGACGTAGGTGATGGCCGCGAAGACGCCGCCGAAGCCGAGGACGGTCATCGCCATGGCCAGCAGGACCTGGGTGTTCCGGAAGACGGCGAGTTCGTGCCGCAGCCGCACCCCCTGCGGCCTGGGCAGGTCGGGGACGAGCCGCGCGACCCCCGCGAGGCCGACCACGCCCAGGACGGCGACGAGGGCGAAGGTGACGCGCCAGCTGACGTGCTGGCCGACGAGCGTGCCGAGGGGTACGCCGACGACGTTGGCGACGGTCAGGCCGGTGAACATCATCGCGATGGCGCCGGCCTTCTTGTCCGGGGCGACCAGATCGGCCGCGACGACCGCGCCGATACCGAAGAAGGCGCCGTGCGCGAGGGAGGCGACGACGCGCCCCACGAGCATCACGGAGAAGACGGGGGCGACGGCGGACAGCACGTTGCCCACGATGAACAGCCCCATCAGCAGCATCAGCATCCGCTTGCGCGGGATCTTCGTGCCGAGCGCGGTCATCAGCGGGGCGCCGATCATCACGCCGAGGGCGTAGCCGGTCACGAGGTAGCCCGCGGTGGGGATGGAGACCCCGTAGTCGGCGGCGACCTCGGGGAGCAGTCCCATGATCACGAACTCGGTCGTGCCGATGCCGAAGGCCCCGATCGCGAGAGCCAGGAGCGCGAGAGGCATGGAGGGTGACACCTTCCCAGTTGATTGCAGGAGCGCTTTACCCTCACTGACATTAGTTGCAGACGCGGGTTATATGCAAGCGCCGACTATCGCGGGGCTGGCCTATCCTGGTTCCCAGCCGCTCCCGGACGGAGGAGGACGCCCATGACCGCGACGGACCCCGCACTCACCGACCTCGCCCAGGGCTGGTGCGCCCTCTCGCTGCTGCACGGCAGGATCGAGAGCCACATCGAGCGCGCCCTCCAGGCCGGTCACGACCTGAGCGTGCGCGAGTACTCCCTGCTGAACGTGCTCAGCCGCCAGCACGACGGCGACGGCGGCCATCTCCAGATGAAGCAGGTCGCCGACGCGGTCGTCCTCAGCCAGAGCGCCACGACCCGCCTGGTCACCCGCCTTGAGGACCGTGGCCTCCTGGAGCGCTACCTCTGCCCCACCGACCGCCGGGGCATCTACACGAACGTCACCGAGGCGGGCCAGAAGCTGCTGGACGAGGCCCGGCCGACCAACGACCGGGCACTGCGCGAGGCGCTCGACGCGGCGGCACTGGACCCGAAACTGGCCCCGTTCGTCCAGGTCATCGAGAACGCGCCGGCCTCCGTGTAGACCCCGGCCCCTCCTGTCTCCCGGCGTGCACGCCTAGGCTTCGAGCCATGGAAGATCTTGAAACGGCCGACCTGACCATCCGCAGCGCCGAGACCGACGACCTGTCCGCGATCGTCGCCCTCCTCGCGGACGATCCGCTGGGCGCGCAACGGGAGTCGCCGGACGACCTCACGCCGTATCTCGCGGCCTTCGAGCGGCTGGCCGAGGATCCGAACCAGCGCCTCGTGGTCGCCGTCCGCAAGAGCGAGGTCGTCGGGACGCTCCAGCTCACGATCGTCCCGGGGCTCTCCCGGAAGGGCAGCACACGGTCGATCATCGAGGCGGTGCGGATCCGGGGCGACGAGCGGGGCAGCGGGCTGGGGACGCGGTTCATCGAGTGGGCGGTGGCGGAGTCGCGGCGGGAGGGGTGCCAGTTGGTGCAGCTGACGTCCGACGCCACTCGGGTCGATGCGCACCGGTTCTACGAGCGGCTGGGGTTCGAGGCGTCGCACGTGGGGTTCAAGCTGGCGCTGTAGACGTTTCACGTGAAACACACCGCACCTCATGTTTCACGTGAAACACGCCCCTCAGGCTCGCCCCCGCACCCCCCGTTTCACGTGAAACACGCCTCAGCCGATCCCCCTCCACCCCTCCGGGTCCACCCCGCCCGGCACCGCCGCATCGTCCTCGTACGGCTGGCGCGTGAACACGAACGAGCCGAGGTCCAGGTGGCTCAGGGTGCCGTCGGGGCGGCGTACGGGGGTCAGGCGTTCACCGGCGTAGTAGCCCTCCAGGCCGGTCCAGGTGCCGTCGGCGGCGGGCGCGAAGCGGGACTGGCGGCCGGCGCGGCCCAGCGGGGCCAGGGACAGGAGGCCGTCGGCGGTCCAGCGCACGGCGAAGGCGTGGGTGCCCCAGTACCACGGGCCGACCAGCTCCAGGGTGCCCGGATCGACGGCTGTGAGCGGCTTCCAGGGCTCGGGGACGCGGGGTTCGGCCTCCGCGACGATCCGGACGAGATCGGCGCCCAGAGAGGCCAGCAGCGGCCCTGAGGTGCAGTTGGTGAGGGCGACCGCGGCGACGTCGTCGGCCACGGCGATCGTGAGCGTGGCGAGGTAGCCCGGCAGGGAGCCGGAGTGCCCCACGAGGACGCGGCCGTCCTGGTGCTGGACCTGGAGCCCGAGCCCGTACCCGGCACCGACGGCGAGGTCAGCGGCCTCGGACGGCGCGGCGGGGGCCCGCATCTCCCGTACCGTCTCGGCGCCGAGCACCCGGTCGTCGCCGTCCGTCAGGAACACGGCGAACCTCGCCAGGTCCCGTGCCGTCGACCAGAGCTGTCCCGCCGGGGCCATCCGGCCGAGGTCCTCCACGGCCTCGGGGAGCATCGCGTCGGCCCAGGGATGCACCGCCCAGCCGCCCGCGTACGGCATCTCGGGGCGAGCGCCTGTCCGGGTGAGACCCAGGGGTTCAAGCACTTCACGCCGGAGAACCTCCTCCCACGGGGCTCCGCGCAGCTCCTCGACCAGGGCGCCGAGGAGGGTGTAGCCGGGGTTGGAGTAGTGGAAGCGCCGCCCGGCCGGGTGCGGGGAGGGGCGCTCGCCCAGCACGTCGGCGAGTTCGGGCCGAAGCCGCCCCGGCGTCCGCTCCCACCAGGGACTCGGCGACTCCGCCGCCAGCCCGCCGGTGTGCGCGAGCAGTTCGGCGATCGTCACCTCCCCCACCCCGGTCCCGGCGAGGTGCTTCTCCAGCGGATCCCCGAGGTCGATCAGCCCCTCGTCCCGCAGCCGCAGCACGAGGACGGCCGTGAACGTCTTGGTGATCGACCCGATCCGGTACTGCACGTTCCCGTCCGGCCCGTGCCCCTCGACCGACGTCCGGGACCCTTCCCACACGACCCGCCCGCCCCGCACCACGGCGGCGACGAGCGACGGCGTCCGCCCCTCGGCCTGGGCGACGGCGATCCGGTGCAGCAGCGCGCGGCGCGTACCGGGGAGCAGTTCTTCCTGAGGTGTCGTCATGCGCCCAGTCCACCCGCCCGCCGGGGCCGCGTCGAATCCATTTCCCCGCCGGCCGTCACAGACCGGGAGGGTCTCCGGTCATAGGTGGGGCCACCACACAGAGGAGAACAAGATGAGCCCCGCAGACATCGCACGCCCCGCCGCGCCGACGTACGACGAGTTAGTGCCGTCGCGCTACGCGCTGAAGGTCGGCGACATCGACGTCCTGATGATCAGCGACGGCGTGCTGCCGATCTCCCCCGGGACGCTCGCCACCAACGCCGCCGCGGCCGATCTGTCGGCCTGGCTCAGCGACATGTTCCTGTCCCCCGAGGTGATCGACTGGCCGCTGAACGTCGCCGTGGTGCGCAGCGGCGGCCGGACGATCCTCGTCGACTCCGGTCTTGGCACGGAGTTCCCGGGGTTCCCGCGCGCCGGTCAGCTGGCGACGCGGCTGGACGCCGCCGGCATCGACCCCGCGTCCGTGACCGACGTCGTCCTCACCCACCTGCACATGGACCACATCGGCGGACTCCTCGTCGAGGGCCTGCGCGGCCGGCTCCGTGCGGACCTGCGGGTCCATCTCGCGGCTGCCGAGGCCGAGTTCTGGGCGGCGCCGGACTTCTCCCGCACGGTCATGCCGGAGCCGGTGCCGGACGTGCTCCGGACGACCGCGTCGCGGTTCCTGGACGTGTACCGGGGCCAGTTGCGGCCGTTCGAGAAGGAGTACGAGGTGGCTCCGGGCGTCCTGATCAGCCGTACCGGCGGGCACACTCCCGGCCACAGCGTCGTGCGCCTGGAGTCCGGCGGCGAGCGGCTGACGTTCGCCGGTGACGCCGTGTTCCAGTGCGGGTTCGACAAACCGGACTGGCACAACGGCTTCGACCACGACCCCGAGCTGTCGGCCCGCGTCCGGACCGAGCTCCTGACCGAGCTGTCCGCGACCGGCGGGCAACTGGTCGCCTCCCACCTGCCGTTCCCGTCCGTCTGCCGCGTGGCGACCACCGGGAACGCCTTCCGTTTCGTCCCGGCCGTCTGGGACTACTGACCCCGGCCCCAGCGGCGCGGGGACTCGTCGATGAGTTTCCCGCGCCGCGCCGGTCCGTACGCGTGAGACCGACTCACGGAAGGCTTGCGCCATGCGGAAACTGATCTACGGCATGAACGTGTCCCTGGACGGCTACATCGCCGCGCCCGGCGACGACATCGGCTGGAGCGTGCCGAGCGACGAGCTGTTCCAGTTCTGGACCGACCAGCTGCGGGAGACCGAGCTGACGCTGTACGGGCGCAAGCTGTGGCAGACGATGAGCCCCCACTGGCCGACCGCCGACCAGCACCCCGACGCCACCCCGGCGGAGATCGTGTACGCGCGCCGCTGGCGGGACATGGCGAAGGTGGTGTTCTCCTCGACGCTCGACAAGGTCGACTGGAACACCCGCCTGGTCACCGGCGACGCGGTCGCCGAGATCACCCGGCTCAAGGCCGAGGACGGCGGCCCGATGGAGATCGGCGGCGCGACGCTCGCCGCGGCGGCCGTGCGGGCGGGCCTGATCGACGAGTACGTCCTGGCCACCGCCCCGGTCCTGCTGGGCGGCGGCACCCCGTTCTTCACCGCGCTGGACACCTGGGTGAACCTGACCCTGGTGGAGACGCGGACACTCCCCGGCGGCGTGATCCTGACCAGGTACGCGACGCGGCGCTAGCGCCCGTCAGGTCTGCGCCATGTCCACGAAGCGGGAGTAGTGGCCCTGGAACGCGACCGTGATCGTGGCGGTCGGGCCGTTTCGGTGCTTGCCGACGATGATGTCGGCCTCGCCCGCGCGCGGGGACTCCTTCTCGTAGGCGTCCTCGCGGTGGAGGAGGATGACCATGTCGGCGTCCTGCTCGATGGAGCCGGACTCACGCAGGTCGGAGACCATCGGCTTCTTGTCGGTGCGCTGCTCGGGGCCACGGTTCAGCTGCGAGAGCGCGATGACCGGGACTTCCAGCTCCTTGGCGAGGAGCTTGAGGTTCCGGGACATGTCGGAGACCTCCTGCTGACGGCTCTCGGAGCGCCCCTTGCCGCCGGACTGCATGAGCTGGAGGTAGTCGATGATGACGAGCTTGATGTCGTTGCGCTGCTTGAGGCGCCGGCACTTCGCGCGGATCTCCATCATCGAGAGGTTCGGCGAGTCGTCGATGTAGAGGGGCGCGGCGGAGACCTCGGGCATCCGGCGGGCGAGCCGCGTCCAGTCGTCGTCGGTCATCGTGCCGGAGCGCATGTGGTGCAGGGCGACCCGCGCCTCGGCGGACAGCAGGCGCATCGCGATCTCGTTGCGGCCCATTTCGAGGGAGAAGATGACGCTGGCGAGGTTGTTCTTGATCGACGCCGCGCGCGCGAAGTCCAGCGCGAGCGTCGACTTGCCCATGGCGGGACGGGCCGCGATGACGATCATCTGACCGGGGTGCAGCCCGTTGGTGAGGGAGTCGAGGTCGGTGAACCCGGTCGGCACCCCGGTCATCTCCCCGCTGCGCGACCCGATCGCCTCGATCTCGTCGAGCGCGCCCTCCATGATGTCGCCGAGCGGCAGGTAGTCCTCGCTGGTGCGCTGCTCGGTGACCGCGTAGATCTCGGCCTGGGCGCGGTTGACGATCTCGTCGACGTCGTCGTCGCCCGCGTACCCCATCTGCGTGATCCGCGTCCCCGCCTCGACCAGCCGGCGCAGCACCGCGCGCTCGTGCACGATCTCGGCGTAGTACTCGGCGTTCGCCGCGGTCGGGACGGTCTGGACGAGGGTGTGCAGGTACGACGCCCCGCCCACCTTGTTGATCTCGCCGCGCTTGGTCAGCTCGGCGGCGATCGTGATGGGGTCGGCGGGCTCGCCCTTGGCGTAGATGTCGAGGATCGCCGTGTAGATCGTCTCGTGGGCCGGCTTGTAGAAGTCGTGGCCCTTGAGGATCTCGACGACGTCGGCGATGGCGTCCTTGGACAGGAGCATGCCGCCGAGGACGGACTGTTCGGCGTCGAGGTCCTGCGGCGGGACCCGTTCGAAGGCCACCGCGCCGTCCCACTCGCCGTCCTCCCGGCCCCGGTCGTGCTGGTCGTCGCGACCCCGGCCCCGGCCGCCCCCGCCGCCCTCGCCCCGGCGGCGCGTCGGGGGAAGACGATCGCTGGGGCCACTGTCCGCCCACGGGTCGTCCAAGGGCTCGGAAACACTCACCGAGCGACCTCCATCCCGTCCGCCGAGCGGACCCTCGCCGTGTCTTCATTTCTACGGCACGGCACTGACAAATAAGAGGCCCGACTCCGGTTGTCGCGCGTCGGTTTTGCGGGGGTTTCCCCGGCCGACGGTCGGAGCGGGCGCCGGACCACGGTAGGCCCCCCAGCACCGTCAGCCAATCTGGTTATCCACAGGCCATGTGGATGACGGCCCCGATGCTGTGGACAACTCCCCGAAACCTGTGCACGAGTCGGTGGACAGTGCTGTGAACAAGCCCTCGCCTTTTTCTTCGCACCCCGCCTGACCTGCGACTTCCCCATCCACCGGCTGTGCAGAAGAAAAACTTCCCCACTCGGCCCAAGATGACCTCGAACAGCGCACGAAAGGACACGGAGCGAGACGATCAGTAAGGACTCAATCCATCTTGCGACACTTACCTGTGGACGATTAGATTAGTGTTCATGACATCGGCCCCCACGACCACCAAGGCCACCAGACGCCGCCACGACCGCGAGATCGTCGCGCTGGCCGTCCCGGCCTTCGGCGCCCTCGTCGCCGAACCCCTCTTCGTCCTCGCCGACAGCGCGATCGTGGGCCACCTCGGCACGGCACAGCTCGCCGGACTCGGTGTCGCCTCCGCCCTGCTGACGACGGCCGTCAGCATCTTCGTCTTCCTCGCCTACGCCACGACGGCCGCCGTCGCACGCCGCGCGGGCGCCGGTGACCTGTCCGCCGCGATCCGCCAGGGCGTGGACGGCATCTGGCTCGCGCTGCTCCTCGGCGCGGCCGTGATCATCGCCGTCCTCCCCTCCGCCCGGGCCCTCGTCGACCTCTTCGGCGCCTCGGCGACAGCGGCGCCGTACGCGACGACCTATCTGCGCATCTCCGCGCTCGGTATCCCGGCCATGCTGATCGTCCTCGCCGCGACCGGTGTCCTGCGCGGCCTCCAGGACACCAGGACCCCGCTGTACGTCGCGATCGCCGGCTTCGTCGCCAACGCGGGCCTCAACGCCGGGCTCGTGTACGGCGCCGGCCTCGGCATCGCGGGGTCCGCCTGGGGGACGGTCATCGCGCAGTGGGGCATGGCCGCGGCCTACCTCGTGGTCGTCGTGCGGGGAGCCCGGCGCCACGGTGCCTCCCTGCGTCCGGACGCCGCCGGCATCAGGGCCTCCGCGCAGGCGGGGGCGCCCCTGCTGGTCCGTACGCTCTCGCTGCGGGCCATGCTGATGATCGCGACCGCGGTCGCCGCGCGCCTCGGGGACGCGGACATCGCCGCCCACCAGATCGTGCTGTCCCTGTGGAGCCTGCTCGCCTTCGCGCTGGACGCCATCGCGATCGCCGGCCAGGCGATCATCGGCCGCTATCTGGGGGCCGGCGACGCGGAGGGCGCCCGGCAGGCCTGCCGACGGATGGTGGAGTGGGGGATCGCCGTAGGGGTGGCCCTCGGCATCGTCGTCATCCTCACGCGCCCCCTGTTCCTCCCCCTGTTCACGAGCGACTCCGTCGTGAAGGACGCCGCGCTCCCCGCCCTCGTCCTGGTGGCCCTCTCCCAGCCGGTCAGCGGCATCGTCTTCGTCCTGGACGGCGTCCTGATGGGAGCGGGCGACGGCCCCTACCTGGCGGGCGCGATGCTGGTGACCCTGGCGGTCTTCGCCCCGATCGCCCTCCTGATCCCGACACTGGGCGGCGGCCTCACGGCCGTATGGGGGGCGATGACGCTGATGATGACGATCCGGATGCTGACGCTGTGGGCACGTACGCGTTCGGGCCGATGGATCGTGACGGGCGCTACGCGCTGAGCGTTTCACGTGAAACATCGCCCTGCTTAATCGCCCTGTTTCACGTGAAACATCGCCCGCCCGAGACCACGAACCCGAGCCCACGAAAAGGGACCGCACCTCAAGAGGTACGGTCCCTTTCCTGTCGGCTCAAGCCGAGCGCAGCGTTACGCTGCGACGACCTCGATGTTGACCTTCGCGGCCACCTCGGGGTGCAGGCGCACAGCCGCCTCGTGGGCGCCCAGCGTCTTGATGGGCGAGCCCAGCTCGACACGGCGCTTGTCGACCTTCGGGCCACCGGCAGCCGCGATCGCGGAAGCGACGTCGGCCTGGGTGACGGAACCGAAGAGACGGCCGGCGTCGCCGGAGCGAACGGCCAGACGGACCTTCACACCTTCGAGCTGGGCCTTGATGCTGTTGGCCTGCTCGATGGTCTGGATCTCGTGGATCTTGCGAGCACGACGGATCTGCTCGACGTCCTTCTCGCCACCCTTGGTCCAGCGGATCGCGAAGTTCCGCGGGATCAGGTAGTTACGGGCGTAGCCGTCCTTGACGTCGACGACGTCGCCCGCGGCGCCGAGGCCGGAGACCTCGTGGGTGAGGATGATCTTCATGTTTCGGTCACCCTTCCTTTATCGCGCCTGGGCGGTGTACGGCAGCAGCGCCATCTCACGGCTGTTCTTGACGGCCGTGGCGACGTCACGCTGGTGCTGCGTGCAGTTGCCGGTCACGCGACGGGCACGGATCTTGCCGCGGTCGGAAATGAACTTCCGCAGCATGTTCGTGTCCTTGTAGTCCACGTACTGGACCTTGTCCTTGCAGAACGCGCAGACCTTCTTCTTAGGCTTGCGCACAGGCGGCTTCGCCATGGTGCTTTCTCTCCTGTGTGATCAAGAAGTGTGAGTACGCCCCACCCCTCGGCCCTGGGGCCTAGAAGGGGGGCTCGTCCGAGTAGCCGCCGCCGCTCTGGCCGCCGCCGGAGTTTCCACCCCAGCCGCCGCCACCGGCGCCGCCGCCCTGCTGGCCACCGGCGGGTGCGCCGGTCGCCCACGGGTCGGCCTCGGGCGCACCGCCGCCGCCCTGCTGGCCGCCGCCGGAGCCTGCGCCCCAGCCGCCGCCGGCCTGACCGCCGCCGTAACCGCCCTGGCCGCCACGGGCACCGCCGCCACCGCCACCGCCACTGGTCTTGGTGACCTTGGCCGTGGCGCTGCGCAGGCTGGGGCCGACTTCCTCGACGTCCAGCTCGTAGACCGTGCGCTTGACGCCCTCACGGTCCTCGTAGGACCGCTGCTTCAACCGGCCCTGCACCATGACGCGCATGCCTCGCTGGAGCGACTCCGCGACGTTCTCCGCCGCCTGGCGCCAGACCGAGCAGGTCAGGAAGAGGCTCTCGCCGTCCTTCCACTCGTTGGTCTGGCGGTCGAAGGTGCGGGGAGTGGACGCGACACGGAACTTCGCGACCGCCGCACCGGAGGGGGTGAAGCGCAGCTCGGGGTCATCGACAAGGTTGCCGACGACCGTGATGACGGTCTCGCCTGCCATGGGGGAACCTCTCGGCGGGTTTGCTCTGGCTGCTTGCTGCTACTCGGATCCCGGGACCGGGTGAGCCGGAGCTCAGTGGGTCTCGGGGCGGAGGACCTTGGTCCGGAGGACCGACTCGTTCAGGTTCATCTGGCGGTCGAGCTCCTTGACGATCGCGGGCTCAGCCTGCAGATCGATGACCGAGTAGATGCCCTCGGGCTTCTTCTTGATCTCGTACGAGAGACGACGACGGCCCCAGGTGTCGACCTTCTCGACCTTTCCGTTGCCCTCACGGACGACGGAAAGGAAGTTCTCGATCAGGGGGGCGACAGCGCGCTCCTCCAGATCGGGGTCGAGGATGACCATCACCTCGTAGTGACGCATGTGGAACCCACCTCCTTCGGACTCAGCGGCCACGGTCGATCCGTGGCAGGAGGGTTGTGATGCGTAGCAGCGGTGTCGCCGGCAGAGCCAGGACAGACACCGATGCAGACGGTACAGACTACCCGCACCCCCGCTTGCGGTTGAAATCCGGCCGTCCGGACCCTCAATCTGTACACATCGGGTGTGTACGGCGCTACGATGCGCCGCCTTCCGCAGGAGGTGCCCCATGGCACAGGCATTGCGACCCAACACCGCCGGCTCTCTCTTCGCCACCGACGGCCGAGCCCACCCCCTCCAGGACACGCTGCTCGCGGTGACCCTGGTCCTCGGGGTGACGGCCTTCGTCACGGCGATGTTCCACAACCTGCATCTGCTCAGTTCCTGGACCGGTCTGGCCGGGATCCTCACCGGCGCCTACGGGCAGTGGGTCTCCGAGACCACGCGTGAGCGGTTCGGCCTGATCCTGGGCCTCGGCGCCAGCGCCGTCGGCTTCTTCCTCGGCATGGCCCACGGCGGCCTCTTCGGAGGCGTCATCGGGGGGTGACCCCTCCGCACGTGAGCAACGCGTAGGCCGGGTACGCCACCTGACGGATCGCGTCGGCCGTACCCGGGCCCGAACGCAGGTTCCGTACGCCCAGTCGAGGCGCTCGCGGGGCGCAGTAGGCTTCGGCGCTAGAGCCGGAGCCCCTGTACCCATGGGGACACCCCAGCCCGAGGAGCGCCCCGAATGAGCCTGACCCTGAGGACGATCAGCCGCGAGCAGCATCTGGCGTACATCCAGAGCCTGCCGGCGGCGAGCCACATGCAGGTACCCGCATGGGCCGACGTCAAGGCGGAATGGCGTTCGGAGAGCCTCGGCTGGTTCGACAAGGCCGGCCAGCTGGTCGGCGCGGGCCTGGTGCTCTACCGGCAGCTCCCGAAGATCAAGCGCTACCTGGCCTACCTGCCCGAGGGCCCGGTGATCAACTGGTACGCGCCGAACCTGAACGAGTGGCTGGAGCCGATGCTCGCGCACCTGAAGCACCAGGGCGCGTTCTCCGTGAAGATGGGCCCGCCGGTGATCATCCGCCGCTGGGAGGCCATCTCCATCAAGGCCGGGATCCAGAGCCCGGACGTGAAGCGGCTGCGGGACATCGAGGCCGACTTCATCGAACCGCGCGCCTTCGAGGTGGCCGACAAGCTGCGCCGGATGGGCTGGCAGCAGGGCGAGGACGGCGGCGCGGGCTTCGGCGACGTCCAGCCCCGGTACGTCTACCAGGTGCCGCTGGCGAACCGGTCCCTGGAGGACGTCCACAAGAACTTCAACCAGCTGTGGCGCCGCAACATCAAGAAGGCCGAGAAGGCCGGCGTCGAGGTCGTCCAGGCCGGCTACCACGACCTGGAGGAGTGGCAGCGGCTGTACGAGATCACGGCCGTGCGCGACCACTTCCGGCCGCGTCCGCTGTCGTACTTCCAGCGCATGTGGTCGGCCCTCAACTCCGAGGACCCCAACCGGATGCGGCTGTACTTCGCCCGCCACAACGGGGTGAACCTCTCGGCGGCGACGATGCTGATCGTCGGCGGCCACGTCTGGTACTCGTACGGCGCCTCGGACAACATCGGCCGCGAGTTCCGGCCGTCGAACGCGATGCAGTGGCGGATGCTGCGGGACGCGTACGCGCTCGGCGCGACCGTGTACGACCTGCGCGGCATCTCGGACTCGCTGGACGAGACGGACCACCTCTTCGGCCTGATCCAGTTCAAGGTCGGTACGGGCGGCCAGGCGGCCGAGTACCTCGGCGAGTGGGACTTCCCGCTCAACAAGCTGCTCCACAAGGCCCTCGACATCTACATGTCGCGCCGCTGACGTCACGTTCAGTGCTTCGATACTCCTGACACCTCACCCCCCAGAAAGGTCCCAGGTCCGGCCATGGCGCTCACCCTCTACGTCGACACCGCGCGCTGGCGGGCGCACCACAAGCACGTGCAGGACCAGTTCCCGGGCCTCGTCCCGGTCTGCAAGGGCAACGGCTACGGCTTCGGGCACGAGCGCCTCGCGGAGGAAGCGACCCGGCTGGGCTCGGACGTCCTGGCCGTCGGGACGACGTACGAGGCCGCGCGGATCAAGGACTTCTTCGGCGGCGACCTGCTGGTGCTGACGCCCTACCGGCGCGGCGAGGAGCCCGTCCCGCTGCCGGACCGGGTGATCCGCTCGGTCTCGTCGATCGACGGCGTGTACGGCCTGGTGGGCGCCCGGGTGGTCATCGAGGTGATGTCCTCGATGAAGCGGCACGGCATCAGCGAGCAGGACCTGCCGCAGCTGCACGCCGCGATCGAGAACGTCCGCCTGGAGGGCTTCGCGATCCACCTGCCGCTGGACCGCACGGACGGCTCGGACGCCGTCGAGGAGGTCATCGGCTGGATGGACCGGCTGCGCGCGGCCCGGCTGCCGCTGCACACGATGTTCGTCAGCCACCTGAAGGCCGAGGACCTGGGACGGCTCCAGCAGCAGTTCCCGCAGACGCGCTTCCGGGCGAGGATCGGTACGCGGCTGTGGCTGGGGGACCACGACGCCACGGAGTACCACGGCTCGGTCCTGGACGTCACGCGCGTCGCGAAGGGCGACCGGTTCGGCTACCGCCAGCAGAAGGCGGCCTCGGACGGCTTCCTGGTGGTCGTGGCGGGCGGTACGTCGCACGGGGTGGGCCTGGAGGCGCCGAAGGCGCTGCACGGCGTCATGCCGCGCGCCAAGGGCGTCGCCCGCGCGGGCCTGGCCACGGTGAACCGCAACCTCTCGCCGTTCGTCTGGGGCGGCAAGCAGCGCTGGTTCGCGGAGCCGCCGCACATGCAGGTGTCGATCCTGTTCGTCCCCTCCGACGCCCCGGAGCCGAAGGTCGGCGACGAGCTGGTGGCCCATCTGCGGCACACCACCACGCAGTTCGACCGCCTCCTCGACCGCTGACGAGGACCGCTGACGAGCACCGCACCGCACGACAGAGGCCGTACGCGACATCCCGCGTACGGCCTTCTGCGTACCCCAACAGGTCCGTTCGCCCAGAGCGAACGGGCCGTCAGGTCTCCTTGCCCCAGCTGACCTGCGGCCCGTCGAGCGGCTCGTCCCTGCGCATCGCGGCCCCGACGGCGCTGAGGACGAAACGGTCCTCGGCGCCGTCCAGCACCCCGCCGGACGGGTCGTCGTCCCCGCTCTGGCGTACGACGTCCCGCTCGGGCATGAGGATGTCGCGGACGACCATGCCGCAGAAGTAGAGCGTGCCCAGCAGATGGCAGGCGATGGCCCAGTGGTAGCCGTCCATCGACAGTCCCTTGTGGGCGTCCCCGCTGGTCGTGTACGCGAGGTACATCCAGATGCCGAGGAAGTACGCCACCTCGCAGACCTGCCAGGCGAGGAAGTCGCGCCACTTGGGCCGGGCGAGCGCCGCGAGCGGCACGAGCCACAGGACGTACTGCGGCGAGTAGACCTTGTTGGTGAGGATGAACGCGGCCACCACCAGGAAGGCGAGCTGCGCGAAGCGCGGGCGGCGCGGGGCGGTCAGGGTGAGGATCGCGATGCCGAGGAAGCACAGCAGCACGAGCAGCGTGGCCAGTGTGTTGACGCTGTCGGTGGTGAGCGGGTCGGAGGAGTTCTGGGCCAGGATCAGCCAGAAGGAGCCGAAGTCGACGCCCCGCTCCTGGCTGAACGTGTAGAACTTCGACCAGCCGTCGAAGGCGAACAGCATCACCGGCAGGTTGACCACGAGCCAGGCGACCGCGGTGCCCCCGAAGGCCTTGCCGAAGTCCTTCCACTTGCCCGCCCGCCAGCACAGCAGGAACAGCGGCCCGAGCAGGAAGACGGGGTAGAGCTTGGCGGCCGTGGCGAGCCCCAGGAGGACACCGAAGGCCAGCGAGCGGCCCCGCGCCCACATCAGCATCGCCGCGGCCGTCAGGGCGCCCGCCAGCAGGTCCCAGTTGATGGTGGCGGTCAGCACGAAGGCGGGCGCCAGGGCGACCAGCAGACCGTCCCAGGGGCGGCGGGCGTGCGTCCGGGAGACGCAGACCGCGATGACCGCGGCGCAGATCATCAGCAGCCCCGCGTTGACCATCCAGTACCACTGTTCCTGGTGCTGGATGGTGCCGCTGTGCGGGGTGAGCCAGCTCGCGACCTGCATGAACACGCCGGTCAGCACCGGGTATTCGAGGTACTGCATATCGCCGGCGAACCGGTCGAAGTACGGCACGAGCCCGTCGGCGAAGCCGCGTCCCTGGTAGAGGTGCGGGATGTCCGAGTAGCAGGCGTGCGTGTACTGCGTGGAGGCGCCGAAGAACCAGCCGCCGTCGTAGCAGGGCGCCTTCTGGATCAGCCCGAGGGCGAACATCCCGATCGCCACGAGGGCGACGACCCGGACGGGGGTCCACCAGGACGTCCCGGTCAGGGCACGCCGTCCGATGGGTCCGCCGATCAGCTCGCTGCCGGCCTCGGCGATCCGGTCTTCCTTGGTGGGCCGTACCGGGTCGGTGGGCCGTACCGGAGCCGGCTCGTGCTCGGTCGCGGGCGTCGATTCTGCACTGGGCATGGCGCACATCCTGCCGTACCGGGCTGGGAAAAAACCGAGGGCCGCCGCACCTCGTCCGGTGCGACGGCCCTCAAGGGTTCGGGGGGCGCTCCCCGGTGGCCGGGGGACGCTCTTCGTTTCACGTGAAACATCGCGATGTTTCACGTGAAACACCCGAGTCGGGCAAGTGGCCCGTTATCCGGTGGAGGTGCCTCCCGAGTTCGCTCCCCCGAAGAGGCCGCCCGAGCTGCCTCTGGACGTGTCCCCGGTGTCGTCGCTCGGCGACGGCGACGGAGTGGAGCCGGTACCGCCGTTGTCGCCGCCCTCCGTGGTGCCCGCGTCCGTGCCGCCGTTCTCGCACCCGAAGCCGAAGGCGCCGCAGGTGTCGGACGGGCTCGGCGAGGGCGAGGGGCTGTTCTGGCTGGGCGACGGGCTCGGCGACGCACTCGGCTCGTCGCTCTCGGAGGCCGAGGGCGACGGGCTCGGCGAGGGCTCGGGGTTGAGGACCTCACCGATCGGCTCCGGCTCCGGGAACGCCTTCACGGGCTGGCCCTTGAGGGCCTCCTCCATGTAGTCGTGCCAGATCTCCGCCGGGAACGAGGCGCCGTGGATCTTCTTCTGGCCACCCGTGCCGAACATCTTCAGGAACTCACGGTTCTTGTTGGTCTCGTCGTCGTCATACCGGAACATCGTGATCGCGGTCGACAGCTGCGGGGTGTACCCGACGAACCAGGCGGACCGGTTGCCGTCGGTGGTGCCGGTCTTGCCCGCCACGTCACGGCCGGTGAGCTGGGCGGCGGTGCCGGTGCCCTTGTCTACGACGGTCTTGAGGATGTCGGTGACGTTGTCGGCGACCTTCTTGGTGAAGGCGTCCTTGGAGACGGTCTCGTGCTTGAAGTTCACCTCCTTGCCCGTGGCCTCCGTGACGGAGAACGGCTCGCGCTGCTTGCCGCTGGCCGCGAAAGTGGCGTACGAGGACGCCATACGGATCGCGCTGGGGTCGGAGATGCCGATGGAGAACGACGGGAAGTTGGTGCCCGTCAGGCTGCCCGGCTTCAGACCCGCGCTGACCGCGGCCTCCTTCACCTTGTCCAGGCCGACGTCCATGCCGAGCTGCACGAAGGCGGAGTTCACGGACTCGCGCATCGCCTCGCGCAGGTCGATCTTGAAGTCGGGCGGGTTGCCCAGGGAGACGTTGCCGTCGTTGGTCTGGAGCCACTCCCCGCCCTTGTCGTCCTTCCAGACGTTCCCGTCGTACTCCTCGATCTTGAGCTTGTTCTTGCCGCTGAACATGCTCTTGGGGGAGACGATGGTGCGCTCGTCCTGGGCCTGGGAGGTGCCGAGGTCCGGGTTGCGCACGCCCCAGGTCATCGCGGCGGCGAGGACGAAGGGCTTGAAGGTCGAACCGACCTGCGCACCGGTCTGGTCGGCGTTGTTGGTGAAGTGCTGGGTGGAGTCCGTACCGCCGTAGATCGCCTCGATGGCGCCCGAGTCCGGGTTGACCGAGGCGCCGCCGAACTGGACGTGCGTGTCCTCGGGTCGCTCCTCGGGCTTGATGTTGGCGTCCTGGACCGCCTTGACCGACTTCTCCAGCTCGTCGACCTTCTTCTTGTCGAAGGTCGTGTAGATCGAGAGGCCACCGCGCTGGAGCCGGTCCTGGCTGATCCCGGTCGTCTGCTCGTTCGTCACCAGGTAGGCGTTCGCGAGGTCGACCAGGTAGCCGGTCTGGCCCTTCAGATTGGTGTTCGAGCGGGGGTTCTGCCACTTGGGGAGCGTCGTGTACTTCGCCCGCTCCGCCGCGTCGAGGTGGCCGTACTCGACCATCTTGTTCAACGTGTCCTGCATCTGGCGCGTGGCCCGGATGGTGTTCTTCTCGGCCGAGGCGTTCGGGTCGACGGACGGCAGGCCCGCCGGGTCGTAGTACGTCGCGCCCTTCAGCATCGCCGCCAGGAAGGCGCACTCACCGGGGTTGAGTTCCCTGGCCTTCTTGTTGAAGTACGCGTGCGCCGCGGCCTCGATGCCGTAGGCGTTGCGCCCGTAGTAGGCCGAGTTCAGGTACCCGGCCATGATCTCGTCCTTGGAGACGTTGTTGCCGACCTTGATCGACACGAAGATCTCCTTGAGCTTGCGGGAGATCGTCTGCGACTGGTCGGCGAGCATGGCGTTCTTGACGTACTGCTGGGTGATCGTGGAGCCACCCTGCGTCTGGCCGCCCCGGGCCATGTTGAAGACGGCGCGCGCGATGCCCTTGGGGTCGATGCCGCTGTCCGTGTAGAAGGACTTGTTCTCCTGCGAGATGACCGCGAACTGCATCGCCTTGGGGATCTCGGGGAGATCGACGATCTGGCGGTTCGTCTCACCCCCGGTGGCGACCATCTGGGTCTTGTCGCTCCAGTAGTAGACGTTGTTCTGCGCTGTGGCGGTCTCGTCGAGCTTCGGGATGCCCACGAAGGCGTACGCGACGCTCGCCGCGGCCATGAGGCTGCCGAAGAAGGCGAGGCACAGCCCCGTGACGAGCTTCCAGGACGGCACCCAGCGCTGCCAGCCGTACTTGTCCTGGCGCGGGTAGTCGATCAGGCGCTTGCGGCCGGAGGGCTGACGGCCCCGGCCCCGGCCGGGACCTGGATCGGGTGCCTTGCGGCGGCCTCCTGCGGAAGGTCTCTGCGCTGCGCGCCGGGCGTCGGCCCGGCCGCCGGACGGCCGTTCCTCGGCTCCCGACTGGTACAGACCGTCGGAAGGGGACTCGGTGTCGCCCCGCGGTGCCGCGCGGCGGCCGGAGGACGAGCCGGACTGGCCGCGCCGGGCCGCGGCACGTCCGCCTCCTTGCGGCTGCGACTGTTTGCGACGGTGCTCGCTCATCGAACGACTACTCCTCGGGCAGGCGCACCCGTGGGCGCCTGGAAACAACGGCGGCTTTTTTCCGGTCCCCCCGATGTACGGACGCGGCCGGTATCGCATTCATCCGTACGGCAGCGGGGGCGGTGGCGCCCTCCGGCGTCACATGGCTCCCGGTGGTCTGCATGGCGCACACACTACGCACCGCCAAAACCCGTCGAGCTCCGAAGTTCACCCCAAATCAGGCAAGTTGATTCGAACGTTTCGGTGATGTGATCCCGTTCACCGATCTCCCCCTTGTCCGCTCCGGAAGGTCGTTCTATCGTCGTGATGTATCGAGTCGATACATCGGAGCGACATAGACATGTCGGGGACGGAGGAGGAGTGATGAGCCGGCGGTCAGGAATCCTCGAGTTCGCCGTCCTCGGACTGCTCCGCGAGTCCCCGATGCACGGCTATGAGCTGCGCAAACGGCTCAACACCTCGCTGGGCGTGTTCCGGGCCTTCAGCTACGGCACGCTCTACCCCTGCCTCAAGACGCTGGTCGCGAACGGCTGGTTGATCGAAGAGGCGGGGAACACCCCCGAGGAAGCCCCGGCCGTCCCGCTCACGGGACGCCGCGCCAAGATCGTCTACAGGTTGACGGCGGAGGGCAAGGAACACTTCGAGGAACTCCTCTCGCAGACCGGGCCCGACGCCTACGAGGACGAGCACTTCGCTGCTCGCTTCGCGTTCTTCGGGCAGACCTCCCGTGACGTGCGCATGCGCGTCCTTGAGGGCCGGCGCAGCCGTTTGGAGGAACGGCTGGAGAAGATGCGCGCCTCGCTCGCGCGCACCCGGGAGCGCCTCGACGACTACACGCTCGAACTCCAGCGCCACGGGATGGAGTCCGTGGAGCGCGAAGTGCGCTGGCTGAACGAGCTGATCGAGAGCGAGCGGGCAGGCCGGGACCTCAAGAGCCCCGGCCAAGGAGAACCCGCTCGCGACACCACAGAGGGAGCGCCGGGCGTCCTGCCCCGGACCGGGGACAACCCCGGGCCGGATACGCCCGGCGACACCACCGCGTGAGGCTCCTGCCAGGGCCTCACTCATACAACAGGGAGCAACCGGAATGGGTTCGGTTCGCGTAGCCATCGTCGGTGTGGGCAACTGTGCCGCGTCGCTGGTGCAGGGAGTCGAGTACTACAAGGACGCCGACCCGGCGGCCAAGGCACCGGGCTTGATGCATGTGCAGTTCGGCGATTACCACGTCCGTGACATCGAGTTCGTCGCCGCCTTCGACGTGGACGCGAAGAAGGTCGGCCTCGACCTCGCGGACGCGATCGGCGCGTCGGAGAACAACACCATCAAGATCTGCGACGTCCCGCGCACCGGTGTGAAGGTCCGGCGGGGTCACACCCTCGACGGCCTCGGCAAGTACTACCGCGAGACCATCGAGGAGTCCGACGCCGAACCGGTCGACGTCGTCAAGATCCTCAAGAAGAAGCAGGTCGACGTCCTCGTCTGCTACCTGCCCGTCGGTTCCGAGGCCGCGGCGAAGTTCTACGCCCAGTGCGCCATCGACGCCAAGGTCGCCTTCGTCAACGCCCTCCCGGTCTTCATCGCCGGGACGAAGGAGTGGGCGGACAAGTTCACCGAGGCCGGTGTCCCGATCGTCGGCGACGACATCAAGTCGCAGGTCGGCGCCACGATCACGCACCGCGTCATGGCGAAGCTGTTCGAGGACCGGGGTGTGATCCTGGACCGCACGATGCAGCTGAACGTCGGCGGCAACATGGACTTCAAGAACATGCTGGAGCGCGACCGGCTGGAGTCCAAGAAGATCTCCAAGACGCAGGCCGTCACCTCCCAGATCCGTGACCGCGAACTCGGCGCCGACAACGTCCACATCGGCCCGTCGGACTACGTCGCCTGGCTCGACGACCGCAAGTGGGCGTACGTCCGCCTGGAGGGCCGCGCGTTCGGCGACGTCCCGCTGAACCTGGAGTACAAGCTGGAGGTCTGGGACTCCCCGAACTCCGCCGGCGTCATCATCGACGCGCTGCGCGCCGCGAAGATCGCCAAGGACCGCGGCATCGGCGGCCCGATCCTCTCCGCGTCCTCGTACTTCATGAAGTCCCCGCCGGTCCAGTACTTCGACGACGAGGCCCGCGACAACGTCGAGAAGTTCATCCGCGGCGACGTCGAGCGCTAAGCACCACCCCGGCGAGCCATGTTTCACGTGAAACATCGCGTTCCCGTTTCACGTGAAACACGGTCCGCCACCCACCGAAATTCGCTCCTGCCAGGGCTCATCAGAAAGGTCCCCGGGTCGACCGACCCGGGGACCTTTCCCTGTGTGAGGCTGTGCCCATGTCCGTCGTCCGTGATCTGCGCGTCCTGCTGCGCCTGGAGAACTTCCGCCGTCTGCTCGCCGTACGGCTGCTCTCCCAGTGCGCGGACGGCGTCTATCAGGTCGCGCTGGCGACGTACGTCGTCTTCTCCCCGGAGAAGCAGACCTCACCCGGCGCGATCGCCTCCGCGATGGCGGTCCTGCTGCTGCCGTACTCCCTCGTCGGCCCCTTCGCCGGCGTCCTGCTCGACCGCTGGCGGCGCCGGCAGGTTTTCCTGTACGGCAATCTCCTGCGCGCCGGCCTCGCCTCGGTCACGGCCGTGCTGATCCTGGCGGACGTGCCGGACTGGCTCTTCTACGGCTCCGCGCTGTGCGTCACCGCCGTCAACCGCTTCGTCCTCGCGGGACTGTCCGCCGCGCTGCCCCGGGTGGTCGACGCGGAGCGGCTGGTCGTCGCCAACTCCCTCTCCCCGACGGCCGGAACGCTCGCGGCGACGGCGGGCGGCGGTCTCGCCTTCGGCGTACGGATCCTGGTCGCCGACTCCGACGCGGCGGTGGTCCTGCTGGGGGCGGCGCTGTACCTGTGCTCAGCGCTGGCGTCCCTGCGGCTCGCCGTCGAGTTGCTCGGCCCCGAACTCGGTCCGGTCCGGCCCCGGTTGGCGGAGGCCCTGCGCGGTACGGCCCGGGGGCTCGCGGCCGGGGTACGGCACCTCGCCGCGCCGGAGCGACGCACCGCCGCGTGGGCGCTCGGCTCGATGACCCTCATGCGGTTCTGCTACGGCGCCCTCACCGTCACGGTGCTGATGCTCTGCCGGTACGCTTGGTCCTCGAACCCCGACGACGGTCTCGCCCTCCTCGGTCTCGCCGTCGGCATCTCCGGGGCGGGCTTCTTCGTGGCCGCGCTGGTGACTCCGTCGGCTGCGGGGCGGCTCGGTCCCGTCCGCTGGATCGTCACCTGCGCAGCGGCTGCCGCGCTCCTGGAACCGGCGCTCGGCCTGACCTTCGCCCAGCTCCCCGTCCTGATGCTGGCGTTCTTCCTGGGCCTCGTCACGCAGGGCGCGAAGATCGCCACCGACACGATCGTCCAGTCCGCCGTGGACGACGCCTACCGCGGCCGGATCTTTTCGCTCTACGACGTCCTCTTCAACGTCGCGTTCGTCGGCGCGGCGGGCGTCGCGGCGCTCATGCTGCCGCCGGACGGGCGTTCAATCTCGCTGGTGATAACAATCGCCGTTATCTACGCGGCAGTAGCTGGTGCTATGCGGCGTTTTGCCCGTTCGTAAGGTTCACGTCAAGGTCACAGATCATTTTTACGTACCGGCGATGTCAGTGGTGGCCGGTATTTTACGTGGGTCTTATCTCGCGCCGGGCGTTCGGACGTCCGGCATGCGCATCCACGTTCCAGGGGGGACACCTCAGCATGACGACTCCGCCGCCTCAGGGCCAGAACCCGTACGCCCAGCAGCCCGTCCCGATGGGCCAGCAGCAGACTCAGCCGTACGGCCAGTTCCCGGACCAGGGTGCACCGTTCCAGGGAGCGCCGGTTCCGCCCGCGCCGCCGAAGCGGAAGAGCAAGCTGGCCCGCGTCCTCGGCGTCGTCGTGGTCGCGGTGGTCGCCATCGTCGTCAAGCTGGGTATCGGCGCGGTGTTCAGCAGCGACACCGAAGCCGAGGGCACCTCGGTCGGCGCCTGCATGCACAACGACGGCACCGACTCCAAGCCCGACCTCACCGAGGTCGACTGCTCGTCGAGCAAGGCCGAGTACAAGGTCGTCCAGAAGTTCGACGACACCAGCGACGACTCGAAGTGCCAGGCCGTCAAGGAGGCCACCGTCTCCTACTACCAGATCGGCACCGGCCACAACGTCGTGCTGTGCCTGAAGGACGTCTGATCGGGCCCTGCCGATCGGGCTCCGCCTGAGAGGTTCCGAGGGGCGATGTTTCACGTGAAACATCGCCCCTCTTTCATGCCCTCACCCCTGCTCCGCCCACCACTCCTTGAGCGCCCCCACCGCCGCGTCGTACTCCATCGGCCCGTTCTCCAGCCGCAGCTCCAGCAGGAACTTGTACGCCTTCCCGATCGCCGGCCCCGGACGGATTCCCAGGATCTCCATGATCTGGTTGCCGTCGAGGTCGGGGCGGATCGCGTCCAGTTCCTCCTGCTTGCCGAGTTCGGTGATCCGCTCCTCCAGCCCGTCGTACGCACGCGAGAGGCTCACGGCCTTGCGGCGGTTGCGGGTCGTGCAGTCGGAGCGGGTCAGCTTGTGGAGGCGGGTGAGGAGCGGACCGGCGTCACGGACATAGCGGCGGACCGCAGAGTCGGTCCACTCGCCGGCGCCGTAGCCGTGGAAGCGCAGGTGGAGTTCGACGAGCCGGGAGACGTCCTTCACCAGCTCGTTGGAGTACTTCAGGGCCGTCATCCGCTTCGCGGTCATCTTCGCGCCGACCACCTCGTGGTGGTGGAAGGAGACGCGGCCGTCGTCCTCGAAGCGCCGGGTGCGCGGCTTGCCGATGTCGTGGAGGAGCGCGGCCAGACGCAGGACGAGGTCGGGGCCGTCCTCCTCCAGGGCCATCGCCTGTTCGAGGACGATCAGCGTGTGGTCGTACACGTCCTTGTGCCGGTGGTGCTCGTCGCTCTCCAGCCGCAGCGCGGGCAGTTCGGGCAGGACGCGGTCGGCGAGGCCCGTGTCGACGAGGAGCGTGAGGCCCTTGCGGGGGTGCGCGGAGAGGATCAGCTTGTTCAGCTCGTCCCGGACGCGCTCGGCGGAGACGATTCCGATCCGCTCGGCCATGTCCGTCATCGCGGTGACGACCTCGGGGGCGACCTCGAAGTCGAGCTGGGCGGCGAACCGCGCGGCCCGCATCATCCGCAGGGGGTCGTCCGAGAAGGAGTCCTCGGGGGTGCCGGGGGTCCGCAGGACGCGCGCGGCGAGGTCGTCGAGGCCGCCGTGCGGGTCGATGAACGTCCGCTCGGGGAGGGCGAGGGCCATCGCGTTGACGGTGAAGTCCCGGCGGACGAGGTCCTCCTCGATGGAGTCGCCGTAGGACACCTCGGGTTTGCGGGAGGTCCGGTCGTACGCCTCGGAGCGGTAGGTGGTGACCTCGATCTGCCAGCCGTCCTTCTGCGCGCCCACCGTCCCGAAGGCGATCCCGACCTCCCACACCGCGTCCGCCCACGGCCGGATGATCTTGAGGACGGCCTCGGGGCGGGCATCGGTCGTGAAGTCGAGGTCGTTGCCGAGCCGGCCCAGCAGCGCGTCCCGGACCGAGCCGCCGACCAGGGCGAGAGAGAACCCGGCCTCCTGGAATCGGCGGGCGAGGTCGTCGGCGACGGGCGCGACGTCGAGGTTGTCTTTGTTGGCGTTCGGCACAACAGAAAAGGGTACGTGGCCCCGGGGGCGCGGGGCTCCCGGATTACGGGCGGCAAACCCCGTGAAGACAGCCCGCCCGATACCTGCACAGAACCCGCGCGCACCCCGTCCAGAGGCGCTCCCCTATATAAGGGCCCCTTTACAAGGACACATTGGGGACGCCTCACCCGCACTTTCCGATCTTGTGGACCAGTCCGCGGCACTTCCCCTCAGCGCGCATCGTTACCATGCGTGGACGCACATTCCGACGACCACTGACGACGACGAGGGACGGCGAACGCGTGGCCGAGGCGGCAGACAACCCGGGGTCCACCCCCTCACCTGCCCGCCGCTGGCTGCGGCGCACCGGAGCACTGCTCGCGGGCGCGCCTCTGCTGGCCGGGCTGCTGCTGCCCGCTGCCACGACGGCGCAGGCGGCGCCCGAGGCCCCCAAGGAGGCGTCCGACGCGGGCACGGTGTCCGTCGCCGTCGACGCGCTCACGCCGAGCGTCCCGAAGGACGGCGACACGCTGACCGTGTCCGGCACGGTGACGAACAACGGCAAGCAGGCGGTGACCGACGCGCACGTCGATCTGCGCGTGGGCTCCGTGCTGACGACCCGCTCGGCCATCGCGGGCGCCGCCAAGCGCTCCGACTCCGTGTCCGGCGCGAGCGGCAGCCCGGTGGGCGGGGCGTACACGGCGAAGTTCACGACGCTCACGCCGGGCGTGGCCCAGCCGTTCACGATCACCGTCCCCGTCGACAAGCTGGAGCTGGACGGCAACGGCATCTACCCGCTGGGCGTCACGCTCTCCGGCGAGACGGCCGCACAGTCCTGGGACCAGGTGCTGGGCGCGCAGCGGACGTTCCTGCCGTGGCAGCCGGACGAGCCGGACGCGACGACGAAGACGACCGTCCTGTGGCCGCTGATCTCGACCGTCCACGTGACGGCGGAGACGGGCTCGAACCAGCAGCAGACCCCGGTCTTCCTCAACGACGACCTCGCGGCGGAGATCGCGCCCGGCGGCCGTCTCGAACAGCTCGTGGCGCTGGGCAAGACCCTGGACGTCACCTGGGTGATCGACCCGGACCTGCTGGCGTCCGTGGACGCGATGAGCGGCGGCTACCGCGTCGAGGCCGGCGACGACACCACCGTCGCGGGCACCCACTCGGCCGTCGCGAAGCAGTTCCTCGACGACCTCCAGGGCGCCGTGACCGGCAAGGAGGTCGTCGCGCTGCCGTTCGCCGACCCCGACCTGGCCGCCCTCGCGCACAACGGCACGAACGTCACGGGCATGCTGAGCCAGCTCAAGGCCGCCACGGACGTCGCCGCGACGACGGTGGAGACCGTCCTGCACGTCACGGCGTCCACGGACTTCGCGTGGCCGGTGAACGGCGCCGTCGACCCGTCGATCGTCAAGGTCGCGACCTCGGCGGGCGCCGACAAGGTGATCGCCCGCAGCGACAGCCTGGAGGACGACCTGTCGTACGCGCCCTCAGCGGCCCGCCCGATCGGCGGCGGCACCACGGCGGTCGTCGCGGACTACCGGCTGTCGGCGGCGTTCCAGGGCGACCTGACCAGCGCCTCGGCAGCGACGCTCGCCGTACAGAACTTCCTGGCGCAGAGCCTTTCGCTGAACCTCCAGAACGACAAGCAGCGCAGTGTCGTCGTCGCGCCGCAGCGGATGCCGACCGCCGCGCAGGCGCAGGCGCTCGCGAAGGCCGTGACCGCGTTGCAGGGCGGCCCCTGGTCCGAGGCGCAGGGGCTGGCGGCGACCTCGGCGGTCAAGCCCGACCCGGGTGCCACCACGACCGTGCCGGGCAGGTCGTCGTACTCGTCGGCGCTGCGCAAGCAGGAGATGGCGAAGACGGCGTTCCAGGACATCGCGGACACGCAGGACAAGCTCGACAACTTCAAGGTGATCCTGACCGACGAGTCGCGGGTCGTGACCCCCTTCGGGCGGGCCATAAACCGTGAGATGTCGACGTCGTGGCGCGGGCGCGGCACGGCGGCGAGCACCTACCGGCAGGGCGTCGCCGCGCATCTGACGACGCTCACCGACCAGGTCCGGCTGATCGACAAGTCGGAGACCAAGCTGTCGGGGCGCAGCGCCACGATCCCGGTGACCGTGCAGAACAGCCTGGTGCAGGGCGTCGACCACCTGGTCCTGCGGATCACGTCGACGAACTCGACCCGGCTGGAGATCGCCGGCCACGACTGGGCCGAACAGGACATCGCGGTCTCCGGCGGGCACAGCACGAGCGTGAAGTTCACCACGTCCGCCAACGCCAACGGCAAGACGGCGGTGATCGCGCAGCTCTACACCCAGGACGGCCAGCCGTACGGCAAGGAAGTCGTCTTCGACGTGAAGGTCACCGAGATCACGGCCACCGTCATGCTGGTCATCGGCGGCGGCTTCCTGCTGCTCGTCCTGGCCGGCTTCCGGATGTACACCCAGCGCAAGCGCGCCGCCGCCCGCGCGGCACAGAGCGACGCGGGCGAGCCCACCGAGGAGTCCACCGCCCGGCCGGGGGAAGACGACCCGCAGCAGCCGAGTGACGAGTCACCGGACACCGCAGCGGAAAGCACGGACCCGTCCGGCACGGGTGAGAGAGTGGACCGTTGAGGATGTCGTGGCCGGTCGGCCCGGGACGATGAGGTGGGGTAACCATGAACGCGCCGTACGACGGTGACCGGGGCCAGGGTGTGGGCGGCTCGGGCCACCCCGAGGGCCCGCCGCCGCCCGAGCACGGCCAGGTGCCGCAGCAGCCCGCCGACCCGTACCTCCAGGACGCCTTCGCCCAGGACCCCTACCGCGCGCAGGACCTCACCGCGCAGGACCCGGTCACCGAGGCGCTGTACGACCGCGCCGCGCACCCCCCGCCGCCGCCCGGCACCTACCCGGGCCCGCTCTACGGCCAGCCGCAGCAGTCGCCGTACGCCCCCGACCCGCAGGTCTGGGCCCAGCCCCCGGCGCCCGAGCCGGAGGGGCCGACGCAGTACCTGCCGTACGGCGACGACGCGCGCACCACGCAGTTCGTGGGCGTGGACGACCTGGTGACGCACTCCGGCGAGGAGCAGCCGCAGCCGGACGCGTTCGCGCACCTCTTCCGCGACCAGGGACAGGGCGGCGCGCCCCGGCCCTCCCAGGCGCCGCGCCCGCAGACCGACCGTCCGCACATGGAGAACCCGCAGGTGCCGGCGCCGCAGTACCCGGTGCCCGCCGACGACCGGACGATGAACCTCACGGCGGCGGTCTCCGAACCCCCCGAGCCGGTCCCCGCCGCTGCCGCCCCCGGCGCTCCCGCCCCCGCCCCCGCTCCCGCTTCGGCTCCGGCGAAGAAGAGCGGCAAGGCCGCCGGGCTGCTGAAGTCCAGCGCGGTGATGGCCGCCGGCACGATGGTCTCGCGCCTCACCGGCTTCGTCCGCTCCGCGATGATCGTCTCGGCGCTCGGCGTCGGCCTCCTCGGCGACACCTTCCAGGTCGCCTACCAGCTCCCGACGATGATCTACATCCTGACCGTCGGCGGCGGCCTCAACTCCGTCTTCGTGCCGCAGCTCGTGCGCGCGATGAAGGAGGACGACGACGGCGGCGAGGCGTTCGCCAACCGCCTGCTGACCCTCGTCATGGTCGCCCTCGGCGTCCTCACCGCCGCGTCGATCTTCGGGGCGCCGCTGCTGATCCGCCTGCTGTCGGACTCCGTCGCCAGCGACCCGGCCGCCAACAACGTCGGCGTCACCTTCGTCCAGTACTTCCTGCCGTCCATCTTCTTCATGGGCGTACACGTCGTGATGGGCCAGATCCTCAACGCGCGCGGCAAGTTCGGCGCGATGATGTGGACGCCGGTCCTCAACAACATCGTCATCATCGTGACGCTGGGCATGTTCATCTGGGTCTACGGCACCGCCGCCGACTCCGGCATGAAGGTCACCAACATCCCGCCGGAGGGCCAGCGCCTGCTCGGCGTCGGCATCCTGCTCGGGCTCGTCGTCCAGTCGCTCGCGATGATCCCGTACCTGCGCGAGACCGGCTTCCGGATGCGGCTGCGCTTCGACTGGCGCGGCCACGGCCTCGGCAAGGCCGTCACCCTCGCGAAGTGGACGTTCCTGTTCGTCCTCGCCAACCAGGCGGGCGCGCTCGTCGTCTCCCAGCTGTCCACCACGGCCGGGAAGGAGTCGCCGGTCGACGGCACCGGCTTCTCCGCCTACGCCAACGCGCAGCTGATCTGGGGCCTGCCGCAGGCCATCATCACGGTCTCGCTGATGGCCGCGCTGCTGCCGCGCCTCGCGCGCTCGGCCGCCGAGCACGACGCGGGAGCGGTCCGCGACGACATCTCGCAGGGCCTGCGCACCACGGCCGTCGCCATCGTCCCGATCGCCTTCGGCTTCCTCGCGCTCGGCATCCCGATGTGCACCCTGATCTTCGGCTCCTCCGGCACCTCGGAGGCCACGAACATGGGCTTCATGCTGATGGCCTTCGGCCTCGGCCTGATCCCCTACTCCGTGCAGTACGTCGTCCTGCGCGCCTTCTACGCGTACGAAGACACCCGCACCCCCTTCTACAACACGGTCATCGTCGCCGCCGTCAACGCGGGCGCCTCGGCGCTGTGCTACTTCGTCCTGCCGTCCCGCTGGGCGGTGATCGGCATGGCCGCCGCGTACGGTCTGGCCTACGCGATCGGCGTCGGGGTCGCCTGGGCGCGGCTGCGCAAGCGGCTCGGCGGCGACCTCGACGGCGCGCGCGTGCTGCGGACGTACGCGCGGCTGTGCATCGCCTCGGTGCCGGCCGCGCTGCTCAGCGGCGCCGCCTGCTACGGCATCGCCCACACCCTCGGGCAGGGCGTGATCGGCTCGTTCGCCGCGCTGCTGGCGGGCGGTGTGGTCCTGCTCGGCGTCTTCTTCGTGGCCGCACGGCGGATGCGGATCGAGGAGCTCAACTCGCTCGTCGGTATGGTGCGCGGACGACTCGGTCGCTGACCGGGGGCAAGCGCACAACCATCGCCCGCCGCCGTGTGTCGTGCATAGCGGCGGACTGTGGGCACAATTGGTTCGGTGTCGAACGGCGTGCACGATCGCCGACGACACGCGATGACTAGGGGAGGCAGGGAGCGACGGTGGCGGAACGGAGCACGGCTGCCGTCGACGTGGCAGCGAACGGTGGCGCCGAGCCGCCGACCGCACAGGCGGACGAGTCCACGGCCGACGGCGTGGCCCAGAACCGGGAGCGGGACACGGACAGCGACGAGGTACAGGGGAGTGACGGGACGGAGCGTCCCGGGAAGACCTCGGCACCGGAGCTGCACAGCGGCCACAAACTCGCCAGACGGTACCGGCTCGAAGAGTGCGTCACCCGTCTGGACGGGTTCAGCAGTTGGCGCGCGGTCGACGAGAAACTCCGCCGCGCGGTCGGCGTCCACATCCTGCCGGCCGACCACGCGCGAGCGCGGTCCGTGCTGGCGGCGGCCCGCTCGGCGGCGCTGCTCGGCGATCCGCGGTTCGTGCAGGTGCTGGACGCCGTCGAGGAGAACGACCTCGTGTACGTCGTCCACGAGTGGCTGCCCGACGCGGTCGAGCTGACCGCGCTGCTGGCTGCCGGGCCGCTGGAGCCGCACGACGCGTACCAGATGGTCAGTCAGCTCGCCGCGGCCATGGCCGCCGCCCACCGCGAGGGCCTGTCCCACCTGCGGCTCACGCCGGGCACCGTGCTGCGGACCTCCACCGGGCAGTGGCGCATCCGCGGGCTCGCGGTGAACGCGGCGCTGCGCGGCATGTCCTCCGACACCCCGCAGCGCACCGACACCGAGGCGATCGGCGCCCTGCTGTACGCGGCGCTCACCCAGCGCTGGCCGTACGAGAACGACGCGCACGGCCTGGCCGGGCTGCCCAAGGGCGTCGGCCTGATCGCCCCCGACCAGGTCCGCGCGCACGTCCACCGCGGCCTGTCCGAGCTGGCGATGCGGGCCCTCGTCAACGACGGCGCGACCGCCTCCCGGCACGAGTCCGCGTGCACGACGCCGGAGGAACTGGTCAAGGCGATCGGCGAGATGCCCCGCATCCGCCCCCCGGAGCCGGTCTTCACCGCGCCCCCGGAGTACCAGCGCACCACCTACCAGCAGGGCACGTACGGCCGTCCGGCCCCTCACGTCACCCAGCCGGTCCCGGCCCCGCCGCCCCCGCTCCAGAGCCGCACCGGCAAGGCCCTGAAGTGGGCGGTCTCCGCCCTCCTCATCGCCGCCCTCGGCCTCGGCAGCTGGCAGCTCGCGGAGGCCCTCCTCGGCCAGCGGGACTCCGACACCAACCAGACCCAGACGGACGACGACGGCGACAAGCCGAGCACGGCGCCGAAGCCGGTCAAGGCGCTCACGATCGAGGACGCCGCCGAGTACTACCCGGACGGCAAGCCGCAGCACCCGAGCGACGTGGGGCTCACGTACGACACGAAGGGCTCCACCTACTGGCGGACGTACACGTTCGTCAAAGGCCCCGTCCTCGCCCCCTTCAAGCAGGGTGTCGGGATCGTCTACGACCTCGGCTCCGAGCAGGAGGTGTCGGGTGCGTCGATAGAGCTGCTCTACGGCAGTGACCACACGACCGGCGCCCTGTACGCCACCGACTCCCTCTCCTCCTCGGCTCCGCTCAGCTCGATGAAGAAGATCGCCGAGAAGGAGACGACGAGCAGCCAACTCACGTTCTCCGCCAAGACCCCGGTGAAGACGCGGTACGTTCTCGTATGGCTGACGGCGCTGCCGTACTCCGGCGCGGACGAGTACAACGGCGCCGGGTACAAGCAGGCCATAACGAACGTGAAGTTCACGGGCTGACATCTCACCGGAGGGGGAGGAGGCCGATGGCGGAAGGCGCCGGGTTCGACGGTGTGAGCGATTCCGATCTGCTCGCCCGTCATGTGCAAGGCGACCCCGACGCCTTCGGTGAGATCGTGCGGCGCCACCGCGACCGGCTGTGGGCCGTCGCGCTGCGGACGCTGGGGGATCGGGAGGAGGCCGCCGACGCCGTGCAGGACGCGCTGGTGTCGGCGTACCGGGCCGCCCACACCTTCCGGGGGCAGTCGGCCGTCACGACCTGGCTGCACCGCATCACCGTGAACGCCTGCCTCGACCGGGCCCGCAAGGCGGCCTCCCGCAAGACCTCGCCGGTCGACGACACCGAGCGCCTCGAACAGCTCCTGGAACCCCACGAGTCGGCCTCCGCGCCGGTCGAGCGGGGCGATCTGCACCGGCAGCTCATCGAGGCGCTGGGCACCCTCCCGCCGGACCAGCGCGCCGCCCTCGTCCTCGTCGACATGCAGGGCTACCCCGTCGCCGAGGCGGCCAAGGTGCTCGACGTCCCCACCGGCACCGTGAAGAGCCGCTGCGCCAGAGGTCGCGCGAGACTCCTCCCCCTGCTCACCCATCTCCGGCCGGAAAACAGCGGCGACGAGAAGGAGCCGGGCACCAGACGGAACCGAGGAGCGGGGACATCCGTCCCACCGGCAGCGGATCCCTGCGAAAAGGGTCCGGACGGAGCCGGGACCGGCGATTCAGCTACCGCGAAGGGCGGAGGTGGGCGAGCGTGACATCGACGACGGACACGGCCGGGCACCCGGACGTCGCTGAACTCTCCGACCTCGCCGAGGGCCTCCCCACGCCGACCCGGACCACGGAACTGCGCCGGCATCTGGACGGGTGCGAGGTCTGCGCCGACACGTACGCGTCGCTGGCGGAGATCCGGGAGCTCCTCGGGACGCTGCCTGAGCCGGTGGCGATGCCGGAGGACGTCGTCCTGCGGATCGACGCGGCGCTGGCAGCGGAGGCGGGAACGTCTGAAGAGACGGCGACCGAAGGTGCTGATGTTTCACGTGAAACATCGGTCGCCGATCGCCCCTCCGGTCACGCCCGTACCGCCACCACCGGCCCCGGCCGCAAGGGCACGGGCAAGGACCGCCCCCGCACCCGCCGCCGCAAAGCAGCCGTCCTCGGCGTCTTCACGGCCGCGGCCCTGGGTCTGGGTTCCGTCCTGCTCTCCTCCCTCATGAGCGAGGGAGACGGCGGGGGCCGTGCCACGGCCGCGGACACCTTCTCCCAAGGCACCCTCCAGGACTCCGTGGGCACCGCCCTCCAGAGCAACCGGTCGTCGTCCCGCGCCCCGAAGGGCGAGGTCGGCATCCAGGGCACGGTCGAGAGCCCCCAGGTGCTCAGCGCGCCGAACATCCCGTCCTGCGTCCTGAAGGGCACGGCCCGCACGGACACGGCGCTCGCCTCGAAGCCAGGCGTCTACGAGGGCAAGGACGTCCTCCTCGTCGTCTTCCGCAACGCCTCCGACCGCACCCACGTCGACGCCTACCTCGTCGACCGCGCCTGCGAACAGCACCCCGCCACCCACGCCGACGTGCTGCTCAAGCGCTCCTACGCCCACCCGTAACCCCCGGCGCCCCGTCCCCCGCGTCGACCGCCGCGCCCGCGTCTCCGTGTGCCCGGACACACCGGGAATGCGCGCCCCTTAATATCCGTTGGGTGGGGTGAGAGCGCAGTGATGCTCCCACCGGTCGAACGACGCAGACCAGAGACGAGGAACCTAGCCGTGAGCGACGTCCGTAACGTGATCATCATCGGCTCCGGGCCCGCCGGCTACACGGCGGCCCTCTACACCGCGCGCGCGTCGCTGAAGCCGCTGGTGTTCGAAGGCGCCGTCACGGCAGGCGGCGCCCTGATGAACACCACCGAGGTGGAGAACTTCCCGGGCTTCCGCGACGGCATCATGGGCCCCGACCTGATGGACAACATGCGCGGCCAGGCGGAGCGCTTCGGCACCGAGCTGATCCCGGACGACATCGTGTCCGTCGACCTCACCGGCGAGATCAAGACCGTCACGGACACCGCGGGCACGGTCCACCGGGCGAAGGCCGTCATCGTCACGACCGGCTCCCAGCACCGCAAGCTCGGCCTGCCGAACGAGGACGTGCTCTCCGGGCGCGGTGTCTCGTGGTGCGCCACCTGTGACGGGTTCTTCTTCAAGGACCAGGACATCGCCGTGATCGGCGGCGGCGACACCGCGATGGAGGAGGCGACGTTCCTCTCGCGCTTCGCCCGGTCCGTGACGATCGTCCACCGCCGGGACTCCCTGCGCGCCTCCAAGGCGATGCAGGAGCGCGCCTTCGCCGACCCGAAGATCAAGTTCGTCTGGGACAGCGAGGTCGCCGAGATCCAGGGCGAGCAGAAGCTCGCGGGGCTGAAGCTGCGCAACCTGAAGACCGGTGAGCTGTCCGACCTCCCGGTGACCGGCCTGTTCATCGCGATCGGCCACGACCCGCGCACCGAGCTCTTCAAGGGCCAGCTCGACCTGGACGGCGAGGGCTACCTGAAGGTCCAGGCGCCGTCGACCCGGACCAACCTGACCGGTGTCTTCGCGGCGGGTGACGTCGTCGACCACACCTACCGCCAGGCGATCACCGCCGCCGGTACCGGCTGCTCCTCCGCGCTCGACGCCGAGCGTTTCCTCGCGGCCCTCGCGGACGAGGAGCAGGCCGCCGAGAAGACCACCGTCTGACCTCCCCCTCTCCCCCCTGCACAGAAGATCTAAGGAGCCCCTGTGGCCGGCACCCTCAAGCATGTGACCGACGCCGACTTCGAAGAGGTCGTCCTCAAGAGCGACAAGCCCGTCCTGGTGGACTTCTGGGCCGAGTGGTGCGGCCCGTGCCGCCAGATCGCGCCCTCCCTCGAAGCGATCGCCGCCGAGTTCGGCGAGAAGATCGAGATCGTCAAGCTGAACATCGACGAGAACCAGGAGACGGCGCTCAAGTACGGCGTCATGTCGATCCCGACCCTGAACGTCTACCAGGGCGGCGAGGTCGCCAAGACGATCGTCGGCGCCAAGCCGAAGGCCGCGATCCTGCGCGACCTGGACGAGTTCATCGCCGAGTAGGGCTCAGCGCCGAATGAGGTTCAGCGCCGAATGAGGCGATGTTTCACGTGAAACATCGAAGGGCCGACCCGTGAGGGCCGGCCCTTTCTCATGCCCCGAAGGCGTCACAGCGGTCGCAGCACCGGTTCCTTCTGTACCGCCCCCAGCAACCGGTCCAGCGCCAGCTCCACGTCTTCCTTCCAGGAGAGCGTCGTCCGCAGCTCCAGCCTCAGCCGAGGGTGCACGGGATGCGGCCGGACCGTCTTGAAGCCGACCGCCAGCAGATGCTCGGCGGGCAGCACACAGGACGGCTCGTCCCACCGCGCGTCCCCGAACGCCTCGACCGCCCTGAACCCCCGCCTCAGCAGATCCTTGGCGACCGTCTGGACCATCATCCGCCCGAGCCCCTGCCCCTGATACCCCGGCAGGATGAACCCGGTCATCAACTGCACGGCATCCGGCGAGACCGGACTCGTGGGGAACGCCGTGGAGCGCGGGACATAGGCGGGCGGCGCGTACAGCACGAACCCGACGGGTGCCTCGTCGACATAGGCGACCCGCCCGCAGGACCCCCAGTCGAGCAGGACGGCGGAGATCCACGCCTCCTTCTCCAGCGCCGGGGTCCCCGCCTTCACCGCTGCTCCGCCGCTGACGGGGTCCAGCTCCCAGAAGACACACGAGCGGCAGCGCTGGGGAAGGTCCTGGAGGTTGTCCAGCGTGAGCGGTACGAGCCGACGCCCCATGAAGCCTGTTCCTCGCTTCTCTCGCCCGCGGCGTCGCGAGCGGCTGCCAGGGCGCTGCGTTCTCTGAGCAAACTGCCGACGAACCCGCCGACCGCACTCAGCCCGAGGCCCACGCTCACCAGTCCGGTCCGGCTCATCGTTCGCATGGCCTCCGCCCTCCCCCTCAGAGGTGCTGCCCGGTGGATGTGCCATACCCGTCTGCATCGTATCCAGGGAAGCGATGGCCTCGATACGCCGGAAAGGCAAAGAGCGGGCCGTGTTCCGGCACCCACCGGACACGACCCGCTCACCCTCCCGACAGGGCGTCAGACTCCCCTGTCGGCCGGAGACTTACGCCTCCTCGTCCTCACCGCCGCCGCCATCGAGGAGCCCCTTCTGCAGGGCCGGCCCCTCGCCCGGGGCGAGGGAGTCGAGGATGCGCTCCAGGTCCTCCATCGACGCGAACTCGACGGTGATCTTCCCCTTCTTCTGCCCGAGGTCGATCTTCACCCGTGTCTCGAAGCGGTCCGAGAGCCGGGTCGCGAGGTCCGACAGCGCCGGGGAGACCCGGGCACCGGCACGCGGCCCCTTGGCCCGCTGCGGCGTCTGCGGCCGGGACCCCATGAGGGTCACGATCTCCTCGACCGCCCGCACCGAGAGCCCCTCGGCGACGATGCGGTGGGCCAGCCGGTCCTGCTCCTCCGAGTCGTCCACGGAGAGCAGCGCGCGGGCGTGCCCGGCGGAGAGCACCCCGGCGGCGACCCGGCGCTGGACGGAGGGGGAGAGCCTCAGCAGCCGCAGGGTGTTGGAGACCTGAGGGCGGGACCGGCCGATGCGGTCCGCCAACTGGTCGTGCGTGCAGTTGAAGTCCCTCAGCAACTGGTCGTAGGCCGCGGCCTCTTCCAGCGGGTTGAGCTGGGCCCGGTGGAGGTTCTCCAGGAGCGCGTCCAGAAGAAGCTTCTCGTCGTCCGTGGCCCGCACGATCGCCGGAATGGCCTCAAGCCCCGCCTCGCGGCAGGCCCGCCAGCGCCGCTCGCCCATGATGAGCTCGTAGCGCGAGGGCCCCGTCTGCCGGACGACGACCGGCTGGAGGAGGCCGACCTCCTGGATGGAGGTGACCAGCTCGTGCAGCGCGTCCTCGTCGAAGACGTCACGGGGCTGACGCGGGTTGGGGGCGATGTCGTCGAGGGGGATCTCGGCGAAGTGGGCGCCGATGGGCGGCGCCGGCAGCTCCGGTTCGGCCGACTCCGTCGATGTTTCACGTGAAACAGGCGCCGGAAGCGTGGCCACCTTCGCCGCGGCCACCCCGCGGTCACCGGACAGCAGCGGGACCGACGCGGGGGACGTGGAGCCGCCTCCCAGCGCGGCCTGGGCCGGTGTCTTCTCGGTCGGGGCGGCTGGGATCAGTGCGCCCAGGCCGCGGCCCAGGCCGATCTTCCGTCGGTCACTCACTGGATCCCCTCCACCATGTTCGGGTTGTTCTGAGCGCCGATATGGGCGTGGGGCTCATAGCTGAGACCGACGCCCTTCAGCGCGAGCTCGCGTGCCGCCTCAAGATAGGAGAGGGCGCCGCTCGATCCCGGATCGTAGGTCAGCACCGTCTGCCCGTAGCTCGGCGCCTCGGAGATACGGACCGAGCGGGGAATGCTCGTCCGCAGCACCTCCTCACCGAAGTGGGTGCGCACCTCTTCCGCGACCTGCGACGCGAGGCGCGTCCGGCCGTCGTACATGGTGAGCAGGATGGTCGACACATGCAGCGTGGGGTTGAGGTGCCCCCGTACCAGGTCGACGTTGCGCAGGAGTTGGCCCAGGCCCTCCAGGGCGTAGTACTCGCACTGGATCGGGATGAGGACCTCCGCGCCGGCCACCAGCGCGTTGACCGTCAGGAGGCCGAGGGAGGGCGGGCAGTCGATGAGGACGTAGTCCAGCGGCTGCTCGTACGCCTGGATCGCGCGCTGGAGCCGGCTCTCGCGGGCCACCAGGGAGACCAGCTCGATCTCCGCGCCGGCGAGGTCGATCGTGGCCGGGGCGCAGAAGAGGCCCTCGACGTCCACGACGGGCTGGACGACCTCGGACAGCGGGCGGCTGTCGACCAGCACGTCGTAGATGGACGGCACTTCGGCGTGGTGGTCGATCCCGAGGGCCGTCGAGGCGTTGCCCTGCGGGTCGAGGTCGACCACCAGGACTCGGCCGCCGTGCAGAGCCAGGGACGCGGCCAGGTTGACGGTCGTCGTCGTCTTGCCCACGCCGCCCTTCTGGTTGGCGACCACGATGATGCGGGTCTGCTCGGGTCGTGGCAGACCCTCACCGGCACGACCCAGCGCCTCTACCGCCACTTGGGCAGCACGACCGATCGGGGTGTCATCCATCGGGGGCGGTGTTTCACGTGAAACATCGTCCCCCAACGGTTCGGTACGGGGACCGGGGACCGGATCGGTCATCGGTCCCGCGATGTTGGCGTCGGACCGCAAGGATTCACTCTCCTCGACATCAGGCTCGCTATGCACAGAGCCTCCCATGCCTCCGGGGTCATGAACCAGTGAGGTCTGGTCTTCTGTGGAGAAATCCACCTCTGTGGACAACTCCGTTCCCTCATCGAGTGAACCGAGAGGCTTACGGTCGCGGGGTTCGGCCGCGGCGCGGCCACGGCTGATGATGCCGTGCAGCAGGGAGCGACGTTTCACGTGAAACACGATGCCCAGCGCCGAGCGCCGAACGGCCGCGACACTCCGTCAGATACCGACCCAAACGCCTTACCTACGGCGTCGGACCCGTCCCGTCCGCGCCGCCTTGGCCCGCTTCGCCGCGAACCGCACCCCGCCGGGGCTCTCGCCGACCTCGACCCGGACGACCGTGGAGAGCGGGTCCACGATGCCCTCGCCGACGTGGAGGATCGACGTCTCGACCGCGCCGAGCTTCGTCAGGGCGGTCGCCGCGCTCTTGAGTTCGTCCTCGGCGGCGTCCCCCTTGAGCGCGAGCATCTCGCCGTAGGGACGGAGCAGGGGGATGCCCCAGGTGGCGAGGCGGTCGAGGGGGGCCACGGCGCGGGCGGTCACGACGTGGACGGGCTGGAGCTTGCCCATGACCTCCTCGGCACGGCCCCGGACGACGGTGACGTGGTCGAGGCCGAGCAGCTCGACGACCTCGTTGAGGAAGTTGGTGCGGCGCAGCAGCGGCTCCAGCAGGGTGATCTTGAGGTCGTCCCGGACCAGCGCGAGCGGGATGCCGGGCAGCCCGGCGCCCGAGCCGACGTCGCACACGGTCACGTCGTCGGGCACCGCCTCGGAGAGCACCGCGCAGTTGAGGATGTGCCGCTCCCAGAGCCGGGGCACCTCGCGGGGGCCGATGAGACCGCGCTGCACGCCCGTCTCGGCCAGCAGCTCGGCGTACCGGACCGCGTCCGCGTAGCGATCGCCGAATACCTCACGAGCCTGCTCGGGCGCGGGGGGGAGTTCCGCTGCCTCCGTCACGGGGACCGTCCTTCCGTACCGCACCGGCGCACCGAGCGCCGGCCGAAACCACAGGGGCTGACAAAAGACCGGCCCCGTCTGCACGACTGGACAGACGGAGCCGGGAAAAACGCGTTGTCTGAATCGGGCGTTCTAGCGGATTCAGCTGGGGAGCACGACGACGAAGCGCTCAGGCTCCTCGCCCTCGGACTCGCTGCTCAGGCCCGCCGCCTTGACCGCGTCGTGCACGACCTTGCGCTCGAACGGCGTCATGGGCTTGAGGCGGACCGGCTCGCCGGAGTTCTTCGCGTCGGCCGCGGCCTTGGCGCCCAGCTCGGAGAGCTCGGTGCGCTTCTGGGCGCGGTAGCCCGCGATGTCCAGCATCAGCCGGCTGCGGTCACCGGTCTCCCGGTGCACGGCGAGCCGCGTCAGCTCCTGGAGCGCCTCCAGCACCTCGCCGTCGCGGCCGACCAGCTTCTGGAGATCGCGGCCGTGTGCGTCGCTGATGATCGACACAGAGGCACGATCGGCTTCGACGTCCATGTCGATGTCGCCGTCGAGATCGGCGATGTCCAGCAGACCCTCAAGGTAGTCCGCGGCGATCTCGCCCTCCTGCTCCAGGCGGGTCAGGGTGTCTGCACCCTCGGCGGCAGCGGAGGTGGTGCCTTCCGTCACGGGATGAGCTCCTTCTTACTTCTTGGAGGGGGACTTGGGGCGCTGCGGGCCGCCCTTGCGCTGCCCTGACTGGGCCTTGCTGCGGCCACCGCCGGTACCCGGCTTGGGCGCGGCAGGCTTGGCGGCAGCAGCGGGCGGAGTGTCCTGCGGCTCGTCGGACTTGGTGAGCGACGTCGTCGGGGCGGACTCACCGGCCGGCTTGGCGGCAACGGGGCCGGACTGCCGCTGGGACTTCGACTGGCGCTTGGGCTGCTGGCGCTTGGGCGCGCCGGCCGGCGTCGTCGTGCCGTCCTCGTTCTCGACGACCTCGGCCTCGCTCTTGATGACGGTGCCGTCGGCCTGGGCGGCGAGGCCCAGCTTGGTCAGGCCGTTGATGAACTTGCGCTCGGCCTCGTTGCGGTCGCGCCCCTTGGCGACGATCGCCTTGACGATGACCTTCTCACCGCGCCGGCTGATCTTGCCGTGGTGCGTGACGTGCTTGGTGAGCCGCTCCAGGAACGCGGCCTGCGCCTTCGAACCCGGCGTCGGGTTGTTGCGGATGACGAACATCTGCTGGCCCATGGTCCACACGTTGGTGGTCAGCCAGTAGACAAGGACACCGACGGGGAAGTTGATGCCGAAGACGGCGAACATGACCGGGAAGATGTACATGAGCATCTTCTGCTGCTGCATGTACGGCGTCTTGACCGTGGTGTCGACGTTCTTCGTCATCAGCTGGCGCTGCGTGAAGAACTGCGACGCCGACATCAGGACGATCATGATCGCGGTGACGACCCGGACGTCGGTGATGTGAGCGCCGAGCGCTTCGACCTTCGAGGCGCCGTCCGTGAACTTCACGGCCAGCGGGGCGCCGAAGATGTGCGCCTGACGCGCGCTCGCCAGGAGGTCGTTGTTGATGACCCCGATCGTCTTGCCCGAGGCGATGGCGCTGAGGACGTGGTACAGGGCGAAGAAGAACGGCGACTGGGCGAGGATCGGAAGGCACGAGGACAGCGGGTTGGTACCCGTGTCCTTGTACAGCTTCATCATTTCCTCGGACTGGCGCTGCCGGTCGTTCTTGTAGCGCTCCTGGATCTTCTTCATCTCGGGCTGGAGCGTCTGCATGGCGCGGGTCGCCTTGATCTGCTTCACGAAGAGCGGGATCAGGCAGATCCGGATGAGGATCACCAAAGACACGATCGACAGGCCCCAGGCCCACCCGGTGTCGGGGCCGAAGATGGCCCCGTACACCTTGTGGAACTGGACGATGACCCAGGACACAGGTGTCGTGATGAAGCTGAACAGGCTGGCAATCGTGTCCACTAATCATGCTCCTTGGGCATGGGACGGGGGCTCTGCTGCCGACCCCGGAGGTTTGGTGCCTTCGGTGGCCGGTTCGGCGGCGGAGGTCCCGCCCGTGCGCGCACGCCAGGCGTCGCGCAGCATCTCGTGCCACCGCGGTCGTTTCCGCGGGGGCACGTGGTCCACACCGCCCAGGGACCACGGGTTGCACCGCAGGATGCGCCAGGCGGTGAGCGCCGTTCCCTTGACCGCGCCGTGCCGGTCGATGGCCGTATATCCGTAGTGGGAGCACGACGGGTAGTACTTGCACACCGGCCCGAGCAGCGGACTGATCGTCCACTGGTACAGCTTGATCAGGGCCAGCAGCGGGTACTTCATCGCGTGCCCCCTCCCAACAGCCGTCGCAGGGCGGCATCGAGGTCCTGGGCCAGTTGTGCATGGCCGGCGTCGCCCGATCCGGGCAGCGCTCGTACTACTACCAGGCTACCGGGGGGCAGCGAGGCGATCCGCTCGCGCATCAGGTGCCGCAGCCGGCGCTTCACCGTGTTGCGTACCACGGCGTTCCCGACGGCCTTGCTCACGACGAAACCCGCACGCGTCGGGGGAGCGCTCTCCCCAGGCGCGTGCGGGTCCGTTGCATCGCTGCGAAGGTGGACGACGAGAGTCGGGCGTCCGGCCCGACGGCCTCGCCGTACCGCGGTCGCGAAGTCCTCGCGCCGCCTCAGCCGGTTCTCGGTGGGCAGCACGACGGCATGACCTGACCGGGATCAGGCGGACAGACGGGCGCGACCCTTGCTGCGGCGGGTCGCCAGGATCGCGCGACCGGCACGGGTACGCATCCGCAGGCGGAAGCCGTGGGTCTTGGCACGACGGCGGTTGTTCGGCTGGAAGGTGCGCTTGCTCACTCGGGGGCTCCAGAAATCAAATCGGGGGCGGCGGGTGCCGTCCTGGCTGTCACCGTGCGCCCACGAGTAGCTCTCGCTTACGCCCGAGTGCACCGCTTCCCGATCACCTGACGCGATCTGTGCCCATCGGAGGCAGGCGGCAGCAGCCATCGACAACTCGACCTGGTTACGGTACGCGGGGCTGCGCCATCCGGTCAAACCAGAGGCTCGCGGGAGACACTGTCCACAGCCTGGGGACAACAACTTGAACCGTACCCCGCGCGCTGACTACCGTGACTGGACTCCGATTCGTTCCCATGTCCACCGCCCCACCCGATTTACATCCCGCACCGTCCCGAGATCACACGATCGTGGGACCTTCGAGAGAGCGTGCCCTGTGGCTGACGTACCTGCCGATCTTGCCGCAGTGTGGCCGCGAGTACTGGAGCAGCTCCTCGGCGAGGGCCGCGGCCAGGGGGTGGAGGTCAAGGACGAACGGTGGCTGCGGCGCACCCAGCCGCTCGCGCTGGTCGCGGACACGGCCCTGCTCGCCGTACCGAACGAGTTCGCGAAGAACGTCCTGGAGGGGCGGCTCGCGCCGATCGTCAGCGAGAGCCTGAGCCGCGCGTGCGGGCGGCCGATCCGGATCGCGATCACCGTCGACGAGTCCGCGGGCGAGCCCCCGGCCCAGCCGCAGCCCCCGTACGACGAACCCGAGCCGCCTCCGCAGTCGTACGACAAACCGCCGTACGACGCTCCGTCCCGGGGCGACTACGAGCAGCAGTACGACGATCCCTACGACGGCGGCTACGGCCGGCACCGGCCCGAGCCCTCCGGCGAGCGGCCCCTGCCGACCGTCCGCCCCGCCTACCCCGGCGAGTACCAGCGTCCCGAGCCCGGCGCGTGGCCGCGCGGCGCGGAGCGCCCCGAACGGTCCGAGGAACCCGGCGCGTGGCCGCGCGGGGAGCGGTCCGAGCGGGGGGAACGCCCCGAGCGGTCCGAGCGCTCAGAGCGAGCTGAACGGGCCGAGCGGGCTGAGCGGTCCGACGACTACGGCGGGTGGCAGCAGCAGCGGCTGGGCTTCCCCGAGCGTGATCCGTACGCGGGCGCGCCGCAGGAGCCGTACGGGCAGCAGGAGCCGTACCCCTCCGCCCCCGAACGGCGGCCCGGGGGGTACCGGCCCGCGCCCGCCGAGCGGGGGGCCTACGAGCCGCCCTCGCGGCCCGACTACGACCAGCGCGATCCCGTACGGCGTGAGCTGCCCGAGCCCTCGCACCGGCCCGGGGGGGCGCCCGCGCCGGTGTCCTCCGCAGGCGGCGGCAAGGGGCCGGGGGAGCCGACCGCGCGGCTCAATCCCAAGTACCTCTTCGACACGTTCGTCATCGGCGCGTCCAACCGGTTCGCGCACGCCGCGGCCGTCGCCGTCGCCGAGGCGCCCGCCAAGGCGTACAACCCGCTGTTCATCTACGGCGAGTCCGGGCTCGGCAAGACGCACCTCCTGCACGCCATCGGGCACTACGCGCGCAGCCTGTACCCCGGTACGCGCGTGCGGTACGTGTCCTCCGAGGAGTTCACCAACGAGTTCATCAACTCCATCCGGGACGGCAAGGGCGACAGCTTCCGCAAGCGGTACCGGGAGATGGACATCCTGCTCGTCGACGACATCCAGTTCCTCGCGGACAAGGAGTCGACGCAGGAGGAGTTCTTCCACACGTTCAACACGCTGCACAACGCCAACAAGCAGATCGTGCTGTCCTCCGACCGGCCGCCCAAGCAGCTCGTCACCCTGGAGGACCGGCTGCGGAACCGTTTCGAGTGGGGGCTCATCACCGACGTGCAGCCGCCCGAGCTGGAGACGCGGATCGCGATCCTGCGCAAGAAGGCCGTCCAGGAGCAGCTGAACGCGCCGCCGGAGGTCCTGGAGTTCATCGCCTCCCGGATCTCCCGCAACATCCGGGAGCTGGAGGGCGCGCTGATCCGGGTCACCGCGTTCGCGTCCCTCAACCGGCAGCCGGTGGACCTCGGCCTGACCGAGATCGTCCTCAAGGACCTCATCCCCGGGGGCGAGGACTCGGCGCCCGAGATCACCTCCACGGCGATCATGAGCGCCACGGCGGCGTACTTCGGCCTGACGGTCGAGGACCTGTGCGGGACCTCACGGGGGCGGGCGCTGGTCACGGCCCGGCAGATCGCCATGTACCTGTGCCGCGAGCTGACGGACCTCTCGCTGCCCAAGATCGGCGCCCTGTTCGGCGGCCGGGACCACACGACGGTCATGCACGCGGACCGCAAGATCCGCAACCTCATGGCCGAACGCCGGTCGATCTACAACCAGGTGACGGAGCTGACGAACCGCATCAAGAACGGCTGAGACAGTACGAGGCTGAGGGCGCTCCCGGTGGTCCGGGGGCGCCCTTCGCCGTTGCCGGGGCAGTAGATGGGGCCGTTGCCGAGGCCGTCGCCGGGCCGCGGGCGGCCGGGGGTGTTCGAATTTCCGTGGAGGTTACGGGTGTTGTCCACAGATTGCTCGGGTTTCTGGCCTCCACAGGGTGTGGACTGCGAAGTTGTCCAGACTGTGTCCACAGGCTGGGGGTGTGCGAGATCATCTGGGCAGGTCAGGTGCCTGTGGATTCGTGGATAAAGGTTATCCACAGGCTGTGGATAGTCTCGGGGTCTACAGGGTGGGGAAAAAGTTTTCCACCGGGTTTCCCCAGGTTGGAGGGCGTTTTCCCCAGGGTGGAGGGGGTTCTCCACAGCGTTGTCCACTGTTCGGCAACACGACGCGCCTCCTCACCGGGTCGAGTGAAAGGCGTCACATGAAGGTGCCGGGTTGGCCTGTGGGAAACGTGGGTAAACCTGGGGACGCAGCTGGGGACAACCGGCCCTGATCTGTGGACGGGGTGTGCAGAACTTTTCGTTCTCCACAGATGAGGTGGGTTATCCACCGGTGCCATCCACAGGGTCGGTGGATAAAATTTGGGCTCTGAGCTGGGAAAACGGGGTTATCCACCGTATCCACAGGCCCTACTACTAAGACCAACTAGAGAGAGCCTGGGAATCGGTTCGAAGCGGGGCCTGTGCACAACTCGCTCCGCCGCCTCCGGCTGCCCGTGGTCACGACTTGACCCCGAGGGGCACCAGGTGTCAGTGGGGTGCGTCAGACTGGTCCCCGGATGTCCTTCCCCTCGCCGAGGGCCGTGACACCCAGACAGACGACCAAGGCGAAGCAGGCCGAGAAGCGCCGGCAACAGCAGGAGGCGGCAAGAGTGAAGATCCGGGTGGAACGCGACGTACTCGCGGAGGCCGTGGCCTGGGCGGCACGCAGCCTCCCGGCCCGCCCGCCGGCGCCTGTCCTCGCCGGGCTCCTGCTGAAGGCCGAGGAAGGCCAGCTGAGCCTGTCGAGCTTCGACTACGAGGTCTCGGCGCGGGTCGGCGTCGAGGCCGAGGTCGACGAGGAGGGCACGGTGCTCGTCTCCGGCCGCCTGCTCGCCGACATCTGCCGGGCGCTGCCGAACCGGCCGGTGGAGATTTCCACAGACGGTGTACGGGCCACGGTGGTGTGCGGCTCCTCGCGGTTCACGCTGCACACACTGCCTGTGGAGGAGTACCCGGCGCTGCCGCAGATGCCGAACGCGACGGGTACCGTGCCGGGCGAGGTCTTCGCCTCCGCCGCCGCCCAGGTCGCCATCGCCGCCGGTCGTGACGACACGCTGCCGGTGCTGACGGGTGTGCGCATCGAGATCGAGGGCGACACGGTGACGCTCGCGTCGACGGACCGGTACCGGTTCGCCGTCCGCGAGTTCCTGTGGAAGCCGGAGAACCCCGAGACGTCCGCCGTGGCCCTGGTGCCCGCGAAGACGCTGCTCGACACGGCCAAGGCGCTGACCAGCGGCGACAGCGTCACCCTGGCGCTCTCCGGGTCGGGGTCCGGCGAGGGCCTGATCGGCTTCGAGGGCGCCGGCCGACGGACGACCACGCGTCTCCTGGAGGGCGACCTCCCGAAGTACCGGACGCTCTTCCCGACCGAGTTCAACTCCGTCGCCGTGATCGAGACCGCGCCGTTCGTCGAGGCGGTCAAGCGCGTGGCCCTCGTCGCCGAGCGGAACACGCCGGTGCGGCTCAGCTTCGAGCAGGGTGTGCTCATCCTGGAGGCCGGGTCCAGCGACGACGCACAGGCTGTGGAGCGGGTCGACGCGAACCTCGACGGCGACGACATCTCGATCGCCTTCAACCCGGGGTTCCTGCTGGAGGGCCTGAGCGCGATCGGCTCGCCGGTGGCGCAGCTGTCGTTCACGACGTCCACGAAGCCGGCGCTGCTGAGCGGCAAGCCCGCGCTGGATGCCGAGGCGGACGAGGCGTACAAGTACCTGATCATGCCGGTGCGGCTGAGCGGCTGAGCGGCTCGACCGCAGCGCTGCTGGGGGTGTGGGGGTCGTCCCCCACAAGATCGCAGTATGCCGGTGCGCCTCAGCGGCTGAGCGGACGTGGCGGGAGGGTGCCGCATCTGAGCGGTTGTCCCCACAACTGTGCGCTGACCTCCGGGTTTAGGGTCGTACGCGGTGCACACGCACCCCTCCCGCCCCACCGCAACCTAAGGAACCACTGATGGAGCTCGGTCTCGTCGGACTCGGCAAGATGGGTGGCAACATGCGCGAGCGGATTCGCCGCGCGGGCCACACCGTCGTCGGGTACGACCGCAACCCGGACCTCGCGGACGTCCACAGCCTCAAGGAGCTGGTGGACACGCTCCAGGCACCGCGCGTGGTGTGGGTGATGGTCCCGGCGGGTGCGCCGACGCAGGCGACCGTCGACGAGCTGGCCGAGCTGCTGGAGCCCGGGGACGTCGTCGTGGACGGCGGCAACTCCCGCTGGACGGACGACGAGAAGCACGCCGAGGAGCTGGCCGCCCAGGGCATCGGGTTCGTCGACTGCGGTGTCTCCGGCGGCGTCTGGGGCCTCACCAACGGGTACGCGCTCATGTACGGCGGCGCCGCCGAGGACATCGCCAAGGTCCAGCCCGTCTTCGACGCCCTCAAGCCCGAGGGCGACTTCGGCTCCGTCCACGCGGGCAAGGTCGGCGCCGGGCACTTCGCGAAGATGGTCCACAACGGCATCGAGTACGCCATGATGCAGGCGTACGCCGAGGGCTGGGAGCTGCTGGAGAAGGTCGACTCCGTCACCGACGTACGCGAGGTCTTCCGGTCCTGGCAGGAGGGGACGGTCATCCGTTCCTGGCTGCTCGACCTCGCCGTGAACGCCCTCGACGAGGACGAGCACCTGGACACGCTGCGCGGCTACGCGCAGGACTCCGGCGAGGGGCGCTGGACCGTCGAGGCCGCCATCGACCACGCCGTACCGCTTCCGGCGATCACCGCCTCGCTGTTCGCGCGGTTCTCGTCCCGGCAGGACGACTCGCCGCAGATGAAGATGATCTCGGCGCTGCGCAACCAGTTCGGCGGGCACGCCGTCGAGTCCAAGTAACACCCCGGAGAGGTCGGCCATGCACGTCACGCATCTGTCGCTGGCCGACTTCCGTTCGTACGCCCGGGCCGAGGTTCCGCTCGACCCGGGCGTCACCGCGTTCGTGGGCCCCAACGGGCAGGGCAAGACGAACCTCGTCGAGGCCGTCGGCTATCTCGCGACCCTCGGCAGCCACCGCGTCGCCTCGGACGCGCCCCTCGTCCGGATGGGCGCCGACCGGGCGATCATCCGCGCGCAGGTGCGGCAGGGCGAGCGGCAGCAGCTGGTCGAGCTGGAGCTGAACCCCGGCCGGGCGAACCGCGCGCGCATCAACCGGTCGAGTCAGGTCCGCCCCCGGGACGTGCTCGGCATCCTGCGCACGGTGCTGTTCGCGCCGGAGGACCTCGCGCTCGTCAAGGGCGACCCCGGCGAGCGCCGCCGCTTCCTGGACGACCTGGTCACGGCCCGCTCCCCGAGGATGGCCGGGGTCCGCTCCGACTACGAGCGCGTCCTGAAGCAGCGCAACACCCTCCTCAAGTCGGCCGCCCTGGCGCGCAGGCACGGCGGCCGGACCATGGACCTCTCCACCCTGGACGTCTGGGACCAGCACCTCGCCCGCGTGGGCGCCGAACTCCTCGCGCAGCGCCTCGATCTGGTCGCCACCCTCCAGCCGCTCACGGACAAGGCGTACGAGCAACTCGCCCCCGGCGGCGGCCCGGTGGCCCTGGAGTACAAGCCGTCCGCGCCCGGCGAGGCGCAGACCCGCGAGGAGCTGTACGAGCAGTTGATGGCCGCCCTCGCGGAGGCCCGCAAGCCGGAGATCGAACGGGGCGTCACCCTCGTCGGCCCCCACCGCGACGACCTCCTCCTCAAGCTCGGCCAGCTCCCCGCGAAGGGGTACGCCTCGCACGGCGAGTCCTGGTCGTACGCCCTCGCGCTGCGCCTCGCCTCCTACGACCTGCTGCGCGCCGAGGGCAACGAGCCGGTGCTCGTCCTCGACGACGTCTTCGCCGAACTGGACGCCCGCCGCCGCGAACGCCTCGCCGAGCTGGTGGCCCCCGGCGAGCAGGTGCTGGTGACGGCGGCGGTGGACGACGACGTGCCGGGCGTACTGGTCGGGACGCGGTTCTCGGTGGCGGACGGATCGGTGGAGCGGGTATGAGTTCCGACGAACGGGACGCGAAGGAAGTTCCCGGCAAAACGCCCGCACAGCAAGAACCTTCCGGCGTCGACCTCGCCCGCGTCGCCCTCAAGGCCGCCCGCGAACAGGCCCGCGCGCGCGGCGACGCGGTCCAGCAGAAGAAGCAGGCCCGTCGCGGCGGTGGCCTGCGCTCCGGCGCGCGCGCGGACGGCCGCGACCCCATGGCGCTCGGCGCCGCGATCAACCGTCTGCTGAACGAACGCGGCTGGGAGACCCCGGCGGCCGTCGGCGGGGTGATGAACCGCTGGCCGGAGATCGTCGGCGAGGACATCGGCAAGCACTGCGTGCCCGAGCGGTACGACGAGGACGCGCGCGAACTGGTCGTGCGCTGCGACTCGACGGCGTGGGCGACGAACCTGCGGCTGCTGGCGCCGACCCTGGTGGCCCGCCTCAACCAGGACCTCGGGCACGGCACCGTACGGCACATCAAGGTGCTGGGTCCCAACGGCCCCGCGCGCCGTTACGGGCCCCTGCGCGCCCCCGGGAGCACCGGCCCCGGCGACACTTACGGGTGACTTACATCACGCACCTCTCGCGTCGTGCCGGATGGCGTGGCGCCGGTGTATCCCTCGCGCACGCGCGCGCGGGTTCGTCCTGACGACGCGCGCGGGATCGGCGTACTCCTTCGGCGCCTGCTCGGACGTACCCAAAACGCTTGTCCCGCAAGGCTGCAGAGGACGTATGCGGTGGTGAATCCCGACCTGACTCGCCGGTAGCCAAGGGTTGACAGCCGGAAGCGCTGAGTGCCGCTGTGAGCCTCTTGGAGCCCCCGTCCGTATATCGGGAGTCGTGAGAGGCGGGTTGAGGGCGGCACATGCGGACTCAGGTACCGGCAAACCCCCATCACTGTCGGTGCTACCGGTAGACTGGAAGCCAATCCCGCCCCAAACGTGGGGACCGCCCGGGACCCGCTGAGCAACGCTGATCAAGGCTTACCAACGCAACACGCCGCAGCCGCTCCGGCAACCTGCCGAGGAGTCTGGCTCGTGCTGTGCCAGAAAGGGCGCTTCGTGGCCGATTCCGGCAACCCCAACGAGAACATCCCGTCCACCGGCGCGGGCCTGAACGGCGAGGTCACCGCCTCGTACGACGCCAGTGCCATCACCGTCCTCGAAGGGCTGGACGCGGTCCGCAAGCGGCCCGGTATGTACATCGGCTCGACCGGTGAGCGGGGTCTGCACCACCTCGTGTACGAGGTCGTGGACAACTCCGTCGACGAGGCCCTGGCCGGTCACGCCGACACCATCGACGTCACGATCCTGCCCGACGGCGGGGTGCGCGTCGTCGACAACGGCCGCGGCATCCCGGTCGGCATCGTGCCGTCCGAGGGCAAGCCGGCCGTCGAGGTCGTGCTGACGGTGCTGCACGCGGGCGGCAAGTTCGGAGGCGGCGGCTACGCGGTCTCCGGCGGTCTGCACGGCGTCGGCGTCTCGGTCGTGAACGCCCTGTCGTCGAAGGTCGCCGTCGAGATCCGCACCGACGGCCACCGCTGGACGCAGGACTACAAGCTCGGCGCTCCGACGGCCCCGCTGGCACAGCACGAGGCCGTCACGGAGACGGGCACCTCGGTGACGTTCTGGGCGGACCCGGACATCTTCGAGACGACCGTCTACTCCTTCGAGACGCTCTCGCGGCGCTTCCAGGAGATGGCGTTCCTCAACAAGGGCCTGACCATCAAGCTCACCGACGAGCGCGAGTCGGCGAAGGCGACGGCCGGGGCGGACGAGGCGGGTGCGGACGAGAAGGACGAGGTCAAGACCGTCACGTACCACTACGAGGGCGGCATCGTCGACTTCGTGAAGTACCTCAACTCCCGCAAGGGCGAAGCGGTGCACCCCACGGTCATCGACCTGGAGGCGGAGGACAAGGACAAGAGCCTCTCCCTCGAAGTCGCCATGCAGTGGAACAGCGGCTACAGCGAGGGCGTCTACTCCTTCGCCAACATCATCCACACGCACGAGGGCGGCACCCACGAAGAGGGCTTCCGCTCGGCGCTCACCAACCTGATCAACAAGTACGCGCGCGACAAGAAGCAGCTGCGCGAGAAGGACGACAACCTCACGGGCGACGACATCCGCGAGGGTCTGACGGCGATCATCTCGGTGAAGCTGAGCGAGCCGCAGTTCGAGGGCCAGACCAAGACCAAGCTGGGCAACACGGAGGCCAAGACCTTCGTGCAGAAGGCGGTCTACGAGCACCTCAACGACTGGCTGGACCGCAACCCGGTGGAGGCCGCGGACATCGTCCGCAAGGGCATCCAGGCGGCCACCGCGCGCGTCGCCGCCCGCAAGGCGCGCGACCTGACGCGCCGTAAGGGCCTGCTGGAGTCGGCGTCGCTGCCGGGCAAGCTCTCCGACTGCCAGTCGAACGACCCCACCAAGTGCGAGATCTTCATCGTCGAGGGTGACTCCGCCGGCGGTTCGGCCAAGTCGGGCCGCAACCCGCAGGTCCAGGCGATCCTCCCGATCCGCGGCAAGATCCTGAACGTCGAGAAGGCGCGGATCGACAAGATCCTCCAGAACCAGGAGATCCAGGCGCTGATCTCCGCGTTCGGCACCGGCGTGCACGAGGACTTCGACATCGAGAAGCTCCGCTATCACAAGATCATCCTGATGGCGGACGCCGACGTCGACGGCCAGCACATCAACACCCTGCTGCTGACCTTCCTGTTCCGCTTCATGCGGCCCCTGGTCGAGGCCGGGCACGTCTTCCTGTCCCGCCCCCCGCTGTACAAGATCAAGTGGGGCCGCGAGGACATCGAGTACGCCTACTCCGACCGCGAGCGCGACGCCCTCCTGGAGATGGGCCGCCAGCGCGGCAAGCGCGTGCGCGAGGACTCGATCCAGCGCTTCAAGGGTCTCGGCGAGATGAACGCCGAGGAGCTGCGCGTCACGACCATGGACCAGGACCTGCGCGTCCTCGGCCAGGTCACCCTCGACGACGCCGCCCAGGCCGACGACCTGTTCTCGGTCCTCATGGGCGAGGACGTCGAGGCCCGTCGCGCGTTCATCCAGCGCAACGCCAAGGACGTCCGCTTCCTCGACATCTGAGTCGGTCTCAGCTGACCGCCACAGAAGGGATCTTCACCAGCAATGACCGACGAGACCACTCCGGCGACCCCGGAAGACAGCACCGTCCGTATCGAGCCCGTCGGGCTGGAGACGGAGATGCAGCGCTCGTACCTGGACTACGCGATGTCCGTCATCGTGTCCCGCGCGCTGCCGGACGTCCGTGACGGCCTCAAGCCCGTGCACCGCCGCGTCCTGTACGCGATGTACGACGGCGGCTACCGGCCCGAGAAGGGCTTCTACAAGTGCGCCCGCGTCGTCGGCGACGTCATGGGCAACTACCACCCGCACGGCGACTCCTCGATCTACGACGCGCTGGTGCGCCTCGCGCAGCCGTGGTCGATGCGGATGCCGCTGGTCGACTCCAACGGCAACTTCGGTTCCCCGGGCAACGACCCGGCCGCCGCCATGCGGTACACCGAGTGCAAGATGATGCCGCTGTCCATGGAGATGGTCCGCGACATCGACGAGGAGACCGTCGACTTCACGGACAACTACGACGGCCGCTCCCAGGAGCCGACCGTCCTCCCGGCGCGCTTCCCGAACCTGCTGATCAACGGCTCGGCGGGCATCGCGGTCGGCATGGCCACCAACATCCCCTCGCACAACCTGCGCGAGGTCGCGGCCGGCGCCCAGTGGGCGCTGGAGCACCCGGAGGCCTCGCACGAGGAGCTGCTGGACGCGCTGATCGAGCGCATCAAGGGCCCCGACTTCCCGACCGGCGCCCTCGTCGTCGGCCGCAAGGGCATCGAGGAGGCGTACCGCACCGGGCGCGGCTCCATCACGATGCGCGCGGTCGTCGAGGTCGAGGAGATCCAGAACCGCCAGTGCCTGGTGGTCACGGAACTGCCGTACCAGGTCAACCCGGACAACCTCGCGCAGAAGATCGCCGACCTGGTGAAGGACGGCAAGGTCGGCGGCATCGCGGACGTCCGCGACGAGACCTCGTCCCGTACCGGCCAGCGCCTCGTCATCGTCCTGAAGCGGGACGCGGTCGCCAAGGTCGTCCTGAACAACCTCTACAAGCACACCGACCTCCAGACGAACTTCGGCGCCAACATGCTGGCGCTGGTCGACGGCGTGCCGCGCACCCTGTCGCTCGACGCGTTCATCCGGCACTGGGTGGCGCACCAGATCGAGGTCATCGTCCGCCGTACGCGCTTCCGGCTCCGCAAGGCCGAGGAGCGGGCGCACATCCTGCGCGGCCTGCTGAAGGCCCTGGACGCCATCGACGAGGTCATCGCGCTGATCCGGCGCAGCGACACCGTCGACATCGCGCGCACGGGCCTGATGGACCTCCTGGAGATCGACGAGATCCAGGCGAACGCCATCCTGGAGATGCAGCTCCGCCGCCTCGCGGCCCTGGAGCGGCAGAAGATCATCCAGGAGCACGACGAGCTCCAGGCGAAGATCACCGAGTACAACGCGATCCTGGCCTCCCCCGTGCGCCAGCGCGGGATCGTCAGCGAGGAACTCGCCGCGATCGTCGAGAAGTACGGCGACGACCGCAAGACCATGCTGGTGCCCTACGACGGTGACATGTCCATCGAGGACCTGATCGCCGAGGAGGACATCGTCGTCACCGTCACGCGCGGCGGCTACGTCAAGCGCACCAAGGCGGACGACTACCGGGCGCAGAAGCGCGGCGGCAAGGGGGTGCGCGGAGCGAAGCTGAAGGAGGACGACATCGTCGACCACTTCTTCGTCTCCACCACCCACCACTGGCTGCTGTTCTTCACGAACAAGGGCCGCGTGTACCGCGCCAAGGCGTACGAGCTTCCCGACGCCGGCCGGGACGCGCGCGGGCAGCACGTCGCGAACCTCCTCGCCTTCCAGCCGGACGAGGCGATCGCCGAGATCCTCGCGATCCGCGACTACGAGGCGGCGCCCCACCTGGTGCTCGCCACGAAGGCGGGTCTGGTCAAGAAGACGCCTCTGAAGGATTACGATTCGCCGCGCTCCGGCGGGGTCATCGCGATCAACCTGCGGGAGCGGGAGGACGGTTCGGACGACGAACTGATCGGCGCTGAACTCGTCTCCTCGGACGACGATCTGCTCCTGATCAGCAAGAAGGCGCAGTCGATCCGGTTCACCGCCACCGACGACACCCTGCGTCCCATGGGCCGCGCGACCTCGGGTGTGAAGGGCATGAGCTTCCGCGAGGGCGACGAGCTGCTCTCGATGAATGTGGTGCGACCCGGTACGTTCGTGTTCACCGCCACCGATGGTGGGTACGCGAAGCGAACCAATGTCGATGAATATCGCGTCCAAGGGCGTGGGGGCCTCGGAATCAAGGCCGCCAAGATCGTCGAGGACCGGGGTTCGCTCGTCGGTGCGCTGGTGGTCGAGGAGACCGACGAGATCCTCGCCATCACGCTCGGCGGCGGTGTGATTCGTACGCGAGTCAACGAGGTCAGGGAGACGGGCCGTGACACCATGGGCGTCCAACTGATCAACCTGGGCAAGCGCGATGCCGTCGTCGGCATCGCCCGTAACGCCGAGGCGGGGCGCGAGGCGGAGGAGGTCGAGGGCGACCTCGAAGCTGCCGAGGGTGTCGTCGAGGCCGGCACGGACGAGGGCGACGCGCCCTCGGCCGAGTAGCACCGAGGAGAGAGTCATCGTGAGCGGAGCCACGGGCGCCGGTACGTCTACCGGATCTGCCGGTACTTCCGGGCCTTCCGGTTCGTCCGGGTCGGAGAAGGACGGCGGCGGTCGTGGCTCCGCCGCGGACTCCCCCACGGCGGGGGGTGCGGTGGAGGGCGTCGAGCAGCGTGACGCGCACACGACGCAGTTGAAGGCGATCAAGCCGGATACGCAGGCGCCGGGGGCCGGGGCTTTGGGTGAGGGTGCGGGGTCCGCCAAGGGTGGCCGCGGCAAGGGCGCTCAGCGCGGTCCTGGCGGCTCCGGGAGCAACGGGCGGGGTGCGCAAGGGAGTTCGGGGGCTGCGGGGGCTCAGCAGGGCGCCGGCGTCCAGCAGGGTGCGCGTGGTGGGGCCGGTACGCAGGTCGGGCAGCAGCAGACCTCCTCGCCGCTTCCCGGTGAGCGGCGGCAGGACCAGCAGGGTTCCGTGCCGTACCACCCGCCGCAGGCGTACGCCGCCGAGGAGACGACGCCCGACGATGCCGTCCGGCGGCCCCGTACCGGTGCGCGGACCGCGCCTCGTGTGCGCAAGGCGCGGCTGCGGGTCGCCAAGGCCGATCCCTGGTCCGTGATGAAGGTCAGCTTCCTGCTGTCCATCGCGCTCGGGGTGTGCACGATCGTCGCCTCGGCCGTGCTGTGGATGGTCATGGACGCGATGGGGGTCTTCTCCTCCGTCGGTTCCACGATCTCCGAGGCGACCGGGTCCAACGAGTCCAACGGGTTCGACCTCCAGTCCTTCCTGTCCCTCCCCCACGTCCTGATGTTCTCGACGATCATCGCGGTCATCGACGTCGTCCTCGCGACGGCGCTGGCGACGCTCGCGGCGTTCATCTACAACCTGTCCGCCGGGTTCGTCGGCGGGGTCGAGCTGACGCTCGCCGAGGACGAGTGACCTGCGGAGAAACCCTCCCGGGCGGGGTGGTCCCAACCGATTTTGGGACTGCCCCGGTCGTGCGCTAACCTTCAGGGGTCAGCGCGCGGGACACACACCGCAAGCGCGGCGGGGCTATAGCTCAGTTGGTTAGAGCGCATCCCTGATAAGGATGAGGCCACAGGTTCAAATCCTGTTAGCCCCACATCGGCATAACGCCTGGTCAGACGGCCGGTAGATCTCCACGATCTACCGGCCGTCTACATTTGTTGATCTTGGTTCCCCGCTACTTCCCCGTAACTTACGCTCGGACGGCTCCAGTTCGCCCGAACGGGGATCCGGGGGCGTGCACCGGGGGTTCGACGCACCCTTCTCCTGGCGCTCTTCGCTCGCTAGTTTCTGTCCCTACAGAAACGAGGTGGACCATGGGCAGGCCCAAACGCGGAGAGACCCCCAAGAGCCGCGAAAGCGAGCGCGCCATTCCGCTCACACCCGCCCTTGTCGAGCTGATGCACGCGCACCAACTCGATCACCCCGGCGGTACGGCGTTCCGGCCCGGCACCGCACAGCTCAGAACGTTCGTCGCGCCAGGGCGGCGCACGGTGATGCTGGACTCCAGCGAAGTTTCCGCGATGCTTCGCGCTGTCAGCGTTGGGTATCGGGCGCCCGCCTACGCGGCTGTCAGGGAAGACCTCATCCAACTGGCCGACGCCCTCGACATGCAGGCGCTCCAGGCCCTCGTCGGCACCGAGGGTAGAGGGGGCGAGGAGGTGTGAAAGCGGTGTAACAACCTGCTGATGCCAAACAGGGTGCTTGACCTTTATGGTGAACGTAAAAGCGTCCCCTGCCGATTCAGACCAGGGCGGCTTCAAGTTCCGGGTTCGCGTGGTTGGTGACCGTTGGGGGCGTACAGCAGAGCAGGCACGGGCTTCGTGATCATTGTGGTGTCTAAGCCCGATGATCATGAGGTAACCCGTGCCTGCTGCTGCATCCTCTCCCATCCCTGCCGCGTTGATGAAACTGGGGTCGCTGGACGGCGACCGGGTCGCGGACCTGCGCCCGTACCTCGACTCGGTGCCCGACCCACGCGCGCGGCAGGGCCGGTGGTACTCGCTGACAGCGATCCTGCTGGTGGGTGCCTGCGCGGTCGTCTCGGGAGCCCGGAGCATCGACGAACTCGCCGAGTGGGGCCAGCGCGCGGCAGACACACTGCTGAACGCCACCGGCATCCGCCGCCACCTCCTCGGCTGGCGGCGGACACCGTCGGCGGCCACAATCGGGCGCGTGCTGGGGGCTGTTGACGGTGACGCCCTGGACCGGGCCGTGGGCGCCTACCTGGCCGACCGGCACCGCACCGCCGCCGGGAACCGCACCGCGAACCCCCGCCGGGCAGCGGTGACAGCCGTCGACGGCAAAGCCCTCAAGGGGTCCTCCCGCCTCGAAGCGCCAAGGCGGCACCTGCTCTCCGCGGTCACCCACGGCACGGTCGTGACCCTCGCCCAGGGCGAAGCCGGCACCAAGACGAACGAGACGACGCACTTCCAGCCGCTGCTGGCGTCACTGGACCTGGCCGGCACGGTCGTGACCTTCGACGCCCTGCACTCGGTCAAGGCGAACATCACCTGGCTGGTCGAGACGAAGAACGCGCACTACATCGCCGTGATCAAGACCAACCAGCCGACCGCCCACCGCCAACTCGCGGCCCTGCCCTGGCCGGACGTCCCCGTCCAGCACACCGCCTCCGCCACCGGCCACGGCCGCCGGGAGTCCCGCTCGATCAAGACCTGCGCGATCGCGGACGAACTCGGCGGCATCGCCTTTCCCCACGCCCGCCTGGCCATCCGCGTCCACCGCCGCCGCAGGCAGACCGGAAAGCGCGAGACCCGCGAGAGCGTCTACGCCGTCACCAGCCTCGACGCCCACCAGACCAGCCCCAGAGACCTCGCCGCCGCGATCCGTGGCCACTGGGGAGTGGAGAACTCCTCGCACCACATCCGAGACGTCACCTTCGCCGAGGACGCCTCCACCGTCCACACCGGGACCGCACCCCGCGCCATGGCCACCCTGCGCAACCTCGCCATCGGCGCACTGAAAACCCTCGGAGCCGACAACATCGCCAAGACCACCCGAGCGATCCGCGACGAACCAGCCCGAGCACTCCCCGTCCTGGGTATCACCGTCAATCCAGACGCTTACGGAACTTGATCAAGCCCTGACTTCGGTGGCCCGCACGTTCAGTACGTCTTGAACGAGAACCCCATGAGTTTCTGATCAATAGTCGTTGCGCGATTAAATTTCCGATGCGATCATGACAGTAAGCGCGAGTGTTCGGTGTTCCATCGCTCGCGCTTTTCAGTCAATCACCGGTAAAGGGGGAGTGGTTGGGGGTACGGCGGGGCAACGCTGCTATCCCGGCCCGGCACCGGTCCGCACATCAGGAGAAATTAATATGGCGGAGTTCACTCAGTCCGCGCCGCGAGCGCGAAAGAAGATGGCGCAAGCGTTTGCGATCGCGGGCCTGGCCGCGGCGGCCGTCACCGTGACCGCCCCGACTGCGCTGGCCAGTGGCACGAGCACCACGACATACGGCTGCTATTCCACCTGGGGCAACACCGGGTCCAACGGGCACTGCCAGTCGGTGGGGCGTACCGGTGATTTCCAGAACGAGGTCGACTGCAGCTTCGGGGGAGATTCGTCGGTTTGGTACCTGTTCCACAAGGGTGACTCCAAGCCCACCTGGGGTTATGCGGAGTGCACCTTCTCTGCCAACAAGTCCTGGATCAACTTCAAGATTGACTCATAAGAGGCGATACTAGGTTAGTACTTCAGGGGTGTCCCGACTCGGGGCACCCCTGAAGTGCGTGTATTGAGCGTACTCAGGGAAAATCAAAGGATTCACGTACGCTGCGGTTAATTCTCCTGCCTGTTATCTGCTCCGTCGAAATGCGCGCCGCAATCGGGTGATGCGCCACGGAGTCAGCGCCATCGCGGCTCCGCCCGTAAGCAGGCTGGCGACGGCGATCCCCCAGCAGGGAATCGAGTGTCCGGGCTGATCTGTCCAGGCCCACCACCGCAACCGTCCGAGGGAGTCCGTCTGCCAGTAGGTCAGGGGGAACAGGGTGACCAGGGGGAGGATCCAGGAGAATCTCCATCCCCATATCCGCCCGGACAGGAGGGCGAGCCCGACCCAGATCACCAGACCTCTCAGCAGGAGCAGAACGGTATCCATGGGGCTGACGAGTGCCTCTGCTGTGACGAGCAGCAGCGACGCCGCGGTGACGGCCCCGACGAGGTAGGAGATCTCGACTCTTCTGAAGCCCTTCGCTGCCGTCTCCTCCAGAGAGTTCATGGCGCTGCCGAGGCCCCCTACGGCGATCACGGCCAGGGCGAGGGGGATCTCATGTCTCAAAGGGGTACTGGAGGCTCCGCTGCCACTGAAGGGGAAAACGAGGCGGGTGGCCCCGAAGGCCACATCGCACGCGATCACCAGGGCCCAGCCCACGGCGATTCCACGGAAGCGATGAGCCCGCAGGTAGCGGACCCAGGGCTCACCGAGATCAGGCACAGCGTGTCCCCTCGATCACCGTGATCCGCTTCTTCGCCCAGATCTCCTGTGCCGCCTCGGGCTGCTTGATCAGCCTTGCGATCGCTGCCTGGTCGACACCGGGGGGCCCTCCGTGGATGTTGGACGGCTGCCCGGCGCCCGAGATCCGGGCTGCGAGCCAGGAGTCGAGCTCGAAGTACGCCTGCGTGCGCCGGTCTTCACTGGCGCTGTCCACCGCCTCGCAGTAGGGCGGAGTGGATGTCCGGGTGATGGCGATGGACATGCTGTCGGCCACCTCCCACATGGAGCCCTCGAAGATCGAGAAGTCGACGTCCTGCGCTTTGTCGCCCCTCAGCCCCTCCTCGTAGAACGCCGAGGGGGATTTGATGACCGGAGGAAGCGCGGATATACGCCGTGCCATCGCTTCCAGGCGCGGCAGGTACATGCGCTCTTCGGGCCATACGCAGATCTTCGGCTCGGCGTGCGTGCACAGCGGAGCACTCGGATTCGCTCGCGCCGTCTGCACAGGTCCTGCCGTGAGAACGCCTGCCAGGCATGCGACGGCCAGCGCCGAGGTACCGATGGCAGGCAGTCTGGCGATCACTTTTCCGCGTTCTCCGGTGTATCCAGGCAGCGTACGTGGAGTGAGAACGGCGACGGCCACCGCGGAGAGCGCCAGAGCCCATCGGACGGCGAGATGCTCCGGGGTCACTTCCATGGCAGGGCCGCCGGAGAGTACGAACAGGCCGGCCTTCGTCGGGCTGCCGTTCATCGTCACCACCAGGAAGCAGGCCAGACCGGAGACGACCGGGGTGGCGAAAGCGGACGGGAACCAACGCCCGGCGAGGTGTCCGACCGCGATGCACAGGAGGATGAGTGCCGCCCCCAGCAGGAGGTAACTGGGCCACAGGAATCCGGGGCCGGCGTCGTGGTAACTGACTGCCGCGGCAACTGCGGCGCCCATGAGGTAGGCGACGTAACCGTAAACGGCGACTGCCGCGATGTGCGCTCCCTCGACCTGCCACCTGGGCCTGGTTCCTGCCGTGTGCTGGTCCTCGAAGCCGAGCCGGTAGATCCGGCCGGAGGCCCAGGCGGCATAGGCCGCCAAGAACGGGCCGAGGTAGAAGGCGGGTACCTGGGCCGCCGCACTGGCCTGCGGCCAGACGCCGATCCACCACTGAGACCGTCCGAAAAGAACCGCCACGTCCAGGGCGACGAGGGCGGGGAACCACCATCGCAGGGGGGAGCGCCGCAACTCCATCCAGAAGATACGCATCAGGAAAGCTCCCCCTGCCCCGACAAGGCCGCCATGTAGCCGCGCTCCAACGGGCTGTCGCCCGCCACTCCCGAACGGGTGTTGCCCGCAAGGGCCTCGGGCGTATCGCGGAAGAGGAACCTTCCGGACTGCATGACGACGACCTGGTCACAGACGGCAGCCACATCCTCCACGAGATGTGTGCTCAGTACGATCGCCGAGCCCGTCAGCGATCTGATCAACTCACGGAACTGCAAGCGCTGTTCAGGGTCCAGACCGACGGTCGGCTCGTCCAGCAACAGGAGCCTTGGAGAGCCGACAATGGCCGCGGCAATGCCGGCGCGCCGCAGCATGCCACCGGAAAGAGACTTCATCTGGGCATCCGCCCGCCCGTCGAGAAGGACGGATGCGATGGCTTTCACGGACGCGCCATGCGCCTCACGGTCGGGCACCCCGCGCAGCCATGCGCTGTACCTGACGAAATCATAGACCGAAAAGGTCGGATAATACCCGAATTCCTGAGGCAGGTAGCCGATCATGGGGCGCGCCGCCCTCGCCGACCGCTCGGAGTTGACCCTTCTGCCGCAGATCTCCAGGTTTCCCTCCTGAGGGGGCGCAACCGTGGCGAGGGTGCGGAGAAGCGTTGTCTTTCCCGCACCGTTGGGGCCCAGAAGTCCATAGACGCCGCCGCCGAGCTGCCAGTCGAGTCCTGTGATCACCTGGTGTCGGCCATAGCCCTGAGCAAGTCCCGACAGTGATGCGATCGGTTCCACGTCGTTCCTTTCACATGCGCGACCGGGCGCCACCCGAGGGCGGCACCCGGTCACATCATCTCTACGTGCCGAAGCGCATCAATCCGTGTACATAATGAAAGACTTCTCGATGTCGAACGTGCACTCGACTCCGCCCCACTTCGGGTTCGACTCCCCGCCCTGGAAAAACTTCCAGAGCGAGTCCTCGTTACCGAAGGTGCACACGCCGCGGTTCTTGTACTGCCCGCCCCTCGTCACGGAGACGCAGTGGGCCACCGATCCCGTGCTCCCCCATGTGGAGTAGCAGCCGTTGAGCTTGGGGCTCGTGCCGCTCGCCATTGCAGACGGCGCGGACAGGGCGACGACTGCGATCGCCGCACCCGCGAACGCGGCGGCGCGCGCTATGGTGTTCCGCGTCCGTCTCACGGGCTGAATGTGCTCCGTCATCACTGTCTCCTCCTGATGTGCAGACCGATGGCGGGGGCGGGGTCGCAGCGTTGCCCCGCTGCGGCCCCAACCATGCTGATCCGTCATCGATGGTCGATTGCGAAGGCTTGGTAAGCACTTCGACAGTTATGTCATGATCACACCAAGTTTTGGATCTTGCAACCGATATTGCGTGGAGGGTGACGTTCCGTATCAGTCGCGCCAGATACGCCTTACGTCACTCCTCCAACCACCTTCCGCACTAAAGGCGTTGTGTGTGGGGGCCGGGGTCGACTTATTGCGGCACATACACCAAGCACTGACTGATGATCATCGATGCCCCGTTCGTAGCCGCTGTCTGTCCGGCACGCCCGCCGACAAGGCAGCGGCGAAGCGAGGCCAAGCCAGCAGGACGATCGGGTATATGGCGTAGCCGACGCGAGTGGCCGGCGACAGCACTATCGCCAGGATCAGGCCGAGTGCCAGTCGGTCGGCACCAGCCACGACGCTCCGCGGTGGGCGGACCAAGAGTGAGAGGCCCACACCCGCGGCGCTCAGCGCGATGAGTGCCGTCGTGACGGCCTTGCCGTGCGGGACCAGCATCGTGATCAGATGCCCCAACAAGGGACTCTGCGCGGACGAGGCCGTGGGACCGAGGCCCAGCGGGTAGAGGACGACGTTGCGGTAGAAGGCACCGCTGTCCACCAAGACCGCGGGCAGCACGGCGAGCAGGGCGATCCCCGCAGCTCCCGCTGCGCATCTGACCGCGGCACGCCGCCCGCCGCGCACCGCCAGTACGGCGATGAGCACCGGGATGGCCGGCCAGGCGGTCCACTTCAGCGCGGCCGCCGCACCCAGGGCCAGCCCGGCACGTCCGGCATCGCCCCCCTGTGTGAAGGCCATGGCCAGGCACACCAACCCTATGACCGGCGGGTCCACACCACCGATGGTGAGCGGCAGCGCGACGACGGGGCAGGCGATCAGCCACAACAGGCCCGTCCTGCCGGTGACCCCGCGCGAGGTACTGTACCGGTCGGCGTCTGTGTCCCGGCCGTCGGTCAGCACCCGTATCGCGCCTGCTACGGCCGCAAGGAAGCCGACGAAGAACCACAACCGGGCGCTGGTGAACGGGATGTCGCCGAACAGCATGTGCGGTATGCCGAAGAGCGCCATGCCGGGAAGGTAGGGGTTGAAGTCCCGCACCACGTGTGGTGTGGGGTGGTACGGGCTTCCGGAGGCGAACAGCAGGTCAGCTGCCCGCTCCACGACGCCTACCTCCATCTGCTCCTTGCTGATCACCGTCAGGTACAGCAGGGGCACGGCGACCGCACCGACGACCGCGACCACGGCGGGAGCGGGTGCCCACGACGCGGACGACCGGGCCGCGACCAGTGCGGCAGCGCCGTAACCCAATGCGGCAGTCAGGCCCCACGCTTCCTGGGAGGTGTCGGTTGGCGACAGTAGACCCACCACGAGTGCGGAAACAGCGCAGCCCAACAGCAGCAGCCAGTCCCACCGTCGGCCAACACGAGGTAGCTTGTCGGTGATGGTGGCGGCAGCGCCTGGCCGCTGTGCACGAGCAACAGTTGACATCAGGCGCTGGGCTTTCGCCGGATGCGGAGGCCGAGGTCGGCCGCGCAGCACCACCCCTGACACGTGTACGCGTCAGGGACAGCAGAGATCCCTGGATGTATGCACATGGCGCTGAAAATTCCCCGTTTTGGTGTTCAAACCGCCGTGGTCAGAGGCGGCGCTTAGCGACGTGATCATGCCACATTGAGACGGTGAAACCCCCGCCCGTCTCTGCGATGCGCCTCACACAGGTGACTGCCTGGAGGTCGCCGACGGCGTCCTCAACCTCCTCTTCACCCCCACCCACCTGCAGCCCTCGATGAACCAGGGACCTGCCGATCAATAACTCTTCGGTTTTTGTGGGCTGTTGGGTTGTAGGGTGCGGGGGTGTCGGAGGGGACGAAGGCAGAGCTGGTGGACGTGTTGGGGCTGTTGCTGCCGCATCTCGATGAGCGCCAGCAGCGCCTGACGCTGGGTGCCGTGGCCCGCGTTCTGGGCCACGGCGGGATCCGCGTGGTGGCCGGAGCGGCCGGGGTGGCGGAGTCCACGGTGTCGCGTGGGAAGCGGGAGCTGGAGCACGCGGAGGAGCCCGCCGGCCGGGTCCGGGCACCGGGCGCGGGTCGGAAGCCCTTGCGGGAGGCCGATCCGGGGCTGGTGCCCGCGTTGCTGGCGCTGGTCGAGCCGGACCAGCGGGGTGACCCGGAGTCTCCGCTGCTGTGGACGGTGAAGTCCACCCGGAATCTGGCGGGCGAGCTGACGCGTCAGGGGCACCGGGTCGGTTCGGACACGGTGGCTACGCTGTTGAAGGCGGAGGGCTTCTCTCTGCAGGGCACCTCCAGGACCACCGAGGGGGCCCGGCATCCGGACCGGGACGCCCAGTTCCGCTACATCAACGACCAGGTCACGGCGTACCTCGCCGAGGGGCAGCCGGTCATCAGCGTGGATGCCAAGAAGAAGGAGACGCTGGGCAGCTACGCGGTGATCGGACGCGAGTGGCACCGCGCCGGACAGCCGGTGCAGGTCCGCGCACACGACTTCCCCGAGAAGGGCGCCCAGAAAGCGGTGCCGTACGGGATCTACGACATAGGCGCGGATACCGGCTGGGTGTCGGTGGGCTGCGACGGGGACACCTCTGCCTTCGCGGTGGCCACTTTGCGCCGCTGGTGGAACGGTGAGGGGCGCCGCCGCTACCCGCACGCGTCCCGCCTGCTGGTCACCGCCGACGCCGGAGGCTCCAACGGCTACCGTGTGCGCGCCTGGAAGAAGGAACTCGCGGACTTCGCCTACGAGACAGGCCTTGAAGTGACTGTCTGTCACTTTCCACCGGGAACATCGAAGTGGAACAAAATAGAGCACAGGCTGTTCTCACAGATCAGCGTCAACTGGCGTGGCAGGCCCCTGACCAGCCACGAAGTCGTCGTCAGCACCATCGGAGCGACCACGACACGCAGCGGACCGTCCGTCCACGCCGAGCTCGACCCCGGCGTCTACCCCACCGGCGTCACCGTCCCCGACACCGTCATGGAACGCCTGCCCCTGACGCCGCACGAGTGGCACGGCACGTGGAACTACACCCTGCGCCCCGAACCGCTCGCTCCTGAATTGTCCCCACCCAGCGCCGGGTTCGGGCGCTTTCCCACCGGCGACAAGCTCCCCATGTGGCTGCGGCACCCCAGCCTCACCGGACTCGAACCCGCCGCCTTCGGCGATCTCGCCGCCCGTTACCAAGCCTGGTGTGCCGAGCACCCGCCGATCTTCCTGCCCGGCAAACGCCCCGACGGCGGCCCCGGCGCCGGCAGCGGACGACTCTCCGTCGCCGACCAGCTTGTCGTCTTCCTCCTCACGAAGCGCTGGTCCATGGCCCGGACGCCACTCGCCGAGGCAACCGGCCTGGCCAAGAGCCGGATCGGCGCGACCCTCCGGGAGGCCACCCCCGTGCTCACCGCGCTGGGGTACACGGTCCCGGTCGGCGCCCTCACCGTGACCACGGCACAACAGCTCGCCGAGATCGCCGGGCACGACCTCACACCCCCATAATCCTCACCAAGATCTAGGAATTATTGATCGGCAGGTCCATGGGCCCCGGCGAGTGCCTGGATCGTCCGGTTTGATCATGTGATGCCGTAGAGGGCGAGGACGCGGGGGCGTTCGGTGTGGGCTCGTCGTCCGGCGGTGGTGTTGACGTAGCCGGCGAGCTTGAGCGCGCTGCGGATCAGGTCGCGGAGGGCGGCGAGTACGGCGGGCAGCTACGACTCCAACGGCTGGCCGGACGACCTCGTCGTCCGCTGGTCCGACGGCGAGACCACCATGTACCCACACACCGGCGCCACCTTCGGCCCCGACCACATGCTCGTCGCCCCGAAGTAGCCACCTCACCGACTGCACCCTTCACCACCACGGCAGCAGGATCCTGTCTGGCCCACGCTCCAATCAGTGCCGGCTCAACGCTTCCCTGAAGGAGCTAAGAGGCTGTCTTACGTGGTGATGCCGTGGGCTACGGCATGATGTCTCTTCGTAGGTGCCGATCTGTCGCGGCGGCTGGTTCCTGACGGTCTGTGGGAACTGGTCGCCCCGTTGCTGCCGTCGTTCAACTCCCGTCCGCAGGGCGGCGGGACCGTGCCGCTGGACGAGCGTGCCGTGTTCACGGCGGTGGTGTACGTGCTGACCAGCGGGTGTGCCTGGCGGTATCCGCCGGAGACGTTCGGGGTGTCGCCCGCGACGCCGCACCGCCGGTTCACCGTGTGGACGGAGGCGGGGTTGCGGCGGCGACTGCACCGGGCGGTCCTGGACGAGCTCGGCGCCTGGAGATCGACTGGACCTCGGCGATCGTGGATGCCGCGTCGGTGCGGGTGAAAAGGGGCGGCGTTGACCAGGCCGAACCCGGTCGACCGAGGCAAGAAGGGCAGCAAGCTGCACGTGCTGTCCGAGGCCCAGGGCCTGCCTCACGCCGCCGCTGTGTCCGGCGCCAACGAAAGGCTCCGGCCCCGGAGACTGGATGCTTCCGGGGCCGGATCGGTACTGCCTACTGCTCACCGCTTACCGCACGTCAACGAAGTCGCCCGCGGCGGCGACCGCCGAGGTGCCAGCGTTGCCCGCGAAGGAGAAGCTGTAGGAGCCGTCCGCTGTCGCGGTGGTCGTGGCCTTCAGGTTGCCCCTGGAGTCCGTCTTGACGGTCTTCAGCGTGATGTAGCCGCTGGAGCCGTTCTTGCGGAACTGGAGCTTGACCGACTGGCCGCTGTAGCCGGAGAACTTGGCCGCGTCCCAGTCGGCTCGGGTCAGCGCACCGGTGACAGTGAGGGTCTTGCCCTTCTTCACCGGCTCCGGGGCGGCGTCGACCGTCAGCTTGGACTGACGCTGGGCCTGGAAGGTCTTGACGTTGTCCCGCTGGACGTAGTTGGTGTCCTTGGCTCGGGCGACCGCCCAGACCTTCCACGTGCCGGCCACCTTGTTGATGAGGTTGGCGTGGGCCTTCAGGGTGTAGGTCGCGGTGCAGGTCGACGTGGTGGCGCTGACCTTGGTGCACTTGGACCGTTGGTCGCTCGTGTTGGCGACTGCACCGCTGTCGGACTCGTCGATGCTCGGGCCGTGGTACAGGATCGCCTGCGCCCAGTCGACGCCCGAGTCGTCCGTGACGGTGAAGGTCACGGAGAAGGTCTTGCTCCCGGTCGCGCCGACGATGACGGGCTTGCCCCCGTTGACCACGACGTTCGAGATCTTGGTGTCACCGCGGCCCGCGTCGGCGTGGGCGGCCGGGACGGCGAAGGCGGACAGGGCCAGGGCGCCGGTGACGATGGCGCCGGCGGCTCGGATACGCATGGGTGGGTTCCCCGCATGGAGTGGTCATGGAGCCGGTTGACTCGCATGACCAGATCCGCAGGAGACGGGAATGGTTGTACGGAAAGCGTAATTTTGTCGACCGCGTGTTCGAGATCACGGTGTGGGGCAGGGCCGCTGTTGGCCAACGCCTCAGCCGCCGTCGGGGGCAGTCCGTCGGGGAGATTTCTCCCAGATTTCTCCCAAACGATCTCTAGTGAGTGCGGGAGACCCCTCTGGCCTGCGTAACTACTGACACTTGTGGTCGCGGACCATTGCTGATAAGGATGAGGCCACAGGTTCAAATCCTGTTAGCCCCACATCGTCAAAAAGGCGTCTCCCTCAGGGAGGCGCCTTTTTCGTGTCCGGTGCTTTTTCGGGGCAGCAAAAGACCCGGTCGCTGGCGACGGGGGATGCACCAGCGACCGGGCTATGGCCAAGGCTAACAAGGGTGTTGGGGGCGGTGGGGGGTGACTTCGCGGACGGAGTGGGGATATGTGAGCGGGATCACTCTGGGGGTGTCAAGTCCGCGCCCCGTGCGCGGGCTTGGGCGGCGATCGTCTGGAGCGCTTCGAGGTGGGCTTCCAGGCGGGTGCGGCCCTGGGGGGTGAGGGAGAGCCAGGTGCGGGGGCGTTTGCCGACGAAGCCCTTGCGGGCCTTGACGTAGTCGGCCGCCTCCAGTGCCGAGACCGTCTTGCTCAGTGCTGAGTCCGAGAGGTCCAGGGCGTCCCGGGTGGTCCTGAAGTCCGCCTCCAGGCAGCTGGAGAGGAACGCGACCAGGGCGAGGCGGGTGGGGTGCTGGACGGTGGGGTCCAGGCGCGGGGGTTCGGCGGCGCTCATGTCGTCGGCCTCGTGCGGTCCGCCGGCTTCGTGCGCGCGCGGTGCAGCTGGGACCACGTCAGGGCGCCCTGGGTGATGCCGAACACGGCTAGGGCGGCTGGGGGGTTGATGGCGAAGGCCGTCACCACGGCCGCGGTGAGGGAGATCAGGACCGGGGACTGGCGCGACCACCGCTCGCGTGCGGTTCCGGTGGGCCGCAGGAGGACGCCGCCCGCCCGGGCGGTGGCGACGAACAGGGTGAGGAAGCCGAGGAGGCAGGCCAGGGAAGCCAGCATCAGGGCGACGCTGGGGTGGTCCTGGGTCGTGAGGAGCGCGAGGCCCGTGAAGCCCGCCGCGTACAGCAGGCCTGCGGCCGGGGGGTGCCAGGCGGGGACTCTGCGGGCGTTGACGGCCGCCGTGCGCGCGCTGCGGGCGGCGGCGAGGGCGGCTTCCGCTGCTGCCGGGGTGGGGTGGTCCGTCGTCATGTGATCAGCGTGGCAAGTACTTTCCTAATTGGCAAGTACTTTCACTCGATCGGGCAAGGCGAAGGCCCGGGGCTCGTGGGAGCCGCCGGGCCTGGCGTGTGGGGCGTACGCAAGTTCGCCGTTACGTCGGTGAGGGTGTGCGGAGCCGTCAGGTCTGGAGGGGGGCTTCCGTGTCCGTTGTGGGGCCGTCCGGGGCCGCCTCGGTGAGGGGCTCCGCGTCCGTGCGCGGGAGGTGGCGGCAGTTCGGGGACTTGCCGTGGGCCTCGGCCCGGATGCGCTGCTTCATCGTCGGGGGGAGGGAGCGGGTGGGGGACCAGTCCCAGAAGGGGGTCAGTGCCGGTTCCGCCGTCAGTGTCGCCGCCGCGTTGCGCGTCGGCTCCTGGTGGGCTACCGCCGCCGTGGCCGTCGTCGTGATCAGGCCGAGGGCCGTGAAGAGGGACAGGAGGGCGGTGACGATCGTGGTCCAGAGCTTCGTGACCTGCGTGCGGGCCATGGCCCCTCACTTTCGGGTTGGGCTGATTTGCGTACTTTCCTCATGATGTGTATGTCGGGCGGGGAATCACGGACCGACGCACGTGGCGTGGCGATGTTCAGATGAACACCACCCGGATGGGTGCATGAGGGAGGGAAGGGGCGAAAAGTCACGGTCCGTGGGGGTGCGATCACCCTCCGATCGGACCGGTGGCGGGCTCCCGCGCGGGGCGTCTACTCGGCGGTACCGAGCGGTAGTTGGGCGCCCGGGGAGGTCACCGATCGGTCTCGGCCGGTGTGTATAGTCGGGCGCCAAGAGGTCCCCTACGTCAAGAAAGACGAGGTCGCGCGGTGAAGAAGCTTCTCCTGGTCGCACTGGCCGCCATCGGCGGGCTCCTCGTGTACCGCCAGATCCAGGCGGATCGCGCCGAGCAGGATCTGTGGACGGAGGCGACCGACTCCGTGCCCACGGGTTCGTGACTGCCGATTCCCAGAACTCCAACAGGCCCCGATCGCGGACGCGGTCGGGGTCTTGCGTTGTCCGGTGACCGGACCTGAAAGTTTCGACGTCCACGCGATGCCGGAGAAACGGTTACGTCACGGACGTAGAAGCGATCGAAAACGGTCAAGGGGTGGCAGGAACGGGGCCGCGTGGGTTAGGACGGACAGCGGCTTCGGTGCGGTGAGCGAGGGGGCGGGTGCATGGGACCGGCGGGTTCGGTGGGGCGGCGGTGGGCCGTGCCGCTGTGTGTCGCGGGCATGATGGTGGCCGCAGCGCCGGGGGCGGTGGCCCGGGCGGCCGAGGCGCCGTCGTACGCGTACGACACCGAGGCGCGCGGCGTCAACGCGGCGAGTGCGACCAGTGACGCCGTACGGCTGGAAGCGGGGGGTGTCTACCAGAGCGCGCTCGTGGGGCGGGGGAAGGCGTACTTCAAGGTCGAGCTGGACGCGCGGACGACGACGTACGTGTCCGTGACCGCCGTGCCGGGGGGTGACGAGGAGCTGTCGTTCAACGACGGGGTGAAGGTTTCTCTTCAGGACTCCAATGGGCTCAACTGCTCCAGTGACACCGCGACGTTCGGGTCCGTCGTGGGGGCTCGGCCGGTTACCGCTTGGGCTGTGCGGGAGGTTCGGGCGGGGCGGTCGGTCTGTCAGGACGCGGGGACTTATTACGTCGTGGTGGAGCGGGCCGGGGAGGGGGCGCGGGGGTCTGCGAGTCCTTCGGGGGATGGGGAGGGGGGTTCGGGGGACGTGTTCGGGACGCCGTCCGGGTCTTCGGGGGGCTCCTCTTCCTCTTCCTCTTCCTCTTCCTCGCCGGGTTCCTCCTCGTCGGGGTCCGGCGGGTCCTGGGGGCTTGAGGTGGCTGTTGTCGGGGAGCCGCCTCTTGCTGAGGGCGGGGCCACCGTGGCGCCCAAGGGGTGGAGTTCCGCTACGCCTTCTCCTATGGAGGGGGATGCGCGGCGGCTGCCCGGTGGGGACGGGTTCGCCACCGCCACCGACCTGGGGCAGGGGGCCTGGCGGGACGACATCCTGCCGGGGCAGACGCTGTTCTACGCCGTTCCCGTCGAGTGGGGGCAGCAGGTGTATGTCGCCGCTGAGCTGGGGAGCGGCGGTGACGGGTCCGGGTATGTCGCCTCCGCGCTCGACGTCACCCTCTACAACCCCGTCCGCGCCAAGGTCGACGACCTGCGGTTCGGGTACGACGGGGAGCAGAAGGCGGGTTCCCTGCGGCCCCTCGCGCCCGTCGAGTACGCCAACCGGTACTCCGCGAACGAGGCCGTCAGCGGGATGCGGTTCGCCGGGGGGTACTTCCTCGCCGTCCATCTCTCCGCGCAGGTCGGGGAGAAGTTCGGGGACTCGGCGTACGGGGTGACGCTGCGGGTTCGGGTGAAGGGGGCTGTGCAGGCGGGGCCCGGGTATCGGGGGGAGTCCGTGCCGGGTGGGTTGTTCGGGACGGGGACCGGGACCGGGGGCGCGAGTGGGGGTGCTCCCGCGCATTCCGGGGAGACCGATGCCGCCGGGGTCGAGGAGGGGGCGGGGGGTGGTGGCGTGGCCATGGTCGCCGTCGCCGCCGGCGGGTTCGGGGTGGGGACCCTCGTACTCGTCGTCCTCGGTGTGTGGACCGTCGTCGGGCGGCGGCGGGCCGGTCAGATGCGGGTCAGGGCCCAGAAGCCGATCGCGTAGCAGGTCAGGGCCAGGAGGAGGAGGGGGATCGCGATGGCGGGGGGCGGGCCGGGGCGGGGCGCTGCGCGGCTGTGGCGGGCTGTGGTCTGCGCGGGCTGCGGTGTCGCGGTCTGTGGGGGGCGGGCCGTGTAGGTCGCGGTGGAGGCGGTGTCGGGGGTGCGGGGGAGGGCGTAGGTGGTGGGGTCGTAGGGGGGTGGTGGGGTGGTGTGGACGGGGGTGAAGGCTGGGTCGTGGGGCTGGTGGGGGGTCAGTGGGGGTGGGAGGTGGAAGCTGCCTGTGTCCGACATCGTGGGGGTCGGTGTCGGTGTGGGCGGCGTGTGGGGGTGTGCGGTGGGGGGTGTTGTCGAGGGTGGGGCTGCGGCTGGGCCCCAGCCGGCTTGGGTCGTGGTGGGGGTGGTGGTGGGGGTGGGCCAGGTGGGGGGTGGGGGTGTGGTCGGCCTTGGGGGGATGGGGGTGTTTGCCGGGGTGCGGGGGGCGTCTTCAGACTCGTACCCGTCGTAGCCCTTGGACCGGGGTTCGCCGTACGACTGGCCGGTGTACGACGGGCCCGTGCCCGTCGCTGTCACGTTCAGGGACGTCGACGTGGGGCCCTCGGGGGTGAAGCCCTTGGGGAGGGGGCCCAGTTGGTCGAAGATCTCGATGGACTCGTCGTCCGGGGTGGGGGTGAGGAGTTCCGTGGCCGTCAGGAGGGCCTTGCGGGCGCCTGTGGCGGTGCGGAAGCGGGACGTGGGGTCCGGCTGGAGCAGGGAGGCTATGACCTGCCAGAGGGGCGCGGGGATGCCCTGGGGGGCGCCCGGGGTGCCGTGTTCGGCGAAGTGCTGGATCAGGGCCTTGGCGTCCGGCTTCTTGCCCTCCAGGAGGTACAGCGCGACCAGCCCTACGGCGAACAGGTCGGCCGGGAAGTCCGGGTCGGCGCCCAGGAGTTGCTCGGGGGCGATGTAGCCCGGGGTGCCGACGACGAGGTTCGTGTCGGTGAGGCGCGGCTCGCCCAGGCGCATCGAGATGCCGAAGTCGGACAGGCGCAGGCGCGGGCGTGCCGTACCCGTCGCCTCCAGGAGGATGTTCGCCGGTTTGATGTCGCGGTGGACGACGCCCTCGGCGTGCACGGCGGCGAGGCCGGCCAGCAGCTGGTCGACCAGGACGCAGACGAACGGCGGCGGGAGGGGGCCGTAGTCGCCTATCAGGTGGACCAGGGAGCCGCCCGCGACCAGGTCCATCGTGAAGAGGACCTTGTCGTCGTCGGCGGCCCAGCTCGCCGGGGCGAGGACGTGCGGGTGGTCGATGCGCAGGGCCTGTTCGCGGACGAACCTCAGCAGGGAGTGGGCGTCGCTCTGCTGGAGGACCTTGGCGGCGACGTACCGTCTGCGGCGGTGGTCCCAGGCGCGCCAGACCGCGCCGACTCCGCCGCGGCCGATCGGGTCGACGAGTTCGTAGCGTCCGGCGAAGACCTCACCCATGCCGTGTACCCATGCTGTGTGGCGCTCCTCCCCCTGCGGTCGCCCCTGGGCGGGGCGGTGTCTCGCTGTGCCGTTGTGCCGTTGTGCGGTCACTCCTTTTTACTTCGCGCCCGCGCCTCGCTCAGGGTTTCGCCCGGGGATTTCTCCGGGTTGTGTCCTGCGGTGGTGCGGGTCCCCCGTGATTTGCTGCTGTTCGCCCTCGAAGAGGGTGGTTTCCCCCGTGGAGCCGACCGGGCCCGTCCGCCGAACCCCCTTCGGCGTCCGGGCCTTCGGTCAGTTCTGGTGGGACTGGTAGTGCGTCACCGCGTCCGACGTGCGGCCCGCGCCGTAGACCCGGAGGAACTCGGCGAGTTCCGGGTGGGTCGGGGCGAGGGTGTCCGCCGCGTCGATGATGTCGCCGGCGGCGGCGACCGAGCGCAGCAGGGACTGGATCTCCCGGACCACGCGCTTGACGGTGGGAGCACCTGAACTGCTCGTCGTCTGCGTGGTGTTGCTGAGCACGGAGCCTCCCTGCGAACGCTTGATCTCGTCCATCCGCTGGGTCGCCTCGGCGGCGCTGACGCTGCCGTCCGCGACCTGGGCGGCGAGGTCTTGCAGCAGTTGTACGCGCTGCACGACCGCCGGGTTGCCGATCTTCGCGCGCTGTCCGCTCATGAGTTGGGACAGCATCGGGGCGGAGAGCCCCAACACGCCTGCGAGACGAGCCTGGTTGAGACCAAGATCGTCGATGAGCTTGCGGAAGAGCGCCCCCAGCGGCTCTCCGTACCAGTTCCGCTGAAGCTCCCGCGCTCTCGCGGTCGCTTCCTGTTGTGCGGCGTCCATTCGCGTCTCCCCATCGCTTCCCCAGAAAACCGCGGTTCGCTGTAGCGAACCACGTCCGAGCATCTTACGGAGAGTGGTCGGTCGCGGGGACCCCCAATCTTTTTGCGGGATCAGGGGGGTGACCCGGTAGTCTGGTCTCCGACGTCCCTCGGAGCGGTGTTCCTTGTGGGTGTTCTGGGGCCTTAGCTCAGTTGGTAGAGCGCCGTCTTTGCATGGCGGATGTCAGGAGTTCGACTCTCCTAGGCTCCACCGCAGGTCAGATACCCTCCGCAGGAAACTGCGGAGGGTATTTTCATGATCGGAGTCCGCATAGAGTCCACATCCCCTGAGGATTCGCTCCGATCGAGGGACTGGACTCTGTGCAACGGGCACGTAGAGTGGATTACACCGAGAGGGGCAGGCCGTCTCCCCGCGCGCGCCTGAGACGCGCCTCTCGCGTACCTGCTCTGCGTCGTCGGGGAGGATGACCGGAGCGGGCAGAGGCCCCCACCGCTGAAGTCGGTGGGGGCCTTCTGATGTTCAAAGTAAACCGCCCCGGAGTCCAGTGGACCCCGGGGCGGGACGCCTTGACTGAGTCTTAGCGTCTAACGGCCGAAAGGCGGAGACGCGCACGCCCGCCAGCCGCTCTTGTGCCGCACACCAGCCCAGGCGGAGCAGGGCGGTGAGCGGTGTCTACGGTGTCCCCCACTAGCAAGATCATTAAATTTGCCTGGCTGGGCAAAGACACCAGACCATGATCCATACAGCTTGGTCGAGTGCCTCTCGACCCCATGCCCGACTGGGTACTCACCCGCCGCTGGCAGATCGGGGAACGCATCCGCCAAGAGCGCCTCCGTGCGGACCTGACCCAGGTCCGGCTGGGTGAGCTGATCGGCCGTGACCACCGGACCGTGCACCGTTGGGAGACTGCCCAGCGCATTCCGAACCTGGTGGATCTACTGCTCCTCGCTCACGCCTTCGGCATCGAGGTGTCCGACCTTGTGGGATGACCCGCCGCCGGCGTACGGGGGTACGCGCGGCGGCGGGCCTGGCCGCCTCTCCGTGGGGGACGTACGGGCGGCCGTCGTACCCGCTCTCTACCGTCCGGCGCCGCCGCCGTCACGGGAGAGCGCGGGGGATCGCGGGGTGCCGTTGTGGCCGGTGTCGTGGGTGCGGATGCGGACCCGGCAGTCGATGGCGGCGGAGTGGTCGCCCCGGGCGGCGGCCTCCTGAGCCATGCGGGCGAAGGCGGCGCACTCGGTGCAGGTGTCGACGGTGGGCGGAGGAGGGGTGGTCGTCACGGGATGTCTCCTTCGAGTTCGTTGATCGCGCAGCCGAAGCCGGGCGGGCACTGGAACACCTCGACGCTGAGGTCTATGCGGGCTATGCGGCCCTCGGCTCGGCCGGCGGACACCGCGAGGGTGTGGGGCAGGAAGCGTGCACCGCACCAGACGCACGCCCAGCCCGAGTAGCGGTCGCGCGGGAGACTGGCGGCATCCGGGAGCTTGTGCTTCACGGCCGGTCCGCTTGTGGGGTGAGGCCGTACATGGTGCGGCAGCCGCCGCACGCGTACAGGACGTAGGCCGCGCGTCCCTCTTCGACGAGGCTGATCACCCGTAATCCGTACGCGTACGCCCGGTGCCAGGTGCACCAGCCGTAGACGCCCGCCCCCTCGGCGGCCCGCCCGTTCACGAATGGCCTTCTCGGTTGTCCCTGATCAGGCACCACAGGGCGGTTGCCGTCTCGCAGCGGGTGCTGTCGTCAACGCACTGCTCGCACATGCCCGCGTGCGCCCGCAGTGTCTGCGCGGCAGCCTCATGGGTGCACGGGTGGCAGGCGCGGGGGAACGTCGAGTAGTGACCGCGCCGACGCTCCCCGAGGTCTACCGCCGTCGCGGTCGTGATCTGTATCCCGCACCAGACACACGCGACGCCCCGGGCCTCCGGCTGCGGCAGGTTGTCGAGTTCCGGCAGCGCCAGCAGGGCGAGCGCGTCGATGGGTGGGGCAGTCTCGGGTGGCATGTCACGCCTCCACGGTCACGGTGATCCGTCTCACACCGCGACCGTAGGGGCGTGCAGGTCATGCGAGTGGTAGGAGTCCTACCACCTTGTCCGGGGGTAGGATTCCTACCACCTAAACGATCACACGGGTACCCCGAGCGACATCGCCAGCTCCCGCGCATCCCTCTGCACCATGCGTGGCCCCGCCTTCGCCAACCCCGGCAGCGCCCGACGCGCATACAAGCTGTACTGCAACGTCTCCCGGGATTCCTCGAACGCCTTCTTCAGGTAGCCCACCGACGCGGCCCCCTCGCCGAGCAGGTCGTGAGCGCGAGCCGTCTCCGCGAGGTGGTACGAGCGGCGGGTCGCCGAAGGGATCAGGTCCAGATCGAGGCCGTTGGCAACCTCCAGCGCCTTGACCGGCTGGACGAGGTCGTTGTGCATGGTGATCTTGTACGCGTCCACGATGCCCCTGCCGAAGATCAGCCACGGGTGCGCGTAGTCGTCACCCAACTGCGTCGCAGCCTTGTCGGCCTTGTCCCAGTACCGCTGGGCGTCCCCATCCTGCCCCGTCTTCGCATACGACAAGGCGACCGCCAGATAGAGGAGACCCCGGCGGGCGATGTGGTCGGGGTCGTCGTCGAGCGGCAGGAGCGCGGCAGCCTGCTCGGCGAGATCGACGCGAGCCTCGGCGGCCTCCCCCGCGTCACGGTGGACATGGTTCACGTACCAGGCCGCAGCGGCCATCGCGCGCGGGCTGTCCGCGTCCTGCGCGGCACTCATCGCCCGATCCCCGGTGAGCACGACAAGATCCGGAGCAGGCTGGAAGCTGAGGTAGAGCTGGGCGAGGTGGTACGTCTCGGCGAGCGCCACCAGCGCCCGCCGCCGACCGGTGCCCTCCAGGAGTCGGGCCGACCGTTGCGCGTCTGCGAGGAGCCCGGGGACGAGGGCAACGATGCCCGTGCGGTGGTCGCCCTCGGCATGCCAGAGCTTCCACGCCTGCCTCAGCCTGGCGTCGAGGTGTTCAGCAGGCGCGGGTGGACCGTCCGGGGTGGCGAGGTGGTAGCTGGTCAGGGCCCGCTTCAGGAGCGGGAGCTTCTCGTGCTCGGCTTTGGAGTAGGTGGCGGCGGCGATGCGGTCGTCTCCGAGAAGTTCGGTGATGTCGTCTACGCCCAAGGTGTGGGCCAGGCGCAGCAGCTTAGGCAGCCCCGGCATGCCAATGCGGTCTTTCTCGACGGCCCTGACCCATTCGACGGATTGCCCCATCACGTCGGCGACGTAGGGGCGCGTCTTCCCGGAGCGCTCGCGGGCCCGCTGGAGCCTCTGCCCGAAGGTAAGCGTAGGAGTGGTCGGGTCCGGGGTAGCATCAGACGGCATGGCCTTGCCTCTCTCTGAACAGCTCGACACTGCCAGGGTAGAGGCGAGGCCCTTTGCGTGTGAGGGCTCGGTGCAGACGGCCCTCGATCGGGCGGCAGGAACGACGAAACCGCCCCCTCCCGAAGGAGGGGGCGGTAGTCACGCGCCGTCGGGTATCCGGGTCTCGACTCTGGTGATCCGCTGCTCGTGGTCGTCCAGGCGGCGGCCGTGCTCGTCGAGCTGGTCGTCGTGGGTGCCGAGGCGGGGCATCACGCCGGGGCGGGCCGGGACGCCCGGCCGCGCTGGGACTCCGAGCCAGTCGTCGCGCATCTCGTCCACCAGATCCGCGATCCGCAGGACCGCGCGCAGCAGGCGCCACAGCAGTCCCGCGAAAGCGGCCAGTGCGACGACTCCCACGGCCCACGCAACCATCATGTCGACGGTCGCCACGCCGGTCGTAGCCTCCGCCGTCATCTACCGCCCTCGCCCTCGTCGGTACGCAGCCACCCCGGGAGGAGCGCCTGAACACCGGGCAGCGCCATGACCCGGGTCACGCCGGCCGAGACGGCGAGCGCGCCCGCCACCCACGGCAGGGCGGCCGGGATACCCGAGGCGGAGACGACCGCGGGGAGGACGGCTGCGATACCGAGCGCGGTCTGGAGGACGGTGCGCGCGGTGCGCTTCGCTGCGTCGGACATGGGTCAGGCTCCCTTCGCGGCGAGGGCCGCGGTCAGCTTCTCGACGGCCGTGGTGAGGCTGTCGACCTTGGCGACGAGGACATCGAAGTGGGAGTCGCCGTACTCCAGGAACGTCCCGGCGGGGGTCGGCACGGGCTTGCCCGCGGCGTCCTTGCGGAAGCGGTTCGGAATCGGCTGCGCCCAGACGGCGGTGGCGATTTCCTTGGCAGTGGGCATGTCGGTGTCCTCCTCGGACGTGGGGTTGGTGCCCTTCGCGAGGGCTATGAGGCGGGGGAAGTTGATCGATCCCGGGTCGCCGTGGGTGTTCTCCGGTACGTGCATGTGCCCACACACGCCGCGGAACCCGTTCCACTGCTCGCCCGTCATGCGGGCCCGAGTCGCGCCGTACGACCCCGGGTAGGCGGGCCACGACGACGGGCCGCTCAACGGGACGCCGTGCTGCCGGTTCATCCACCGAAGGAATGCCGCGAGTTCGGCGAGCGCCCAGTCGGGAGCCTCGGGCCAGAAGATGAAGTCGGCGTTCTGCCGCTTCCCCGCCTTCACCCACTCGGCCCGGGTCGCCGGGTCGCAGGTGCCGACCAGCTCGATCTGAGCGACGTTGTTCGTGTTCGTCTCGACGCCGCCCTTGAGGTTGACGAGGGCGCGCGCGGAGACGTCTATGTCGAAGTGCTGGTACCAGCGCAGCTTCTTCGCCGCGGTGTCGGGCACAGCGGTGAGGGTCGGAGCACTTGCACCGCCGCCGTAGTCCGGCAGCGTCCGCCCCTCCGTCGTGTGCAGCACGACGACGTTGACCTCCATCGGGCTCCCGCCGTACTTCCCCTGATAGCGGTACTGCTGGCTGGCTCCCGGGTAGAGCTGGGGTCCGGTCTTGGACATGGTGTTCCTCTCGTCAGATGAGCCGTGCGTATGTGGGGGCGCCGCCGATGCAGCCGCCCGTGCCGAACTTCCCGCCGGTCGTGGCGCCGCTGGTCCGCCGGACGTTGATCTGGACCTTGAGCTGCCGCGCGGCGCGGTACGGGGTGAGATCGAGGGAGAGCGACGCGAACGAAAACGAGAACGTTGCAGGGACCGATCCCGAGGCAACAACCGTGGTGTCGTTGAACAACACCTGCCACGCGCCGCCCGTGTTCGTCGTCCCGACCTGGTCCCCGATGAACACCAGGCCCAAGGCCAACGTTGCGGTGCGCGGGCTGAGAATCCCCTCCCACAACGTGGTGAAGGCGGTGGCGTCCTCGTACGCCAACCCGTGCAGCGACGTCGGGTAGAACGGCATCTCGTCCCGCTCCCACCCCGCCCGCCGCAACGCGGCAATCTCCGACTCAAGGCGGGCGATCCGCTGGAGCAGGCCCGGAGTCTGCGCTGTCTGCGGCATCACGCCCCCACACAGGTCAGGCGAACCCGCTCGGGCCCGGCCGCCGCGGTGTTCTCGATGCGGACGATCCGCAGGACTGCCTCCCGGCCATGCGGAGACTGAGGCTCGGGGTCGATGACGAACAACGCCTCGTCGCCCACGCTGTAGCTGCCGAACTCCGGGTCGGTGTCCGCCGACACCTCGAAGACCGGCTGCACCTGCGCCTGCGACTGGGCAGTCAGCGCCGACGACGTCAGCCCTTGCACCTGCGCCTCGTCGATCACCCCGTCGTACGACGCCACCCCCTCCAGGAGCGGCCACCCCGAGGCGATCATGTCGTCCGCCGACGCCGTCCGTACGATCCGCGCCTCGCCCGTCCCAGCCCCGAGCCCGGACATCTCCGTGACCAGCGAGGTCCCGTCCTCGGGCCAGTCGTACGAAAGGATCGAGCCGTATCCTCCGCCCTTCGAGAAGACCAGGCCCGACTGTGCCGCCGTACGGCCGCGGCGGGGAAACCACGTTTTCACCCTGCGGTAGCGGACTGGCGGGTTGTTGTTCGCTGGGGATGTCCAGCCGACCTCGACGCCGAAGTCGAACCCGTCGTCGGCGCCGGAGAGTTCGACGATCGCCTTGTAGATCTCGGGCCGCTCGTAACCGAAGTACGTGGCGGACCGAGTGATGCCGTCGCCGGTCCCGGCCAGGGCGGACGTGTCGAGGCGGATGTCCCCGCCCGCCTGATCCCGCGCATACCGCAGCAACGACCACACGATGTGCTTCTGGTCGGGGTAGAGCCGCTGCGAGGCCGGATTGGTGCCGACGTACGTGGGGTCGATGAGCAGCGACGTGTCTGTGGACAACGTCCGCTTCACATAGCGGTGCTGGAAGTACGACAGAAGTTCCGCCGCCTGGATTTGCTTCCCGCCCCGGGCGGACGTACGGGTCCACACGATCCCGGCCCATACGATCACCCCGTCGCGGTCGACGTACAGCGTCGTGCGGGCCGGGGTGGACGCGGTCTCCGGGTCGAGCGGCAGCGTCTCCGTGGAGTACGGGATGGTCCCCGTGAGCGTGCCGACGCCGTTCAACTCGCAGCTGTACGAGACGTCGGACATGGGGAGTTCGGCGAGCAGCGTGTCCGTGCGCAGGTCGCAGAACAGGTACGTGTACGTGTGTGCCGCGCTGGCCTGTGACCCGGCCAGCAGTGCCGACGCGAAGTCCACGGGCGCGCTCATCAGGCGATCCTCTGCGCGCGCAGCCACGACCCGGCCCGGAGGATGGTGGCTTGCGCGGCGTTGGTCGTACCCTGCGCCCACCTCAGCCTCAGAAGACCGGACGTGCCAACGGTGGTGATCCGGCCCTTGAAGTGCGCGCTGACGTCAGTGCCGCCGCCGAACGTGCCGAGGAGCCGGACGGTCGACTCGTCGGTGACGACGACGTCCATACCCGTTGCGGCGTTCTGAGCAGGCCCGTTCCGCGACCACCTGAACGTGCTGCCCGCAGGGATGCTCCACACCGCGCGGAGATCACCGGGGCCCGCTGAGAAGGTCTGCCCCGTGTAGGCCAGGAGACCATCGATCAAGTAGGTGGCGTTCGCAGCGAGGGAGACAAAAAGGTGGTCGTCGTCCTGGAGGGTCGCGTTGCTAACGGACTCGTCCGCCGCCTTGTACGCGGTGATCCACGGCGAACCCGCTGAGGAGAGCAACTGGCCCGTGGTGCCGTCGCCCTTGCCGTAGACGAAGGTGTCCGTGTCGGTCCGGTAGCGCACCTGACCAGGAGCCGGGTGGTCCATGTCGACGGTCGACAGGATCGGCACAATGCCGCCCGCCGCGACGGAGTAGATGCGGACGTCGCCGATGTTGGCGTTGGTCACGCTCGTCTGCGACGGACCGATCGCGATATCCGCGAGAATCTGCGCGTTGCTCGGCAGCGCGGGCCGCACCGCCGCGCCCGCGCTCGCCGCGTACGCCCCTTGGATCACCTCCAGGCGCCACTCCGACGCCGAGCCCGAGTACTCGGCGTCGTACACCGAGGCCACCACGCAGTCCCGCCGGTACTGCCCGGCCCCGCCGGCGGGCTGCACGGTGAGGGTGACGTCGCCGTCGTTCGCGCAGATGTAGGTACCGACGCCCCCGGTGTCGTGCTGGTCGATGAAGCAGACGCCGCCGCTGACGATCACGGTCATGTTCGGGGTCGACGCTGCTCTGACCTTCAACTGGTAGTTCTGGTACGACGGCTTCACGCCTTGCCTGATCCGCAGCGGGGTCGCCTCGTCGAAGCTGAACCCGGAGTACGACATCAGGCCCGTCAGGGCCAGCCGGTCGTTTCGGGCCGGGTAGTTCCCGGCCTGCAACCAGGCCGGGGGGTTGATCGCGGCCACGGGCCGCCTCCTCTCTTACAGGCTGGTGTCGCGCCAGGTGACGGTGAGCAGGGACTCTTGCCCGGGGGAGCCCGGCAGCGACGACCCTCGGTAGGCGAGTTCGTTCGGGCCGGGGGTGAGCAGGGGCCACACCGAGCCGGCGCGCACCCACGCCCTACGCGGAGCCGTCCCCATGTAGAGGACCGCCCGCGACCGGGTGTCGATCAGCACGTACTCCCCGGCCTGGAGGTCGGCGTCGAGCTGGAGGATGCCGCCGTTCGTCACCTGCTCGACCGCCGGATCAGACACCGGCCCGTCAAGGCGCAGCACCGGATAAGCCGGGGACGCGCCGCCGTTGACCGCCGTCAGCCGCCCCGAGGTTCCCGCGCTGCCGTACGACCTCGGGTAGGCCATCGGGTACGTGCGGCCGGCAGACGGGCTGTACGCGGTCGTCGACTCCGACCGCTCTTCGAGGCCGTACAGGTAGGGGTCGGCGCAGTACCACTCGATCGCTGCGTCCCCGATCCGCCACAGCGCCTCGGCGTCGTACGGCAGGTTGCGCCTCCGGACCTTGCCGTAGACGAGCGTCCCCTGGTCAATGAACTGGAGCGTGGCGGGCTGCGCTTGCGGCTGTGTCGCGGCCCGCAGCGCGAGGGTCAGCGCGCGGAGGTCGTCCGGCGAGTCACCGCGGATACCCAGCTTGAGCTGGATCGTGCGCGGTCCGGTGTAGTCGGGGCCCGTGTAGTCCCCGTGCTGGCCCGGCCGCTCCACGTCCTCGGCGCGGATGTCCGGGAGGTCGTCCAGCCCCTCCACGGCGGTGACCGCGTACGGCGTGCCGGGCCCGATCAGCAGGTCCCCCCACTGCACGTTGCCGAGTCGCTGCTGCGCCATCGTCACCGCCCCCCGACCAGGCCCTGCCACGACAGCGCGCGCAGGATGCCGTCCGGCGTGGCGTCCCCGCCGGACAGGTAGAAGTTGTTCGTCGTGTCTCCGCCGCTGGCCCCGCCGCCGTACACCGCCGCGACCTGTCCGGCCGTCGGAGTCGACGCGAGCGCGCGGGTGCCGACGTCGAGCGCGGCCCCGGCCATCGAGCGCGCCGCGTCCCGGACGCGGGCGACGGACGCGAGGATGCCGACCCGCAGGCCCTCGCCGTCCATGCGTCCGATGTCGCGGAAGGCTTGGCTGGGGGACTTCGTCCGGTGGACGTCCTTGACCGTCGTCAACATGCCTTGGGCGATCCGCTTCATCTGCGCCTCGATCACCTTCTCCTGGCTCTTCAGCCCAGCGACCAGTCCCTGCGCCGCGCGGATGCCCGCGCCGTACAGGGCGTCGCCCACCGTGTTGCCGGTCGCCGTCGCGCTCTTCGCCAACTGCGCCTGAAGGCCGTTGATCTGCGCGAGCTGCTGCGGTGTCGCCTTCGCGAGCGCGGCGGCCGTCGCCGCGCCCCCGGCCACCCCCGCGTCAGCGATCTGCTGGAGCAGGTCCGCGCGCAGGCCCGACTTCTTCAGCGCGGCGATGTTCGCCTGGAACTCGGTGCTCTTCTTCAGCGCCTGCTGGAGCCCGACCGTGATCGCTGTGACGCTGTTGACGTCCTCGCGCCCGGTGGTGATGTTGGCCTCGTCGAGGATGCCCGACGTGATGTCCCCCGCCGCTTTCGCGCGCGCCTTCACCAGGTCGTCGAGACGCTTCTGCGCCGCCGCGAGTTGCTTGAGGACGCCGTCCCGCTTGGTGACCTGCGTCTGGAGTTCAGCGGTCGCCTTCGCCAACACCTTCCCGTACCCCGAGCGGACGTTGGCGGGGAGTGCCTTGGTGATCGAGCCGAGGGTGGCACGCAGCTTGGAGGTGGTGCCGTCGATACCCCGGATGAACCCCTCGATGAGCAGGCGTCCGGCTGGGGTGAGGATCTTCGCGTCCCTCTGCTTCGGCCCCTTCCAGTCCGTCAGCTTGCTGGTCAGGCCCGACAGAGTGGACTGCACGTCGGCGATCTTCGACTTGATGCCGCTGATGAACCCGGAGATCAGCGAGGCGCCCGCGCTGGCTAGCCGTCCGCCGAGGTTCCCGAGCGCCGATGCCGCGCGGCCTGGCAGCGACGCGACCAGGATGACGGCCTCGCCGATCTTTGTGCGGATGGTGCTGATCATCCGATCGTGCGCGGCTCCGGCCGCCGCCATCAGCCGCCCGGCCAGCGGCGCGAGCGCCGTAGCCAGCTTCATGGGCAGGCCCACGAAGAGGCTGATCGCGATGGACACCATCCCCGAGACGGCCTTCTTGACCCCGTCCATGGCGCCGGACACGTCACCCCGCAGGAGTGCGGTCAGGGCCTGGAGAGCGGGGGCCACGACGGTGCGGATCACGACCGTGAGGCCCGTCGCGAAGAGCGCGGCGAGCTGGCCGACGCCGGACAGGATGGGCCCGATCGCGGGGGCGAGCTGGGCCATCAGCAGGGCCGCCAGCCCGGCGACGGCCTGGAGCAGCGGGGCGAGCGCGGCTAGGAGTTCACCGCCCGCTACCCCGAGCTGCACGAAGCTAGGGGCGAGCTTGACCAGGAGGTCGCCCAAGTTGGTCAGCGTGAAGATCAGCTGCCCGGCGAGGAGCTGGGCGAGCGGATCGATGATGGCCGGGAGCTGCGCCAGGATCGGGGCGAGCGCGCCTTCTAGGACCTTCGCGACCTGATCGACCACCGGGGCGAGCGCCTGGAATACGTCTTGGCAGGCCACCAGAAGCGGAGTCAACGCAGGTAGGAGCGCTGCGGCAAGTCGCCCGATGACGGGCAGTAGGGGCGACGCCGCGTCGACCAGCACCCCGACGGCGGCAGCCGCCTGTTCCAGGACGGGGCCGAGCGCGGTGATGATCGGCTGGATTCCGGCGCTCAGTGCGCGAATCAGGGTCTGCGCGGGGGGACCGAGGGCGGTCAGTACGGGGGCGATCCCGGCCAGGGCCTGCCCGAGGAGCGGGGCGACGGTGGCACCGAGCGTGGCCATCGTTTGAAACAGGGCAGTTAGCCCGTTTTGAACTGGGACCGATGCGGTGACCTTCGCGATCTCCCCGGTGATGTCCCGGAGGATGCCGAGGAATGCGCCCCCGCCGGGGCCCGCCGCGAAGAGGTTGCTGAGGATCTGGCCGACGTTTCCGCCGACGTCGGCCAGCGTCCCCAGCAGGCTGACCGCCTGGTCGATGGCCTTCTGTAGGCCCCCAGACTCGAACGCGGCCCCGAGCCTCTGGCCGATCCGGGTAGCGGCGTCTCCAGCCCCCGCAGTCAGCCGTTCAAAGGCGGGCCCCGCCGCCGCAGCGACCTGCCCCAACCCCGTGACCAGCAGGCCCGGAACCTTGCTCAGGTTCCCCAGACCTTTGCTGGCTGAGCCGAGCGCCTTCCCCAACGTGCCGCTGTCCGCCAGCCCCTTGGCCGCGTCCAGCGTCCCGGCCGCCATCCCTCGTAGCGCGCCCGCCGTCGACAGGAGATTCGTTCGTAGCGTCGGCAGCACGGACTTGCCCGTACGCTCCAGCCGGTCCGCGAGCCCCTTGAAGAACTCCTGCTGCACACCCTTCTGGAGATCGCGCAACGCCGGGCCCGCATCCCGCACCGACCGCGCGAACTCCTGCGCAGAAGGGGCCAACCCCTTGAGCGCCTCGTTGAACTCCTTCGTCTTGCCGGGGTCCAACGCGGCCGACAGTGCGTCGCCCATCCCCTGCGTCGCGAGCTTGACCGTTCCGGCCGCGAGCGCCACCGACAGGAGCCCCGTCGCCGCGAGGCCGGATGCGGGCAGTATCTCGGCAACCGCTGCCGACGCGCCGGCGAGCAGCGGCAGCGCGGCGCCAACCGCCGCCGTTACCTTGCCCATCGACGCGGCGACGCCGCCGAGCGATCCCGCCATGCCGCCGAGACGGCCGAGGATGCCGGTCAGCCGGTCCATGCCCCGGACGCGGTCCTCGTCCACGTTGACGTGTACGTCGACCTCGACGTCCGTGTCGTCCACGTGGCGCGCAGCAGCAAGCAGGGACGCGAGCTGAGCCGTCGCCTGCTGCGTCGCGGCCCGCACCTCGACGCGCGGGTGCTCATCGCTGATCCGCTGCATGTGCGCCTGGAGGCGCTCCATCTGACGGACCGCGTCGTCGATCGAGATGTCGACGCCAATGCGCTGCGAGTCGAGCTGCGCGAGTTCGCGGTGGATGCGGACGAGGTCGCGGTCGAGCGGGTCGCTGTTCCCGTCGATCTCGACCTGCGGCAGATTCCTGAGGAGGCGGTCGAGTTCCCTGTTGACGCCCCGGCCGAGCGCCGCGCCCATCGAGGAGCCCTGCGTGGAGGCGTCCGCGACCGCACCGGACACACCGTCCAAGTTGACCTGGAGGTGCGACACCAAGTTCGGCAAGTTGATGTCGTTGGCCACAGCTCACCTCCTCGGCGGTTACTTGCGGTGCATCGCGGCGAACCCCAGAAGGGAGCTGCCGTCGGCGGGTTCGGTCTCACGTCGGCCGCCGGTCTGGTGGGCGGCCTGGTGCTCGTCGGCCAGCGTCATGAGCTGGCCGAGCGTCATGTCCCAGAAGGCGTCGGGAGGAATGTGGAGGGCACCGACGGCGAGATAGAAGAACTGTCCCCAGGGAAAGGCAGCAGCGTCGCCTCCGCCGGGGTCGGGGCGTTTCCCGGGCTCCGGGACTCCAGCGCGCGGCCGAGCGCGGCCGTGAACGCCTTTGTGTATTCGTCGAGGCGGCCGGGGTCGAGGAGGTCGTCGAGCATCACGCCGTCGGCGCGGCGGCGGTACACGATGTCGCTGATGGTCCGCTTTCCCTTCGCGTCCACGTGCTCGCGGATGTGTGGCTCGAAGCCTCCGGGGCCGACCGTTCCGGCGCCGATGATCTGCGAGAGCGGACCGAAAGCCGCGCCATCACCGGTGGAGTCGATCGCGGTCTGGACGGCGCCGACGCTGCCGAAGCGGGCCTCCAGCAGGGCAAGGGCGCGGAAGCTGTAGCGGAGCGGCACTTCGGTGCCGTCGGTGAGGGTGACGGTGCCGCCCTCGGCGAGGAGGTCAAGGCCAGTGGTCATGGTGGGTCCCTACGTGAGTGCCGGGGTTCGGCCTGCGGATGAGGAGGGGGACCGGGCGGGCGCGCTGAGCGATGGACGCGCCCGCACGGGGTCACGGGGTCGCGGCCGTCGCGATCGCGGTGGCGGTCTCGTTGATCGTCACGTCGATCCAGTCGCCGGTGCTGATCAGCGGCACGGCGCGCGCCTCGTTCTCCGGGGTCTTGTAGTCCTCCTCGGCGAGGCCGAGGCCCGGGAAGCTGGACATGATGCACTTCAGCAGCGCGAAGTGCACGTCACCGCCGACGAGGTCACCGCCGGACGTCGGGGTCTTGGCCTCGATCTTGAAGGGCTTCGGCTTGGCGCCCTTCTTCAGCTTCCACTTCGTCGTCTGCGACGGCGTGGCCCCGGAGTCGGTGACGGTGCTGTCCATCAGCGCGACGAGGACGTCCATCGACAGCTTGGCGTGCGGCCACGACACGGTGATGTTGGAGATCGACGAGTCGCTGTCGAGGAGCCCGTTGTCGCCGCGCAGCTCCTTGACCTCCACGTCGCCGGAGATCTCCAGCGCCTTGATGCCGGGCACGTCGATGCCCGCGGCGTACGACGGAGTACCGCCGTCCGGGTCGGAGAGCAGCGGGAAGATCTTGCAGTCCTCCACCGCGTACAGCTTGGTCACTCGGGAGATGGCCATGAGAGTTGTCCTTCCTGGTGCCGGGGTTCGGCTCAGCTCGGGGGCGGGGTGTCCGCCAGGTCGGCGGGGACGACGCCCAGCACCGAGCCCGGCAGCAGCTCGGCGAGCGCCTCGTCCGGGACGCCGGCGGCCTGGGTGGGGATCGTGGAGTCGACGACCCACCAGCACGTGCCGGGTCGACCGGCGGTCGGGTAGACGATGGCGGCGCCGTCGGTGACGGTCTGCTCGGGGAGCGTCAGGTAGGCGGTGTCGGGGCGCGGCGGCCACGACGGGGCGAGGTAGGAGATGACCTCGTCGCGGTCCATCGGGAGGTACACGGGGTCGCTCACGGGGTCACCTCGTCGCGCAGGAGGGTCCGCCGGACCGTGACGGTGATCGAGTGCCGGACGCGGTTGTCCTCGATGGGGATGCGGTCGATGTCCTGGACGCGGACGGCGGTGACCTTCGCAGGGTGCGCGGGAAGGGTGCAGCCGTGGAGGGCGTGCGCGATCGCCTCGGCGAGGCCGTACCGCTCGGTGACCTTCGTGGTGGCGGCGCCGGTCTGGACGCGGGCGCGCTGAACGAGGTCGACGATGACGGTCTCAGCGATGTTGATCTCGGCGTTCGGGTCGCCGAAGTCGCCGTTGGCGATCGTGTCGAGTCCGGCGGGGATGCCTTCCTGGACGACGACGTACGGCTCAGCCTGCCCCTCGCGGGGGCCGTCACGGAACACGGGTACGCCGAAGCTCAGGGACTCCAAGTACGCCTTGATCGCGCCGGACGTGGTGGCGGCCATCAGCGCCGTCCGATCTGCGAGGCGTGCGCCCGCCAGAAGATCGGCGTCAACTCGATCGCCGGACGAAGGAACGGTCGCGGCGCGGTGCCGGGGTGGTTGACCTGCGCAACCGGGTGAGCAGCGCCCGGCCAGAACAGGGCCTTCTTGTCCTTCGGCTTGATGACGTGCGGCGCGGTCCCGTACTCCACGTCGGCCGCGTAGCTGACGTTCGTACCGACCGCGTACCCGAGCGACCGGCCGCCACCTTCAACGCGCGAGACGATCGAGGAACGCAGACGGCCGGTGTCCACGGGAGCACGGCGGCGCGCTTCGTTCTGGACATCGATACGGGTGCGATCGACGGCCTTCGCGACGTCCGCCGACATGCCGCCGAACCAGCGGCGCAGGCCGGTCTCGTACGCGCGGGTGTTGATCGTCGTCGTCGCCTCGGCCCGCATCCGTGTCGAGACGCGCGCTCTCGCCCTCACCATCACACGCCCCCGATCAAGGTGTGACCCCGATTGAGATAGCTCGCGAGGAGGGCGTCTACCTGCGTCGATCCGGTCGACGACGACGGGGAGACGTCCTCCGACGACGAGGCGTCGGTGTTCTCGATAGCGACGTTGTTTCCCTCGTCGTCGACCTGGAGCGACGGATCGGTGGCCGCGTCCGCATCCGACGGCGCAGCCTGCGCCTGGAGGTCGGCGGCCAGCAGCGCGCACGCCTGCGCGACGAGGAGCGGCACCTCGGCGTACCCGAAAACGCCGGCCACCTCGACCTGCCGCGCACCCCACCGATCCCACAGCCTCGCCCAGCCGCCGTTGTACGACTCAGCCCCGACCACCAGGTCGTCCCAGCCACCGAGCCTTAGGTGCACGGCGTCGACCTGTCCGAGCACGTCAGACGAGGTGACCCGGTAGGCAGACGACGGGACCGACGGGGCGTCGTCGGACGCCAGCACAGGCCGGACCGAGGACACCGTGCGGACGCGGCGCGGGAGGATGATCAGTCCCCCCGCGCCCACGTCACTCACCACCACCAGGGGAGTTGGCTCGAAGAGGTCCTGCGTGTACCGGGTGATCCGCTCCATGGCAGCAGCGATCCAGGCCGCGACGTCGGCGTCATCGCCGGTCACGCCCTTCTCGCGCGCGTCAGCCAGGGAGCAGTACGCCATCGGTCAGCCCTCGGCGCTCTCGGCCTCGGCCGCGTCCAGCTCACGGCGGACGCCGGTCGTGATGACCGAGTCCTTCACCGCGATCTGCCGTGCGTAGCCGCCGGGGTGGGTGTGCACGACCGGGCCCGTGGGCTCGCCGGTCCCCGCCGCGTCGAGCGCGCGGAACGCATCGTCGGGCGCGGTCTGGCCGATCTGCCAGCCGACACCGGCCGGGTACTCCTGGGTGCGGACGGCGGCGGGGTTCGGCTGCTCGGTCTCGTCCTCGGTGGTCTTGCGGGTGGTGGCCATCGGTGGCTCCTCACGGTGTGGCCGGCGGTTGGGGTGGGCGCGGCGCGGGGGAGGGCGCCGCGCCCGGAGAGGGGGCGTCAGGTCGCTGCGGCGAAGGTGATCCGGACGAACGCCTGAGGCGTGTGCACGGCGACGTTCGCGCGCCGCTCCGCGAGGATGACCAGGGTGTTCGCGGTGAAGTAGTCCGCGTGCGAGTCGGTCATGAGGATCGTGATCCCCTGCCGCTCCCACAGCGTCGCCCCCGTACGGAACCCGCCGAGGAGCGCGGTCCCGGCCGCCATCGCCACGGTGGTGACGACGGTCAGGCCCCACAGGCGCATCGGGGCGCCGGGGTCGGTGACGTTCGCGATGACACGGAACTGTCCGTTGTCGTCCTCGTCGAGCTCGATGTCCTGCCAGTCCATCGGGTTGAGGACGATCGCGGTCGGCGGGTAGAGCGCCAACTCCCCCTGGGTCTTGGCCTTGCGGACCGTGATCAGCTTGACGTCCGTCGACCCCACGCCGGGCTGGTAGGAGCCGATGCCGGGGGTCGTCAAGATCCCCTGCATCTCCGTGGTGCCGTTCCCGGTGAGGATCTCGCGGTCCATCTTGTACTCAAGGCCGTACGTGAGACGGCCGTTGATGTAGCCCATGAGCTGCGAGTTGTCGTCCGCAGCCTGCCGGGTGATGGGCACCCAGTGCGCCACGGTCTTGAGCGTCGTCGTGATCAGGTCGAACACGAACGGGCCGGACTTCGGCTTGTCGCCGCCCTCGGCGACGACCGCGGCCTTGTTCCACGTCGACTGCGGGCCGGACGCGTCTCGCATGTACTCCAGCGTCGTCCCGTCCGACGTCTGCCGGTCAAGGAGGCCAGCGACGAGCAGGGGGAAGTCGGGGTTGTTCGGGATGATCCCCGGCACCCGGGTGTTTTGCTGCGGCTGCGTGGTCGTGGTGACCGTGCCAGCGGGGGCGGCGCGCTGGTCGACGGGCTGGGAGAAGTCGACGCCGAACTTGCCGCGCATGCCGCCGGAGCGGAAGGTCTCCAGTGCCACGGAGCGGACGAACGCTTCGGCGACGGTGACCGGGTGGTTGTTGCCGCGCTCGTCGGGCTGCATGCCGGGCTGCTGCCGCTGGCCGGGAGAGGGCTGCGGGTCGCCGGGCGGGACGAGGCCCTGGAGCTGACGGAGGCGGGCGTCGCGCTGGTTGGCCTGCTCGATCTGCGCACTGACCTGGTCGGCGCGCGCGAGCAGCTCCTCGATGTCACCGTCGTAGGTCGGGTCAGCAAGGAGGCGGGCGACCTCGTCGCGCTGCTCCAGCAGGGTGGGGGCGCCGCCCTTGATGGGGTAGATCGGTCGTCCGTCGCGGCGGCGACCGATGGGGCGGATCTTCGCGAAGTTGCTCACCGCGAGTCCTCTCGGTCCGTGGACGGCTCGCAGCCGCCCATACGTGATGGGTGTCTGCGGTCCGTCTGTCACGGCCGGTGGATCGCGCCCGGCAGCGCACTGGGCTTTCACGTCCGGTCAGTGCGGCCCGGATGGGGGGAGGGTAGATCGATTCGGCGGGTGCGCGGAGGTGGGGGCTGCAATCCGCCCGTCAGCCGGTGGCGACGCCGGTCAGACGCAGCAGCGCCGCCCGCCGCTTCCGCTCCTGCATCTGCTCGTCGACCTCGGCCGCACGGCGCTCCTGCTCCTCCCGGATACGGTCGGCGATCGTTGGGGCGTCGACCTCCGCGTACAGCTCGCCCAGTGCGCTGCGTACGGTCTTCAGCTTCGAGCCGGGCACGGCCGCCATGCGGGCGGTAATCTGCGAGACCTCCACCAGCCGCGCCGACTTGATGTTGTTGAGGAGTTCCTTCCGGGCCTCCTCCTCCATCTCGTACAGCTTCTTCCAGTCCGGGAGGTCGGTGCGGACGAACCCCACCGACAGCTCGGACGCGCTGCCGCTGCGCGCCATGGTGCGCGCGTCCCGCCCGGCCGCCGTGTCGTCGTACCGGCCGCTGATGTACAGACCGTCGTCCCGCTCCTCGGCGGTGAAGGTCCCGACCGGCTGCATGGGGCTGTGCATGAACAGCAGGGCGTACGAGCCCCTCAGCCCCTTGCGGAACGTCCGCTGGTGAAAGGTCGTGCCGTAGCTGTCGACGACTCCGTACTGGCAGGCGCGGCCCTCGAAGGTCCCGTCGTCGCCGTCGGCTACGCGCCAGTCGATCTCGTCAAGGCTGCGGAACTCGATCTCCGTCATCACTGGCCTCCCTTGGCCTGGTTGAGGGCGTGCGCGGCGTACACCTCGGCCACGCCGTTCATCACGTCGCGGTGCGCCGACGACAGCTTCGGGGAGTACCGGTACACCGCCCTGTGCTGCTTGTCGCGGCCGTCGTATTCGTAGACGACCTGCCCGTGGGCAAACGTCATCAGCTTGGGGACTTCGCCGTCAGTCCCGAGGCGAACGGCGATGTTCTGCTTCCCGTCGTACGGCCCTCGGCGCACCTCACGGAACGGCACGCCTGGCGGGCAGTAGGCGCCGGTGTATTGGGCGTGCCCGGCGGGCTGGAGGATCGCGCGGACCTCGCCGCGCAGCAGGGTGGCCATGGTCAGGACTCCTCGAACGAGTAGGTCAGCGCGCACCGGCACTGAATGGATTGCGCGGCCGGTGCGGTCGGGTCCGCCGGCCACCGCGACTTGGTGAGGGTGAACCGCTTGTTCATCGCGGCCGTGCTGCCGTTCTCCTGCCGGTGGGTCTCTCGCGTCCGCTGGTCGCCGGTCGCCAGCCATGTCTTCTTCGTGGCGCCCGCGTCCAGCGCGGCAAGGAAGCTCGCCTGTGAGTACCCGCCGACGGTCTCGGTGCGGGCGATCATCGTGGCCCGGTAGTCGCCCAGGTTGGTGAACACCTGCTGGATTCGGGCGCGCAGCTCGGGCACCGACTCCCCCTCCGCGACGCCGTGCGCGAGGAGCTGCGAGCGCAGCACCTGCTCCGTAGTCGCGGTGACCTGCCCAGCCAGCTCCTCGATCCGGTCGGCCAGGGCGCGCGTCACGTCAGGCTCGTCGAGGTCGAACGACCCGCTGATCGAAGCCCCGCCTCGGCGCCACACGCGCTCGATCCACGGCCGCAGCGCCTCCGCTGTCCGCCGCCTCCAGTAACGGCCGTCGAACAGATCCCGCACGCTGACGCGCTCCTCCCAGCCCTCCGGGCCGGACGCGACGTCCATGTCGGTGAGGCGCGCGGCCGGTACTTCCTCCGGGTCCGGCGGCGCGAGGAGGACTTGCTTCTCCCGAGCAAGTGCGCAGGACTGCGCCCGCACCTCGCTGAGCCATGCCGCCGATCGCTCGGGCTTCTTCATCAGCCGGTCGAAGTCGCGGAGGGTGCGCTCCCGCTGTTCCCGGGCGAGGGCCTGCACCGCGCGCCGGCCGTTGGGCTCCAGGTCGTCGTACGCCGCGTTGATGTCGGCGAGCGACGGGGACGACGGGGTGTCGTCGGCGCGCTCCAGGCGGGGCGTCGGATGGTCGTCGACCTGCGGCGGAGTACCGCCGAGCAGCCGTACTAGCACGGCCTCAACCGCCCGCTCGACGACGGCGCCGACGTCCGGAGACGACGGGGCGAGACGGGAGAAATCGACGTCCCACGACCGCGCCTCGTCGGTCCCGGGCGCACCCTGTACCGGCGCCCACTGCGCCCGGTACGGCGTCAGCGTGTGCTCGCCGATCCCGCCCGGCAACGGCTCCTTACCCAGCTCGGCGCGCGCCTCGTCGATCGTCAGCGTGTCCGCGTACACCGAGGCCCGGGTCCGGTTCGCGATCGAGTCCCGGCCCTCCTGGAGCGCATCGACTCCGGAGAGATCCCACTCGGCTTCCTCGTCGTCGGACGGCAACAGGCGGAGGTCGATCTCGCTGCCGATGATCTCCAGCTTGGGAACGATCGTGTCCGACCACAACGTGGTCTTCGCCGCCGCCCGGTTCTCGTACGTGGTGCCGCCCGCGAGGTAGTCGTGCGGGATACCGAAGGCCATCATCACCTCGGCGCCGTTGGCCATGCGGCTTTCGAGATACTCCATCTCGGCGGCCGTGAACGTCAGCCGCTCATACCCGATGCCCTTCTTGCTGCCGTTCTGCCCGCCGCCGGGCGACGACCGTACGAGGAGGGTCTTCCCGGCGTTCTCCGGGCCTTGCATCGACGACCGCCACGACGCCTTGACCTGAGTGAACTCCCGGTCTTCCATGTCACCGAGGTAGACGACGCCAGCCGGGCGGCCCCCGTTCTTGTACGACTGCCGTTGCCACTCACGAGCGTACGCGTCCATGTCGACGGCGTGCCGAGCCGCGCGCCACGGCGGCAGGCAGCCGAGCGGGTCCCACGGATGCGGGTAGCGGAGCCACAGCATCTCCTCAGGGAGCACCGGGACCTGTGTGCCGTCTCCGCGCCGGATCATGAACCCGACGATGTTCGCGGTCGTCGGACGCTGAGCGAGCGGCCGGTCCACGATGACGTCCACCTGGTCGAAGACGAGGTGCACCTCCGTGACGTCGCCGAGGCCGGTTTCCCCCCGGTCCAGCCACACGAACGACTGCCCGGCCAGCTCCAGTTGCTGAAGGAGCAGGGACTTGAAGACGCGGGCGGACGTCAGGGGATTGGGCCGCTTGTTGAACAGGTGGGCGACGGGGTGGCCATCGATGATGTCACCGTCCGGCCGTCGCACAACGAGGGGGACAGAAGACCCGTTGTCGGCGATCGCAGCAACGCACCGGTACGCGACCGCGCTGTTCGCGTAGCCGCGGGCCTCGGCGTCCAGCGCCATGGTGAGGGAATGCTGACCACCGATGGAGGCGACGGTGATGGGCATGCGGTCCCGGAGCATGTCGAGTCCGAGCGCGGCCCGGGTCTCGGCGGCCCGGCGAAGGGCCCGGTTCCTGTACTGGCTCACGGTGGTGTCCTCCTAGGCGATCGCGGCGGTGTTGCCCGCGCTCGCGAGCATGAGATCGGTGAGGGCCCACACGTACGCGTCAAGCCGGTCCGGGCTGGAGTCGCCGGGGACCCACGTGGTGAGCTGCTCCTCCAGGTCGGGGAGCGAGCCGACGATGTGCGCGGAACCTTGCTCGGTGAGCGCGGCCACCGGCTCGGCCCGGGTGACCTTGCCCCGCGAGGCCGTGACGGTCCGGTAGTTCACGGTCGGGTCGATCTGCCGGATGACGGTCCCGATCCACTCCCCGCCGTTGTTGACCTCCGCCACGATCGCGTCGGCCCGGTGCTCGTGGTACGCGCGGATCGCCCGGCGCGCAGCTTCGACCGGCGGCATCCGCCCCGACAGGTCGTCGAGCGCGTACCCGTGCTGGCGGGCGAACCCGTTCCGATCCGGGATGTACTGCTGACCGCGCCCTGCGACGACGATGCCCATCTCGTCGGCGTCGTCGTGGCTCGTGGCGGCGGGGTCCATGGCGACGACGACACTGGCCAGCGGGGGGATGGCGCCGACGCGCGCGGTGTCGAGCCCGGCCCGCGACCAGAGGGCGCCCTCGATGTCCTCCAGCAGGATGCCGTCCAGCTCCTGCGCTTCGGTGCGAGTGCCGGCGTACTTAGCGATCAGCTTGTCCCGCTGCTCCTGCGGGAGGTGGACCGCGTCGCGGGTCCGGCCGCGCGTCATGATGACGTCCGCGCGCCGGGTCAGCTCGATCAACTCGGTACGCGGCTTCGGCGTCGTCGACCCGATGTAGTGCGGGTTCGGTCCGATGCGGAGACCCATCTCCGAGTGCGTGATCGCGTCACCGAGGCGGCGCTGCGCGGCGACCTCCTCCATCCACACCAAGCACCGGTTGCCACCAGCGCGGAGGCGCTCCACGTCGTCCGGGGTGTGGCAGCCGAAGAGCTTCGCTTCGGCGCCGGACGGCCACCGCGCGAAGGTGCCGCCGGCCGTCGTGCGGAGGACGACGCGCGGGTCGTGGGTGCGCAGCCCGGATGGGCCGTTGACGCACGCTTCGACTGCGTCGCCTTGGGTCGGGGCGATGATGGCCATGCGGTGCCCGCCGCGTAGCCGCGGGTCGCACGGGGGGCCGTTGACGTGGGCGACCATGTAGCGGGCGCACCCGTCGGTCTTGCCAGTGCCCCGCCCTCCGAGCTGGAGCCACCAGCCGAGCGTCTCGATCGCCGGGGGCGGGACCTGCCACGGGTACGGCTTCCACTTCCCCCACCGCTTCTGCCACAGCCGGTCCGCCAACTCCTGCTCCAGCAGCTCCAGCTCGGCGGGGCTCATCCCGGCGAGGCGCGCGTCGAGGTCGGCCGGGGCGATCACGCGTCGTCCAGGGCAGCGAGCTCGTCGGCGAGCGCCTTCACGCGGGCGGTCATCTCGTCGGTGACGGTGACGTTGTGTTTCACCGGGGCGTACAAGCCGAGCAGCTTCGCCTCGTGGTCCATCGCCCGGATGATCGCCTCGCCCGCCTTCGGCGCGTGCATGCCCCCGGCGCGGACCATGGGCATCAGTCCGTCGACGACCTGTCGGCAGGTGGCGAGCTGCTCGCCGACGTACGCGCCGAAGCTCTCGGCTGCTTCCTGGTGAAGGCGGGCCCGGCCGCGCTTCCATGCCTGGTAGGTGTTCTTGACGTCGGCGCCGATCTCGGCGGCGATCTCCCGGAACTCCATGCGGTCGCGGGTGCGGAGGAGCATGACGCGGTCCTCGCGCTCGCGCGCGATGTCCTCGTTCATCTTGGTCGCCACTCCGTTACCTCCCTGTCGTGGAAGGTACGGAAAACGGGCGGGTCAGGATCTTGGGGGCTGCAATCCGCCGGGTACGACGAGGCCCCGCCGACGCTGGTCGACGGGGCCCGGTGGTGCTGGGTCAGCAGGCGTCGTACTTCCAGGCCGCACCCTCCCGCACCCACGCCTGCCCGGCCTGGCTGAACTTGGGCAACGACACCTCGTACGAGACCCGCGCGAGGTCCCCCGCGATCTTGTCCACGGTCACCGACTTCACGGTCTGCGCCCCGTAGTCGGCTTTCGCCTGCTGCACCACCCCGGCGTAGGCGTCCTTGCCGATCTGCCCCTGGCAGCGCTTCGACAGGGTGTCGTACGCGCTGGCGTCGCCCTTGAAGTAGGCGGCGGTGTACGCGGTGACGGCCTGCTCCAGGGCGGCGGTGCCGGTGGCGGACGTGGGCGTGGTCGACGCTTCGGCGGGGCTCGGTTCGCTGCTCGGGGTGCTCACGCTGGGCGTGGTAGGCGCGGCCTTGCCGTCGTCGGACGAGGAGCAGGCGGCGAGCGTGGTGAGCGTGAGGATCGCGGTGGTCGCGGTGATGGTGGCGCGGATGCGCATCGTGTCCCCCCTTGGACAGTGTGTGAGTGGATGGTGCCACAGGGGGCAGACAGCAGGGCCTCGCCCGGGGGGATTCCGGCGAGGCCCTGTGACCAGTCTGCTACGCGGGTGTGCCAGCGGTCAGTGGCCGCAGTCCTTGACCCACCAGCCGCACTTCGCGCAGTACTCGTAGGCGGCTGCAAGGAGACGTCGGATCATCAGTCGGTCACCCCCTCGGCGATGTGCACGTGCGTGTAGCTGGGCCGGTCGGGCGGGGCACTGGTGTAGATCGACATCCCCTTCTGGCCTTCGAGAGGGGTCACGCCGAGAAGCGTGTGACCTGCGCATTCGCGGCAGGTTGGGCGCCCCTTCTGCGGTGGGGGAGTGGCGGACGAATCGGACATGCGGCGGGCTGAGCGCCACAGTGCCGCCGTACCGGCCGTGACGACGAAGAGCACGCCCGCCGCTTCGTCGATGGCGAATGCGACCGCCACCACCACCCCGCCGAGGACGGCCAGCGCGCACGCGCCAGACGCCCGCGACGGCTCCTCCGCCTCCTCGCTCGCCTTGCTCATCCGATGCGCCCGTACGTGTTGTCGCCGAGCCAGTTGGCGGCGAGGGCGAGCGGGACGGCCGCGAATCCGGCCACGCCCGCGCTCGTACCGAGCGTGATCCCGCACCAGGCTCCGCGCTTCAGCACTCCGGCGTCGTGGTCGTTGGCCTTCTTCACGCACGCGATGAACACGGCGGTCAGGATCAGCACGAGGCATGACCCGGGCCCGGAGAGCGGAGTGAAGGTCGCTCGGGCGGCCAGTTGGCCGGGCTGCTCGCCGACGCCCCACAGCAGGGCGGCGTCGCCGAGCCAGTTGGACAGGCCGAGGACGCTGCTGGAGGCGGTTCCGATGAGTCCGGCGATGCCGAGGGTGGTGAGGCAGCCGTACGACCAGGACAGGAGGAACGGCAGGAAACGCGCCGCGTGCTTGACGGGGTCCTTCCTCAGCGGCTTGAGGCCGGGCCACCAGATGGTGAGTTCGTAGCCGAGGATGCAGAGTCCGACGGTCACGCCGCCGTAGGTCACGTAGTTCACGAGGGGTCCTAGCGCAGGACGGCCACGCCGAGCGCGGCGAGGGTGAGGATCAGGGCCGCGGTCCCGGTGATGGGCGGGATGGTGCGGAGGTCGACCAGGGCGAGGCCGATGAGGGAGGCGGCGAGCGCCAGCACGAAGAACACGGCGAACGCGGCGGTGCTCACGGGCGTTGTCCGGCGGCGGGCGGGAGCGCGGGGGCGAGCTGGGGGAGCTGCGCGAGGTGGGGTTCGTGGCGCTCGATCTCGGCGCGGATGACGCCTCGGATGGTGGAGTCGCCGGGCGCGGTGCCGTACGCGGTGATGAGGGCGGCGCGCATGGCCGACGTCGAGGGGCGGGTCCCGGCGTCGTAGAGCGGGCGGACGGCGGCGCAGCGCGGGTCGGCGTACGTGATCGCGGGCGGCTGCTGCGCGGTGGCCGGGGCCGGGGCGGCGGCGGGGAGTTGCGGGGCCTGAGCGGGCATCGGCGGTACGGGCGCGGCCTTGGTCCGCTCCATGGTGACGACGGGCGCGGCCTGCGTCGCCTCCGCCCTCGGCACGGGGGTGGCCGCGAGGTGCAGGAGATGCGCCAGCACGGCGGGCGGGACCATCGAGGTGACCGCGATCAGCCACGGCTGGTTGTGGTCCATGTGCCCGGTCTGCACGAGGTGCGCAACGACCTGGGCAGCGAGCGCGAGGCAGATCGCGAACCCGGCGCCGAGGGTGGCGGACCAGCGTCCACGTGCGCCCTTGGGCCGGGTCGCGGCGACGACGGCGGCGATACCGGCGTACGCGGAGAGGGAGAACGGCATGCCGTACGCCCAGGGGTCGGACCAGCCAGCCATCTTGGCGACGTGGTACTCGCCGGGCATCGACATGAGGAGGGTGGCGGCGAGGACAGCGGGGCGGCCGGCGGTGGTAGCGAGTCTGGCGTACCAGGGGCCGGGGGGTGGTGCGGTGTGCGTAGGCTTCTGCTTAGCCATGTGGAGTCACGTCTCCTGTGGTCAGAGCCTCGGCCTGGATGACCGTCCCGGCCGGGGCTCGCTTGTTGTGGGGCGTCGTCGGGCGTCGTCGGCCCGTCCGAACAGCCGAGAGGGGTACCCCTCTCGATCGGAAGGGTACCCCTCTAATGGGTGCTCATGCAGCCCTACGCTCCGGTCAGGAGGTGCGGATCATGGCGGGCGAGGCTGAGGCGGTACGTGCTGCGCTGCGGGCGCTGGAGGCGATCAGTGATCCGATGGAGCGGGCGCGGGAGACGTCGGCGCTGCTCAGGGACTGGCCCGGGCTGCACCGGGAGTTGCGGGAGGTGCGGCAGCAGGCGGTGATCTCGGCGCACGACGAGGGGCGCACGTATGACGAGATCGGGGTGGAGATCGGGACGTCGGGGTATCGGGCGTCGCAGATCGCTCGGGGTGTGGTGAAGGGGTCGCGGCGCGACGACGCCCCGTCGGCGGAGGACTGACGGGCGTCTGGCCCGCGTCGCTCAGCGCCTACGGAAAGAGGAGACGGGAAACTCCTGCTCAACGGGTGTGCGGCGACCTGCTGGCGCTCACACTGGGGGCATGGCTTCCATCGACTTACAACCGCTGCTCCGCGTGATCTCCTTCGGGTTCGGCCACATCGGAACCCTCGACGAGACGACAGGCGCCCCCCTCGCGCCCCCACAGGCGGACATCACCCTCGACCTGCGCCGCGTCCTGCGGAACCCCCACCATGATCCTGCGATGCGGTATCTGACCGGCCTCGACGAGGTGGTGTACGAGCATGTGCGAAGCACTCCGGGCGCCGAGTCGCTGGCCTATAACACCGCGCTGGCCACGCACATCCTGATGGACCAGGCGCACCCTGCGGAGTTCACGGTGGCGGCGGGGTGCGCGGGCGGACGTCATCGAGCGGTCGGGATGGCGCGAATGGTTCACGGTGCGCTGATGGAGTACTCGCGGGCGGGCGCGTACCGGGTGGAGTTGATCCACCGGGATGTGCATCGGCCGGTGCTGCCGTCGTCGAAGCACGCGTGACGACGCCCCGTCGCCTGCCGTCGTCGGACGGGGTGACGGGGCGTTGGTCTGCGTCGGCTAGTAGGTCCCCCACTCCATGGCGAACATGTTCGGCGGCTCGCTGTCGTACGCCTCGTTCTCGGCGTTGATCGCCTCGCACCGGCACTTGCGCGGCGCCCAGGCGGGGCCGTCACCTGTGTTGACGGGGCAGTCGTCGTAGTGGTCGGGGTCGGGCTGCTGAGGCATGGTTCCCCCTCGGTTGGTGGGTTTCAGGATGGCCGACAGCGGGGTCAGTTCTCTACTGAGGCGGGGCCCTCGGTGACCGTGATGACGCGCTCCATCAGCCGGTGTTCCCACGTCGGCTGCATCTCGCGCCGGGAGCCGAGCCGCTCCAGGGCCTTGGCCTTCGACTCCCAGGAGGCGTCGATGCCCGAGGCGCGCTGCCAGGGCTGGCTGGTGGCGGGGCGGGACTGGATGAAGTAGGTGGTCCGGGTCTGGTCCATGGGTCCTCCGGTCAGGTGGTGGGGTCGGTCGTCGTGGCGATCTGTTCGGCGTAGGGCAGCACGGCGCGCACGCGCTCGATGGCGGCCTGCGCCTGCTCCAGCTCGGCGGTGAGCCGGTCGATCTCGCCCGCCAGGTAGCGGACGTGGTCGCGGTTCCCTCGGGCGACCTTGCGCGCGGTGTTGCAGTCGCGGATCTCCGCCTCCATATGGGCGCGGAGCTGGGCGGCCTCGGCGGTGGTGAGGACGCCGCGTTCGGCGCGGGAGAGGAGGACACCGAGTGCCTCGCGGCGGGTCCAGCGGAGCTCGTCTTCGTCGTCGGCCGTGCCGTGCTCGGCCTCATACCGGCGCTTCGCTGCGCGCACGATCTCCTGGAAGAAGTTCGCGTCCTGTTCGGTGAAGTCGCCGCTGCCGCGCACGCTGATCGTCTCGCCGTCGACCTCGATGGAGCGGCAGGTGTCGGGCTCGGGTCGTACGCCGGTGAGCATCTCAGTCAGCCGGGTGACGCGGCCGTCGTCGGTGGGCGTCGTCGGCCCGTCGGGGGTGGTTTCGACGGGCGCCTGTAGGGCGTTGGCAAGGCGTCCGACCTCCGTCTTCACCCTGTTGACGGCATCGACGATGGCTCGGGCGTCGCGGCTCAAGGCGCTCATGCGGGGTGGTCCTTCCGGGTGCAGGTGTGCGGGGCGCCGGCCGTCGTCCACCACGTCTCGCAGCACGGGGTGACGAGGTCGGTGACGGTGGTGTCTTGGGCGGTGGTGTAGGGGCGGAGGGCGCGCTCCAACTCGGCGCGGGCCGCGCGGAGTTCGTCGCGGCTGTAGGCGTGGTGGGCGATCGCCACGGCGAGGAGCACGGAGGCGGCGCCGAGGAGGAGCGCGTACGGGACGGAGGCCGTCCAGGTGCGGACGGCGAGGTGGGCGACGGCGAGCGCGACAACCGCGTAGAGGGCGGCGAGGGCGTGGGTGAAGCGGCGCGTCACGGGACGACCCGGATCACGGCGAGCGGGGTGCCGGCGGTCAGCTCGGCGTGGAGCTGGCGGAGGCGGAGCATGGCGCGGGCGTCGCGGCGGGAGAGTCGGCCGCGGGTGGAGGCGGGGAGGGTGCGCCAGCAGGCGAGGCAGAGGTAGTGGTTGCGGTGGCGGCGACCGGTGGGGCAGCCGGGGCACTTGGGGTCCATGGGGTCCTCCGGGGGTCTGGTGGATCAGGCGGCGAGCGGGAGGCGCTGTACGGGCCCCTGAGGGCCGTTCAGTGGATCACTGGACGGGAGCACCACCACGCCCGCGTGCGCCCGCTCCCGGCGCTCCTTCGACTTCCGCGCCTGCGCCCGCTTGCACTTCACGCACGCCTCCTCCCCCAGGCGGCGGTGCATCCAGTAGCCCCGCGTCGTCCCGCCCGCCCGGTGCGCCTCGGCGAGGAGTTGGCGCCGGTTCGCCTCCACCGCCTCGTCGTGCGCCGACTGGCAGCGCGGGCAGATGCTCTCCTTGCGGCGGATGTGGATCTGGTAGCCGCGTTCGGTGCCGCAGCCCATGGCCCGCGCCTCGAAGTCGACCCCGCCCCACACCCCGTGCTGCTCCCCGGTGGCGAGGGCGTGGTGCTGGCAGGCGAGGAGCAGGGGGCAGGCGTGGCACTGGCGGGCGGCGTACTGGCGGTCGGTGGCGTTGGGGCTGAAGAACGGCTCAGGGTCGGTGCGGCAGGAGAGGCCCTCGGTGCGGGTCATGAGGTCGTGGAGGGCGGCGGTCATCGGATACCCCCTGGGGTGTTGGTCGTGGGGCGGTTGGCTTGCGGTGCGGGTCAGGTGGTGGGCTGGTCAGGTCATGCACCAGCCGCTGTCACAGAGACCGTCTGCCTCGTCGAACATCGGCAGCAGGTCGACGCCGTCGGGGATGGCCTCGCGGAGTGGCTTGCCGAAGCGGGTGAGGTAAACGTGGTCCTTGCCGAGTTCGTCGCGGCGGCGGTTCAGTAGTCCTTCGAGCTGGCACGCCTTCTCGAACAGGTCGGGTTCGTCGCGCCGCTGGTCGTGCCAGGTCTCCGGGCGGTGGAATGGACAGAAGAAGCAGCTGCTCTTGGGCGGCACGGGAAGCCCGGCCTCACGGATGACCCGGGCGCAGTCGGTACGTCGCAGCCCTAGATCCAGCAGCGGGTACGTGACCACCTCGTGCGGTTCGGTGCGCCGGTTGTTCGCGCGGTGGATCTCGTCGACGGAGATCCCTATCCCGATCACGGCCGGGGCCGCTTCGGTTGCGCCGCGCCGCTTCAGTTCCTTCCCGATCACCTTGATCTTGAAGTCGGCGGTGCACGAGCGCTGACCGGGGGCCCCGTTGGACATGCGGACCGGGATGGGCAGCGAGCGGGAGCCCTCGCGGGTCAGGCGTCCCCACAGGGTTTCCACGGTGCCGTCGCGCTTCACCCGGTCCAGCACGGCGAGCTCTATGCCGTGACGGGCGGCGAACGGGCGGGCGTGTTCCTCGACGTACCGCAGGGTGGCCGGGTTCTCCGAGTCATCGCCGACGTTGGCCATCAGGAACAGAGGGAAGTCGATGCGCTGCTGAGCGGCGAGCACGAGGAGGGCGGTGGATTGGACGCCACCGCCGTAGCTGATGGAGCGCAGGTTGGTGGTCACGCGCTGTGCCTTTCGTGGTTGGTGGTGGCGTGCCAGTCGGCGCAGCCCTGGCACAGGTCGGTGGCGCCGTACGGCAGGGGCATGGAGCACTCGGTGCAGCGGGTGAGGGCGGCGCGGGCCTGGACGGCGGCGAGTGCGGCGTCTGCGGGCGGCGCGGTGGCGTCTCGACCTTCACCGGCGGCTGACTGGCTTTCACGGGCTTCGCCCGCGCGCGGCTGTGGCTGAGGTTCAAGGCCAGCCATGTTGTGGTCGGGGAGGGGGTCCCTACCGAAGGTAGGGATGTACTGGTAGACCCCCGCCACGGACGCTGTCCGGAAGGCGTCCACGGACGCTGTCCGGGGGCGTCCACGGACGCTGTCCGGATTCTCTACGGTGGCTTCGGAACCCCCGGCACGGACGCTGTCCGGACCGCGTCCGTCGTCGCTGTCCGGAGGGTTTTCCACAGCGTCCGTGGACGCTGTCCGAGGGGCGTCAGCCTCCAGCGCAGCGACCGCCGCAGCGGTCTCGGCCGCCTTCTTCTTCGCGTACGCCTTCCGCTGTCGGGTCTCGGTCATGTGGTGGAGGTGCGCTCCCCAGTCCAGGCCACCGCTGAGCGGCATGAGGAGCTGGTACATCGGGGACGCGTTCGGCCGGCGGCGCCGGGCGAGGACACCGACGCCCATCAAGACCTTCACGGAGTTCGTGACGGTCTCCTGCGAGCAGCCGGACAAGGTGGCCAAGGTGTCGCGGCCGGGGAAGGAGTTGGAGCCGTCCGCGTCCGCGTACGTGGCGATCCACACGCCGACGCCGACGGCGCGCGCCACCTCGGGCACGCCCTTGCCGACGCGCAAGACCTCGGCCCTGAGGGCGTTGATCCACGCGTTGCGGACGCTCTGCACGCGGTCGTCGGCGTTCAACCTGGTCTTCCCTTACTGATGTTGCGGAACCGATCCGGCAAGATCTCGGGGGCGGACTCGTACGACCGCCCCCGGGGTGCGGAGCTAGCGGACGTACTCGTCGCGGCGGCGCTGCTCCTGGCGGCGCCGGTGCTCCTTCAGCTCGTCCTCGGACGGCTTGGTGACCGTGACGTCGAGGAGCGCGCCGTCCGGGCGCTGCGGGCCCTCGCCGACCTCGTCGAGCGTCCCGTCGATCTGACGGCCCCTCCACATCGCGCGCTTGGCGTCCGCGAGGGCGGCGGCGTCCTCGTCGGATCGGGCGACCTCGCACGAGGTGATGCGGACCTTCACCTCGGGGTCCTTGTCCTCCTGCTCGGCGTGACCGGTGTAGCTCTTGGAGGTCAGTTCGACGATCGCGAACACGGTGCGGCCGGGCTTCTCGAACAGGCCGCGCCGCATCTCGCGGGTGAGGCTGACCTCGATCGCGCCGGACGCGGAGTCGAGCTTCACGGTGGGGACGTCGGCGGGGGAGAGCTTGGGCATGTGTTGGGCCTTTCCGAATTGGGTGGTGCCGGGGTGGGGGCCGGTCCCGCCGTGGGGGTCGGCGGGACCGGGTGACGGCCGGGCGTTGGGGTGCCCCGTGTGCCGTCGGAGTGGTGGCTACTTGGCCATGAGCCCGGCCCTGACCGCAGCGGTGATCTGGTCGCTGACCTTGTCGCCGAGCTGGGTGGCGACAAGGTCGCGGGCCTGCTTGACGGCGTCGGCGATCTCCGCGCTGAACGCCTTGTGGACCTCGTCCCGGACCAGCGTCTGAAGGACGGTGCCGCCCTCACGCCGGTACTTGTCGGCGGGCTCGTTCATGAACTTGCGAGCTTCGTCGACGATGACCTCGGACAGGGTGGTCTGCTGCCCGGTCGGCTCGCCCCATGTGTTGGTCTTGTGGATGGGCCGGTTGACCGCCTGCTCGATCGCCGGGCGGATAGCGGCCCTGATCTCCTCGTCGCGAATCTCGGTGACCCGGTCCTTAAGCCGCGGGTAGCGGTCGTCACGGACGACGCTCGCGACGATCCGGTCCGCGACCAGGTCGGCGACGGTCTTCTCCTTGCCGTCAGGGACAAGGTCGCCGTCCTCGTCGTAGCTCATGACCTCTGCGACGACGGTGCTGAGGGTGATGTCGTCGACCTTGATCTCGATGTTCATGCGGTTTGCTGTCCGTTCTGGTGGTAGGCGGCGGCCGTCTCGGCGGCCTGGATGGCGAGGGCGTCCTCCGCGCAGACCTTGTGCGCGGGCTTGCCCTTCGAGTCGCGGAGGCTGGTGTCGAACCCGCAGTACCGGCAAGGGAGTTCGCGCTCAGACCAGTGCGAGGAGTCGCGCCAGTCGAGGAGCGCCCCGGGGGTGTACGCGGGCTCGGCCGGCGGGGCGCGACGGCGCCGACGGGCGGTCACGACGCGAGTCCGAATACGCTCGTCCGGTCGGCGAGGAGCCGGATCGCGGCGGCGGCCTGCTGGGGGACGACCCCGTTGCCGAGCGCCTTGAGCTGGGCGCCGCGCGGCAGGCCGGGGACGCCCGTGACGTGGCCGGCGGGGAGGCCCTGCATCCACTCGACGAACGGCGGGTCTAGTCGTCCCAGAGCGTCGGTTGGCCGGGGTGCGGAGCGTCCGAGGATGGACTCCCAGCGCCGGACGGCGGGCTCGTACTCGCCCCACGCGACACCCTGTTCGCCGCCGAGGGCAGTGTCAGGTCCCCGCTGCTGCCCCGCTGGTTCGGTCCGCCCTTCGTCCCGTCCGTTGCCCGAGGTGCCGGCAGCAGGGCCGTCGCGTCCGTCAAGGTCGTCCCGTACCCGCTGCTGTACGGCGATCCGTCCGGCCGCCGGTTCCTGGTCCCCCTGGAGTCCGCCACGGTCGGCGTGGGCAGCAGCGTTGGCGCCAGCGAGTCGAGCGACGGGCGTACCGCAGCCCCGGCCGACGTCGACTGGTTGTTCCCGTACGGCGTCGCTGTCGGGGTCGGCAGCAGATGTGCCACCTCGGCGGCCAGGCATTTCCCGTGCGTCCCCGCTTCCTGCGACGGCGTCCGCCTGGTCTGCCGGTTCTCGTTCTCCGACGCGCGCGGGGTCGGCAGCAGCGTCATCGGGGCGCCCGAGTTCAGGGTCGGTGCAGTTGTGGCATCCGGCGCAGAATCCTCCGGCGTCGTGCATCCACTCGCCGCATTCGCAGGTCGGACACCGGGGCTCGTCGGCAGCAGGGAGATGGTGTGCCGCAGGTTCATCCCGCCGTCCGCTGCGTGCCCGATCCCGTTCGCCTCCGACACCGTCGGCGTCGGCAGGAGCTGCACCACGTTCGGCAACGCGTCGCTGAAGCCCTTCCCTCGGGCGTCCCGCGCTCGCGGCGTCGGCAGGCCAGGCGAGGAGGATGACACGTCGACGCTGGTGGGGAGCACCAACGGCGGACGCTCCGAGCACACCCCACTCCGCATCGAACCCGAGGCGGGCCAGGTCTGCGAGAACGGCACCGAGTGCCCGCAGAAGAGGTTCATCGCCGACGTCTCCCACACACCACGTGCAGGGTTCCACGTCACCGTCGGCCGGCGCGGAGAGAAGGCCGGGGACATTTTCGATCACCACCAGTCGGGGTCGGAGTTCGGCGACGGCGCGGGCGACATGCCGCCACAGGCCGGAGCGGGTGCCCTCGGCGAGGCCCGCGCGGCGCCCGGCGAGGCTGACGTCCTGGCAGGGGAACCCGGCCGTGAGGATGTCAACGGGCTCCACGTGCCGGAAGTTGATGGCGGTGAGGTCGCCGTGGTTGGGGATGTCGGGCCAGTGGTGGGCGAGGATCTGGGCGGCGTACTGGTGGGTGTCCTCGCGGCCGTCCTTGTCCGGCGGCTCGTACTGGGAGTGCCAGGCGACCGTGCCGCCGAACACCTGCTGTACGGCCATGTCGAGTCCGCCGTAGCCGGTGCACAGGGAGCCGATGCGGGGTGTCACCGGGGCACCGCCTCGCCGAGCGGCCACACGCGGATCACGCACCCCGGCATCGTCAGCACGTCGACCGCGTCCGTCCCGGCGTACCACTTCCCGAGCTGGCTGTAGCCGACCACGCGGGCGTCGTCCGCCCAGACGACGCCGGTCAACGCGTCCTCCGTCGACCTGAGGATCTTCGAGAGGTCCGGCGTCACCGACGGGCGCGCGGGCGCGGAGTCGCGGAGCAAGTGGGCGTTGCGGCCGGTCCGGTAGTGCCCTTTGGGGCGGGCGAAGGTGAACACCATCGACGCGACGAGCGGGCCGTCGAGCGGCGTCCAGCCGTCCAGCCCCGCGATGGCGTCCAGCGCGGCCTGCTTGACGTCCTGCCGCCACGGCTTGACCTTCTTCGACGACTCGATCATCACGCCGTTGCCCACGTGGCGCTTCGAGCCCTGCGGGGCGGGGAGGCCGTAGACGGTGATGGAGAGGCCGGGTGCGGGCCGGGGCCCGGCCGCCGTGATGGCGGCCGAAGCCTCGGGGTCGAACAAGGTGGTCACTCGGCACCACCGGTCGGCGGGGTGCTGGTGAGCGGTCCGGTCTCGGTGTACGTGCGGCACGTCCAGCAGATCCGGCCGCCGGTCGTGAGGAACGCGTGCAGCGTCGTCCGCTCCTCGGCGGGGCAGTGGGCGAGGTCGGTCACGAGCGCCTCGACCGGGCGCAGCATTCCGATGTGCGGGTCCGCGGGCTGCGCCGAGGGACGACCCGCACGGCGGCGTCCCTTCCCCGGGCGGACCAGCGCGCAGAGCATCGACAGGGCGCTCACGAGCGGGCCCCCGTCCCCGGCTGACGGGTCGACGGCCACGACTGCCCGTCCTCCGCCGACGGCGTCTCGGCGGCCGTCGGCTGGCCGTTCTGCTGCTCGTGCTGCTGTCGGATCTCCCCGGCGGTCACCCTCGGCTGCGGGAACTCCTCCTCCACGGTGATCTCACCGCGCCGGATCGACTCCGAGATGATCGAGAGCTGCCCGAGGTCGAGGTTCGTCCACTTTCCCGACGGACGCCCGGAGCGGTTCTCCTCCAACTGCTCAACGGTGACGCCGAGGCCCTCGAAGTGGGCGATACAGTCGGCGGCGCGCTGCGCGAGCGGCTTGCTCCCCTGCCCGTTCTCCACGGTGTTCGTGGCGATCGCCTTCGCCTGCTCGCGGAACCAGTCCGGCAGAACGGAGAAGATCATTTCCCGGAGACGGCGGGCGCCGTTGTTCGAGTTGTTCTCGTAGACGTCGCGCGGGTCCTCCAGCCGGGTACCGCCCGAGTCCTTCGTCCACCGGGTGTGCGGCACGATGAACGTCGTGGACGCGCGCTCGTTGGTCTCCAGATCCCACGCCCACGCCTGCATCTCCGACTCGCCGGCCGCGTCGTCGCGACGCAGCTCGTGCACGCCGTAGTGGATGTTCGTCCAGCAGCGGGCCAGCTCCTTGGCGAACTGGATCGTCTCGCCGGACACGTTCGAGGAGCCACGGCGGAAGCGGAAGAACGAGCGGACGGCGAGGCTGTGCTGCTCGAACCCGGTGCGCATCTTCTGGACCGCGATCGCCTCGTTGCGGGGGAACTGGCGGGCGACGATCACGGCGGCCTGTACCTCGGCGACCGCGCGGGACTGCTCGACCGCCGTTCCCTGCCCGATGAACGTCGGCGCGGGCGCGGCCGGGGCCGCGAACTGCTGCTCTACGGGGTAGTTCACAGGTACTCCAGGGTGTCTCGGGTCTCGGCCCAGCCGGGGAGGGAGAGGGGGACGACGTCGTCGCTGTAGCCGGGCCAGTAGCCGGTGCGGGTGCACTCGGCGAAGACCTCCAGGGCACGGCGGTTGCGGGCGGCGCCGATCCGGCGGGCGGTCGCGTTCACCTCGACGACGGTGATCACGTACGGGGCGGTCTTCTCCTGGCAGACGAAGACGAACGCGGCGTCGTCGTCGGCGATCCCGAGGGCGCGGCAGCCGGACCGGTAGGTGTCGTCCTGCTGGTGGTAGCCGTACTCCTCGATCGCCCGCTCCAGCGCCTCCGGGTTCGCGCTGCGGCAGGTCTTGTAGTCCGGGATGATCAGCCGCCCGGAGCGCGGGTTCGGCAGCCAGTCCAGCCGGGCCCGCCGCATGACGCCGGTCGGCTCGTCGCGCCAGAACAGGGAGCGCTCGGGGGTGCCGTGCTCGGGGTCGAACAGGAGCGAGGCGACAGGGTGACGTCGGAGGACGTCCGCCATCGCGTGCACCTGCTCGTACTCTCCGCGCTTCAGCGGGACCGCCCCGGCCTCGCGGGCCTCGGCGACCTCGGCCTTCGCGACCTTCGTGTCCCACCGCTCGTAGTCGACGAGCTGGAGCGTGGGGCCGTTGCCGAGCACGAGCCTGTGGGCGGCGTTGCCGATGTCCCACACCTTCTTCGGCTCCTGCGGGTTGTCCTGCTCGTAGCGGAAGTGCGCGGGCGAGGACGGCGCGAGGAGCTTGCGGGCGCCGCTGGAGGAGAGGGCGTACCGGTGGGAGTGGTACTCCTCGTTCGTCATCTCGTAGATGCCGGGCTCGGTGATGGGGTCCGGGCCGGCGGCCGGGGCCGAAGCCCCGGCTTGCACGACGGTCGTCATGAGGCGCCGTCCTTCCTGGGGGTGTGCTGGCACTCGTGCTGTGCGGCGAGCGCCATGAGGTCGACGAGGGAATGCGGGCCGACGCCCTGGAGCAGGCCCCCGCACGAGCGGTGCCGCAGCTCGGAGATGGGCCGGTCGGTGCCGTCGCTGGTCGTGAACACGGGCGTGTACTCGGCGAGCCGCCACCCGTCGGGCCCGGCATGCATGCGGCCGGTGGTGTAGCCGTCGCGGTACGCACGGTCGGCCTCGGTGGGAGTGGCATCGGCCCCGACGGGGCTGCTCTTCTCCCGCTCGATCCCGGCTGCCGTACGGCGGAGGCGCTCGACCGCGTCACCCCGGCCGGGGTCGCACTCGTAGTCCTGCGGCAGCGCGGCGATGGCGTCGGCCGCACGACGGAGGACCGCGGCCTCGCACCCGGCGGTGTACTGCGCGAGTACGTCGCGGGCGATGGGGCCCGGTTCGGCGGCGTCCGCGTAGTAGGCGCGCAGGGCGCTCTCGATGACGTGACGGATGCTCATCGGGTCCCCCTGACGACGGCCCAGCAGCCGAGGAGCCAGAAGGCGAGGAACGCGCTGGTGATGATGACGATCACTCGTCGGCCTCCTCGTCGTACTCCGAGGTGACCTCCAGCGGGACGACCGTGTAGCCGGTCGGGCCCTGCTCCCCGTCGACCGTGGCGTGCAGCTCGGCGACGCCGTCCTCCGGGTCCGTGACCCAGTCGATGGCGGCGGCCGTCGGCAGGTCGCGGCGGGCGTGGTCCTCGCAGTGGGCGCGCGCGGCGTCCGGCGTGGAGTAGAGGCCGAGGGGCATCGAGTCCCACTGCGCGCGGTGAATGATGAGCGCGGGCGCCTCGGGCTCGGGCTGGAGGGTCTGCGTCGGCGCGAGCCGCCGCGTGATCCCGTCCGGGACGAACTCCTCCGCCCCCGTGAGCTGCGCCGTCGGGCACGGCCAAGGCACCGTGTAGTCCTTACCGCGCCCCAACGCGTCTGCGTCGATGCACACCGGGCAGGGACCCATCGGCGAGTCGGTGTGCAGGTACCGGATCTGACGGAGGGTCCCCTCCAACTCGGCGACCCGAGCCCGCAGTACGCGACGGTCCCGACGCGGCGACTCCAACGCCACCCGCAACCGCTCGTACGCCAAGTGCTCCGACCCCACCTCCGCGCGCAACTGCTGAATTTCCGCGTCCCGCACGATCACCTGCTCGTGCAGCCGCCGCGTGATCGGGTCCCGGAGAATCCGGTCCGAGACCCACGCCGCATGCATCGCAACCTTGTTCTCCGGCTCCGCCAGCCACCCGCGAACTCGCTCACGCGCCGCCCTCACCTGGGCGTCCGGCTCAGGCAAGAACCGCCGGTCCGAGTAGAGGAATACGTCACGGAGCGCGTCCTCCCACGGGCTCAACACCAGCGAGGCGTGCATCCGAATCGGCAGACGCCACCCGACACGGGCAACCCCGGGGACCTGAACCTGGACCAGCACCTGCTGCTCCTGCTGGCCGATCCGGTCATCGCGGTCAACCAGGGAGATACGGACGAGGATCGAGTCGCTCACGCCGCACCACCCAGCAGCGGCAGCTCCGTACCGAAGATCTCCTCCAGCTCCATCCGCGTCGACATCACCAGACGCGGGCACTTCTCCGGGTCGACGCCGTCGATCACGTACAGCACCGCGCCGTTCCGCGTGTGCGGGGTCGCGCGCCAGACGTTGCCGTTGGGGGCGATCAAGTCGCCGGACGTGGGGTGGGTAATCTCGATGGCCACGGTGGCCTCTCTTTCTGTGATGGGTAGGGGCGCCGAGTCGGGGGTCGCCGGGCCGGGAAGTCGGGCGGCCCTTCGGCGCATCAGGGGTCAGGCGCTGGCGGCGAGCTGCTGGCCGTGCTCGGCCATCCAGCCGCTGACCTTGTTCAGGTCGAAGCGCCGGCCACGGCCCGCGAAGGGCTCCACGGGCATTCCCGCCTTGATCCACTGGAGGACGGTCCAGTCGGACACGTCGTAGTACTTCTCCAGCTGCTTCTGGTTGAGCAGCGGGACCAGGCCACCCGGGAGGGAGACGACCTGGCGGTCACTCTTCTTCGGCATCGGAGGAGTTCAACCTTTCTACTGTTGGTGTTGAAGGTGAAGGCATGCGGAAGAGGTCCTGGAGGGGTTGTCCAAGCGCATCGGCGATAAGCCATGCGGTGCGGAGTCGGCACTCGTTGCGGGCGGTCTTTCCCCTTCCTGCAACCCTGCCGACGGCTGCTGCGCTGATGCCGCGCCCTTCGGGGTCGACCCGCCTGGTCTCGGCCGCCAGCTTCGGGCCGGATAGTCCGGCCCGCTCCATGGCGGTTCTGAGTGGCTGGCCTTCGCCCTTGCGGTGCAGGTTGGTCATGCGGGACCTCGTGCCGATTGGTGTGTATCTGCCCCACCAGGTGAGGCGTTGCAACAGTTCTACAGTTGAAGTTGTGGTTGCGTCAACAGGGTCTCGCCGAGTTTCGCCGAGAGAGGGGTGGGGGCTTCACGTCTATCGAATGTGCGTTCTATGGTGGTGGTACATGTTGTGCGCGGTGGCGTACGACGGGGAGGTTGCGCGCCGCCATGGAACCGGCCAACCTTCTACTTTTAGTTGCGTAAAGTAGAAGGTGAGGGCACCCTTACGCCTGTGAGTGACCAGGGAGAGGGCGAGACGTTCGCCGAAGCGCTTGCCGCGTTGAAGGCGGAGTACGACGTCAGTGACAGTGAGATCGCGCGGCGCCTCGAAAAGCAGGGCCTGAAGCTCTCCGCCGCCGCAGTGAATCACTGGTCGCTCGGCAAGCGCGTTCCACGCTCCGATGCCATCCGCGCCCTGTCTGCCGCCTTCCCTAAGTTCAGCGAGCTGAGACTCTTCGCTGCCACCGGAAAAAGACCGCCTGCCCCGCTTTCGCCGGACCGCCGGGAAGCGATGCTGAAGGAGATGGACCGACTTACGGAGGAACAGCAGAAGATGCTGTTGATCCAGGCCAGGGCCCTAGGTGACAGCAACGAGCAAAACGTCTGATTGGCTATCAGAAACTCACGTACAACCCTCGCTTGCCTAGCTGAGTCTCAACAAGAAGCGGACTTCGTCACTCCCCGCTACTGAATCTGCACAGGGCGGTCGCTTTCCGCTGACTCGCGGGGTACGGTCGAGCGCACGGCCGATGTCCTCCCCCATTGGCATCACCACGCCACACGTGTAACCAGGGGGGAATCATGTGCATCCGTGTCCGCTACGCGCCTCTCGCCAGGCTCAAAGAGCCCTGGGATGCCGAGCAGAACCTGATCACTCTGCCCAGCGAATTGCTACACGAATTCGCCCTCCGAGCGCTCCGCGCCGTTCTTTCTGAATTGGCCGTCGAGCAGCCGGAGTTGGGTGCACGATGCTGGTGTGGGGATCCCATCGGGCTACTGCCCCGCATACCCAACCAGCGACAGACTGACGAGGTGATGCGCCTTGGCGCCTGAACCCGAGCAGGTCGGCAGCCCCAAGTGCGGCTGCCACGACTGCTACATCGACTACCCGCCCGAGACGCACGGCGAGCGCCCACCGAACTCCGCGTGTGTCGGCCCGTGGAGGGCGCGATACCGCACCGGCGGAAAGCACCGAAGCAAGACCCTGCCCTCCCGCGCGGAGGCGACGGCATTCCTCGCCACCACCCGCAGGGGGCGCAATGCCTCGTAGGGCCACCAACAACCCCCGCCAGCTCAGGACGAAGTCGTGCGGCTGCATCCTCTGCATGGAGGAATACCCGACCGACAAGTTCGGCGACCGAAAGCGCCGGCGCGACTGCCTCGGCTCCTGGCAAGCCCGGTACCGCGACGCCGACGGCAACCAGAAGGCGAAGAACTTCCCGAAGGCCAAGGACGCCAACGCCTTCCTCGACAAGGTCCGGGAAGCCGTCCGCTCCGGCACGTACCTCGACCCCAAGCGCGGCGAGATCACCCTCGCCACTTGGTGGGAGGAATGGTGGCCCGGACACATGCCCGTCCGACCCACCACACGCAACCGTAAGCTGTCGCTGTGGACGTGCCACATCGAGCCCAAGTGGAGCAAGCGGAAGCTGAGTTCCATCCGGCACGCCGAAGTTCAGGCGTGGATGCGGACCGACGTGAAGGGCCACGCCACCCAGGTGAAGGTCCGTGAGTTGATGCGCGCGTTGATGCGCGCCGCAGTCATCGACGACCGCATCGTGAAGAACCCGCTGGACTCGGTCACCATCACGGCGCCTGCCCCGGCCAAGCACCCGGAAGAGCTCAAGCCGCCCACCGAGGAGCAGTACGCCCTCGTCCGCGAGGTGATCCCCACCTGGTACCGCCCCCTCGTCGACTTCGCGCACGAGACGGGCATGCGCTGGGGAGAGATCGTCGGCCTGAGGGCTTGCTACCTCGACCTGGACAAGGGCACCGCCGAGGTCCGACACATCCTGGTCGACGACAAAGGGACCATCGTCCGCCAGGCAATGCCGAAGACGGTCGCGGGCTACCGCACGGTGCCGCTCACCTCGGCGGCCGTCGCCGCCGCTCGGCTCATGTTGGAGCGCCTGCCGGCCTCCACCGCCGTGACGGCCGTAGGTGACGGGCTCTGCCCGGAAGAGCTGGTGTTCCGCGGCCCCATGGCTGGCGAGGTCCGCTCGCTGAAGGGGGTGAAGACCAAGATGGACGGGGTGCTTCGAGGCAACAACTTCCGTAGGAGGGTATGGATTCCCGCGATCAAGGAAGTGGGATTGGCGCGGCTCATCAAGGACCCGGAGACGGGCCGGGAGGAGTACTGGCCGCGCCTGCACGACTACCGGCACGCGCTGGCGAGCCGTCTGCACGCTCGCGGTGTGAGCGAGAAGGACGTCCAGCTCATGCTGGGGCAGGAGCGCGGTGGCCGGGTCACGTGGCTGTACACGCACGGCAGCGAAGGTGCTGCGGACCGGGTGCGTGAAGCTCTGGAGGGCGGCGGCGATGGTCGTCACCTGCGGGCCGTCTCGTGACGCCGCACGGGGGTGGAGTCCACATCGAATCCACAAACCCCACTCGGTGAGGCTCGGCGACACTCGGCGAGCCTCGTTTTCGGTGGGGCGCAATTCCCTGACCTGCACTCGGAGCTACTCGGCGAGACTCGGCCAGCCTCGGTAATCACGTGACGTGATTTTGCATGGCGGATGTCAGGAGTTCGACTCTCCTAGGCTCCACTTCTTTGGACCCCCTCTGACCTGCGGAAACGCTTGTCGGAGGGGGTCTTTTGTGTCTCCTGTGGGCACACTGGCTCTGATTGGGGACGTGGAGCCTTTTGCGCTGTTCCGGCGGTGGGGGGGGCGGCGCATGGTGCACATCGAGGTTCGGTAGCTCTCTGAGGGGAGGTCTCCCGTACCGTCCGCTGGCGCGCGGGAGGGGTTCGGGCGGCAGTGGCCGCTGGGGTGGATATGGGGGCAGGGGGGCGTCGCTGATCTGCGGTCGCCTCAGGGGACCCTTTTCCGCAGTGGATCGGAGGGCGCTGCCGGCGTATGCAGCGCGGGTCTCGCCTGTGGGCAGCGCGGACAGCCGAAAGCTCCCGGGACCGACGTCGATGTCACCGATGCCGGGAACTTTCCACCCCGAGATCTCCCGCCTGGCCGGGCCTGGCTCGTCATCGGGGACCGGTGTGCAGCCAAGCCACTGGGTACAACCTTTCACTTCACAGCACTTGGGGAGCGCGAGGGAGGAGTCCTGCCCCCCTGCTCCGCGCTCCCCGAGTCTCATGTCAGCTGATGTGGGCTCTCGGCTCTGGATCGAGCGTTACTGGGATTGCCAGGTGCGGGGACCACGCCGGGCGAAGGAAGCGCAACAGCTCCCGTTCGGGACCACCCCCGCATGTGCGGGGACCACAGCGCGTGAGCTGGGGCTTTATCTGGTTGCTGGGCTGGGTTTCGTTACTTGTGGGGGAAGTTCCGGTCGGCCTCGGTGTTCGTGGCGTTCATCGGTAAGGCAGAGGTTCGGGAATCTGGGCAATGCCGACACGTCCCATCCCTGCTTCGGGGTCGACTCTTCTGGGCTCTGCATCCCCGGGTCACCTGACCCTGACGTAGACGCTGATGCGTGCCCCGTTGACCTGCGTTGATCCATGTCGGCGGAAGTGGTCGCGCAAGGTGGTCGTCTTTGCCTTGTCCTGGGGTGTGGTCGGGCCCCCTGTGTGGATCACTATGAGGCGGTCGAATCTCAGCATCCGGGTGGGTATGGCCTGGGCGGGGAACTCGATGCCCGTCAGGGTGTTCGAGGCCTTGGGGGTCTGGGCTAGGGCCAGGTCCATGGGGAGGGGGGTCGTCAGGGTGCGGGATTGGGACGGGAGGTAGAGGACGCCGTCGGTCGGGTGGGCTGTCTCCTGGACGGTTGTGGTGATGGCCGTGGCGTTGTTCGTTCGGCTCTCGGGAGTGCGGAGGGCGAGGCTCGCCGGGGTTAGGGCCAACAACGCCGTGAGTGTTGCTACGCCTGTGATTAGCGGGGTTCTGCGGAGCGTGTAGTCCAGGCACGCGCCCAGGAGCAGGGCCGTTCCCGTGCTGCTGAAGAGGACGTAGCGGTCCACGAACACCGGCTTGATCAGGGAGGCGAGGAGCAGGAGGAGCGTCGGGAGTACGGCCAAGGGGACGGCCAGCGCCTTGAGGTGTACGGGGCGCCGCAGCGGCGTCACCGCGCAGGCCAGCGCCAGCGCCGTCATGAGCAGGACCCCGGGAAGCCGTACCGGGCTCTCGATCCACGCCAGTTGGGACGACTGGCCCGCGCTGCGGAGCGCCAGCGGGAGCAGGCCGGCGACGATGACCCCGGCCGTCCATCCCCACGCCCTCAACGCCCCCCCGACGCGAGACGAGCAGCGTGACCCCGTGAGCCGCCAGAGCCAGCGCCGCGAACTCGTGGAGCAGGCACGCCAGCAGCATCGTCGAGCCGTACAGCGGCCAGCGCCACCGCGTGGGGGTCACCAGCGCGTACGTCGCCCACGTGACCAGCGCGCAGACCATCGCGTACGACCGGCCCTCCTGCGCGTACTTCTGGACCTGCGGGAGGACCGCGAACGCCAGCCCGGCCAGGAGACCGGCGCGCGGGCCCGCCAGGCGCAGGCCCAGGAGCGTGACCCCGGCCGCCGCCGAGGACATCGCCAGGGCCGAGGGGAGCCGTAGCGTCAGCAGGCCGTCGCCCAGGACGGTGAAGACGGCGTGCATCACGGCGTAGTACAGGGCGTGGACCAGGTCGACGTGCTGGGCCGTGGCCCAGATCTGGGCCAGGTCGCGGTGGGCCAGGTCGTACGTGACCGCCTCGTCGCCCCACAGGGTGTTCTGGCGGCGGATGCCCCACAGGCCCAGGGCCAGGGCCAGGGCGGAGGGGGCCAGGGCGATGGGCCAGACAGAAAGACGAGGGCGTACGGGGGTGGAGACCGGCTCGGCTGCGACAAGAACGGACATCAATGGGGCCCTTCCGGTGGCGGGCCGTCAGCGTGCCCGGGCCCCGTTGACCCGTTGCTGATCCAAGCTGACCGGACGGTCAGGGAAGGGCTCCGGCGCTGTGCGAGGCTGCACCGCATGCGGATCCTGGTGGTCGAAGACGAGGTGGACCTTGCGCAGACCCTGCACACCGGACTGACCGCCGAGGGCTACAGCGTCGACCTCGCGCACGACGGACGGCAGGGCCTGTGGATGGCCCGGACCGGCGAATACGCCCTGGTCGTACTGGACTTGATGCTCCCCGGCCTCAACGGGTACAAGGTCTGCGCGCAGTTGCGCCGGGAGGGCAACGCGACGCCCATCCTGGTGCTCACCGCGAAGGACGGGGAGTGGGACCAGGCGGAGGCGCTGGACACGGGCGCGGACGACTACCTCGCCAAGCCGTTCTCGTACCTGGTGCTCGTCGCGCGGCTGCGGGCGCTGGTCCGGCGGGCGGCGGCGGTCGCGCCGCCCGTACTCGCCGTGGGGGACCTGTCGTTGGACGTCGCCGGGAGGGTCTGCCGGCGGGCCGGGACGCGGGTGGATCTCACGCCCCGGGAGTTCGCCGTGCTGGAGCTGCTCGCGCGGCGGGCCGGGCAGGCGGTGTCCAAGGCGGATCTGCTCTATCACGCCTGGCCCGACGAGGCGTTGGATCCCAACCTGGTGGAGGTGCGGGTGAGCGCGTTGCGCAAGAAGGTGGACGCCGCGTTCGAGCGGCAGTCCCTCCAGACCGTGCGGGGTACGGGGTACCGGCTGGTGGACGACCGTGAACGCGGCTGAGCGGCGGCGGAGTTGGTGGCCTCGGTCGGTGCGGGCCGTCTCCGCGGTGACCGCCGCGGTGACCGCCGCCGTCATCCTGCTGGGGATCGGCTGGCGTACGCATCACGAGGTCGACCACGAGAGCGCGCGGATCGTCGAGGAACAGGCTCGTCTGCAACTCTTCGCTCTCGTCGACCAGTTGAAGGATGGGGCGGTTCCCAGTCGCAGGAGTGTCCTGCCGTTCGAGGTCGTCGCGACCGACCGGCTCAGCCCTGTCGCCGCCGGCGGGGGCATGGACTTCTTCGATCCCCGCACCGGCCATGCGCTGCCCGCCCCGCCCAGGGTCCACGCGCCGGTGAACGCGATCACGGAGGACAGCTGGGGCTACACGATCCAGCCGCTGACCATACCCGAGCGCAGCGACTACGACCCGCCCGTGAACGAGTTCCACATAGCGGGCCAGACCCACCCCGTCCTGTCCGTCGACATCTGGGCCGGTGAGCTGGGCCGCGGCAGGGCCACCGCGCTGGGCGTCGCCGCCGACGCCACGCTGCGGGCCTACGTGGTGGCGCTCCCGGACACGGCCCGCGCGATCACCGGCACCGTCGACGGCCTGCTGCTGCGGGCCGCCCTCATCGGCATCGTCCTCGTCGCCGCCGCGACCTACGGCGCCGTACGCATCGCGCTGCGCCCCATCGAGGCGATCCGCGTCCTCACCGCCTCCGTCACCGCGACCAACCCCCGTGAACGCGTCACCGTGCCCGCCTCGGGGCACGAGATCGCCGCGCTCGCGACCACCATCAACACCACCCTCCAGCGCCTCGACACCGCCGCCACCCAGCAGCGCCGGTTCGTCGCGGACGCCGCGCACGAACTGCGCAGTCCGCTCACCACGTTGCTGGCCAGCCTGGAGGTCGCGCTCGCCTATCCGGAACGTACGGACTGGCCCGCCGCCGCGACCACCGCCGCCCGGCAGACCCGGCGGCTCCAGGCGCTCGCCGAGGATCTGTTGCTCCTCGCGCGGATGGACACGCGGACGGCCGGTGGGGACGAGGCCGTGGACCTGGCGGGGGTCGCTTCCCGGCTCGTCGAGCAATATCCGCTCGGGGGGAGGGAGTTGGCGCTCAAGTTCGGCGGTGCGGAGACCGCGTACGTCCTCGGGGACGCCGACGGGTACGAGCGGCTGGTGCGCAACCTAGTCGACAACGCCGTCCGGCACGCCGCGCACCGGATCCAGGTCACCGTCCGGGAGGAGGGCGGGGAGGTCGTGCTCGCGGTGCACGACGACGGGCCGGGGGTGCCCGGCGCGGATGCCGAGCGGATCTTCGAGCGGTTCGTACGGCTGGACGACGCGCGCTCCCGTGACCACGGGGGGACCGGGCTGGGGCTCGCCATCGCCCGAGACCTGGCCCAGCGGCACGGCGGCACCCTCACGCTCGCGCCCCGGACCCTCGGGGCGTGCTTCCTGCTCCGGCTTCCGCCTGCCGAAGCGAGTCCAACTGATCGCATAGTTGGATCGAACGGGAGGTAATCACCCGCCGGATGGGGGACGTTGGGGGAAACCCGAGCGGCTGGAGGAACGGCGTGAACAAGAAGCAGCGGCGGCAGATCATGGCCGAGGTGTACGCGGAGCGCGAGCGGCTGCTGCCGCTCCGGGGGCAGGCCTCGCGGACCACCATCGAGATGGTGCGCTCCAGCGCGGGCAGTGCGCAGGAGCCGGAGATGGTGCCCTACCTCAACCTTGCCTACCTGCTCGGCGTGAAGCGGGGGCTGGGCGAGGACGCGCTGATGGCGTTCGGGCTGTCGCTGGCGAACTGGGCGGTCGCGGCGGTCGCCGAGGTCGCGCGGTGCACGGGCCGGACGGTGGAGCAGGTGGTCGACGAGTACGAGACGGCGATCATGGCGGCGGGGGCGGAGCTGCCGGAGGAGGAGAAGGTGCCGCTGGACGAGGAGGCGGTGCGGGAGAAGTTCCGGGACGAGGACTGAGAGCCTGCGCTCTCAAGGCGGGGCTCTTAATGCGGGGGAGCGGGCGGAAGCGCATCGGAAGCGGATCGGCTCTGGTGGCGGAAGCGGGCGTACTGGTCGGATCGGCGGTGTCCATCAGCCGCTCCGCGCGCTTCTTGCCGTCGGCTCGCTGCCGACTCGTGCGTCTCACGGGTCGTGAATGTTGGAGTACCCATGAACGACCCAGGACCGCCACCGTCCCCGAAGAATCCCGGGGACGGCTTTCCCGTCGCGCCGGCGGCCTACCACGGTGTGGGGCTCGTCCCCCCGGCCGGGCCCGCCCGCACCTGGGGGCTCGCCGTCGTCGGCGTACCGCTGGTGCTCGTGCTGCTCCTGACGCTGGCCGGGAGTCTGTCGGGCGGCAGTGACGACAACTCCGCCCGGTCCGGCAGCACTTGGAGCGGCTCGTCGGGGTGGCCGGGTACGTCGGAGTCGTCGTCCCCGGCCGACACCTCCGCCGGCTCGTGGGGGTGGTCGGGTGCCTCGGAGTCGGAGACGGCCACTGCTCCCTCCTACTCCTACGAGGAGAGCGTCACGCCGTCCGATTCCGCCTCCGCCTACGTGGAGAGCGCCACCCCGACCCCCTCGCCGTCCCCGTCCGGCCCCGAGGCCGTCGTCACCGCCTACTTCGCGGCCATCAACAACGGTGACTACTCGACCGCCTGGTCCCTCGGCGGCAAGAACCTCGACCCCGACTACGACGCGTTCGTCGCGGGCTTCGCCACCACCCAGTCGGACACCATCACCGTCACCTCCGTGCAGGGCGCCGACGTACATCTGACGCTCGTCGCCCGCCAGACGGACGGCACGACGAAGACGTACGACAAGGTCTACACCGTCAGCGGTGGAGAGATCGTCAAGTCCTCGGGCAATCAGATCAGTTGACCATCCGGCAGGAGTCCGTCGTGACCACGCAGGTGATCCATCCCCGTCCACCGGACCCGGGGCACCAACCACCGCAGGCCCCCCGCGCGCACGCGCGCACCAAGGCCACCCGCCTGCTGTCCGCGGGCACTTACCTCGACGTCGGCTACCGCCGCGCGGTCATCCGGGAGTTGCTGCGGTACTACCCCCGGGTCGTGGCGCCGTCGTACGGCTACGACGCCGTGTCGGTCCTCGCCCACGCGCTCGCCGCCCGCCGGCTGCACCGCCTCCAGTGGGCCGTGGGTCTCGGCTCGGCCGTCGTGATCTGGTGGCTGCTGGTCCAGGGCACGCTCAGCGGCCTCACGGCCGTGCTGTTCCTGGTGTGGGTGGTGTGGGGCGCCGCCTATCTGCGGCGCATCGCGACCCTGCACATCCTGATGACCCGGCTCAAGGAGACCCGCCCCGACGGCGGTTTCGACGGCGCCTACCCCGCCAACCGGGCCCTCACCGACGCCGTCGTCCACAAGATCGACCAGGAGCAGTCCAGCAGCAGCGGCATCGTCTTCTACGGCGGCTTCCGGCCGTTCGTCGGCGCCGGTGAGCTCATGCGCGAGTGGTCCAACGCCCAACTCCTGCTCGGTGCGCGGAAGAAGGAGATCGACACCCGGAAGGGCGGCGGCGCCACCGTGGACCTGGCGGCGCGTGAGACCCCCGTCCCGTTCACCGTCCGCGAGATCACCGACTACGTGGCCACCCGGATGCGGGCGGAGCTGCGCGAGGAGGCACGCGAGGACGAGCGCATCGAGGGCCTGACCGTCGAGCAGCGCCGCTTCACCACCGCGATCCGCACCAACGACCGTACGCGCGGGCCCGGTTGGTCCCAGCTGCCCGGCAGGGACGACCTGCCCGGCATCCGCTGGCGGGAGGACTACGACTCCGCCCGCGAATACCTGTGCGTGCGGGTCGGTTCGTGGAACGAGGAGCTGGTGACCTCGATCTTCGTCGGGTTCGACCTCAAGGGCGACACCCTGCACACCGAGTTCTACACCTACGTACTCGGGCCGCTGGTGGGGGACTTCCACCTCGCCGACCGGCTGCCCGACACCTTCGACGGCCGGCTGGCCGTGCGGGTCGCGTGGGGCATGGTCAAGGCCGTGCCGATGCGCGCCCTGGTGCTGCCGCTGTGGCCGCTGTACCTGGTCCCGCAGCGGTTCCTGCCGGCGGCGGTACGGCGGCTGCTGCGCCCCGGACGCAGCCGCGCCAGCGTCGCCGGCGCCGAGGTGAAGCTCGTCTCGGTCGACAACAGCGAGTTCCAGCTGGGCCGTTACGTGACCAAGGCGGTCGACTGCGGTGCGCTGACCAGCGTCCGGGAGATGGCCACCAGCGACGTCTACCACCACTTCTTCCAGAAGACCGACGCGATCAAGTACATGCAGATCGTGCAGCGCCGCACGCTCCAGAACATCCGGGCGTTCCTGGCGGAGAAGAAGGTCGATCTCGCCGAGCACGACCGGGCGCAGACCAACATCCTGATGGGGGACAAGAACCAGGTGATCACGGGCGACAACAACCGTGACTTCGGCTACGAGTACCACGAAGCCGGCGGCGGTCCGTCCGGTTCGTCCGGCGATCGAGGGGGGCAGTGACCATGACCGAGCACTACAAGTTCGGCGACAACAACCAGGTCGTCACCACCAGCGGCAACAAGCGGTTCGGCTACAACTACAACGAAGCACCGGCGGCACCCGCCGTCGAGGAGCGGGCGCAGGCGTCGGGGACACCCACGTTTCCCTCCGACGACGTCCGTGCCCGCAGCGTCTTCGTCGTGCACGGCCGCGACGAGGAGGTGCGCTCGGCGATGTTCGAGCTGCTGCGCCGGCTGGACCTGAAGCCCCTGGAATGGGAGCAGTTGGTGCGCGCCACCGGCAAGGCCTCGCCCTTCCTCGGCGAGGTCGTCGCGCACGCGCCGTCCCAGGCGCAGGCGGCGCTGGTGCTGCTCACGCCGGACGACATCGCCAAGCTGCACCCCCAGTTGCTGGGTGACCGGGAGAGTGCCGACGAGACCCAACTCACCGGCCAGCCACGGCAGAACGTGCTGATCGAGCTGGGCATGGTGCTGATGGCCTATCCCGAGCGGACCGTGATCGTCGAGGTGGGCCGGCTGCGGCAGCCCGCCGACACCGCGGGGCGCAACGTCATCCGGTTCGACGGTTCGGAGGAGTCCCTCAGGAAGATCGTCGCGCGGTTGAAGGTGGCCGAGTGCCAGCTGGACGACTCCCGGGGCGACTGGCTCGACACCTCGCGCTTCGAGAACCTGTCGGCCTATCGGCGGGTTGCCTGAACGGCCGCCTGTACGGGGTGAGTTGAGACGGCGGCGGGTGTGGGGGCGGGCGCGGTGGGGACGCTCGCCCTCACATTGCCTCGCCCTCACACCGCTGCCGGCCCCGACGCGAGGTTGCGCAGGAAGGCGCCCAGCTCCCGCATGTCGATCCGCTCCAGGTCCGACGGCCGTACGATCACCCGCAGTTCGCGGCAGATCGCGCCCTCCCGGGAGCGGGCGACGAAGGACATCAGCAGCAGCCGCAGCAGGCTGTCCTGGTCGAGATGGCCGAGCCGGGCCAGCCCCGAGCCCACCAACGGCATGGCCACACACTCCAGTTGGGCGTGGCCGCGCAGCGCCTCCCACAGCCGGGTCAGCCCGGCCGAGAGGTCCTCGACGCTGGAGGCGGCCACGTAGTCGTTGCCGATCCGGCTGTACGCGACGGCGAACACCAGCCGGGGCCGGGCGCCGAGCACCGCGACCGTCCCGACCGGGTACCGGTCCAGTTTGCCGAGCGGCTTGCGGGCCCGCTCCTCGCGCGCGACCGGGGTGAAGGGGGCGAGCGCCGCGTCCAGTTCGGCGTCCAGCCGCCGTACGTCGCCGTCGTAGCACCGGGCCAGCAACTGGGCCTGCACGCTGGCGCCGTTGATGACGACGGACGCCTCCGGCTCGGTGTCGAAGGTGTCGCAGAATCCGACGACCAGGTGCGCGTCCTGGTCGAAGACGTCGCCCGCCTCGACCACCACCGTCATGTCCGGCCGCCGGAACTCCTGCCGTACCTGCTTCACCGGCCGGGCCGCGCCGAGCCCCCACACCAGGCAGGCGCCCACCGACACCACGCTGACGACGCCGGCGTCGGGCAGGCCGCCGGGGAAGAACTGGCCGGCGAACTGGAGCACCGCCGACACGCCGCCGAACGCGACAGCCGCGTTCCGGACGAAGACCTGCCGGGCGCGGCGGGTGCCGTACAGCCGCCGTAGCAGCCGTGGCGTACCGAGTCCACCGGAATCACCCGAACACATCGCTCCTCCAAGGCATCGTGATAATCTGCCAGTCACTTGAGAGTTACGCAGAGTGGCGCGCAGATGCGGCGGGGGCGACGCGGGTGGCCGATGCACAGACGCACATCCAAGTGAAGGTGTTGGGGCCGGTCCGGCTCGAAGTCGACGGTGTCGCGGTGCGGTTGACGCCGCTGACCACCCGGCTGCTGGTCCGTCTGGTGGCCGCCGAGGGCGAGGCCGTTCCGGTACGGCAACTGCGGCGTGACGTATGGGGGTTGGCCGACGAGCCGCGCCATCTGGCCCAGCGCAACCGCAACGAGGTGCAGAAGCGGGTGCTGGAGCTGCGGCGCGCGCTCGATCCCCGGCAGGACGGCACCGGCGCGCGCGTCCTGCGCACCGAGCAGCATGTCACCGTGCACGGGACGGAGTCGGCGTACCGACTGGTGCTGCGGGCCGGGGAGTTGGACAGTGCGCGGTTCGTCGACGTCGTCCGCGCGGCCCTGCTCGATCCGCCCGCGACCGCCGCGCATCGGCTCGACGAGGCGTTGTCCCTGCTCTACGGGCGTCCGCTGGCCGAGGTCGACGGCGAGGGGTTCGCGGAGCCGTTCATCCGCCGTCTCGCCGCTCTGCGGGATGCCGCTCGGCGTGAACTCGTGAGTGTCCAGGCCGACTTGGGGCATCCTGAACTCGCCCTGCCGGTTGCCGAGTTGATCGTCCGGGACCATCCCGACGACTCCGAGGCCGCGCGCACCCTGGACGCTCTGCGGGCCGCGCTGCGTGCTCGGCACGGTGCCGAACTCATGCGTCACCGGGTGCCGTTGCCTGGGCAGCGGGCCGATGTCGTGCTGGTTCGGGGGGACTTGTTCGAGCAGACCGACTCCAACCTGGTGGTCGGGTTCACGGACACCTTCGACACCGAGTCCGATCAGTCGATCGTCATCAGCAGTGAGAGTGTGCAGAGTCAGCTCGTGGACCGGCTGTTCGCCGGGGAGCGGCGGCTTCTGGACGAGAAGCTCAGGTCCGGGCTGCGTACGGTTCGGGCCGTTGCGACTGAGAGCGCGCGGGCCAAACCCCGTGGGCGGCGCGTGCGGTATCCGGTGGGTACCACCGTTGTCGTCCCTGTGGACGGTGGACGGCGGGTGTTCGCGACGGCGTACTCGCGGATCGGCAATGACCTGGTGGCCCACTCCGGGCATGACGATCTGCGTGTCAGCCTGGAGAGTCTGTGGGCGTCGGTCGCGGTGCACGGGCTGTTCAAGCCGGTTGCCGTTCCGCTCATCGGGTCCGGGCTCGCGCGGGTCACCGATCTCGACCGGGGACAGCTTGTGGGGCTGATCGTCGACTCGTTCATCGACGCGTGCCGCCGCTATCCCGCGCTCACGCCCGAACTCCGCATCGTGGTGCGGCCGGAGGACCTGGCTCGGACCGATCTCTCGCTGGTCGAGAGACGGTTCCAGGAGTTGGTGCCGGACGGGCCGACTCTCGCCGGCTGAAGGTGAGACCGGGCGGCGGGTGTTGGTTCCCGCCCCCCGAGCCGGTGGGTTCCTCCGCATCCTGGGCTCCCCGCGGCATCGTCCCACCGGTCACGCGGTCCGCCACCGCCGCCCGGCCTCACCGGGTTCCACTGCACCGCGTCCGCCGCTTCCGGGGGCACCCGCCCTCCGCTTCCGAACCGATTCCGGTCACGAGGACGGTGTGGGGGCCCGCAGCGCGATGCGGTAGCCGGCCGGGAGGGTGGGGCCGGCGGTGAGGGTGCCGTCGAGGAGTTCGGCGCGTTCCCGCAGGCCGATCAGGCCGTGGCAGGCGCTGGGGAGGGGGACGGTGGGGCGGGTGGGGGCGGTGTTGGTGACGGTGACGCCGAAGTGGTGCGGGTCGTGCCAGAGGTGGATGTCGGCGCGGGCGCCCGGGGCGTGCTTGCGGACGTTCGTGAGGGCCTCCTGGACCGTCCGGTAGATCGTGCGCTGGGCGGTCGTGCTGATGCCGGGCGGGAGTTCGCCGGTCAGGGTGGTTTCGATGCCGCTGCCCGCGATCAGCCGTTGCAGGTCGGCGAGGGTGGGCTGGGGGGAGAGCTCGGTCTCCTTGCCGCTGGAGGCGCGCAGCAGGGTGACCATGTGGCGGAGTTCGTCGAGGGTGTTCACGCTCAGCGTGCGGATCGCACGGGCGCCGTCACCGGCCTGCCGGGGGTCGTGGGCGGCGACCTGGAGGGCCGCCGCCTGTACGGCGATGAGGCTGACCTGGTGCGAGACGACGTCGTGCATCTCGCGGGCCAGCTGGGCGCGTTCCCGGGCGAGGACGTTCTGCGCGTACAGCGCGCGCTCGTGTTCGCGGGCGTCCTCGATCTCGACGAGCTGTCGGCGCAGGTCGTGCCTGGCCTGGACGAGCTGGCCGACGAGGACCGGGGCGAAGGACGTGGCCAGCGTGTAGACGGACTGGACGAGCGTCCAGGTCCGGTCGCCGGAGAACGACTCGGACAACGGCCACACGAGGGTGCCCGCCGCCGTGCTCAGCAGGGCGCAGCCGACCAGCAGCGGGCGGTTGCGGGTGCGCGTGGCCAGCGTGTACAGGGCGGCGAGCGGCGCGACCGCCACGTCCAGGAACAGGGTCATGGGCAGGGTCAGCAGGACGACGGCCAGCGGGATGTACCGGCGCAGCAGCAGCCCCGCGCAGCCCAGGGCGGCACACGCCCACATGAACGGCGTCGCCTCGTCGTGCAGGTTGCCCCACGCGTCGAGCGCGGCGAGCACGGCGAGGCCCGCGTCGAGGGCGGGACGCGGCACACGCCGCCACAGCGCCCGGCCCGTGTTCATCGCCGACCGTTCCCCGCCGGCACCTGCATGTCGTCCACTGTCGTTTCTCCTCTCACCCGTCTCTTCCGCTGCCGACGGTACGTCCGGTACGTCACCCGGTGACCGGGTACGCCGGGAAGGGTGGCCACCTGGCGGGGGAGATCCCGCCGGTCGGGGGGGCTCACGTACGGTGGGCTCGCCCGCGCCTCGTCCTTCCTGGTCAGCAGCTCGAAGACCGGCGAGCGGCTCAGCAGCGCCCAGTGGCTCCTGATCACGGCCGTCGCGTCGGCCGTGCCGACGGTCGTCCTGCTGCTCGGCGCGGGGTGGGGGTGGTGGCCCTCGGAGGGGGTCGAGTACGTGGCCTTCGCCGTGAACGTGGTGCTGCTGTTCGCGTGGGGTCTGCTCGCGGCCCGCGCCGCCGGGCGCACGTGGCTGTCCGCCTGGACGATCGGGGTGGCGGACGCGCTGCTCGGGCTTGCGGTCGTGGCGGCCAACGCCGTCATCAAGTAGGCGTCACCTCGCGGCCCGCGACCTCCTGCGGAAGAGGGCGGGCAGGCCCGGCGTCGTCACGAAGCCCTCCGCCCGGCCGCAGGCCAGTGCGATCCGCAGCAGTTCGCCGCTCTTCTGGAAGAGGATGTAGCGGGGCTCCCAGATCGGCCGGTACTTGGCGTTGGCCCGGTACAGCGACTCGATCTGCCACCAGCGGGAGAAGAACCCGAGGACGGCGCGCCACAGCCGCAGCACGGGCCCGGCGCCGAGCCGGTCCCCGCGCTCGAAGACCGACCGGAACATCGCGAAGTTCAGCGAGACCCGGGCGAGGCCCACCTCGTCGGCCCGCCGCAGGAGTCCGATGACCATGAACTCCATGAGCCCGTTGTCGCCGGCGCGGTCCCGGCGCATCAGGTCGAGGGAGAGCCCTTCGCGCCCCCAGGGGACGAAGCTGAGCAGCGCGCGCAGTTCGCCGTCCGCGTCGTGGCACTCGACCATCACGCAGCGCCCGTCGTCCGGTGCGCCGAGTCTGCCGAGCGCCATCGAGAACCCGCGCTCGGTCGCCCCGTCGCGCCAGCGGTCGGCGTCGGCCACCAGGCGGGCCGTCTCCGGCTCGGGGATGTCCTCGTGGCGGCGGATACGCACGGTGTATCCGGCGCGCTCGACCCGGTTGTACGCCTGCCTGACCCCGCGCATCGCGCGCCCTTCGAGGGTGAAGTCCGCGACCTCGACGACGGCCTCGTCGCCCAGTTCGAGGGCGTTCAGACCGTGCCGTGCGTAGATCACGCCCGCTTCCTCGGAGGCCCCCATGACGGCCGGGACCCACGCGTGTTCACGGGCCTCGGCCAGCCAGGCGTCGATCGCGCCCGGCCACGCCTCGGGGTCTCCGACGGGGTCGCCGGAGGCCAGGGAGACACCGCCGACCACGCGGTAGGTCACCGCCGCTTTCCCGCTCGGGGAGAAGACGGCCGCCTTGTCGCGGCGCAGGGCGAAGTAGCCCAGGGAATCGCGCTCGCCGTGCCGGTCCAGGAGGGCGCGCAGCCGGTTCTCGTCGTCCTCGGTGAGCACCACCCGGCCCCTCGGGCTGCGGAACGCCACGTACAGGACGCTCAGGAACAGCAGGGCCGCCGTCACGTTGAGGGTGCCGTCGACCCAGCCGGGGACCTCGATGAGGCGGGATGCCTTCTCGGTGGGATCCAGGGTGACGAAGCGGGCCAGGACGTAGCCGAGCCGGTCGGACAGGCTCGCTCCCGTGGCGGTGCCGGTCGCCCCCACCAGCGCCACGCCCAGCGCGCTGCCGAGGACCAAGCCGCCGGCCAGGGTCGCGAGCGCCGTCCGGGGGTTGGAGCGGTCGCCCTTCGACGTGAACTCCCGGCGCCCCACGATCAGGGCCAGCAGGAAGAGGGCGGTGAGCGCGGCGGAGGCCCAGTTCATCCAGTGGTGGCCGAAGTCGACGTCCTCGTCGGGCACGAACAGGAAGAGGGCCATCCCCGTCAGGGTCAGCGCGGCCAGGACCGTGTTGACGATCCACGCCGCACGCTTGCGCCTGCGCATCGCCACGGCCAGCCACAGCGCGAGGATCGCCGACACCAGGCCGGCGGTGAGCAGGTACGGGGTGAAGTACTCGCCCTCGTCGTACCGCCGCAGCCGGTCGTGCAGGGGGACGGAGAGCACCGCCAGGACGTTGAGCAGGGCCATGGCACGCAGGTACCAGACGGCGGCCGAGGCTGCCGCCCGGCGGTATCGGGGCGGTTTCACGGTTGTCGTGGGCGGGGTGGTCTGTGCGGTCACGTCTACGACATTCGCGAAAGTCCGGAGCAATCGGCATCCGGCAACCGGGGGCACGTACCCCGCCGGGTGGCGGGGGATGACCGGCCACCTGCCGGATACCGGCGGACCGGGGCGTCGGCGAGGTTGGAGACACACACCCCCACCGGCAAGGAGAACGTCATGAGTGTTTCGCTGTCCAAGGGCGGCAACGTCTCGCTGAGCAAGGAGGCGCCGGGGCTGACGGCCGTACGCGTCGCCCTCGGCTGGGACGTCCGCACCACCACGGGCGCCGACTACGACCTCGACGCGAGCGCGCTGCTGTGCGGCGAGAACGGCAGGGTCCTGTCCAACGCGCACTTCGTCTTCTACAACAACCTCAAGAGCCCGGACGGCTCCGTCGTGCACACCGGCGACAACCTGACCGGTGAGGGCGACGGCGACGACGAGGTCATCGAGGTGAACCTCGCCGCCGTCCCCGCCGAGGTCGCGAAGATCGTCTTCCCCGTCTCCATCCACGACGCCGCCGCCCGCGCGCAGAGCTTCGGGCAGGTGCGCCAGGCCTACATCCGGGTCGTGAACCAGGCGGGCGGGGCCGAGATCGCCCGCTACGACCTCAGCGAGGACGCCGCGTCCGAGACCGCGATGGTCTTCGGCGAGCTGTACCGGCACGGCGCGGAGTGGAAGTTCCGCGCCGTCGGCCAGGGCTACGCGTCCGGTCTGGGCGGGATCGCCCAGGACTTCGGCGTCGACGTCTGACCTCTTGTTCTCTATCTGCTCCGGGAGTTCCTCATGTCCATCACCCTCACCAAGGGCCAGACCATCAGCCTGGCCAAGTCCGACACCACCCCCCTCACCTGCGTACGCATGGGCCTGGGCTGGCAGGCGCGGCCCCGCAAGGGGTTCTTCGGGAAGCTGATGGGTCCCGCCGAGATCGACCTCGACGCGTCCGCGGTCCTCTACTCGGGCCGGACCGTCGTGGAGGTCGTCTTCTTCCAGCACCTCGTCTCCACCTTCGGCGCGGTCAAGCACTCCGGCGACAACCGCACGGGCGGGGAGGGGACCGGGGACGACGAGGCCATCACCGTCGACTTCACGCGGCTGCTGTCCGAGGTGGACCAGATCGTCTTCACCGTCAACTCCTTCACCGGGGTGACCTTCGACGAGGTGGACAACGCGTACTGCCGCCTCGTCGACGAGAACACCGGCGCGGAACTCGCCCGCTACACGCTCTCCGGCGGGGGCTCCCACACCGCGCAGATCATGGCCAAGTTCTCCCGCACGGACGCCGGCTGGCAGCTGGCCGCCCTCGGCGAACCCGCCTCCGGGGCGACGTTCCAGTACCTGCTGCCCGCCATCGACCGTCATCTGTGACGCGTCTACCGGAAGCCGAGATGCGGATCGCAGCCGGTCAACTCGCCGCTGGCGGCCCACAGTTGAGCGGCGACGGACGGGTCGGCCATGTGGGAGGGGACGGGCTCGCGCCGTGGTGTGCCGCGCAGGCCGAAGACCCTCGGACCCCACAACTGCCCTCCCCGCACCCGCGGATCGAGGACGGCACGGACGACCGGCCACGCCCCCGCGTCCTTGCCCTGCACCAGCAGCCCGGCGGGCAACGCGCGCAGCCGCTCGCCGGGAGTGGTCACGCTGACCGGCGGGCGGGACGGGGTGAGGGCGTCCAGCGCGCCGCCGGGGTGCGCCACCACGCTGAGCGCCGTGCTGCCGACGGCCCGCAGACGGCGGTCGAGTTCGAAGCCGAAGGACATCTGCGCCAGCTTCGACCGGCCGTAGGTGCGCTTGGGCCGGTAGTCCCGGGCCGACTGGAGATCGTCCAGGTCCAGCCGCTCGGACCGCGCGGCGAAGCTGCCCACCGTCACGACGCGGCCCGCCGAGGCGGACAGCAGGGGGGCCAGTCGCTGGGTGAGCGCGAAGTGGCCGAGGTGGTTGGTGGCGAACATCAACTCGTGGCCGTCCGCGGTCTCTTGGCGCGGTGGGTCGTCGAGCGCGATCCCCGCGTTGTGGACCACCGCGTCGAGTCGATCGAGGTCCAGCCCGTTCAATGACGACAGGTCGGCGAGGTCGAGCCGGAGGTGCCGTACGTGCGCGCCGGGGACGTGGGAGCGGATCGAGGTCATGGCGGCGTCGGCCTTCGTACCGTCCCGGCTGCCGAGGACGACGACGGCACCGGTGCCGGCGAGCTGCTCCGCGACGAAGTAGCCGATCCCGGCGTTGCCTCCGGTGACGAGGAAGGTCTTGCCCTCGGCGGGCGGCAGGCGGTGGACGTCCCATGGGGGGCGCTGGGAAGACATGGTGGCGGGCTCCTTGTGGTCGGGGGTGGCTCCGACCAAGCTCGCATCCGCCGCCGACAGACCGCCGACAGACTTCCGACATGCGCCGGGGCTGTGCCGACGGGGTGAATTGGGTGGGTCCGACCGAGGGGATCGGTGCGTAGGGAGGATTCGCGGGGGGTGTCCCGTGCTCGAATTCCCCCGGCTTTGCTCACGGATCGTTGGGACGGTGTCTGCGGTGAAGAGTTTTCGGCGCGTTGCTCTGGTCGGTTCGGCTTTGCTGGCCTGCGTGGCGCTTGCTCCGTCGGCGGCGGGTAGGGATGCGGGGTGGAATTCCGCTACCGCGACGTTCTACGGCGGCGCCGACGCCTCGGGGACCATGGGGGGTGCCTGCGGCTACGGCAACCTGTACGACCGTGGCATCGGCATCATGAGTACGGCGGTCAGCACGGCTCTCTTCAATGACGGCGCGGCCTGCGGGGCTCGGTACAAGGTCCGATGTGCGGAGAGCCGCAGCTCGTACTGCATTCCGGGAGCTGAGGTCACGGTGACGGTCACCAACCTCTGTCCCCCGAACTGGGCGCTCCCCTCTAACAATGGGGGGTGGTGCAACCCGCCGCGTCAACACTTCGACCTCTCTCAGCCGGCCTTCGAGAAGATCGCGAAAATCTCGGCGGGCATCGCGCCCATCGAGTACAGCGAAGCGGACACCGACAGGAATACGCCACTCAAGTTCACGATGAATGGACGTGACTTCTTCAACCTGGTCCTCGTCGACTCCAACTCGCGATGGGGTACCAAGCAGGTGTTGATCAAGGGCAGTAGGACCAGCTGGTTGCCGATGACGCGTAACTGGGGTGCGAACTGGCAGTCGTTGGAATCCCTCAGGGGCCAGTCCCTCAGCTTCAGGGTGACCGACACCCACAACCGCACCGTGACCGCCACGAACGTCATCCCCGCGAACTGGAGCTACGGCCTGACCTATGCGGCACCCGGGTTCTGAGCAGCCGTTCGACGTTGGCCCCGGCCGGGTGACTGGCCGGGGCCGGTTTGTTATCGGCGGTGTGTGCCGAACTCGCACCACACCACCTTGCCCGGGTTCCTGCGCTCCGCGCCCCACTTGTCCGCCAGCGTCGCGACGAGCAGCAGGCCTCGGCCGCCGTCCTCCCTCGGCACGGGGACGATCGGCAGCGTGCCGTCACCACTGTCGTGGACCTCGACCCTGACGCCGGCGTCTCCGTGCGGGCGGAGGCGGAGCAGGAAGAAGCGGCCCGGGGGGACGCCGTACAGGAGGGCGTTCGTGGTGAGTTCGCTGACGCACAGGAGGACGTCGTCGAGGGGGGCGCGGGTGTTCCAGGTGGTCAGGGTGGTGCGGGTGAAGTCCCGGGCGGCGGGGATGGAGCGGCGGGAGCGGGAGTAGAGGCGTTCGCGGGTGGTGGGGAGGTGGGTTTCCACGTTCATGGGACGAGGGTTGCGAGTGGTGGAGATCATGTGGCAGTGACGCAGCTGGTACATCGCGTTTGTACCGGCCCGCACCAGTGAGAAACGCCGAACGGGTGGGGAGTTGGGCGGCATGGGAGCGAAGAAGCCCCGGCGTAATGCCACGGCACACAAGATGGTCGGTTCCGCGCTGGCCGCCCTCCGGCACAAGGCCGGGTACACGCAGGAATCGCTAGCACAAGCGTTCCGTATCAGTCTGGGCAGCCTGTCGTCGTATGAGCAAGGGAGACGGCCACTTCCACAGGACATCGCGGAAAAACTCGACGACTTCCTCGACACGGGTGGGGTGTTGACCAGGCTGGTCAAGAATCTGCCCGAGGCGGACCTGCTGGAGTTGTGGGCGAACGAGTTCCTCACGGAGGAGATGAGGGCCATCTTCATCTCCTGGTTCGAGGTGCATGTGATCCCTGGCCTGCTCCAGACGGACCGGTACGCCCACGCGATATTCCGGTGCCGTCTACCGGCGTTCAGCGAGGAGAAGTTCGCGGAGGCGGTGGCGGAGCGCGCCGAGCGCCGGGGGATCCTGCATCGGGACGAGCCGCCGATCTCGACCTTCGTGATCTGGGAGCCCGCGCTGCGGATGCCGGTCGGAGGGCGAGAAGTCTGGCTGGAGCAGTTGCGGTACATCCGAGAGTGCTGCGATCTGCCCAACTGCACCATTCAGATTCTGCCGTTGGACAGGCCGGGGCACGCTGGTCTCGACGGGCCGTTCGTCCTGCTGGAGACGCCCGACAACGACCGGCTCGCCTACATGGACAGCCAGAAGGGCAACCAGCTGATCGCAGATCTGAAAGACATTGCGGTGCTCACCCAGAGGTATGGGATGCTGCGTTCACAGGCCCTCAGCCCCGACGATACGAGGGCTCAGTTGGACCAGATGCTTGGAGAGCAAGAGCGATGAGCAACACGGTACTTCGGTGGGTCAAGTCGAGTTACAGCAATCCTGATGGTGCCGCCTGCGTCGAGGTCGCCTGCCATTGGGTCAAGTCGAGCTACAGCACCGACGAGGGCGCCAACTGCGTCGAGGTTGCCACCCACACCGCCGCGATCCACATCCGCGACTCCAAGACCCCCGAAGCGCCGTACCTCACCATCGCCCCCACCACCTGGACCGCGTTCCTCCACAGCACCGCCAGCTGATGAAGTCGAGCAGCGGTGGCGCCACAGGGCAGCCGAGAGCTCGGAGGGGTCGAGCCGGATGAGCATCCGGATGTGGACCTACCGGTAGAGGAAGGTCTCGCCGGAGCCGGTTCGTCTGATCCCCATGGATTCGATGGATTTGTCGCGGTCTTGGCGTCGGTCGAACTCACGCAGCGCCTCCACGCCGGACGGCGGGAGAAGGTGGGCTACTTGGGCGATGAGACCAGGAAGCGGAGTGCCGATCAGGGACGCGCTGTCATTGATCGCGGCGAGCGCGAACAGGTTGTCGTGCGGGTCCTCGAGATGCACCTCTGCCAGGCCTACGGCGACGAGTCCGTGGCGCAACGGTTCGGGGGAACGGGTTCTGACCGATACGGACGCCATGCGCTGACCATAGGCACTCAGTACCGCTGCGGCCCGCCGGTCCATGCCGTCCATAACCCTCCGCCGGAGCGGATCCGGACCGCTCGCGTATGCGGAGACGAAATCCCCTACCTCGGAATCCAGTTCGTGCGGAATCCTGACTCTCAGGTATCCGTTGAATCGTCTGTCCTTGAAGCGCGACGGACTGACTTGCGGGCCGCTCATTTCATGGTCATGTTCTCGGCGGGACAAGGTAATCTCCACTCCACCGGTATCCGGCTTGCAGGAGTTGCTGGATCTCGCGAGCGAATACGGTGGGTTCCACGCGTTCATCGTTCCAATAGGTACCTGAGGTGGGGGTTCCGACGTACACCGTGCCGCGGTGGTTGATGATGCTCTGGATCCATGCGTCATTTTTGCCCAGGGTCCAGGGGTCGGCAATGAGCTTCCTGTAGCCCGGCCACTCACCGGCAACGCTTGTGTCAGGAAGGCGCCCGATGACAGGTATGCCCTGGCTGGGATGCCAGGCCTCACCGGGGCCAAGGACGTCTGTCGCTACATTCGGCGGCGCCCACTGGTAGCCGGTGCCGTCGACCACGGCACGCGGTTCGCCCAGTCCGCCGCGGCCAAGTCCGCTGAACGCGCCGCCAAGAGCACCGAGCAGCAGGTCGCCAGGGGTGACCGGTTCGCATAGGGCGGTGTCGAATGCCCAGGCATAGGCGGCGCCGACGCCAGCGTTTACCGTGGCGGAGGTCACGGTGGCCGCGGTGGTGCCCGCTTCGAGGCCCAGGAATTCCACAGCAGCGGCGCCCGAGGCGGGCATGAAGAGGCCGGCGCCGATGCCGTAGAGCGCGCTCTTTCCGGCGGCCCTGCCGAGGCCGCTCCAGCTGAAGTCGTTCTGGTGGCTGAGGGTATAGCTGATGCCGCCGAAGACGCCTCCGACGATGCCGCCGACCGCCGCACTCACGCATGCGGGGCAGGCACCGGAGGGGTCAGTGAGCGTGGTCGGGTCGTCGTCGGCGTACGCATACGCCGAGATGGCCGGTTCAGCCAGGGAGCTTCCGGCGGGGTCGGTGCTGGTGAATCGGCCGGTGCTCGGGTCGTAGGTGCGGGCCCGGAGCTGATAGCCGAGTGCCGTGCCTGCGGGGTCCTGGTACTGGCCGGTGTAGGCGAAGGGGTTGGCGGGCGCGCTGGTGGTCAGTGCGGTTGTCTTGGTGGTGCCGTAGGCGTCGTACGCGTAGGTGTACTGGTCGACCCCGGCCGCGCTCGTCAGGTCGGTGACGGAGCCGGACAGGTCGTGGTGGTCGTAGAAGTTCCCAGCGCTTGTGTGGAGCAGCTCGGGTTCGCCGAGCGGGTCGTAGCGGTAGTCGGCGATCAGCGTGCCGGAGCCATTAGTCTCGTCTGAGACCTGGGGCAGCGGGTTGTTGACATCCCAGTGGGTGATGCGGGAGAGAGTGCCGTCGGTGCGGGTCGTGGTGCGGTTGCCGGTGGCGTCGTAGGTGTAGGCGTAAGCGTGAGAGCCGACGGTGGCGGTGGTGAGCTGTCCGGCGGCGTTGTAGGCGAAGGTGTTCGCGCCTGCGGTGGTCTGGGCGCCGTCGGCGTTGTATTTGTAGGGCGTGGTGGTGGAGCCGGTGGTGCTGGAGGTCAGTTCGTCGGCCGCGTCGTAGGCGTAGGACGTGCTGGTGGTGGCGGCCGAGGTGCTGGCCGCCTTGGTGAGGCGGTTGCCGACCTTGTCGTAGGTGTAGGTGTTCTTCGACGAGCCGGTGGGGCAGCCGGTGGAGCCTGAAGGGGCGGTGCACTCGGACAGCAGCCGGCCGTTGGCGTCGTAGCCGTAACTGGTCGGCGGCGCGGTCGTGCCGCTCCGTACGGGCGACACGGTGATGAGCCGGCCGTTCACGTCCCGGGTGGCGGTCCAACTTGTCAGAGTGGCAGTGGAGTTGGCCGATCCGATGGTGGCGAGCCGTCCGGCCCGGTCGTAGGTGCGCGACTCTGTATATCCGTTGGCCGTGGGGAGTGTGGTGGTGAGCAGGTTTCCGGCGGCGTCGTACGTGTGCCTGACGGTGGCCGAGTGCGCGGTCTGGGCCGTGATCTCGTCGTCGGAGTTGTAGGTGAAGGTGGCCTTGGTGCCGTCCGGGTAGGTCCGGGCGGTCACGTCGCCGTCGTCGTCGTAGGTGTAGGTGAACGGCGTGGTGCTGCCGGGGACGGAGAGGGTGAGCAGTCGGCCCGAGCCGTCGTAGGTCGCGGTGCGGCTGCCGGTGGCGTCGGTGACGCCGGTGACCTGGCCTGCCGCGTCGTAGGTGTAGGCGGTGGCGGTGGTGCCGTCGCTGTAGGTCGTTCCGGTCGGCAGGCCTCTGCCGTTGTAGGAGGTGGTGATTGTCTGGCCACGGGCGTTGGTCGTGATGGTCGGGTTGCCGTCCACGTCGTAGGCCTGGGAGACGCTGCGGCTGAGGGGGTCGGTGGTTTTCGTCAGGCGGTGGGCGACGTCGTAGGTGTAGCGGGTGGTGTGATTGTCGGCGTCGGTACGGCTGGTGATGCCACCGAAGGAGTCGTAGGTGTACGCGGTCACGCCAGCGTCGGGCGCGGTGACCGAGGTGAGGCGGCTTGCGGCGTCGTAGGCGTAGGCGGTGGCCTTGCCGAGAGCGTCGGTCGCGCTGGTGATGTTGCCGTCGGCGTCGTAGGAGCGGTGCGCGGTGGCGCCGGTCGGATCGGTGACGCCGGTCGGGTTCCCGGCGGCGTCGTAGGCGTACGTCCACGTGTAGTCAGCCGGGGTGGCGCCGGAGACGTTGCCGCGGGGATCGGTCGCGGTGAGGCGGCGGCCGTCGTCGTCCACCGTGTAGGTCGTCTTTCCGCCGAGCGGTGAGGTGACGGAGACCAGGTCGTGGTCGGCGTCGTAACCGTAGACGGTGGAGTAGGAGCGCCCGCCGGTGATCTTGGTGTTGTTGTTGGTGTCGTCGTACGTGAAGCCGGTGTTGTCGCCTTCGGGGCGGGTGATCTTGGTGTTGTTGTTGGTGTCGTCGTAGGTGTACGCGGTCGCCCTGCCCAGCGGATCCGTGATGGTCACCGGTCTGCGGTCCGCGTCGTATGCGGTGGCGGTGGCGGCCCCAGACGGATCGGTGACCGTGACTCGTTCGCCAGCGCTGTTGTAGCCGTACTTCCAGGTGTAGTTGGCCGCGTTGGCCCCGGAGACATTGCCGCGCGGGGCGACCATGGAGACCAGTTGGTGGGCCTTGTCGTAGGTGTACTTCGTGGTGGCGCCCAGCGGGTCCGTGACGGAGGCGACCAGGCCGGCGGTGTTGTAGGCGCGGGAGGTGGTCTCGCCGCCCGGGCCCGTGACGGTAGTCATGCGATCGGCCGCGTCGTAGGCGTAGGCCGTGACGGCGCCGAGCGGGTCGGTGGCTGAGGTGAGATTGTGCGCCGCGTCGTAGGCGTACGTGGTCTTCTTGCCGCGCGCGGTGGTGATCGAGGTGACGGCGTCCGCGTCGTCGTACGTGGAGGTGGTGGCGTGGCCGAGCGGGTCGGTGCTGGTCAGGCGTCTACCCGAGGAGTCGTAGGTGTAGCTGGTCCGCTCGTTCAGTGGGGAGGTGACGGAGGTGAGGTTCCCGGCCGTGTCATAGCCGTACGACGTGGTCTTGCCGCGAGGCGTCGTTGCCGAGGAGACGAGGCCCATCGTGGTGGTGTACGTCAGGCTCGTCACTCCGCCTGCCGGGTCCGTGACCGAGGTCAGGTGGCCTGCGGTGTCGTAGCTGTACGTCGTCTTCTTCGCGCGCCCGTCGGTGTGGCTGGCGACGTTTCCGGAGGCATAGGTCCACTTCTCCGTCGTGCTGGGCGTCGCATGAGTGATCAGGTGGCCCGACGCGTCGTAGTCGTAAGTGGTGTGGTCGCCGAGCGGGTCGAGGACGGAGGTGCGGTTGCCGTAGCCGTCGTAACCGAAGTAGGTCCGGTTGCCGAAGGGGTCGTAACGGGCCGTCAGCAGGCTGCCGGCGTACAGGTCGCTCCACACCCCGCCGTCCGAAGCGGTGATGTCGGTTTCCCCGGACCGGTACGCGAACGTGCTCGCCGAACCCGTGGCGTCTGTCTGCGTGACGACCCGGCCCGAGGAGTCATAGCCGTTGCTTACGACGTCGTGGCCGCGCGGGTCGTTGATCTTCGAGAGCCGACCGGCGGCATCGTAGGAGTAGGTCGTGGTTCCGCCGACGAGATCGGTAACCGTCGACAGTCGGCCACTGGAGTAGCCGTAGTCGACATGCCGTCCGTCCGCCAGGGTGGCCTTGGCCAGCTTGCCGCCGCTGTACGACAGGGTCACCGTTCGTCCGGCCGGGTCCGTGATGGTCACCGGCAGGCCGCCGGAGTAGGTGAAGGTCAGTCCCTGGCCGGACCGGTCCTTCCGGCTGGCGAGCAGGCCCGTGGTGGTGAAGGTGAGGACCTGGCCCTCCAGCGTGGTCAAGGTGTAGCCGCCGCCTGAGACCGCTGTCAGGGTCGATCGGGCCAGGACCGGCGTCGTGAACGTGCCGCTCGATGTCTTCGTGTAGGTGAACCGGGCCCCGTTCTCGTCGCGGACGGTGACGTTGCCGTCAGCGGCTACGGTCAGGGAGACCTCCCAGGGCAGGGTCCAGCCCGCGCCGAGAGCACCTGACGTGGTGTCGTTCGAGGAATAGCCGCGTGACAGGGCGAAGGGCACGCCTGCGGCGGGCACCGTAGCGTCGGTGAACGACTCGGTGAACGCGCCCGTTGCGGTGTTCACTGGGTCGCAGTCCAGCGCCTGTGGACGGACCGCTCCGGAGGCGGTGCCGCCGCATTGGCTGCCATAGGCCTGTGCGACCTCTATGGCGGAGAGAGTGTGGGCGTTGACGGCCCTTCCGCCGGACGTTCCGCCGGAATTCGTCACGGTGCCGACCACATTGAGACCGACGTACCTGGTGCCACCCGTGGGGCAATTCGCGGGCACGGTGTACATCGTGGAGACCCGGGGCGGAGTCGGCGTTGGGCCGCCGTTGCTCGTGTTGAGCCGCGTGAAGTACGAGTGAGCTGTCACGACTTGGCCGTTGTCGATGGTGACGTTCGAGCCGCATCCGGAGAGCTCCCAAGTGACGTGCACCTGGTACGTCACGTCCAGATAGGTCCCGCTCGTCGAGTCCCAGCCGTCGACCGAGTTCCAGATGTTCGCGCTCAGTGTCAATGTTTCGCCGGGAATGACCGCGCCTGTGTTGAACGAACCTGGCGAGACCTCGGTGTTGGACCAGGACCGCGGATCGCCGGCCGGTCCCGCCATCACCACGTTGTCCGGTACGCCCCACATGCTGGTGTCGGCGGTCACGGCCTCCGAGGTATCCGTCGAATGACCTGGCATCTCGGCGGCTTTGCTGACGGTCTTGCGGAGCGACGCCTCGGAAGGGTGGCCCCCGCGCAGGGACACTGCCTTCGTCGCGGTCGAACCGGTCGCACGGTCGCGCGCGACTTCCATGCGACGTTGCGAGAGCGACATCGCGTGCTGTGGTTCCACAGGGGTGGGCTTGGCCGACGTGAAGGATCTGTCACCGGCGGAGGTCGCGGTAGCTGCTACAGCAGGCACGGCCGTGATCATGCTCGCCAGCACGGCGAGAACAACTCCCGATCTGAGCAGACCAAACCGACGCACGTTCACAACTCGGCCCCCCTGGGCCCGGCGTGACGAGACAGTAGACCGATCATGGACACGCCAGAGTGAATGCTTTCCTGCCGGGTTTGCGAGGTCAACGCCCATGGCGTCGAGTCAGTCGAAGACGCACCTTTTCGGCCGAGTGGCGGAGGCCGGAGCGTAGGCCGTCGAATCTTCTCCTGCTCCCACTTGGGGCTTTCAAGTGGAGCAATTTGCCCTTTGATTGCCATTTTTGTGCTCGCGGCAATCGCCTGCGCGGAACCGGGAACGTTTCATTTCAGGGATTCGATCAATTATGGCCGTCCATTCGTCGGATATCGTTCTTGAATTGTCCAAAACCGTTCCGGTATTGCAGGTGAAGTTTGCGATGCGCTATGGGAAATCTGGCTCCTTGATCCCACGTGGCCGTCGACTGACATCCGTGGGGCCCGCCCAGGGCCCCGGCGTTTGCCCGGGTCGTCCGGTTTGATCATGTGATGCCGTAGAGGCTGAGGACGAGGGTGCGTTCGGTGTGGGCTCGGCGGCCGGCGGCGGTGTTGACGTACCCGGCAAGCTTGAGCGCACCGCGGATCAGGTCGCGGACGGCGGCGAGGACTGAGGGCGTGTTGTGGGTCCTGACCTGGGACTTGTCCTCGTTGAAGGTCACATCCCGACACCAGTGGACGGTGTTCTCCACGGTCCAGTGCCCGCGAGCCCATGAAGCGATCTCGGCGGCACTCGCTTCCTCGGCGGGCAGGTCGGTGATGGCGTAGACGGTCTCGCTGGACCACTTCTTCGCTCCGTAGAGACGGCGTCTGCGCTGGATGCGCAGGACCTGGGCCGCGTGGGGAAAGAGCAGGCCGTTGACGGTGACGACCTGGACGAGACGCTGTTCGTGGCGGCCGTGGCCGCGGGCGTCGTCACGGTGGATGACGGGGATCTCCTTCCAGGGCAGGGCGTGGAGCTGACGGGCTTGGCCGCGCTGGTTGTTCTTGATGGTCAGCAGGTAGTGGGCGCCGCGTTCGTGCAGGTAGGTGGCGTGGTCGCGTTGGGCGTGGAGGGCGTCGGCGGTGACGACGGCCCCCTTGAGATCGGCGTCGTCGAGCTGGTCGAGCAGGGGTTGGAACTCGGGGATTTCGTTGGTCTTCGCGCCGATCTCGCGGGAGGCGAGGGTGATGCCGTCGCCGTGCCGGACGGCGGAGAGCACGAAGACGCGGCTGCCGTCCGGGCGCTTCGCACTGCGCAGGCACTTGCCGTCCACCGCGATGGCCCGGCGCCGGGAGCGCACCGGTTCGGCGCGGGCGGCCGCCCGGTGGGCGCGGCGCTGTTCGCGTTCGATGCCGCCGTCGGGCATGAGCGGCTCGGGAGAGTGGGACACCGTGGACAGCAGGGGCCGCAGGTGGTCGTAGCCGGCCGCGCTGACCTCACCGGGATCGAGCCGCCCCAGAACGGTGCGCAAGGTCTTCTCGCTCGGGATCCGGTAGCGGCCGCGCAACGGATGGTAGGGCAGACCGAAAGCGGCCAGTTCCTCAGGCGTCGCACGTCGGCACCACTCCGCCGCCGCGGTGATGGAGTCATGGCCCGCCGGGGTCATCGCACAGACCACCAGGGCCAGCAGCGAGGAGACCCGGTAGCGCACCCCGCACGCCCCGCGAGGATCGGTGACCGACTCGAACTCGGCAACCAGGCCGCGGACTTGGTCTCGCGCGGCATCCGAGCCGAGGGCCTCCAGGCGGGGCGCCGGAGAGACGGGAACGACGGCAGGGGATGATGGAGGAACGAACACGGCACCTTCGTGGATCTTGCAGCGTAGAGAACTCCATGATCCACAGGTGCCGTGTTCATCTGCTTCCGAGGCCCGCCAGCATGATCAACCGGCCCAGGCCGGGGCGATCCGGGCAAACGCCGGGGCCCTGGGGGCCCGCCGTGAGGACCGAGTGGTCATGGCCGGGCGAGTTCCGTCTCTTCCGCGCGCACCGGCCGCTGCGCCAAGCTCCTCGCGGCGATCCAGGCGAGCAGCCCGACGGCAGCGGTCAGGGCGCCGCCCGCCGCGAAGGACGGCCCGGGGGCGCGCTCCAGCAGCGTGGGCAGCAGCAGCATGCTGCTCATACTGGCGACGTGCAGCTTGACCGAGTCGGCGGTGAACAACCTCAGCCGCTCAGGCCCCGGCAGGGCGCCGATCTCCGCGTTGAGGCCGATCGAGGTCAGCGGTACCAGCGCGCCCATGGACGCGGTCACGGCCACGACCTCCAGGAGGCTGCCGCTGAGGGCCAACGCGGCCAGCAGCAGCCCCCGTACCGTCCACATCAGGCAGTACACGCCCGGGAAGCGGCCCGGCAGGGACACGTTCCCGGCCAGCAGATTGCCCGCCACGGCGCCGATCCCTATTGCGGACAGCACCACCGCGTACGCCCCGGCGCCGAGGTGCAGCCGACCGGTCAGCCAGACGGGGACGCCGATGGTGAGCGCGGTCGAGAAGAACTCCCCAACGCCGCCGAGCGCGAGCGCGCACCCGATCCCCGGATGCGCCCGCAGCACCGCGAGCGCCCGGGGCGCGGCTGCCTCGGTGTCTTCGCGTGTGGGCCCCGTCGGTCGGGGTGCCGTGGTCCGGCCGAGCCAGGCGAAGGCCGTGGCGGACACGGCGAAGGTGGCGGCGTCCAGCAGGAACAGCCTCTCGGCGGGCATGAAGGCCAGCAGCACCGCGGCCGACCCGGGGCCGAGGAACCAGGTGAGCCGGTTGGAGATGTCCATCAGCCCTGTCACCTGCCGTACCCGGTCCTTGTCCACCAGGCCCGGGACCAGGGCTGACAGGCTCGGGCCGGTCAGCGCGTCACAGGTCCCGATCAAGGCGATGACGATCAGCACGCCGGCCAGGCCGAGCGACTGCCACAGCCACGGCATCGCGCTCACCACGACGACCTGCACCGCCTCCACCGCGGCGAGTGCGCGGAACGCGGCGAAGCGTGCGATCAGCTTCCGGCCGAACGTGCCGATCAGCAGGTGCGGCACCGACTCGACCACCACGACCAGGCCCATCGCGACCGCGCCGGATCTCTGCCAGGCCGTCCAGGCCAGGGCGAGGGTGAAGAAGCGGTCGCCGAAGACGGACAGTGTCTCGGCGAGCCACAGGACCAGGACGGGGCGCTGCCGCAGCAGGCTCACGTAGCTCACCCGCGTGACTGTAGGGGGCGGGCGGGTGACACGAGGCGTGTTAGGCCGCTCCTCCGTCGAAGGCGGTAACTCTGCGGGCGGGGCAGGGGTTCGGCAGGCTGCCGTGGTACGTCGCTGAGGCTCAGCTCTCCTCAGGGGTCGCGTCCGTCGGCTTGCGTTCCGCGACGTACGTTCCCCGCTGGGGCACGGTGAAGACCCACCCCTCCTCGCGGAGGTACTTCACCGCGTTGCGGACGGTCGCTCGGGCCACCCCGAAGCGCTGGGTCAGCGTGGACTCGGACGGGATCTTGCGGTTCACCTCGATGCTGCCGCTCTTGATCTCCGCGATGAGCAGCGCGGCGATCTGCTGGTACACCGGCGTCGGGGCCTCGTGGTCGATCTCAGACATATGGCCAGCGTAGACAACTGGCCATGTTGTCGTTCGCTGCTAAACGAGCATAAACTTCGATGGACCTACGTATACAAGTTGGGTTAGTGTGCGGGGACGACAAGACCCCGGCGACGGAGGCGGCTGGTCCCCGCCTTGATCCGTCCCGGGGCATGGCCGACAGCTGAAAAGGAGCTGACGACATGCGCGATTTTATCGTGCGCACCCTCTCCCGCGCCCTCTGCAACCTCGTCCCCCGACGCCGCCCCGGACGCCACAGCGCCACCCACCTCACCCTCGCTCCCGGACCCGTCATCCCGGTAAGCCCCTGGTCACGCCCCTGGACCTCGCCGTCCAAGGAGGAAGCCGCGGAGATCTTCCGCCGTCAAGCGGAGGAGGCGGAGCTTCAGCGGGAGCGACGCCGGGCGGCCGAGCCGGTGGGGGTGGTCGTGTGAACCTCGACCGCGTGACCGGAGGTCCCGAAGGGTTCCGGTCCCCGTCTTCCGGCCCCGCTGACTACCCTGGAACCATGACCACACGGGAAGAGCTTCACGCGCTCATTGACCGCGTGCCTGACAACGACATCGACGCCGTGGCGCAGAGCCTGCGGCCGTTCATAGGGTCCACCGACCGTCCGGGACGTCCCTCGTTCATCGGGATGGGCCGTTCCGGGCACTCGGACACGTCGGCCCGCGCGGACGAGATCCTCCGGGAGACGGGGTTCGGCGAGTGATCGTGGTGGACACGGGCCCCCTCGTGGCCCTCGCGGACGCCGACGACGCCTACCATGCCGCGTGTGTCCGCTGGTACGACACCGTCCACCCACGCAACCTCGTGATCCCGGCACCGGTCCTCGCCGAAGCCTGTCACCTCATCGGCACCCGGTGCGGCGCCCAGGTCGAAGCGGCCTTCCTCGACGCGCTCGCGGCCGGGGACCTCGGTACGGTCACGAGCGTCATGCCCGAGGACATCCGGCGCATGGCCCACCTCGTACGCCAATACGCCGACCTGCCGCTAGGCGGCACCGACGCCTGTGTCGTCGCGATTGCGGAACGGTGGCAGACCAAGCAGGTCGCGACCGTCGACCGCCGCCACTTCACCGTCGTACGCCCCTCTCACGTACCCGCGTTCGAGCTGCTCCCCCAGAACCTGTAGCCCCCTGGACCACGCACCCCCTACCGTGGCGCCATGAGCAACCACCCCGACGCACCTGTCCCTCCCTTCGAACCCCCCTACTACGTCTCCGTGTTCACCACCATCCGCGCCCAGGACCAGCAGGACTACGCCGAAACCAGCGCCCGGATGGAGGAGTTGGTGAAGGGCATCCCTGGGTACCTGGGCATGGATCACGCGCAGACGCCTGGTGGGCTCGGGATCACCGTCGGGTATTTCCGGGACGGTGAGGCGCTCGCCGCGTGGCGGGGTGATGAGGAGCATCGGGCCGCGCAGAAGCGGGGGCGGGCGCAGTGGTACGAGAGTTACTCGTTGCATATTGCCAAGGTGGAGCGGAGTAGTGGGTTCACGCGGGGATAGACGTGGGCCGGACCGCGAACGGGCGGAACATCGCCCGGAGGGTTTCGTGGTCCGGGGTCCAAGGGGTGCCGGGGTGCGTGCGGGTGAAGTGCTGGGGGTTGTTGAGGAAGGGGACGTAGACGCCTAGGGCCAGGTCCAGGAGGGGGTCCATGTCCACGGGTGTGTAAGTGGGGGGCTGGGCCTGGCAGTTGGCGAACAGTGCCGTGAGGAGCGCGCCCGTTGAAGGGGGTGTGGGGTTCGTCAGGTGGTGGATGCCCGTCACGCCCTGGGCGCTCAACTCGTGGGCCTCGGCCACCACATGGTCGACGGGGACGATGTTGAAGGGCTCATCGGGCAGCGCCCGCACGCAGGGGCGAACCGTGGGCGGCACCGCCCGGTAGTACGCCGCGAGCAGTTGCTGGATCTTGTACGCCCCGCTCGGCGTCCCGGGATACGCCAACGTCCCGCTGTGCCCCACGACCACCGACGGCCGCAGCACCCGTACGGGCATGTCCCGCACCTCCGACACCACCCGCTCAGCGGCGATCTTGCTCAACTCGTACGGCGTCCGCGCCGCCGAGGGCGACGCTGGGACCTCCCCGATCGCGCCGGTCGCCGTACCCGCGACGTACGCCGTACTCAGGTAGTTGAACCCCTCGGCGCCGGCGGCGCGCGCCAACTCCAGTAGCCGGCGCGTGCCTTGGACGTTGGTGCGGAAGGTCGTGCGCCAGGTGGAGCGGCGGAAGTGGAGGACGGCGGCGGAGTGCCAGACCTCGACGCGGGCCCTCCCCAGCGGGAACGGCGTCGTGAGGTCGCCCTCCACGACCCGGGTACGTCTCAACGCCCCTGCGAGCAACTGGGGTTCGACCCCGTACGCCGACGCCGCGCGTCTCAGCGTGTCGTGCAGACGCGACCCCGGCGCCCGGACCAGGCACACGAACTCGTCGTCCGTATGCTCCGCCAGTCGGAGTAGAAGTGCCGCGCCGATCAGGCCGGTTGATCCGGTGATGACGTGAGTCTTGGACATCAGTGCTCCCAACTGCGCAGAACCAGGGCCGTGTTGTGGCCCCCGAAACCGAAGGAGTGGCTGACGGCGATCGCGGGTGAGGCGGTGCGGGCGGTGGTCACGAGGTCGAGGTCGGCTGCGTCGGGCGTCAACAGACCGGCGATCGGAGGGACTTGGCCGTACGACAGGGTCAGCGCCGTCAGTGCCGCCTCCACCGCCCCCGCAGCGCCGAGGAGATGCCCCAGCGCCCCCTTCGCGGAGGTCACCGAGGGCCCGTGCGGAAAGCAGCGGGCGATCACAGCGGCCTCCGCCTTGTCGTTCAACGGGGTGGACGTGCCATGGGAGTTGATGTGATCCACGTCCGAGGCGTCCACTCCAGCCGACGCCAACGCACCGCGCACCGCCCGCTCCGCCCCCCTCCCCGTCGGGTCCGGCGCCACAGCATGATGCGCGTCGCCACTCGCGCCGTACCCGGCGAGGACCGCGTACCCCCGCCGCCCCCGCCTCTGAGCGTCAACTACCCGCTCCAGCACGAGAATCCCGGCCCCCTCCCCCATCACGAACCCGTCCCGCGAGGCGTCGAAGGGCCGTGACTCCCCGCGCCGCGACAACGCCCCCATGCTGTCGAACCCGGCGATCCACAGGGGGTGGACGGCCGCGTCCGCGCCCCCGGCGAGGGCGACATCGCAGACGCCGTCCCGCAGTAACCCCATCGCCGTACCGATCGCCGTGGCCCCCGAAGCGCAGGCCGTGGAGACCCCGGAGACCGGCCCGCGCGCCCCGATCCGCAGGGCGACCTGTGCTGCGGCCATGTTGGGCAGGAACATCGGCACGAGGTACGGAGACACCTTGGCGCCGGACAACAGCCGCTCGTGCTGGCCGAGTTGGGACTCCGTCCCGCCGAACGCGGTCCCGACGACCACGGCGACCCGCTCACCGTCCCAGCCCCCGGGATCCAGCCCCGCATCGGCAAGGGCCTCGTCGGCGGCGGCGAGAGCGAACCGGGTGTGGCGGTCGTACTGCCAACTCTGCTTCAAGGACGGCGGGTCGGAGATCGTGCACGCGAACTCGGCGTTGAGGCCCTTGAGTTGAGGGACACGAGCCGCCGTCGCCCGCCCCTCAAGGACCGTACGCCACGTGGCCTCACGACCGGTGCCCCCCGGCGTCACCAGCCCGATTCCGGTGACCGCGACCTCAACTCCGTTCATTCCGCGCCTTCTCCACCAGTGCGGCCGTCGCCGCGACCGTCAGCCCGGGGTCCGCCTCCGTGTCCGGCAGGGCGATCGACCAGTGGTCGGAGAGGGTGACGAACAGCTCCACGACGGCGAGGGAGTCGAGGTCGAGGTCGGTGAACGTGGCTTCCGGTGTGGGGGAGTTGACGTCGAACTTCGTCGTCAGGAGGTGCACGAGGTGGTCGTACACGGGGGATTCGGTGGTTGTCATGGCAGGCTCCTTCTTCGGATCGGGCCAGGTCAGCGCGGCGGAGCCCCAGGTCAGGCCGCCGCCGAACGCGGTGAGGAGAGTGCGGGTGCCGGGCGGTACGGCGCGGCGCGCCACGACGTCCGCGAGGACCAGGGGGATGGAGGCGGCGGCCGTGTTGCCGACGTCGTGGATGTTGCCGTGGCGGTGCTCGGCGGCGATGCCGAGGCGGTCGGCGACGGCGTCGAGGATGCGTTGGTTGGCCTGGTGGCCGATGAAGGCACCAACGGAGCTTGTGGGCCAGTCGAGTTGGGCCAGCGTGCGGTGCGCCGAGGCCGTCATGCGGCGTACGGCCTGGCCGTACACCTCGCGGCCCTTCATCCGCAGGGTGTGTGCGGCCGTGCCGTCCAGTCGCGCCGGGTCGGGCCAGCGGGAGCCGCCCGCCTCGATCATCACGTGGTCCGCGCCGGTGCCGTCGCTGCCGAGGTCGGTGGCGAGGATCGCGCCGGGTTCGTCGCGGGTGCCGCTGCTCAGGACGACCGCGCCGGCGCCGTCGCCGAACAGGATCGCCGTGTTGCGGTCGGCGGGGTCGATGATCGTGGAGTACGTTTCCGCGCCGATGACCAGCGCGGAGGTGGCTGCGCCGGCGCGGATCCAGGCGTCTGCGGTGGCCAGGGCGTACACGAAGCCGGAGCAGACCGCTGCGAGGTCGAAGGCGGGGATGGTGCCCAGGCCGAGTCTGCTTGCCACTTCCGGGGCGGTGGCCGGGCAGGGGTGGTCCGGGGTTGTCGTTGCCAGGATGAGGAGTTGGGGTGGGGGGAGACCGGCGAGCGCTTGCTTCGCGGCTCCGGCCGCCAGGTCCCCCGTACTCGTACCGGGAGTGACATGGCGTCTGGCCGCGATACCCGTACGGGTCCGGATCCAGTCGTCCGAGGTGTTCAGGCCGCTCGCGACCAAGTCCTCGTTCGTCACGGTGAGTTCGGGAAGACAGGCGCCGACACCTCGGATCACCGAGGCGGGGGTGGGGGACATGCGATGACTCGCTCCGTGAGGGGGGTAACGCCGGGTTCCAGGAAAGCGGTTGTGGACACCGGGAGTCATCACTCACACGGGGGGCGGTCGGGGCGCCAAGGGAGGTGCGGCGGGTTCGTAGACTGCCGTCATGGCATGCCGGATCAGCGAACTCGTCATCGACTGCGTCGACCCCGAGGGGCTCGCCGCCTTCTGGGGGGACGTGCTCGGGTACGTCGAGGTGGGGCGGGAGGAGGACGGGAGCATCGAGATCGGGCCGCCGGGGACGGGGTTCGGGGGCCCGCAGCCGACACTCGTCCTCAGCCCGACCCACGACGCCCGTCCCGTGAAACTCCGCCTCCACATCGACGTGAGCCCTACGGACCGGGATCAACAGGCTGAGCTGGAGCGGCTGTTGGGGCTCGGGGCGCGGCATGCGGAGATCGGGCAGAGCGGGGAGGAGAGCTGGTATCCGCTGGTCGATCCTGAGGGGAACGAGTTCTGTTTGCTGCGGCGGCGGATCGCGCCATGACCTCAGTGAACAGCCTCGTCGCGTCGAGGCGTGATTTTTCTGCTTCTGTTCAGGCTGCCGAGCCCGATGCCCTGCGGGAGGCCGATGCTCTGCAAGAAGCTCAGTTGCTCGACTCGCGTGTGTGCCCGCTGACTTCGACGGCCGCGCTCCTCTTCGAGCTGCGTACCTCGTTGCAGTTCGACGCCGGGAACGCCGCGCTGCTCGTCGTGCGGGGGCTGCGTTCCTTCGCGTGGAGTTCCTCGGTGGTGCCGGTTCCGTTCGCGGCGTTGACCGTGGTGTCCGGGCTGCCCGATCCAGCTGCCGGCGTATTTCGCGCGAGGTTCGATTTCTTCCCTGCCGCGCGGCTTGAGGTCGTGGGCTCGCAGGCCGATTTCTACGTCCTGGAAGTGGACGGGATCGGCGATGTCCCGCCCGACTATTCGGGTACGGACCATGAGCGCATCGCGCGGGAACTGCCTTCGTGGTCCTCCCTGTGCCGGCCGGTCCAGGTGTCGACCGCCTAGCCTCACGCCGGTACCCCCCCTCCCGTGCACCACCCTGAAGTCACCTGGCACAACCCCCGTCATCCTCGCGAAGAATTTGCTGAAGTTCGTTGTCTCGCCGAAGCCCAGGAGGGAGTTGGAGGACGTGGCGTCGATGTTCTGACGGGTGAGGGGGCGAGCCCAGAAACAAGGGCTCGCCCCCTCTTCTACGACCCCGACCCCATCCGATCCACCGGAATCCACAGCGCCGCGTCCGCCTCCGCCCCCGCCTCCCGCAGAGCGACCCGCAGAATCTCCGGCCCCGGCCGGCTCTCGTACGGATTCGACGGGAACCACTGCGTGAACACGTCCCGCCACAGGTACTGCAACGCCAGCGGGAACGCCCCCGAGTTCTCGAACACCGCCCACGTCCCGGCAGGGACCGTGAGGACGTCCAGATCCTCGGGGATCTCCCGCCCCGGCGACGTCAACACGCCGTGGTAGTAGTCGAGTTCGGTGCCCTCCGCCCGGCTCGGGTCGAGCTGGTCGCTGACGCCTACGACGCCGTACGGCTCCTCGTCGGACAACGCCGTGACGCGGGCCATCGTCTCCGCCCCGATCCCCCGGATGAACTCGGCGATCGCCGGGTTGACGCCCTCGTGCACGAGCGGCACCCGGGCCCTCCTCCCCACCACCCGGAACTCCCCCTTCTCCACGATCCGGTACCGCATGCTGCTGCTCCCTTCGACGACGAGCCGGAAGGACAGCCGGGGCTGGGAGCACAGCGCCGCACCCGTACGGCGGGCCTCGCCCGGGCCCACGCCGTGCATCGCGCGGAACGCCCGTGCGAAGGACTCGCCCGAGCCGTAGCCGTACGTCGTCGCGATGTCGAGGAGCGTCCGCCCGCCCGCGAGCACCTCCGCGCCCGCCACGGTCAGCCGCCTGCGCCGGATGTACTCCGAGAGGGGCTGGCCCGCGAGGGCCGAGAAGAGGCGGCGCAGGTGGTACTCGGAGGTCAGGGCGATCCTCGCGAGGTCGGCGGCGTCGATGTCCTGGTCGAGGCGGGCCTCGATGTGGTCCATCGCCCGGTTGAGGTGCTCCAGCATGTCCGGTGTCCTTCCTGGTTACGGGTTCACGGTAGGAAGGGGACGGGGGGCCGGACCCGACATTCCGTGCCCGGTCAGGTCAGTTCCAGCTTGGGCTCGTCGGTCCAGTTCAGGATCAGGTGCACCACCGGCGCCGAGACCAGCACGATCAGGGGCGGGGTCAGCCACCACGGCATACGGGTCGCGAGCCCGACGATCCCCACGACGCCCGATACGGCGCCCACGCTCAGGGCGAGCCGGCGCGGGTACGGCGACGGCAGGAAACGGGGGTGCTTGCGGGGGCGTACGAGGCGGACCGTGCCGATGGTGAGGAGGAGCCCGGCGAGGAGGGCGTCGTACGTGCCGATCGCCGCTTGCGGCTGGGGTTCGTCGCGGGGCTCGTCCGTGGTGTGCTGGCGGACCTCGCCCTTCGCGATCCCGACGAGGTGGTCCCGCCAGGTCGTACCGGTGATCTCGTCGCCCTTGTGCAGCCCGTCCGCGAGGGGGCCGTCGGCGCCGAAGGACGTCTCGTACGTCCAGAACGGGGCCTCGGTCGTCGTCGCCGTCATGTCCCTGCTGCCTTTGCGATGCCGCTTGACCTTGTCGACCCGCATCGGGACGTCCCGCAGGCAGTCGTCCCCCGCCCGGACCGGGCCGTCGCACACGCTCGTCGCGCGGTACGCGGCGTACTCGTCCGCCGACGACGGCATCCACACCGTGAACACCACCCAGGCGAGGGCCGCCGGTGCCCCCGCCAGCAGGACGAGGAGGGCGCCCCTCACCCGGGCACGCCTCGCGCTGAACTGCCTCTTGGTCTTGCCCCAGGCCGTTCCGGTCACCGGCATGCGTACCCGCCCCCCTCGTCCTGCGGACCATCATCGGCGGCGGGGGCGGGCGGGGGTGAGGTGGGGGGTCGGCAGTGTGCGCGGGTGCCGGGCTGCCGGGGTCCGGCAGTGGGGTCGGGCAATGGAGTCGGGCAGTGGGGTCCGGCAGTTTTCTGCAAGGGATTCCTGCACCAAGTTGCAGCGAAAGCCATTGCGTGGGCACAGATCGCTCTGGAAATATTCACGACGTCAGCAGCCGATGCCAGAGTCGGAAGTCACCGTCCGGGGGGAATGAATGGACTACTCGATATTGGTGCCATTCCTGCCGCGCCGGACGGAACAGGTTCTTCCTTTCGCTGCGCTGGTGGAATGGACCGGAGCCGCCAGGCTCTGGCAGGGGCAGAGTCTCCTGATGGAGCCTTTCCAGAGTTTCTCCGCAGCAGCCGGTGCCGGATTCCGGGTGCCGACGGGACTCGGGGTCACGCTGATGCCGCTGCGGCACCCCTTCGAGGCCGCGCACAAGGTCAAGACCCTGGCGATGGCGACCGGCGAGGAGGTCGTGGCCGGCTTCGGGCCGGGCGCGAAGACGCTCCAGCAGAGCCTGCTCGGCGCCCCGTACCGCAGTCAGCTCGGGGCGGTTCGCGAGTACATGACGGTCGTACGGGGGCTGCTCAGCGGCGAACCGGTCGACTTCGACGGCGAGTACTACACCTGCCACGCGGGGATGGGGCCGGCGATGTCCGCGCCCGTGCGGCTCGGGCTCGGGGTGCTGCGGCCCGGCATGGCGCGCCTCGCGGGTGAGGTCGCGGACGTGGCGATCACCTGGCTGACGCCCGCCGCCTATCTCGACGGTGTCGTCCGGCCCGCGCTGCGGGAGGGGGCTCGTACGGCTGGTCGCGCCGCGCCGAGGATCACCGCGATGGTGCCGGTGGCGCTGGAGCGGGCCGATCGGGACGTTTCCGAATTCGTGCTGGCGAGTAATTCCGCGCATATGCAGGCGCCGCACTATATCGACATGCTCGGGAAAGCGGGGATCGATTTTGCCGAACGCGATCCTCGGTCTGCCGGGCGGATCATGGCGGATTCCGGGGCGTTCGTCTACGGGAATCTCGATCAGATCGTGAAGCAACTGGACGAGTATCGGGATGCCGGGGTCGATGAAATCGTGCTCAACCTGACGGGTGTGTGCCGGCTTTACGGGGCCAGTGCCGCAATGGACGACTTGAAGAAGATTCTGGCTGCGGTCGGCGCGGATCGGAGAGACTCCGGTGAATGAGGAACTGATCGCCCGGGTGGGGCATCATCTGCGGTCCTGGGTGACCGGGCGTCCGCTGGGCGCTGCCGCGCCGGAGAGCGGTGACATGTCGTCGCTGGGTACCGCCACCGTCGTGCTCGAAGACGCGGCCGGGCTGGACGCGCTGCTCGGCTCCGACGTCGTCGGGGCGGGGACGGTTGTCCTCGCGCCGGAGACGCGGGGTCACCGTGACGCCACGGTTGTCGGGTACGAGGGTTCGCTGAGCGGTTCCGAGGGGGACGCGTCGGTCGACGACGTGCTGTTCCTCCAGATCCAGGATTACGGGGTCAGCCCGTACATGTCGCTGCTCGGGACGACGCTGGTGCGGATGTCCGGGGTCACGGACTTCGAGTTGTTCCTCGCGGATGCCGATGCGGCTCGGGGGGAGGGGCGGTTCGCTTCCTTCGCGGTCAGTCCGGCTGTGCAGCTTGCCGATCTTTCCGCGCTTGGTGCGCGGGTTCCTGGGGATGGGCCGGGGACTCGGCTGTACGTGGGTGGGGACGGGGGTGTGTCCGTGTCGCCGCAGGGGTTGCGGCTGGGGACCGTTGGTGACTCTGCGGCTGAACTGCGTGCGGAGTGGGAGCGGTTGAACGCGGTGCCGGGTGCGGTGCCGGGTGCGGTTCCGCTCGGTGCGGCTGTGCCGGAGGCGCTGCGGGGGGATGCTGTGCGCCAACGGCCTTGGCTTGCGCGGTACTTGGTGACGCTCGATGTTCTGCGCGATCTTCAGACGCGGGGTATCACGGAGCCTCGGGTTTCGGGGTTCGGGCATCGGCTTGTGCCTGAACTCGTGGAGTTCGAGGGGGCGTTGGACGTCGACGATCCTGAGGCGCCGATTCTGTGCTGGACGGCGGAGCAGGCGTACGTCAGGGTGCCGGGGATCGGGCGGACCTTCCAACTCGGGCGCAGGGCTGCGGAGATCACGGAACTGGTGCTGGTGCTCGGTGCCGCTGAGGCTGCGGCGCGGCATCCGAACCGGGCCGAGGTCGAGCGGGTGCTCGCGTTCTTCGCCGGTAAGGGAGTCGTTGTCGGGGAACTCCCCTCGCCCGAACTTGTGTTGGAGGCGACCTCATGACGACGCTTGCCGTCCCGGGCCTCGCCGGAGAGATCCTCGCCGGTTACGGCGACCGCGCCCGCGTACATGACCTCTACGACGAGGCAGGCGCCCCGGTCTACCACGACCTCGCCGCCGCCGACACCACCGAGATCCGGGAGTTGACGCGGTCCGTCCGCGCCGTTCCCGGCAAGGTGCTCGAACTCGCCGCCGGTTCCGGGCGGTTGACGCTTCCGCTGCTCGCGCTGGGCCGTGAGGTCACCGCGCTGGAGCTGAAGGAGAGCATGGTGGCCCTCCTCAAGGAGCGGCTCGCCGAGGCCCCTGCGGGTATGGGGGCGCGCTGCACGGTGGTCCAAGGGGATATGTCCGCCTTCGAGTTGGGCGCGCGTTTCGCCGTCGTCGTACTCGGCACCACGTCGATCTCGCTGCTCGATGCGGACGGCCGGGCCGGGCTCTACGCGGCCGTCCGTACCCACCTCGAACCCGGCGGCAGGTTCCTGCTCTCGACCGTCGATGTGGCCGACGACGGTGCTGACTTGGACCTGGAAGCCTCGGGTGCCAGTGGTCGGCGGTATCGGATGATCGAGCACTGGCGTGCTGGTCAGGAGGTCCGCAAGGTGACCATTCTGGCGCCCGAGCGGGAGACGGCGGGGGACGGGCCGGTGCCGGTGTTCACCACCGCGATCCGGGTTCTGCCGCCTGACGATCTAACCCGGGAGCTGGCGGCGGCGGGTCTGCGCGTTGTCGCGCGGCACCCTTTGCCCGCTGCGTCCGCCCGCCATACCGGTGTACTTCTGGAAGCGGAGGTCGCGTGATGTTGTGGCCCTCTCTGCTTGAACCCCGTCTGCATGGTGCGGACGAGTTGTGCGCCGTGTCGGCGGACGGTGTCCGAGTCCGCTTCCTGGACGGCCGTGAACTGCTCGACGGATCCAGCGGCTTGTGGAACGTGAACCTTGGTTACGGCAACGAGGCGATCGCCGATGCTTGCGCTGACGCTCTGCGCGATGCCTCCTATCTGTCGGTGTTCCGCTACGAGAACGTCTATGCCAGGCGTGCGGCGCGGGCGCTGGTCGAGGCGGCGGGCGCCGACCACTACGGCCGGGTCGTCTTCTCGACGTCCGGCGGCGCCGCGAACGACCTGGTGATGAAGCTGGCCCGGCACTATCACGCTCTGCGCGGGGAGGGTGCGCGCAAGCTTGTCGTGGGTCTGCGGGACAGTTATCACGGCCTGACGTTCGGTGGGTTCGCGCTCACCGGTGAGAATCTTGGGCAGGCCGTGTACGGGGTCGATCAGCGGCTCGTACGTCATGTCGCCCCCAACTCCGTTGACGAGCTAACCCAGTTGGCGGCCCAGCAGGGCGGTCGGATCGCGGCGGTCGTCGTGGAGCCGGTGCTCGGCAGTGGGGCGGTGCCGCTCACGCCGGAGTACGTGGCGACGCTGCTCGAACTCCGGGACCGGTACGGGTTCCTGCTGGTCGCCGACGAGGTCGCCACGGGGTTCGGCCGCACCGGAGACTTCTTCGCCTCCCAACGCTGGCCCGCTCCACCGGATCTCCTCATCACCTCAAAGGGCCTGACGAACGGCACGCAAGCGGCGGCGGCCGTCCTGCTGCCCAGCGCCCTCGCGGAACCCTTCGACGCGGCCGGCGACATCCTCGTCCACGCGGAGACGCAGGCGGGAACGCCGGTCACGTGCGCGGCGATTCTGGCGACGGTCGAGGAGATGCGGCGACTCGACGCGGTCGCGTCTGCGCGACGCCTGTCGGCGGTGCTGGACGAGAGGCTCGCGGAACTGGTCGCCGCTGAGCCGCTGGTGTCGGCGACGACTGGCCTCGGCTGCTTCCGGTCCATCCGGTTGCTGACGCCTGGCGGAGAGCCGTTGCCGCAGCAGGAGGTGCCGGGGGTCGTCGCCGCGATCCGCGCGGCGGGGGCGATCGTGCATCCCAGCGTCAACGGGGTGCAGATTCTCCCGGCGCTGGTCTACACGGACGACGAGGTCACCGAACTTCTCGACTGCGTACGGGCCGGGGTGGCTGCGCATGCTCGTCAGGCTGAGGTGGTTTGAGTGGGCGGGGCGGTGGACTTCGGGGGTGCGGCGGCGGGTCTTGGCGGCGCGGCGGTGAACCTCGGTGGTGTGGCGACGAGTCGTGGTGGTGCGGTGACGGACCTTGGTGGTGTGGCGGCGGATCTCGGCGGCGTGGCCACGAGTTCCGCTGGCGTGGCGACGAGTTCTGGTGGCGTGGCGGTGAACCCTGGCGGTGCGGTGACGGGCCTCGATGATGCGGCGGCGAACCTCGGTGGCGTGGCCACGAGTTCCGGTGGTGAGGCGGCGAGTTCTGGTGGTGAGGCGGCGAGTTCTGGTGGCGCGGCGACGAGTTCCGCTGGCGTGGCGGTGAACCCTGGCGGTGCGGCGGCGAACCTCGGTGGTGCGGTGACGGACTTCGGCGGCGCGGCCACGAGTCCCGGCGGCGCGGCGGCGAGTTCTGGTGGCGTGGCCACGAGTTCCGCTGGCGTGGCGACGAGTTCCGCTGGCGTGGCGACGAGTTCTGGTGGTGCGGCGGTGAACCCTGGCGGCGTGGCGACGAGTTCCGGTGGCGCGGCGGCGAACCCCGGCGGCGTGGCGGCGAGTCCCGGCGGCGTGGCGGCGAGTCCCGGTGGCGTGGTGACGGACCTTGGTGGTGCGGCGGCGAGTTCCGGCGGCGCGGCCACGAGTTCCGGTGGCGTGGCGGCGGACCTCGATGGTGCGTTGGCGAATTCCGGCGGCGCGGTCACGAGTCCCAGTGGTGCGGTCACGAGTCCCAGTGGTGCGGCGGCGAGTTCCGGTGGTGCGGCGGTGAAGCTCGGTGGTGCGGCGGTGAGTTCCGGCAGCACCGCAGCGAACCCCACCAACACCCCGTGGAACCTCAGCCCCCGTCGGCCCACCCAAGTCGTCCACGGCATCGGCGGATTGGCCAAGTGGCTGAGCCACCAGAAGGGTCGGACTCTGACCCTCCTCGCCGACCCCGCCGTTGCAGAGTCGGAGACAGTTGATCGGATCATCGCCTGCGCGGCCTGGGCGGATCGGGCCGTGGAGCTGTACGTTCCCGACGGGCCCGGCACTCTGGAGAGCGTGACGGAGTTGGCCGAACGGCTCCGGGGTAGTGAACTCGTCGTTGCGATCGGTGGGGGCACCCTGCTTGATCAGGCCAAGCTCGCGGTGCTGATCAGCGCAGCCCCCGTCGTACGGGACCGGCTGGCGGCGCGCGGGCGGAGTGGGCTTGTGCTGCTGCCCGCCGAGGCCGAACCCGCCGTACCCGTCGTCACCGTGCCGACCACCGTCGGTACCGGCAGCGAACTCAGCGGTGGTGCCTGTCTCGCCGGGCCGCAGGGCAAGCGGCTCGTGCTCGGGGGTGGGCTTCAGCCGGACGTGGCCGTGCTCGATCCGGTCGCCACGCGGACGCTGCCCGTGGAGCTTCTCGCCGAGGGTGTCTTCGAGGTGTTCTTCCGGGTCGCCGGGATGTACGTCGGGGACCCGCAGGACCTGCCCACGGAGGACGCGTTCACGCTGACGCTGCTCCGGCGGATGACCGAGCTGGGCGCGGAGTTGGCGTCGGTCCGGCGGGCCGGTCTCAAGCCCGGGGACGCGCTGCGGCTGGAGATCGCCAAGCTCAGCGGCGTGAGCCACGGACCGTGGTTCAACGCCGGCCGCGATCCCTCAGCCTGCAAGGGCTGGTACCTCGCCAACGAGCTGTCCACGGGCCTCGGCCTGCGCAAGATGACGGCCGCCGCCGCCGTACTGCCACCCCTGTGGCGCCGCATCGCGGAGGGCGACGTCCACTGGGGCTCGGCGCGTCGGCTGCGTCGGCTCTGGCAGGCAGTCACCTCGGCCCACAGCCCGGCGCTGCCGGAGGACCCGGTCGAGGGGATCGCGGCGCTGCTGGACGCCTGGCTGATCGGACGGGACATCGAGGCGAGCGAGGAGCGCACGGAGCTGATCGCCCGGTCCACGCTGCGCGCATGGGGCGACGGCCTGCCCACGCTGGGCGCGCTCACGCTCACCGACGTACGGCGGGTACTGACCGAGGCTGTCCACCGGCTGCCTGCCGCTGAAGCCGTGCATCGGCTGCCTGCCGCTGGGGCTGTCTGCCAGGCGCCTGCTGCCGAGGCTGTCCACCGGCCGTCCACGGCTGGGGCCGTCCGCCAGACGCCTGCCGCCGAAGGCGTGCACCGGCTGCCCACCGCTGGGGCCGTCTGCCAGGCGCCTGCCGCCGAGGCCGTGCACCAGCTGCCTGCCGCTGGGGCTGTCTGCCAGGCGCCTGCTGCCGAGGCTGTCCACCGGCCGTCCACGGCTGGGGCCGTCCGCCAGACGCCTGCCGCCGAAGGCGTGCACCGGCTGCCTGCCGCTGGGGCTGTCTGCCAGGCGCCTGCTGCCGAGGCTGTCCACCGGCCGTCCACGGCTGGGGCCGTCCGCCAGACGCCCGCCGCCGAAGGCGTGCACCAGCTGCCCACCGCTGGGGCTGTCCGCCAGGCGCCTGCTGCCGAGGCTGTCCACCGGCTGCCCACCGCCGAGCCCGTCCACCGGCCGTCCACGGCTGGGGCCGTCTGCCAGACGCCCGCCGCCGAGCCCGTCCACCGGCCGTCCACCGCTGGGGCTGTCTGCCAGGCGCCTGCTGCCGAGGCCGTGCACCGGCTGTCCACGGCTGGGGCCGTCTGCCAGACGCCCGCCGCCGAAGGCGTGCATCGGCTGCCTGCCGCTGGGGCTGTCTGCCAGGCGCCCGCTGCCGAGGCTGTCCACCGGCTGCCCGCTGCCGAGCCCGTGCACCGGCTGTCCACGGCCGGGGCCGTCCGTCAGACGCCCGCCGTCGAAGCCGTGCAACGGCCGCTCGCCGCAGAGGCCGTCCGTCAGACGTCCACCGCCGCAGCCCTCCACCGGCCGCCCACCGACTAGGCGGCCCACCACAGACTTCCGTCGGCAACCGTCGGCGGCTGACCCGAAACACCAAAGGGAGGGGGAAACACCATGCAGACCGTGAACACCACGTCCGCGCCCCTGGAGCTGGCTCTCCAGGAGCTGGACCAGCAGCTCGACATGCGGGAGATGGAGGCGCTCGACGCCCCGGACTTCAGCTGGAGCGCGGCGCTCAGCGCCATCGGCGGCCTGAGCGCGGGCGGCGTCATCTCGTACGTCTCCATCGTCACGCTCGCCACCTGAGCCGGCTGAAGTGGCTCAGCCACTGAGCCACTGATCCACGCCGCTCGCACCCGAGACCCCCGAAGGAGGTGAAAGAAATGAAGGAGAACACGAACCCCGCTCTGGAACTGGCCATGCAGGAGCTGTCCATGGAGGAGCTGGAGGGCATGGAGGCCCCCGACTGGTGGGACAGCTTCCTCGCCAGCGCCGCCATCTCGGCCGGCGTCAGCGCCGCCTACAGCACCATCGCCGTCACCTCGGTCATCGCGACCTGAGTCTGAACGGACACTGCCCTGTTCCGGAGGCCGGCCATTGGCCTCCGGAGCAGGGCCGCTCCGAACGAATATACGTGCGGCCCCGAGCCGCAGGGGAGGACATGGCGTGACCGACGCCATCGACATCACAGGACTCACGAAGCGCTACGGCGACCACACCGCCGTCGAGGACGTGTCCTTCACCGTCCGTTCGGGCCGGGTGGTGGGCCTCCTCGGACGCAACGGGGCCGGCAAGACCACGACCCTGCGGATGCTGCTGGGACTCGCGCGCCCCACGCACGGCACCGCCACGATCTTCGGCCACCCGTACCCCCAACTGCCGCGCGCAGCGCACCGCGTGGGCGTCAGCATCGACGGCATCGGCCCTTCCGCCGCCGCCTCGGGCAGGGCCGACCTGCGGATCTGGGCCCAGGCGATCGGCCTGCCCCGGACCCGCGTCGACGACGTCCTCGAACAGGTCGGACTCGCCTCCGACGCCCACCGCAAGGTCCGCGACTACTCGCAGGGCATGCGGCAGCGGCACGCGCTGGCCACCGCGCTCCTCGCGGACCCCGAGCTGCTCATCCTCGACGAACCCGCCAACGGCCTCGACCCCGACGGCATCCGCTGGCTGCGCGAACTCCTGCGCTCCCTCGCGGCCGAGGGGCGCACGGTGCTGGTCTCCAGCCACATCCTCGCGGAGGTCGAGCAGATGGCCGACGACATCGTCATCCTCCAGAAGACGCTGCGATACAGCGGCACGGCCGCCGAGTTGACGCGCGACGGTGAACTCAGCCTGGAGAGCCGCTTCTTCGACCTCGCCGGTCCCGCTGTGAAGGAGGACGTCCGTGCGTGACCTGATCGGAGCCGAGTGGCGCAAGATCTGGACTGGGCGCGCCTGGTGGGGAGTTGCCGCGTTCATCGTCCTCATGTGTGTGATGGCGGACGCCGGTTTCGTCCAGCAGGACGCCGCGAAGAGCGGCGCGAACGGGGACATCACCTCCACCCTCGTACAGGGCTGGTTCATGGTCGAACTCGCCGCCGCTGTGATCGCGATGCTCTCGGTGACACGGGAGTTCGGGAACGGCGCGATCAGCCGGTCCGTGCTGCTGGGCGGCGGGCGGGCGCGGCTGCTTACGGCGAAGCTGGTCGCCGTCGTCGGCTGCGGCGCGGTGTTCGCGCTGGCCGCCGGGGCGCTGGCCGCCGTCAGCCCGTGGGTGTTCCTCGTCGGGCGCGACCGGGGGCCCGAGTGGACGATGACCACGACGTGGACGCTGCTCGGGGTGATGCTGACGATCGTGGTCGGCGCGGTGTGGGGGGCGCTGCTCGGGCTGCTGATACGGCAGCAAGTGGCCGCGATCCTCGTCCTGTTGGTGAGCACGTGGCTGGTCGGGGAGGGGCTGCTGAGGGTCGTCCCGGCGGTCGGCAGGCTGACGATCGACGAGGCCATGGCATCCGTGTACCGGGGCGGCAACGAGAACCTGCTGCCGATTCCGTGGGCGCTGCTGGTGCTCGCGGTGTGGATCGGGGCAGGGACGTTCGCGGCCCGGACTCTGTTCCTGCGCAGGGATCTGCCGTGAGAACGGCACTGAAGCGGGGCGGCGAGGAGACGCCGGGCCGGGGCCAGGAGGAGACGCCCGAGGGTGTCGCCGGGCCCCGCCGCCGAGGCTTCAAGTGGGCACCCGGCGACGGGAGTCGACTCAAGCGGGCCCAGGAAGAGAAACCCCCAGCCCCCCTCCCCGACCGCCCCCGCCTAGCCCCCGACGTCCGCGTCCACGAACCCATCGAGCCCGGCGCCCCCTGGCTCGTCCAATCCGGTTCCCAGCGCTACCTACGCGTCGCCCCCGGCATGGCAAAGCTCCTGACCCTCGCCGACGGCACCCGCGAAACCGAGGACCTCGCAAGGGAGTTGGGCTGGTCCGTCGAGCTGGTCGGCGAGGGCCTGTTGCGCGCCCAGCGAGGCCGGCTCCTCGAAGACGCGGACAACAAACCGCGCCGGGACCGCCGCATCACCTTCGTCCCACCCCTCACCATCCAGTTCACCGTAGTCCGCCCGGAACGCATGCTGAACGTGTTCCGCCCCCTCACCGCCCGCCTGGCGCACCGGAGTTGGGGGATCGTAGCGGCGGCCCTCGCCGGTGCGGGGCTGCTGGCCCTCGTCGTACAGGCGCAGACGACGATCACCGCCCTGTCCGAGCCGATCTCCTGGCCCGCGCTGCTCGCGCTGCTCGTCGTCACGTACTGCGGCACCATGCTGCACGAGCTGTCCCACGGCCTGGTCCTGAGCCACTACGGCGGCCGGCCCAGCCGGATGGGCTTCATGCTCTTCTACCTGACGCCCGCGTTCTTCTGCGACGTCTCCGACGGCTGGCGGCTGCCGAGGAACCGGCAGCGCGTCCGGGTCGCCCTCGCGGGGATCGCCACGCAGAGCCTCATCGCCGGTCTGGCGGGCGTGAGTTCGGTCGTCGTGGCGCTGGCCGGGGGCCCGATGGGGCTCCGCGATTTCCTGCTCCTCCTCACCGTCACCAACTACGTCTCCGGCCTCTTCAACACGATCCCGTTCGTCAAACTCGACGGCTACCTCGCGCTGATGAGCCACCTGGACATTTCCCACCTGCGCGACCGCTCCATCACCGACGCCCGCCGCCTCGTCGCCCGGCTGCTGTTCGGCGGCCGGTACGAACGTGCGCTGCCCGGCGTCGAGTGGGCGCCGCTGTTCGGGCTGGCCTGCATGGCGTTCCCGCTGTACGTCGTCAGCATGGCGTTCACCCTCTGGGGTTCGATCCTGGAGAGCGCGGGCATGGTGGGCGCCGTCCTCGTCTCGATCGCGCTCGGCTATCTGTCGCTGCGTGTGTACGTCGGTGTCGCGAAGCTCCTCGCGGAGGCGCGTACGGCCGGGTCGGCGACCTGGCGGCGCGTCACCGTCTCCCTCGCGGCGGCCGGAGCGGTCGCGGCGGCACTGCTCGGGATCTCCGTGCCGTACACCGTGACCGGCGGTTTCGTCGGGGAACAGGGGCGGACGGTCCTCGTCGCGACCGGCACGACCGACCGGGACGCGATCTCGCCCGGCGCGGAAGTGAAGTTGCTCAGCGGGGGCGTCGTCCTCCAGAAACAGCTGGGTACGGGGACGGTCTCGTCCGGCGAGTTCGTGCAACTGTCGGTGCCGTTCTCCGCGTTCGTGCCGGTGACCGGGCTCGACTCGCTGAAGGTGCCGGTCGACGGGGTCGTCCTCGACGGGGCGCGGCTCGCGCCCGGGACCACCGGGCAGGCCGTGGTCGACGCGGGGACGCGGAGCCTCGGTGACTGGCTGTACCTGAAGTATGTGGCGCCGTTCTGGCGTTGATGCTGCCTCTGAACTCCCGTACTCCTGAAAGCGGTTGAACCTGACATGGACGCGTATCGGCGTGTGATGTTCCTGGCGCCGGGAACCCCCTTCTTCGACCGGACCGAGGCGGACGCCTCCGACCCGGACGACGACTTTCTCGCGTCCGAGCCGCCCGCCGACTGGTCCTGCCACACCGGCACGGACTGGACGATGCTCACCCCGCACGGCTACCAACTCCCCGCGCAGGGCTGGAAGGTGCACGTCTCGGCGACGTCCGAGAACGCGCGCACCATCCTCGACCGGTCCTGGGAGTGGCTCGTCGAGCAGCGCATGGCGTTCAAGTTCATCCGCAGCAGGCAGGTGCTGTCGCGTCGCAACGGCAAGTACGGCGACCGGGGCGCCAGCGGCAAGTTCATCACCATCTACCCCGAGGACGAGGCTCGACTGGCCTCCGTACTGGGCGAGTTGGGGGAACTCCTCGACGGGGAGCGAGGCCCGTACATCCTCAGCGACCTCCGCTGGCGGTCCGGCCCGCTCTACGTGCGGTACGGCGGGTTCGTCGCGCGCGTGATGAAGACGGCGAAGGGGGAGACGGTCCCGTGTATCGAGGACCCCGAGGGTCGTTTGGTCCCCGACGTACGCGGCCCCTCCTTCCGTCCCCCGGAGTGGGTGACGATCCCTGAGTGCCTCGCACCGGCCATGGAGGCGCGCAACGCGGGTACGTTGCACGACTTCCCGTACCGCGCTGAGCGTGCCCTGCACTTCTCCAACGGCGGCGGGGTGTACCGGGGTACAGACACGCGCACCGGCGAACCCGTCCTCCTGCGTGAGGCCCGCCCCCTCGCCGGGATCGACACGCACGGGGAGGACGCGGTCGCCCGCCTGGTGCGCGAGCGCGACTGCCTGGAACGCCTCGCCGGGCTGCCGTGGGTCCCCCGCTTGATCGAGGCGCGGGTGGGACACGAACATCACTTCCTGGTAAGGGAGTTCGTGGAGGGCGAGACGCTGGCGATACGTACGACCCGGGACAACCCGGCGTCTCCATCAGCGGACCCGTCCCGGACGGCGGACTACACCCGCTGGGCGATCGACGCCCTGAACCAGATCGACGAGGGCATCCAGGCGATGCACGCCCGAGGCGTAATCTTCGGCGACCTCCACCCCGGCAACATCATGGTCCGCCCGGACGACTCGATCGCGTTCATCGACCTGGAAACGGCGACAACAGACCTAACCTCCCGCCAGATCCACGCGGCCCCGGGTTTCGCGGCACCACCCACACACCGAGGCACGGCGATCGACCGCTACGCGCTGGGCTGCTTGCGAATAGCCCTGTTCACACCGCTGACGAGCCTGCTGGCATGGGGCCCGGAGAAGCTGGACCAGTTGATCGAGCTGATCGAGACGAGGTATCCGGTGCCGGGGGACTTCGGCGCGAAGGTACGGGCGGACTTGGGCGCGGCTCCTGAGGGGGACGGCGTTCTTGAGGGGTACGACGTGGAGGCGCGCGCGGACCTCGACGCCGACGCGCATGACTGGTCACCCGGCGTGCGGCTCACGGCCTCGGGGGGTGCCGGTGCCCAAAACCCGGCGCCCGCCGAGCAGTTCACGACCCCGGTCGACACCCCCTCCCCCACCGCCATAGCCCAAGGCATCCTCACCACCGCCACCCCCACCCGCCAAGACCGCCTCTACCCCGGCGACACAGCCCAGTTCCTCCTTCCCGAGGGCGGCACCTGCCTCGCCTACGGCGCCGCCGGCGTTCTCTGGGCCCTCGCCGAGACCGGCGTCGAGATCCCCGACGCGCACGTCGACTGGCTGGCCGACGCCGCGCAGCGGACCGTGCATCCGGCCCCCGGCCTCTACACCGGCACCTCCGGCGTCGCCTGCGTCCTGCACCACCTCGGTCGTACCGACGCCGCCGAGCTCATGAAGGACGTGGGCGAACCCCTCAACGACACCCTCCTCGACGGCCGTGCCGGACTCGCCCTCGCCCAGCTCTACTTCGCGCGCGCCACCGGCGACGATGACGCCCTCAAGCAGGCCACCCTCCTCGCGGAGCGCCTCGTCGAGAGCGCGGCGGGGCAGCCGACCCGGCGTGGTGAGGCCGGGCTGTTGCGTGGTCGGGCCGGTACCGCGCTGCTTCTGCTGCGGCTGCACGGATACACCCCCGACACCGCCCTCCTCGACGCCGCCCACGACCTCCTGGACGCCGACCTGCGCGCCCTCGGCTGGACGGACGACGGCTGGACACCCGGCTCAGCCGGTACGCGGCCCACGTTCGCGGCGGGCAGCGGCGGTACGGCCATGGTGCTCAAGGAGTACCTCGCCCAACGCCCCGACGCACAGTACGAGTTGGCCTGCGACACCGTCCTCCGCTCGGCCCTCGACTGCGTACCCCACACCGCCGGCCTCTTCCACGGCTTCGCGGGCGTCCTCCTGACCGCCACGAGGCTGGGCGGCACCACGGAGGCCCGCCAACTCCGCCTGTACGAGGTCCCCCACGAGGGCATGCCCGCATTCCTCGGCCTGGAGAACGTCCGCCTGACGACGGACCTGGCGACCGGCGCGGCAGGCGTCCTGCTGGCCCGCAGCGTCTCAACTCCCCTGGCGTTCCTGTGACTCCGCTCGTGTCGGTGATCTGCCCGACGTACAACAGGTCGCGGAAGATCACCGAAACCATCGACTCGGTCCGCGAACAGACCGTCCAGGACTGGGAGTTGCTCGTCGTCTCGGACGGCTCCGACGACGACACGGACGACTGCGTACGCAACTCCGCACGCCACGACCCCCGCGTAAAACTCCACCGCCTGGACCGCACCGGCCACCCCAGCGCCCCCCGCAACGCCGGACTGGCCCTGGCCCAGGGCGAGTTCATCGCCTACCTGGACCACGACGACCTCTGGCGCCCCGACCACCTCGACACCCTGCTCGAACTGCTGCGCACCGGCGCTGACTTCGCGGTGACAGGCTGCACGTACCACGACGCGACCGGCGCCGAAGCCGCCGAGTTCGCCCCGCTGTCCGCCTTCTGGCACCCCCAACTCCAGCTCCTGGGCCCGATGTTCGAACCGTCGAGGGCGGGCCACCGGCGTGGCGTCGTGGAGGGCGTAGGCGGCTGGCGCGGCGGCGCGGGCCTGGAGGACTGGGACCTGTGGCTGCGGATCGCCGACGCGGGCCACAGCTTCCGTACCGCCGTGGAACCGAGCGCGGCCCTCCTGATGGACGGCGGCACCCGCAGAAACCGTATGGCGCGCCCCCACCGCCTGCCCCTGGCGATCGTGGACGACGCACGCAAGGCGCACGCCCTGCTGGGCGAACTCCGCTCCGGCCGGTACGACGAGGCGTTCCGCGAGGCCGTGTTCGCGGACACGCGGGACTGGTACCGGCGGATGGACGCCTCCGGCGACCTGGTGAAACCGGCCGACTGGAACGGGGACTTGGACGAGGAGATCCGCCGCGTGGTCTCGGGCGAGGTACGCCTCTTCGACGAACTCGTCCTGGTCCCGGAGCGGGGAGGTTACGCGATCGCCCGCAACCTCCTCTGCTCCAGGGCCGAACACGCCCGCCGGGCAGCCAGGTTGGTGCCCTCGGTCCAGCCGCGTGTACTGCGGCTGGTGAGGGACCTGGCCGAGGGCAACCCCAGCGGGCGTACCTCAGATGAGGCCCAACTCCTTAGCCCGTAGCGCTGCTTGGAACCGAGTCGCCGCCTGCAAATGCTTCAGCAGCTCAGCGACCCGCCCCCGGTACGTACGGACGGAGATCCCCAGTTCGCGCGCCCCGACCTCGTCCTTGTCGGCGTGCGCCATGACCTCAAGGACCTTCAGATGCGTGCCGTCCAGCAGGCCGGGGTCGAGCAGCGCCGACGCGTCCAGCGCCTTCGACCAGCACAGGTCGAAGAACGACAGGAGGACACCGGCCCGCGCCCCCTGCTCGACGAGCGCGCCGCCCGGCGAGGCGGCGTCCGGCTCGGCCTGGACGAGGGCGGTCTCCCGGTCGGCGATCAGCACCCGCTGGAACTCGCCGTCCAGCAGCCGGACTTGCGCACCGTACCGGATCAGCTCGGCGAAGAGCGCGGACGTGGCCTCGTCCTTCAGGGCCCGCCGCTGGGCGAGGACCTTCACGGTCACCCCGCGCCGCAGGCAGGCGACCCCGACGCGGATCGCCTCCGGCGTCAGGGTCCGGTCGGGCTGCATCGTCAGGACTTCGCGCCGGGCCTGGGACGTGAGGTCCGCAGCCCAGTCGCACACGCTCCGGTCGTTCTGCCGCAACTCCCCGTCGGGGTGCCGCAGTAGGGACTGCCGGATCAGCGAGTAGCCGAACGACAGGATCTCCTGCTGCTCCGCGTGGAGCTTCCGGAGCCGCTCGTCGAGCTGGCGCCCGACGCTCTCGATGTCCTCGCCGGTTTCCGGCAAGGGTGTTGTGTAGACACTCATGACTGTTTCCCCCGTGGTCGAGTCGAGTGGTGGTGCGGGTGGTTACAGCGGGCCGGTCACAGCGCGGACGAGGCGATGACCGCCGTGAGCGCGCCGATCGTGGTCCGGATCGACTCGCCCAGTTCGGCGGCCTGCGCCTGGCCCTCGGTGAGCGTGGTCAGCCGCTCGTCGAAGCCCTGCGGGAGGACGGCCGTGAGCCCCGAGTGGCGCAGGACGGCGAGCAGGACGGCCGTACGCTCGTCCGGCTCCTGCCCCTGCGCGAGGACGGCGGTCAACCGCCCGCGCAGCGCGACGAGTTCGGACGGGTCGGTGACCGGGTGCTTCACCGAGCCGAACGCGCCGAGGACGCGCCGCCCCTGCTCCTGCACGATCCCCTTCGCCAGCAGCCCCTGGTACGCGGCGTCGAGCGCGGGCTCGCGTACGGCCAGCAGCCATTCCCGGGGCGTCTCGTCGGGGTGGGTGCGCCGGTGCTCGTCCATGGCTGTGGCCGCCGCGCTCACCGGGGCGGGCCCGGTGGGCAGTTCCAGTTCCAGCAGGGCCGCGGCCGAGGCCGCGAGGGACACCCGGAGCGGGGCCTCGCGCAGTTCGCCGGTCTTCTCGTCGAGGGCGAGCAGCACGATCTGTTCGCCGATGGTCAGTTGAGTGGTCATTGAAGCCCCCGGTTTTTCACGTAGAGGTATACGAACGGAGTCAGGGGGGAGGTCCTGACGGCAGAGGGAAGCGGTCGACTTGCCCTCTGCGACGCCTCGCGTCCCGGTGGACGCGTAGGAGGAGGCGGGCCGAAGAAGCTCTCACGGACGAAGCCGTCGGGCGGCGTCCGGACGCTCACTGTGGTGTCGGCGACCGGTGCGGCGAGGCCTGCGGGGTCGCCAGGGCGAGTGGGACGGCGAGCAGCGCGCTCACCGCCGTTTTTCTTATTAGCCTGCACATTTCAATCCCCCTTGCTGGTGACGCCAAGGCAGGATCGCTGCGGCGCCGTCGAGCGGGGTCGGTCCTCCCCGGCGGCCGAGGCGTGACCTCGACCGGCCACCCCGACCGCCCATGTGTGGGGCGGCCCGCAGGTACGCGAAGGGGTGCTCTTGAGCCAGATTAGGCACGAAACTCAGCCACGATCAATGAAAAGCCAGGTGAGAACATCGTGAAGCGCCGCGTCACGCGGTACTGACATGACCGAAACGAACCCGGAAGAACGGACCCGAAGTTGGAAGCGTCGCCCGCGCAGGGAACCATGGTCGGCCTGTTCTGGATCGAGGAGCCCCGCGTCTGCCTGGGCGCACCTCCCGCCGAGGGAATCGCGGGGGTCTTCCTCTCCCCCACGGAACTCTCGATCACGGGCCCGGCCCTGCGCATCCTGCCCTGGGCGGACATCACGGACATCCAGGTCGAGCACATCCCCATACGCTCGGCCCCCGCCCGCTGGGCGATCCGAGCGGCGACGGTAGCGGCGGCGGCACTGGACGTCTGGTCACCGACGGACCCACCAGAACTGACGGTAGTGATCCACACAGGCGCCCAACGCACCGAAGCAACGGCCCCCTCGGCCGCAGCCACGGCGTACACCCAACGAGAGGTAGACCTCTCCCTAGCCCTGCTCTCCCACTTCGTACGAGGCACGGCTTCCCCCGCCACCCTGACCGACTGGTGGACGAGGACCCGCCCCACAGAAACCCTGCACTCCCGCGACCGCGAAACGATCCTGGAGGAGTGGCTGGGCCCGCTGCTGTGACGTACGTCAGGGCACGAGGCTCGTGAGGTCGAGGTCCAGGGGGAAGGGGGCGGCGGTCTTGAGACGGTCCCGGGCCGCCGACTCCTCGGACACGACCTCGACGACGAGGACGATGTCCTCGGGGGCGTACCAGGTGCGGTCGGGGTCATACGGCGGACTCCGACTGTTTGAGTAGATTCCCGGCCACCGTGTACGCGTGCCTGCGGTGCGAGTAGAGCAGCGAGCCTGCCGTGCAGGCCACTGCCAGCAGTGCGACGGCCTCTTGGGCCGTGTCCGCCCCGGGTGTCCGGAGCGCCCAGGCACCCGTCGCCAGGACGGCCGCCCCCATCAGCACATTGCTGACACCCAGCGGGCGGCTGCTGCCCGCACCGAAGCAGCCGCACGGCTCGGTGCTGCCCCGTACCAGCCCGAGGATTCTGGCACCCGCGAAGAGCGCCCCGAACACCACCAGCAGCACGTGCGCGACCCCGCGCAGAGGGGGACCGCCGTGGCCACGGCCACCGAGATCTCCCCGATCGCCACGGCACGGATGACGGTTTCGGGGATGGGGCGTCTGTCGGGCCGCAGTTCCCCCACGGCCGTGGCCGAGAGAGCCGGCGCGACGGTTTTGGCCGCGCCACTGCGTATCAATAGAATGCCGTACCTGATACGGCCCGCTCTCAGCCGGCCAGGTACTCGACGTCGAGACTGTCGGAATGTCCGGGCCAGGAGAGGGAGAATTTCCAGCATCCCGGCTTCGGCATGTCGACGAGAGAAGGACCGGGTCCTCCGGCGATCGAGCGCGTTACGACCTCGTTCGTGCCGGCGAGGCTGGCTTTGATGGTCAGCTTGTCATCGGGTCCCATATCGGCAGCGCCTTCGGAGTCTTTCGGAACCCAGAGAATCTTGTTCTCCCGCCCCTTGGCGGTCGGCGCATGATAGGGGAAGCCGAAAAGCACGGCGGCGATCTCGCCCTTTTCCCCGACCATGTGACGCTGGGCTCCGCCCTGCGGGAAGTCCTTGCGTGCCCATGAGGGGAGAGCGTCGTTCCGCACCACGGGCCGACAGCGGCCACCCGCCTCCGACTTCGCGGTGTTCGGGCTGTCCCCGGATCCGCTACAGCCTGTTGCCGCGAGCGTCACCGCGGCCACGAAAGTCAGCAACCGACTCAGGCGTACAGACATCCCGACTCCGATGCAGGGCGAGCCGCTCGCCGAGCGGACCTCAGCGAGTCGATTTGAACGGTGAATGAGAAGTCGTGACTCTTTCATGACTTCTGTAAGACAGGAACGCGCTAATCGGCCAGGCCGGCAGCTGCCCCACCTGCGGCGCGCCGGTCACCGACAGATTCCGGAAACATGGCTGCTTTACCGGGCCGGAGGCAAAATACCCCGTCTCCGCTTGTTGATGCCGCAACGGCCAGGGCGGTACGGGAGGCCCGGATCGTTCCCGCCCGAGCCGCTCCTGAACGACTGAAAACAGCTCTTCGAAAGGTAATGGTTTCCCCATGTCCTCCGATGTTCCAGCAGGCCGGCTGGAACCGAGGTCGGCTACCGGTTGGCCCACACGACATGCGACTCGGCGCGGAACGTGGATCTCTCATCGGCTCGGCGTGCCCCGTGCCCGGTCACCCTGTGCGGCGGGCCGCTACGCCGCTGTGGTGTGGCTGAAGCCGAGGGAGGCCAGCCCCTCGGCTCGGCACAGGCTGTCGGACGGGCCGCCGACTTCGGTCTGGAGGAGCTGGTAGGCGGCGCCCTGGGACTGGCCCCAGTGCATCGCGGCCCTCCACAGGGCGCGGCCCAGACCGCGTCCCCGCGCCTCGGGCAGGACGGTGAAGTACTGCGGCATGAGCTGGGGGCATCCGGTCGCGTCGGGGCGTACCTCCATGGGACCGATCGCCCCCACGATCCGGCCGTCGACGGCGGCGGCGAGGACCGGCCCGCACCGCCCGGCCCGCATCCGGCCGTGGAGGAAGGCCAGGCCGTCAGCGGCCATGGACTCGGCGAACGCCCCGAAGGTCTCCCGTACGGCGGCAGGCCAGTCGGTGACGGGACGGACCCGGCCGCCGGGAGCGGGGCACGGGCGGCCGGTGAAGTCCTTCAGCTGGATGCGCGTACCGCGCGGGAAGCCGGTCTCGGGGCCGAGCGGGCGCACCACCCGGGCCCTCGTCACGCCGTGCGCGGCGGCCTCGTCGACGACGTTGCAGTGATGCCCGTAGGCGAAGACCTTGACGGTGCCGCGCCCACGCCGGGCCAGCGTGGGAATGAGCGTGCGGTCGGGCCGGTGCACCACATCGCCGCGGAGCACGGTCTCGTCCTTCTCGCCGCCCCAGCGCCGGTCCTTGTCGTAGCAGGACTTGCGCGTCGTCGTCGACGAGTACGGCTCCGGCGGTGGCGTGCCCCCGGAACTCCTTGCGGCTGGTCAACTCGGCGTCGGTGCCGAGGAGTTCCAGGACCGGTGCGAGGAACTCCTTCTCGCCGGGCCGGGTGTCGACGTACGCCGTGAGGGTCTCGCGGATGTGGTCGCGGGCGATGGCCACGGGCTGCTCCTCGAAGGAGGGGGGCTTCATGCTTGCCGGGTTACGAGGGTGCTCCCTCGGCGCTCAGTAATACGCCCTGTTTATGCGGGGGCACGCATAGTAGCTTCCCGGTGTGGGCGGAGATTCCGTGTGGAGGGAGACATCTCGTGCTCTTGGATGGTGACGCGTGGAGCGACTGCTTCGACTCGATGCGGAGCGAGGCGTGGCGGCTGGAGACGCTGCCGGTCTACACGATGCCGCAGGAGGCGGAGAAGCCGGCGAGGTTCCTCGCGGGGGAGAAGTCGCCGGACGGCTACGCGTCGGCGTGGATGGATGAGGTCCGAGCATGGACCGCGGAGGGCAAGTACGTCGGCCGCGTCCACATCCTCACCCGCCCCCTCTCCGACTACCTCCGCTTCGAGTTCGAGTACTACTACCGCCACCACGTGACCGCCGGCGAGGACATCCGCATCCTCGACCTCACCGACCGCCCGAACCCCGGCCTCCCGGCCCAGGACTTCTGGATGTTCGACGAGTCCAAGGTCGTCCTCAAAGATCCCGCGTCAGCCCCAACCGCATGAGCGTCATCACCAAGGCCGTCCTCACCCTGGAGCGGCACTGCGCAGTCAGGTTGCCGAGCTCGCCGCACGCGGTGTGCCCAAGGGGGTGGAGCAGTACATCGCACAGACAGTTCTGGCGGAGGGCGTAGAAGCGCGGGCCGGACGTCAGTCGACCTTGACGAGGAATCCATCGTCCGGCCCGTCGATCAGCCCGTTCAGGTCGTAGAACTGGCTCAGAAGATTGCCGCCGACCCCATTACTCGTTTTGCGGATGGGCTGCATGCTGAAGTTTCTTGGGTCCTGGCGAAATTTATACTCTGAGCCTGGATTCACTAAATTCGAAGACCCTGTTTACCGTGTGTGAGCCGCATTGCCCGGCGGATGAGTTCCGCCGGGCAATGCGTTTACACGCGGGTTCGGGACCTAGTCTCCGACGAAGTACAGGTATCCCGATTTACGGATGGCCCGTCGAGCCCCGTCGAGGACCTGCTGGATTTTCGGCGTTACCTCGCTGGACGGGAGGGCTTCCAGTTCTTCTACGAATCTGTACAACTGATACGAGTTGAACATTGTATCCCCGTACTGCATTACGCCACGCCGCAGACTGGTCTCTGGAGCCTGCCGACACATGGCGCCGAATGAGTCTTCGGCGTCATCGCTGATGCACTCCAGCTCATCGCGTCTAACATCCTTGACATATATTCCGAGGCCCATTGCGCGATTCCTTCCCGGGCTAGGAGATGGGGAACATTGTGATTACATCGCCCCACTTGCTGCAGACCAGCATGATTCTACTGGTGGCCTGTGCGCCTTGGTCTGCCGAGGTGACCCCTACGTTGGGGATGCCACTGTCGAAGACGCGCTCGTAGTAGTTATCCGCGTTGGGGCCCGTCATTTGGGTCTCCAGGCCCTTCTGGAATATGTGTTCCAGTTGTTCGTCGGTCAGATCTGCCCGGAAAAGTCCCTTGCTGGGGTCCGTCAGGGATCCACCAGGGAAGTGATAGTCCCTGATGTCGTCGATGGCCCGCTCGTCAAGCTCGGGGAATTCGAAGCCGCATGGTACTGTAGCGGCCTCTAGCTCAGATGAGTAGAGCACCGGAGTGAAATCCCGGAGGTCACTGGTTCGAATCCAGTGGGGCCGACGAGGTGCCCGTGCCGCGTAACACGGGATAGCCCAGCAGGTGTATGCGATATCGGACCGCAGCCCGATCCCTGCTGGTTCTATGGCCCCTAGCTCAGTCTGGTAGAGCGCCGCCCTCATAAGGCGGAGGTCCCTGGTTCAAATCCGGGCGGGCCAACTGTGGGGTAGCTCCCCTGTCTCTGAAACTCCCCCTGATCAGGGGATGGAGGAGACGCGCGTTTCGTCTAGCGGTCAGGACTCCTCCCCTTCCGGGAGGCAACACGGGTTCGAATCCCGTAACGCGCCTACATTCCCTGTTGGTGTAATCGGCAGCACACCGGGTTCTGGCCCCGGCAATCAAGGTTCGAGTCCTTGACGGGGAGCTTTGGATCTGTAGCTCAGTTGGTAGAGCAGGGGACTCTTAATCCTCTAGCCGTAGGTTCGAGTCCTACCAGATCCACTAGGAGTGATTCACGGTTCTACTCCTATGTCTAAACTCTTCCCGTGCGTGTTTCCGGATCATGTAAATACCGGGCCCGCCCACTTAGGCAAAACGGCAAAGCCGTCTGGCTAAGGCCCAGATGCGTGGGGGTTCGAATCCCTCAGTGGGTACGGAGTGAGAGACGCAAGCGAGGCATGCACTCCTCGGCCGTCAGAGGGCGGCTCTCTCACAATGGGACGTAGCTCAACTGGGAGAGCACCGGTCTCCAAAACCGGAGGTTGTTGGTTCGAAGCCAACCGGCCCAGCATCGGTTGCCGTCTCCTCTGACCGACTGACCGACTCGCGGTCATGACGCGGCAACACCACCGTGGCACATACGAGGTGGCCCAGACATACAGCGCTGGGGGAATCGGTGCAGGCCCACTGACACCAGCTCGGTCCTGGTGGTGGGTCCCTCTGGTCGTAGCTCAGTAGGCAGAGCGCCGCATTTGGGATGCGGAGGCCGCAGGTTCGAGACCTGCCGACTAGACCATGCCAGGCCCCCGAGGAGGGGCCTTCTTTGTTGTTACCTCAAGGAAGTGGTGCACCAATGTTCGACGCCCAGGACGAGCCCGAGGGCCCCCGTCTGCGTGCTGCCGACCAGCCCAACCGGGCTCAGCGCAAGAACAGTTGGCGTCAGGACGCGATCTTCGAGCTAGAGGATCTGGCCGACCTGTACGGCGTGGACGTGTCGGGGGTGCAGCTCGGATGACCAGGGGTCCCGCGCCCAAGGACAACGCGCAGAGGCGCAACACCCACCAGCACGCACAGAAGTTGCCGGCGGAGCCCCAGCCCGGCCGTGAGCTGCCGAAGGGGCTCGGGATCACGACCCCCGGAGCCAAGCGGTTCTGGAAGACGTGGAGCACGGCGCCGCAGACGGCGGCTTGGGCTGAGACCGACTGGGCTGAGCTTGAGCTGACGGCAAAGCTCGTGGATGGCCTCTTCAAGGGCGATTTGAAACTAGCCGGGGAGATCCGGCAGCGGGTTGCCAAGTGGGGCGCGACGGTCGAGGACCGCGCCCGTCTCCGAATGACTTTCGACAAGCCCGATGAGAGCGAATCCTCAGCGTCTTCTGAGGCTCCTCCGGAAGTCGACATGGACGAGGAGCTTTACAAGCTGCTGAACGGCTCCTAGTTCTGCAATCCGATTGCATCACCTACCGCTGATGCAAATAGATTCCTCGCCAATTCCAGACGTTCACAAGCTGCACTCCATCTTTTACTGGGCTCCGAATCAGGGTCTTGAGCATAAGTGGGATTCGACCGCACGAAGTCCGCAGCCTTTATGAGGGCACGAACTTCAGAATCCACCAAGTTCGCAGCCTTCTTCAATTTCTCGTCCGCAACAGCGGGCGTGATCTCTGCACGGATAGCACCCCTCGCCATCGCCGCGGCGGCACGGTAATCGGTCTCAACTTGCGCAGTCCACTGACCTGCGCGGAGTGATTCAACAAGACTCGTCGCAGCTTGATCTAAAGCCGTGATCTTGACGTCGAACTTGTCAATACGCCCCTTTAGTTCGGTTCTGCCTTCTTTCTCCAGTTCTGCGGCACTCTGGTGCGCCGCCACTTTGAGGTTCCCTCGCCCCGACATACCAGCCCCGAGGACAGCCCCCGCCGCACTCGTGAAACCGGTGATGGCCGCCGTCCACATCGCCACTAGTCCCTGATCCACACACGGCATTTTTCCCCACCGCCCGGTGCTTCGCACCCCTACTCAGGTTGAACTCGTAGGTTCCGTCGGGTCGTGACGTTCCTTGATCCTCGCGGTACGACGGGATCATGAGGTACGGGCAGCGGGGCGGGTACACGCCCGCCGAGCAGGAGCGCAGGGAGCGGCTGCGTCTGGAGGCGGCCGAGTGGTTCGGGCGGGGCGAGTCGACTGCTGTGATCGCGGCGGAGTTCCGGGTCTCCGGGCGTGCGGTGCGCACGTGGCGCCGGGCCTGGAAGGCGGGCGGTGTCGAGGCGTTGCGGTCGAAGGGGCCGGTGTCGCGTGAGCGGCTGTCGGTGCGGCAGTGGCTGCGTCTGGAGGCGGCGCTGGAGCGGGGGCCGGCCGCATTCGGGTTCACCGACGACCAGCGGTGGACGCTGAAGCGGATCAAGACGGTGATCGGGCGGATGTTCCACGTCGGGTACACGGTCGAGGGCGTGTGGAAGCTGATGCGCCGGCACGGCTGGTCCAGCCAGGTCCCGGTGCGCCGGGCCGTGGAGCGCGACGAGGAGGCGATCGAGATGTGGAAGGAGCAGGTGTGGCCGCAGGTAAAACCACCGCGGAGCACCTGGGCGCCTACGTCTGCTTCGAGGACGAGGCCGGGCAGGGGCTGAGGCCGCCGAAGGGCCGGACCTGGGCGCGGGGCACGGCCGGTGGTGCGGGTGCGTGGCAGAGGCAGTGGGCGGGTCAACGTGGCAGGAGCGGTCTGCTTCCGCTCCGGCCACCGTGCTCACTTCTTCTACCGGCTGCACGTCTGCCGCGGGCGGCGCGGGGAGTCGAAGACGTTCGCCTGGAGCGACTACCGGGACCTGATCGAGGCGGTGCACCAGCAGCTGGACGCGCCGCTGGTGTGGTGCTGGGACAACCTCAACGTGCATCTCGACGCGCGGCTGACACGGTACGTCGAGGAGCACAGCGACTGGCTCACGGTGTTTCAGATGCCCGCGTACGCACCCGAGTTGAACCCTGCCGAGGGCGTGTGGTCCCTGCTCAAACGGAGCATCGCCAACTTCGTTGCCGCAGACCTCGACGGACTCGTCCGCATCGTGAAGCGCAGGCTGAAGAAGATCCAGTTCCGACCCCATCTCTTGATCGGCTGCCTGACAGCAACCGGGCTGACGATCGAAGGGCCGGAACCTACGAGTTCAACCTGAGTACTCGTTTTGCGGATGGGCTGCATGCTGAAGTTTCTGGGGTCCTGGCGAAATTTATACTCTGAGCCTGGATTCACTAAATTCGAAGACCCTGTTTACCGTGTGCGAGCCGCATTGCCCGGCGGATGAGTTCCGCCGGGCAATGCGTTTACACGCGGGTTCGGGACCTAAGGACTGTCCCGTAAATGATCTTCGAGCTGTCTCGGGCGTGGTTGGCCGTCGTGCGGGCCGCTCGTCTATCCGGCGAGGGCGAGGTTGTGTATCCGGGCGATGCCGAGCATGGCGTGGTGGACGCCATCGCCTTTGAGGCGGCAGTCGCGGAGGATCTTCCAGGTCTTCATGCGGGCGAAGACGTGCTCGACGCGGGCGCGGACCTGCTTGTGGGACTTGTTGTGTGCTTCCTTCCAGTCCGGAAGGTCTTCGCCCTTGCGCCGGCGGTGGGGCATGACGAGCCCGGTCCCGGGATAGCCGCCGTCGGCGATCGTCATGGTCTTGCCGACAGCGGCTTTGGCGCCGGATTCCTCCCACGCCTTGCAGTCGTTGCGGTTTCCGGCGAGAGGCCGGCCCACCACGACGACCAGGCGGGTGTCGGCGTCGATGACGACCTGATGGTTGGTCGAGTACCGGTAGTTCTTGGACTGCTCCGCGACCGTGTGGTCCCGGGTGGGGACCAGGGTGCCGTCCACGATGAGCACGGTGTCCTTGGCGAACCGCTTGCGGGGCTGGAGCGCGAGCATCGGCCCGAGGTGGTCGATGATGCGGTCGGCTGCCGACTTGGACACCCCGAAGAGCGGGGCGAGCTGGCGCATCGTCAAGTTCGTGCGCCAGTACGCCGCGACCAGCAGAGCCCGGTCCTCCAGCGGGAGGCTCCACGGCCGGCCCTTGCGGACCGCATCCGCACCTTCGCGCCGCAGTACGGTCACCAGCTTGCCGAACAGGCGGGGGCTCAGCCCGGTGAACGGGGCTATCCAGGACGGCTCCGACGCCGTGATCACACCAGACACATCAAGATCATCTCACCCGTGACCAGCAGTTACGGGACAGCCCTTAGTCTCCGACGAAGTACAGGTATCCCGATTTACGGATGGCCCGTCGAGCCCCGTCGAGGACCTGCTGGATTTTCGGCGTCACCTCGCTGGGCGGGAGAGCCTCCAGTTCTTCTACGAATCTGTACAACTGATACGAGTTGAACATTGTCTGCCCGTACTGCATTACGCCACGCCGCAGACTGGTCTCTGGAGCCCGTCGACACATGGCGCCGAATGAGTCTTCGGCGTCATCGCCGATGTACTCCAGCTCGTCGCGTCTAACATCCTTGACATATATTCCGAGGCCCATTGCGCGATTCCTTCCCGGGCTAGGGGATGGGGTACATCGTGATTACATCGCCCCACTTGCTGCAGACCAGCATGATTCTACTGGTGGCCTGTGCGCCTTGGGTTGCCGAGGTGACCCCTACGTTGGGGATACCACTGTCGAAGACGCGCTCGTAGTAGTTTTCCGCGTTGGGGCCCGTCATTTGGGTCTCCAGGCCCTTCTGGAATATGTGTTCCAGTTGTTCGTCGGTCAGATCTGCCCGGAAAAGTCCCTTGCTGGGGTCCGTCAGGGATCCACCAGGGAAGTGATAGTCCCTGATGTCGTCGATGGCCCGCTCGTCAAGCTCGGGGAATTCGAAGCCGCATGGTAGTGGCCACGGCACCCCACCACGCCGCACGTCTGGATCTTGCGACGGCTTGCCTGGCGAGCGGAGAGATCGAAGGAGCCGGCGCGAAGCTCTCGGAAGTGTTCGCTGCGGGGACTTACACGGCGAGCATCACCATCAGGCTCCGCGATCTGGCCGCACTCCTCGGCAGCGAGCCGTACCGTGGCGCGCGGTCGGCGGTCGATCTGCGCGCACATTTTCGAGGTGACCGGCCGTCCCGGCTTTCGCCGACAACCTACGGAGCCTTGATGACCACTCGGCCCACACCTGACCCTTCCGTCACCGACCGCGGCCTTCTCACCACCAAGGCGTACGGCACGGGTGAGCACCTTGCCGCCCGCCAGTCCCTGTACCGGTGGCAGACCCCGCGCCACGACCTCCCGGGCATCGTCGTGAACGAACTGGCCGACGTACGCGGCGCGGTCGCGGACGTCGGCTGCGGCAACGGGAAGTTCGTCACCCGGGTACGGGGGGAGCGTCCCGACTTGCGCGTGCTCCCCATGGACGTCTCCCCCGGAATCCTCGGCGCGGTCCCCGGGGCGGTCGTCGCGGATGTCCAGCAGCTTCCCGTCGCCGATGGAGTCCTCGGCGCGGTCCTGGCGCTGCACATGCTGTATCACGTGCAGGATCAGGCGCTGGCGGTGCGGGAGTTGGGCCGGGTCCTCGCGCCCGGCGGTATCGCGGTCGTCTCCACCAACAGCCGTACCGACAAGCGGGAACTGGAGCAGCTCTGGCGCCGGGCCGCAGGCGATGTGCTCGGCATCGAGAAGGGCCCGGCCCGAGTACAGCTCTCCGCCCGCTTCACTCTGGAAGACGCCCCGGCGATCCTCGGCCAGGTCTTCGGCGACCTTCGGACGATCCCTCTCCCCGGGGTGATCGAGGTGACCGAGGCCGAACCGGTCGTCGCGCACTTGGCCTCCTACGAAGCCTGGGCGGACAAGGAGGGCGTTCCGTTCCGGGAGACGATCGAGCGCGCGCGAGAACGGGTCGACGAGGTCATCGAGACGGAGGGCTCGTTCCGCATCACCTGCCTGGGAGGCATCCTCGTCTGCCGAGGGCCCAAGGGGGCGTCTTAGGCGGAGGTTCGCCAGGTCAGGGGCGTAGGGGTCTTCTTGGCGACCAGCGTCCTGTGGCTCGGCGGCCGTTTCAGCGGAGGGCCTCATGGACGTGTCGTCGGAGCGTCGCGTCGCCGAGGTCGTCCAGGGGACGCCAGGCGAAGCCGTTCACTTCCTCTGCCTGCAAGGTGATGTCACGGTCTCCGGCCAGCCGGAACAGGTACCTGAAGTCGAAGTGCTGGTGCGCCGGTTCGTTCTTCGCGGGGTTGGCCGGGATGGCGTGGACATCGATGTGGACCGGCAGGGTCAGGAGCGGGGTGACACCGGCGGAGATGCCGGTCTCCTCGGCGAGTTCGCGCAGGGCGGCGTCCAGGAGGGTGCTGTCCTCGGGCTCCAGGTGTCCGCCCGGGGTGAGCCAGGTGCCGAGGGCGTTGTGGTGGATGAGGAGGACTTGCGCGTCGTCGTCGACGAGTACGGCTCCGGCGGTGGCGTGTCCCCGGAACTCCTTGCGGCTGGTCAACTCGGCGTCGGTGCCGAGGAGTTCCAGGACCGGTGCGAGGAACTCCTTCTCGCCGGGCCGGGTGTCGACGTACGCGGTGAGGGTCTCGCGGATGTGGTCGCGGGTGATGGCCATGGGCTGCTCCTCGACGGAAGGGGCTTCATGCTTGCCGGGTTACGAGGGCGCTCCCTCGGGGCTCAGCAACACGCCCTGTTTATGCGGGGGCACGCATAGTAGCTTCCCGGTGTGGGCGGAGATTCCGTGTGGAGGGAGACATCCCGTGCTCTTGGACGGTGACGCGTGGAGCGACTGCTTCGACTCGATGCGGAGCGAGGCGTGGCGGCTGGAGACGCTGCCGGTCTACACGATGGCGCAGGAGGCGGAGAAGCCGGCGAGGTTCCTCGCGGGGGAGAAGTCGCCGGACGGCTACGCGTCCGCGTGGATGGACGAGGTCCGCGCATGGACCGCGGAGGGCAAGTACGTCGGCCGCGTCCACATCCTCGCCCGCCCCCTCTCCGACTACCTCCGCTTCGAGTTCGAGTACTACTACCGCCACCACGTGACCGCCGGCGAGGACATCCGCATCCTCGACCTCACCGACCGCCCGAACCCCGGCCTCCCGGCCCAGGACTTCTGGATGTTCGACGAGTCCAAGGTCGTCCTCATGAACTACCGCCCGGACGGCACGCAGACCGGACGTGAGTTGTACGAGGGCGACCCGGAGCCGTACCGGAGCTGGCGACGGCTCGCGGTCGCGGAGTCGGTGCCGTTCCTGGAGTACGTGAGTGGCGCGCGTCGACCTTGACCTGAGAGGTATGCCGGATGACGACGGAGACGGGCAGTGACCGGCCCGGGATCGCGGCTGCGGTTGTTGTGCGGGACGGGTGTGTGCTGCTCGTTCGGCGGCGGGTGCGGGAGGGGGAGTTGTTGTGGCAGTTCCCGGCGGGGGAAGTTGAAGCCGGGGAGTCGGCGGAGGAAGCCGCTGTGCGGGAGGTGGGGGAGGAGACCGGGGTGGTGGTGAGGGTGGTGCGGGGGCTTGGGGGGAGGGTGCATCCCAAGACGGGGCGGCGGATGGCGTACGTGGCCTGTGAGGTGGTTTCGGGGGAGGCGTACGTCGCGGACCGGGAGGAGTTGGCCGAGGTGGTGTGGTGTGGGGTGGGGGAGCTTCCTGAGTATGTGCCGTATGGGGTGTACGGGCCGGTGCAGGAGTATCTCGACCGGGTGGGGGCGGTTTAGAGGGAGGCGAGGAAGGCGGTGAAGGCGGGGGTGGGGATGTGGAGGGTGGGGGCGTTGGGGAGGGCTTTGGAGTCGCGGATGAGGGTGGTGGTGGGGGTGGGGGCGATTTCTACGCAGGCGCCGCCGTTTTCGCTGTGCGTGGATTTGTGCCAGGTGGCGACTTGTACGCACTGGCCGCCGTTGTTGCTGTAGGAGGAGGTTCGCCAGGCGGAGGTGGCTACCTCTACGCACTGGCCTCCGTTTTCGCTGTACGAGGACTTTCGCCAGGTCAGGGGTGAAGGGGTCATGGAGCCCCATGCTGAGTGGTCGCATGGGGCTCCGCCAGGTCAGATTCCGCCGAACTCAGGGGAGTTGAGGGCCGAGAGGAAGGCCGTGAAGGCTTCCGGGCGGACGTTCAGGGCAGGGCCCGACTGGTTCTTCGAGTCGCGGACGGGGACCATCCCGTGGGACGCGGCGAGGTTGGTGGCTACCTCGACGCACTGGCCGCCGTTGCTGCTGTACGAGGAAGTGAACCAGAGAGGGTGTTCGGTGCTCACGGAGTGCCCCTTCGAAACTTTCTGATCATGGCCACAGAGTCCGCTTGGGAGAACGATTCGGCCTGAAGCTGATGGTAGGCCGTCAGCGCCGGTACGACGAATGTCTTGTCACGTTCGAGGTGGCCGCGGAGTGCGGACTCTGCGAAGGACACCAGAGCGCGGTCCGGCATGGTCAGGAAGGTGATCGGCAGGTCGAACGGTCGGCGCTCTCCCAGGGCGAACGGGGCGATCTGGAGGTGAGTGTTCGGCAGCTCCGCGAACTCGATCAGCTTGTCCAACTGAGCGTTCATGACCTCTGGTCCGCCCAAGGGGCGATGCAGGACGGCCTCGTCCAGTACCGCGACGACCAGCGGCGCAGGCGTCCGCTTCAACGTGGCCTGCCGATCCGCGACCAGCGCTATCCGCTCATCGGCCTGAGTGCTTGTGATTGCACCCCGCCTCACCTCGCTCTGCGCGATCACTGATGCGTACTCCGGTGTCTGGAGCAGGCCGGGGATGACGCTGACCTCGAACAGACGGATCTCGACCGCCTTCGCCTCATCCACCAGGAACTGCGGGAACCCCTCCAGCAGCCCCGCCCTGTTCATCTTTCGCCACTTGCGCTCGAACATGTCTCCGGTGCCCAGCGCTACGTCGACGCTTCTGGCCAGCGGAAGAGTTGGCTTCTTGCGAGCCGTTTCGACCGCCGAGATGTGGGAGCTGGAGAAGTTCGTGCGGAAGGCAAGCGCCTCCTGCGTCAAGCCCTGCTTCTCGCGTTCTTCGCGAAGAAGCGCTCCGAACGCCGCCTCCGGCGAGCTGTCAGGGTTGAGTTTCTTTCGGTTCAACGGCTCATCCACCGTCCTTCCAATCCGGCCGAGTCAGTTGAAGAATTCCCGGCGGCTCGGTCACTCTGAGGCTCACGGTAGTGGACTTGTTACGGAGAGGAGTGGTCATGTCCGGAAAAAGCGCTGAACCAGAGCCCGAAGTGCCGCCCCCGGTACCGGAGATCGGGACGCTGTACCTGGATTCCGTACGGGGGTTGGTGGGGGAGTTCAGGGGCACCTGGGCGGGACGCTGGCTGCTGCGGCCGGTCAGGGGCGGCGTGGAGTGGGAGGTGGAGCCGGGCGACGTACGCGCGTTGAACGCCGAGCAGCGGTTACGGGCCCAGGTCAGGGAGGCCAACGCGCGCAGCCGGGGGGAGGTGCTGTGAGGGAACGGGTGCTGGCGGAACGGGAGTTGGTGGTCCGGCGGTACCGGGAGGGCGTCCCGCTCAGCCGGCTCGCGGAGGAATACGGCGTCAGCGCGGGGTGGTTGGGGCGGCGCTTCGACGAATGGGGCGAGGAACGGCGCGGGTTGGTCGACGCGCTGCTTTACCGCAGGGCGGGTGCGCGCGTCTTCAGGGGGCGCGCGAGGCGCCGTACCAGTGAAGAAGTTCGCGAAGCGCGCGCGGAGTTCGTGGCGGCGCGGGACAGTGTTGAGGCGCGGTATCGGGAGGGGGTGTCGGCGGCGGCGCTGGCCCGGGAGTTCCGGGTGAGCCCGACGTTCGTCGCGGAGCGGCTGGTCGAGTGGGAGGTGCCGCGCAGGGAGCCGCGGGCCTCTGCACCGTCGTACGGAGAATCTCTCAACTGACTTGTGAGGGCGCCATGTTGCAGTGCACCGCCGTGAAGCTTCTGCCCGTGCGGGACGTGCTGGCCTTGCTCAAGGCCAACCACGAAGAGCCGTACGACCACGCCGAGTTCGCGGACGGGTACGTCTGCTGCGAGCTCGCCGAGGGGCACGACGGGGACCACGCGGACTTCCTGTGGGACGGGTTCGCGCTCGACGAGGGGCAGTGGTTCCTGTGGGGGGAGGAAGAGTTCAGGTTCACCGTGCTGCGCTGGTGCCCGGCGTCGCACGAGGAGGGCGACGCGTGCGGGCTGTACGACGGACACTCCCTCGCCCACGCGTGGGACGTGACCGACCCGACATCCGACGCGTTGCTCCAGGACCTGCTCGAGAACCCGGAGAAGTGGGGGCTCCCTCGGGAGTTGTAGCGGTGCCGAGTTCGTCGTCTGGCGCACCGGGCTCGTCCGGGGGCAGGACAGTCCGGGGTTTCTTGTGCCGTTTCAGGAGGGGGCGGCGCGGCGGTACCGGGTCACTGGTCTCTTCGGTGACGTCGATGTTAGGGAGGCAGGGATGGTTGTCTGGCATCCGGGGGTTGTGCGGGGGCCCAGTGGGTTGTTCGTCTCGCTGGAGGTTCGGGCCGAGCGGGGTGAACTCCTCGGGGCGGAGTGGGAGTTGGGGGAGCGGCCTATCGGTGTCACCTCCTCGGCAGGTGACTCGTCGGAGACCGTACGACGTACGGCCGTTGGGGGTGCTGGGTTTGCGCGCGGGAGCGTAGTGGGTGGTGCTGCAACTGGGCTGCCGTTTGCGGAAGTTCACTCGAACGAGTGAATGATCGGAATCCTCTTCCCCGCTTGTGTGAGTTGGCCCTACCGTCTGTGACCAACACAAAAAAACGCCCCGAGGGATCGTTCACAGCGATCCGACGGGGCTAAGCCGAACAGCCAGCTAGAGGAGCTGATCGACCTATGCGCGATTTTATCGTGCGCGCCCTTCTGAGCGCCCTGCGTGTCCTCATCCCCCGCCGTCGTCCCGGACGACACAGCGCGGACCACTTCACCCCCACCGCGCCCCCCACCCCCGTAATCCCCGAAAGCCCCTGGTCACGCCCCTGGACCAGCCCCTCCAAGGCCGAGGCCGCCGAAATCCTCCGCCGCCGGGAACAAGAACGGGCACAGGCGGAAGCGGAAGCGGCATGGCAACAGCAGGAACGCCGCCTCCAACGCGAACGGCTGTACGCCGCCGAGCTGGCCTCGATGGGGATCGACCACCCGTACACGTACCCGGGCGCACCGTTCACGGAGTTCCCGGCGAGGGTGTGAGCGGGGCCTGGACGGGAGGGGATCACGGCATGACCTGGGGTCCTCTCCCCTGCACCGCCACGAGCCGGACCCGTTCACCGCAGAGTTTGGCCATGTCACCGATGCCGTACGTCGTCTCGGACATGGTCCCAGTGTGCCGAACAAGCCGGGGATGCCTCCACCGCTGGCACCCCCGGCCGCCCGTCAACCCCGTGGCGTCAGTCCTTGACGTAGTCCCACGCCACCCAGCCCCACTTGCCCTTGTTCGCGCCGGACATCACCTTGCCGCCCTCCCAGTTCGTGCCGCCCTTGTTGGCGAGGCAGTAGGAGGTGAACTTCGTGCCCTTGGTGAGTATGCCGAGGGACGTGGAACCGGTGCCCGGAGTCTCGCGGAGGTTCACGTTCGCCGTGACCGTCATGTCCAGCGGGACCGGGAAGGTCATGTCCTTCGTGCACTGCGAGGGCAGCGCGGACGCGGCGGGCGCGGTGGCCATCAGGCCACCGAAGAGGGCCGCCGCGGACAGGGCCGTCGCGGCGATTCGGCCGAGGGTGCGCATGCGCAACTCCTTCTAGATCGTTTTTCGGACGCCGGAAAGAGTAGAGGGCCGGTGTGCACGAGCGGCGATCGGACGGCGGAGGAGTTGTGGGGAGGGCTTACGCCTCCGGGACGGGGAGTTCGTCCAGGTCCAGCGTGAAGGTACGGCCGTCGGCCAGGGGGATGGGGAGCTTGCCGGTGCCGTACTTGTGGGTGTGCGTCGTGATGTAACCGTCGCCGGTGGGGCTGGTGTGGACGAGCACCTCGCGGGCGTACGGGTCGACGACCAGGTAGACGGGGATGCCGTAGCGGCCGTACTTCGCCGTGCAGTCGTCGTAGTCCTTGCGGGCGGAGGAGACGGACACGACCTCGGTGATGAGGAGGACGTCCTCGAAGCTGTAACGCTTGTTCTGCTTCTGGGCGTCCTCGCGGATGATCGCGAGGTCGGGGGCGGAGTACTCGTCGGCCGGGAAGTTGAGATACACGTCGGATGTCACCCGTGGGTGACTCCCCAGCGTGAGCGTGGCGATCTGCATCGAGCGGATCGTGTTGGAGTGCTCGAAGCTCCGCGGAGTCATGATCACCTTCCCGTCGACACCGAAGAAGACCGTGTGCCCTTTGGGAAACTCGGTGCGCATGACAGCCTTGGCACTCATCGACAGCTCCTTCCCGTCGCTGCGCAGCGTATCGCCGATGGCCGGTCGGACGGCATCACGGTGAAGTTCAGCGGTTGTCCGTCCGGCTGATGTACAGGACCCGTACCGCCTGGTCGCGGTTGACGCCCAGGTGGTAGTCGAGGGGGCCGTGCTGGGTGGCGTGGCCCGGGCCCGTGCTGGGGCGGTCGATGTGGGTGGTGAGCCAGGTGCGTACGGGCGCGGGGGCGCCGGTTGCCGCTTCGGCGCAGGACAGGAGGAAGCGGGTCGCCTCCGCGACGTCCTTGCCGAATGCCTGGCACGCCAGGGACGTGAGGGTGTCGGTGGTCGACTTCGTCTCCACCACGCCGATGCGCAGGGACTTCCGTCCCGCGCCGGTGCCCATGCGGCGGTCAGTGTTCGGCATGTCGCGGTACGTCAGGTGCCAGTCCTTGCCGAGCGCCTGCTCGAAGGGGGCGGCGGTGAAGGGCTTCGCGTCGGAGCGGGGCTCGTGCGGCGTCGCGGTGCAGGCCGTTGCCGCGAGGAGGAACGGGGTCAGGCAGGCCAGCGTGCGGAGGAGGGTCGGCATGGTCGGAGTCAAGACCCGGGGGTGGTGGCGGCTCGGGCGACACGGTGATCATCGGGGCCGGACGGGGGATTAATCAGACCTACATGATCAATACGCTTAGATTCTGTGCATACCCCTCCTGCTGACGTGTCGTCACGTGACCACAGGCAGGGAACCCGATGTACGAGAAGATCACCCGCTGGCCGGGCCGCACCCTCGCGGCTCTCGTCGTGCTGTTTCTCGGGATCGGGGCAGCGCCTGCGCTGGGTGAGCCGACGGGGGTGCGGGATGCGTTGGGGGGCGGGGGCGCGCGGTTGTTGGTGGAGTGGCCGGGTGGGGTGGGGGTGCTGGGGGATTCGCTGAGTGGTGGGGGCGGGTATCGGGTGAGGTTTACGCCGGGGGAGGGGGCGGAGGAGGGTACGGGGGAGGGGCTCGCGGGGGAGATGCGTGCTGGTGAGGGGCGTGCGGTTGAGGGGCGGGGGGATCAGCCTCGTACGGCGCCTCGACCTCGTACGGTGCCTGAGTCTCGTACGGCGGAGCAGCCCCGTACGGAGGGGTCTGGCGCGCGGCGGGAAGAGGCGAAGGCGTCGATCTCGCCGGAGGACTCGGTCGCGCCGAAAGCCTCTGCCGCACCGAAAGCCTCTGCCGCGCCGGAGTCGTCCGCTGCGCCGAGGTCGTCCACTGCGCCGGGGACGTCCGCCGTGTCTGGGACGTCCGACGACCCCAAACCCCCCTCCCCCAGCCCCCGTTGGCGGACGGTCGAGCTGTCTCGGGAGGTCGCCGGGCGGGACGGTGCGCGGGGGATCGAGCTGCCTGCCGCGCCTCGCGGTCGGCCGTACACCGTGACCTTCACGCTTCCCGAGGCCCGGCCCGCGTGGGTCAGTGTGCTGGGGGACGGGGCGGACGGGGTGTTCGCGGAGGGCGCTCGGCGGGACAACCGGTTCGACCGGCGGGAGCGGGGCGCGGACCTGGTGTTCACGGAGGCTGTACGGACGATCGAGCTGACCGTGTCGGAGGGTGCGCCGGAGGGGCTGGTGCTGGCGGGTCCGTTCGGGTCGGTGAAGGACGAGCCCGGCGCTTCAAACGGGGGCGACCGCTCAAAGAAGCCTCGCGACAAGGCAGTTGAGAAGCCCGGCCACCTCAACCTCAACGCCCCCCGCGCCGCGACCCCCGCCCAGACCTCCCGCCGAGCCTCCGCCTGCACCCCCTCCGCCGGTTTCACGAACTGCACCCTCCTCAGCTACACCGGCGCCGACCAGACCTTCACCGTCCCAACAGGCGTCAGCAGCCTGAACGTTCAGCTGTGGGGCGCGGGCGGCGGCGGCGACAACTCCGCGTACTACTCCGGCCAGGTAGGCGGCGCAGGCGGCGGCTACACGACCGGCACCCTCGCGGTCACCGCAGGCCAGTCGCTCACGGTGATGGCGGGCCAGGGCGGCAACGTCAACTCGACGGCCACGACGTACGGCGGCGGCGGCGCAGGCGGCGCCTCCCCCGTCACCCCCGGCGCGATCGGCGCGAGCGGCGGCGGCATGTCCGCCCTGTGGAACGGCGCGAGTTTCTCAACTCCCTTGCTGATCGCGGGCGGTGGCGGCGGAGCCTCCCCCGGCGCGGACACGCAGAACCCGAAACCGGGCGGCGGCGGTGGCACGAACGGCGGCGGCGACGGCAACACCAACACCTCGGGCCAGGGCGGCACGCAGACGGCGGGCGGCACGGCCGGCGCGTACGGCAGCCAGTGCGAGGCGACCAGCAACACGGCGGGCCGCCAGTGGTTCGGCGGCAACGGCTTCAACACCCTGTCCAGTCGGCGGGGCGAGGGCGGCGGCGGTGGTGGCGGCGGCTACTTCGGCGGTGGCGGCGGCGCCTGCCAGCCGGGCGCACCAACTCTGAACCCCAACGGCCCTGGTGGCGGCGGTTCCGGCTACATCGGCGGCGCCGGTGTCACGGGCGCCTCGACGACCGCCGGTTCGAGCCCCACCGCCAACAACCAGGGCGGCGCGGCGGCCGGTACGGGCTCGGCCCAGTACCCGGCGGGCGTCGCGATCGGCGGCGCCGACTCCAAGAGCGGCGGCAACGGCGCGGTCGTCATCCAGTGGGTGACGCAGACCAAGTTGAGCGTGACGAAGACGGCTTCGCCGAATCCGTACGTCCCCGGCAACCCCGTCACCTACACGATCACCGTCGCCAACGCGGGCCCGGCCCCGGCGACGAACGCGAGGATCACGGACACGATCCCGGCGGGCCTGACGGGTACGACCTGGACCTGTACGGCGTCCAACGGCAGCTCCTGCGGGGCGAGTTCGGGCACCGGCAACACCCTGAACACGACGGCGACCCTCGCGGCGAACGGCACGGCCACCTACACGGTGACCGGCACCACCTCCCCCTCCGCGACCGCCGCCCTCACCAACACGGCGACCGTCACCCCGCCGAGCGGCGTCAACGACACGACCTGCGGGGCGAGTTGCTCCGCGACGGCGACGACCCCGGCGGCACCCCGCGCCGACCTCGCCGCGACGAAGACGGCGAGCACGGCGAACGTGTCGCCGGGCCAGACGTACACGTACACGCTGACCGGCACGAACAACGGGCCGTCCACGGCGACGAACGTGCGGATGACCGACACGCTGCCGTCGAACGTCACCTTCCAGTCCGGTTCGGGCTGTACGGCGTCGGGCCAGAGTGTCACCTGCGGTCCCGTCGCCTCGCTCGCGCCGGGTGCCACCCAGTCCTGGACGATCACCGTCAAGCTCGCGTCCTCGTACAAGGGGAACGGCTCCGACATCGGGAACACGGCGACCGTCGCGACCGACACGACCGACCCCAACTCGGCCAACAACACGGCGACTTCGGGCCCGCCGCCGATCGTCGCGCAGTCCGACTACGACGTGACGCCGAGCGGTCCGGGCGGGACGGTCGCGCCGGGGCAGACGACGACGATCCCGGTCGTCGTGAAGAACAACGGGCCCGCCGACGCGGCCGGGAACGTCACGGTCACGGTCACGCTGCCGACGGGGGTGACGGCCTCGGGGACGCAGCCGTCGGGGTGCACGGCCAACTCGGCGGGGACGGTGGTGACTTGTACGGTCACCTCGCTGGACGCCGGGTCCTCGCTGAACCTGCCGATCAGCGTGCTCGTCTCGCCGAGCGCGGCGCCCAACAGCACGCTCACCCAGCCCGGCGGGATCGTCGTCAGCGGGCCCAACGACAACGTGACCAGCAACAACACGGCCGATGTGGTGGTGCGGACGTCCGGTGCGGTCAGCGATCTGGCCGTCACCAAGAGCGCGAGCCCGACGAACGTCAACTACGGCGAGAACACGGTCTTCACGGTCACGGTCACCAACAACGGACCGAGTGACGCGGCGAATGTGCAGGTGAGCGATCAGCTGCCGAGCGGGCTCACCTATGTGAGCGACGACTCCAACGGGGCGTATTCCGGGGGCGTTTGGAAGCCCGGGACCGTCGGGGCGGGCAAGAGCGTCACGCTGAAGATCGCGGCCAGGGTGAGCAGTACGACGGCTCAGACCAACACGGTCACGCAGGCGACGTCCGACTCGACCGATCCGACGCCGTGTTCGGGGAGCTGCGCGTCGGCGACCGTGACGCCGGTCGCGGCCGATGTGGCGACGACGAAGACGGCCACGGGGACGCCGATCGCGCCGGGGGAGACGTTCCAGTACGACATCAAGGTCACGAACAACGGGCCGTCGGCCGCTGCGGCGGTCGCCGTCACGGACACGCTTCCGTCCCAACTGACCTTTGTCTCCTCGGCGTCCGGCTGTACGGCCGCCGGTCAGAACGTCAGCTGTCCGCAGACCGCGTCGCTCGCGAACGGGTCGAGCCAGACCTTCACGATCACCGTGCGGCTCGCGTCCACCTACACCGGGAACGGGTCCGACGTCGCCAACACGGCGACCTCGACCTCGACGACTCCCGACCAGACGCCGGGGAACAACACGTCTCCGCCCGCGTCTCCGCAGGTCACAGCACCTAAGACAGGGCTGACCGTGTCCAAGGTCGGGTCCTCCACCTCGTACCAGCCCGGTGAGACCTTCTCGTACACGGTGACCGTGAGGAACGCGGGGCCGTCGACCGCGCTGCCGACCGTGACGGACACGCTGCCCGCCGGGTTCTCCAGCTTCGGGTGGAACTGCGCCGCCTCCAACGGGAGTTCGTGCGGGGCCGCGTCCGGGAGCGGGAACATCTCCGACAAGCCGAGTGTCGCGCCGGGTGGGACGATCACGTACACGATCAGTGGGACGGTGCCTGCTTCGACGTCCGGGAACCAGACCAACTCGGCGACGGTGACGCCGGGTTCGGGGTCGACGGACTCCGGGTGTTCGCCCTCGTGCACGTCGTCGGTGGTGACCAACGGGCCGAGCGTGCAGGTGACCAAGACCTCGGCGCCGGCTCCTGCCAAGGCCGGGCAGACGGTGACGTACACGATCACGTTGAAGAACAGCGGTACGGGGGACGCGAGTTCGTTCACATACACCGATGACTTGAGCGACGTGGTGGACGACGCGTCGTTCGTGGCGGGGTCGATCACGTCAACTCCGGTCGGTGGCACGGGGAGTTATGACTCCGGCGCGAAGAAGCTGACGTGGACCGGGGCCGTCGCGGCGGGGGCGACCGTACGCGTGACGTATCAGGTCACCGTGGGGAATCCGCCCGGCGGGAACCAGGTGCTGAAGAACGTGGTCGCGGCACCGGGGACCAACTGCGCTGCTGGATCTACCGATTCGGCCTGTTCCGACGACAACGGGGGTGGCATTCCCCGGCTCGCGATCAGCAAGGCCAGTGACGCGAACGGGACCGTGCATCCGGGGCAGAAGGTCACGTACACGGTGACGGTGCGGAATCCGGGGACGGCCACTTATACGGGGGCTGGTTGGTCGGACGATCTGACCGACGTCCTCGACGACGCGGCGTACGGCGGTGACGCCACGGCGTCGGCCGGGTCCGTGTCGTACGCGGAGCCGAAGTTGAGCTGGAGCGGGAACCTTGCGGCGGGGGCGTCGGCGACGATCACGTACTCGGTGACCGTGAGTTCGCCGGATGCCGGGAACAACGAGCTTGTCAACCAGGTCACTTCCAGCACGGATGCGGATTGCTCGGCGTGTACGACCACCAACGGCGTGGCCGGGCTGAAGATCTCGAAGTCGGTGTCCAACGCGAATCCGAAGCCGGGGTCGAAGGTGACGTACACGGTCACCGCGACGAACACGGGGTCGGTGACGTACACCGGGGCCTCCTGGTCGGACGACCTGACCCGGGTGGTGGACGACGCCGCGTACAGCGGTGATGCGGCGGCGTCTTCGGGTGCGGTGTCGTACGCGGCGCCGGTCGTGAAGTGGACCGGCGATCTGGCGGCGGGGGCGACGGCGACGGTCACCTACTCCGTGACCGTGAACAACCCTGACGCCGGGGACAAGAAGCTGGTCAACTCCGTTACCGGGCCCGCTGGTTCGACGTGCGACCCCTGTACGACGACGAGTTCGGTGCCGCAGCTCAAGCTGACCAAGACGTCCTCGCCGGCGAATCCGGCGGCGGGGCAGACGGTGACGTACACGGTGGTCGCGGAGAACACGGGTGCTGCCGCCTACACCGGCGCGACCTGGTCGGATGACCTGTCCGACCTGATCGATGACGGGACGTACGCGGGTGACGCGGCGGCTTCTGCGGGTGCGGTTAAGTACGCGACGCCAACGCTCACTTGGACCGGCGACCTCGACCCCGGCGACAAGGCGACCACCACCTACTCAGTGAAGCTCGCCAACCCGCTCTCCGGCAACAAGCAGCTGGTCAACAAGGTCGTGTCGACCACGGACACCAACTGCGCCTCGGGGTCGACGAGTTCGACCTGCGGTGACCAAACGCCGGTCACCGTCCGCGAGTTGACCATGAAGAAGACGGCGTCCAACACGGCGCCGAAGCCGGGCGACACCATCACGTACACGGTGACCGTGGAGAACACGGGGACGGCCGCGTACCCGGGTGCCACCTGGTCCGACACGCTGGTGAACGTGCTCGACGACGGGGCGTACAACGGGGACGCCTCGGCCACTTCCGGGTCGGTTTCGTACGCCTCTCCGAAGCTCACCTGGACCGGCGACCTCGCCGCGGGCGCGACCGCGACGGTCACCTACACCGTCACCCTCGCCGACCCCGACGACGGCGACCAGGTCATCAAGAACACGCTTGTCTCGACCTCCGACGGCTCCAACTGCCAGGCGGACAGCACCGATCCGGCGTGTACGGCGGGCCCGTACGGCATCCCCTCGCTGACCCTCACGAAGACGGTCTCCCCCGCGAACCCGCTCCCCGGCGACACCCTCACCTACACGATCAAGCTGGTGAACAGCGGCGCGACCGACTACCCGGGCGCGAGCTTCAGCGACGACCTGACCGGGGTCCTGGACGAAGGGGTGTGGGGGAACCGGACGACGGCCACGACGGGAACGGTCAGCTACACGGCGCCAGTTGTGAGCTGGAGCGGCACCGTCCCCGCCGGTTCCACGCAGACGGTGACCTACCAGCTCAAGCTCAACAACCCGCGCACCGGCGACGGCACGATGGTCAACACCGTTGTCGGACCGGCCGGTTCGAACTGCAAGCCGGGTTCCACCGACAATCGCTGCTCCAGCGACGTCGGCGGTCTGCCCGAACTGCACATCACCAAGACGCAGTCCCCGGCGAACCCGGTCGCCGGGCAGAAGGTCACGTACAAGGTGGCCGTCGAGAACACGGGTAACGCCGTCTACAACGGCGCGACTTGGTCCGACGACCTGAGCGAGGTCCTGGACGACGCGGTGTACGGGAACGACGCCTCGGCCTCGGCCGGTTCGGTGTCGTACGCGGCGCCGGTCGTGAAGTGGTCCGGCGATCTGGCGGCGGGCGCGTCGGCGACGGTCACCTACAGCGTGACCATCAACGCGCCCGTCAGCGGCGACCAGAAGCTCACCAACTCCGTGGCGGGGCCGCAGGGTTCCAACTGCGAGGCGGGTTCGACGGACGACGACTGCTCGGCGTCCAGCGGGATCGGCGTGCTGAAGATCGCCAAGAGCTACAGCCCGCAGGTCGCGACGCCGGGGTCCGTGATCACGTACACGGTGACCGTCGAGAACACCGGCACCGGGACCTACCCGGGCGGCTCCGGGTACGACGACCTGTCCGGGGTGCTCGACGACGCGGTCTACAACGACGACGCCTCGACGGACGGTGGATCGATCAAGTACGAGGCACCGAAGCTGACTTGGACCGGTGACCTGGCTGCCGGGGAGAAGGCGACCGTCACCTACAGCGTCACCGTCAACGACCCGGACACCGGCGACAAGAAGCTCGCGAACGCGGTGACCGGTCCGGCGGGATCCAACTGTGCCGCTGGTTCGGTCGACCCGGCTTGCGCACCGACGCCCGCCGGGGTACCGACGCTGGCGATCAGCAAGACGGCGTCCAGCAACCGGCCCACGCCGGGTTCTGTGGTCACGTACACGGTGACCGTGTCGAACACGGGGACGGCCGCCTATGCGGGCGCGGTGTGGTCCGACGACCTGACGGACGTCATCGACGACGCGACGTACGGCGGTGACGCGGCGGCGTCTTCGGGTGTGGTGTCGTACGCGGCGCCGGTCGTGAAGTGGACCGGCGATCTCGCGGCCGGTGCCTCCGCGACCATCACCTACTCCGTCACGGTCAAGGCCCCGCTCGCCGGGAACGGCAAGCTGGCCAACGCGGTCACCGGCCCCGCCGGGTCCAACTGCCAGTCCGGCAAGCAGAGTTCGGAGTGCTCGACCGGGGAGGACCCCGGCGACGGGATTCCGCAGCTCACGCTGACGAAGACGTCGAGCCCGGCGAACCCGGTGCCGGGGACGAAGGTCACGTACAAGGTCGTCGCGAAGAACACGGGGACGGCGGTGTACAGCGGGGCGACGTGGTCGGACGACCTTACTGGGGTTCTGGACGACGCAACGTACGGGGACGACGCGGCGGCTTCTGCGGGAGCCGTCAAGTACGCGGCGCCGAAGTTGACTTGGACCGGCGATCTGGCGGCGGGCGCTTCCGCGACCACCACCTACTCCGCCACCGTCAACGCCCCCGACACCGGCGACCTTACGTTGAAGAACGCCGTCACCGGCCCCAACGGCACGGAATGCACGGCCTGTTCGACCTCCAGCGGCGTCGGCGTCCTCAAGCTCAGCAAGACCTACACACCGGACACGGCGACCCCGGGCTCGAAGCTGACATACACGGTGACCGTCGAGAACACGGGCACCGGTACCTACCCCGGCGCCTCGTGGACCGACGACCTGACCGGTGTCCTGGACGACGCGACGTACGGCGACGACGCTTCGGCCTCCTCCGGTGAAGTGAAGTACGCGGCACCGAAGCTCACTTGGACCGGTGACCTCGCGGCGGGCGCCTCCGCGACCACCACCTACACCGTCACCGTCCACGACCCCGACACCGGCGACAAGAAGCTCGGCAACGCCGTCGTCGGCCCCAAGGGCTCCAACTGCGCGGCCGGTTCGACCGACCCGGCCTGCACACCGACCCCGGCGGGCGTCCCGACCCTGTCGATCACCAAGACGGCGTCCGAGAACCGGCCCACGCCGGGGTCGAAGGTCACGTACAAGGTGGTCGTCGAGAACACGGGGACGGCTGCCTACAAGGGCGCGTCCTGGTCGGACGACCTCACGGACGTCGTGGACGACGCGACGTACGGGGACGACGCTTCGGCCTCTTCCGGTGAGGTGAAGTACGCGGCACCGAAGCTGACTTGGACCGGCGACCTCGCGGCGGGCGCCTCCGCAACTGTCACCTACTCCGTCACCGTCAAGTCCCCCCTCTCCGGGAACGGCAAGCTCGCCAACGCGGTCACCGGCCCCGCCGGTTCCAACTGCCAGGCCGGCAGCAAGGCCCCCGAGTGCTCGACCGGCGACAGGACCGGCGACGGGATTCCCCAACTCACCCTGAACAAAACGGTGTCGGAGGCGAACCCGAAGCCGGGGACGACGGTGACGTACACGGTCGTCGCGAAGAACACGGGGACGGCGGTGTACACCGGCGCCTCCTGGTCCGACGACCTGACCGGGGTCCTCGACGACGCGGTGTACGGCGGCGACGCGACGGCCTCTTCTGGTTCCGTCTCGTACGCGGCGCCCGTCGTGAAGTGGACCGGCGATCTGGCGGCGGGCGCGTCGTCGACCACGACGTACTCCGTCACGGTCGACACCCCCGACGCCGGGGACAAGAAACTGGTGAACTCCGTTACCGGGCCCGCGGGTTCGGTGTGCGATCCCTGTACGACGAACAGTTCCGTACCCCAGCTCAAGCTGACCAAGACGTCCAGCCCGGCGAACCCGGCGGCCGGGCAGACGGTCACGTACACGGTCGTCGCGCAGAACACGGGTGCCGCCGCCTACCCCGGCGCGACCTGGTCGGACGACCTGTCCGAGCTGATCGACGACGGGACGTACGCGGACGACGTCTCGGCGTCTTCGGGTGACGTGAAGTACGCGGCGCCCACGCTGACTTGGACCGGCGACCTCGCGGCCGGCGCCTCCTCGACCACCACCTACTCCGTCAAGCTCGCCAACCCGCTCTCCGGCAACAAGAAGCTGGTCAACAAGGTCGTCTCGACCTCGGACACCAACTGCCCCTCGGGGACGGCGAATTCCGCGTGCGGTGACCAAACGCCGGTTCCGGTCCGCGAGTTGACCATGAAGAAGACCTCGTCCAACACGGCACCCAAGCCCGGCGACAAGGTGACGTACACGGTCACGGTCACGAACACGGGGACGGCCGCCTACCCGGGCGCGACCTGGTCCGACGACCTGAGCGGCGTGCTCGACGACGCGGCGTACGGCGGTGACGCGGCGGCCTCTTCTGGTGAGGTGAAGTACGCGGCGCCGACGCTGACTTGGTCCGGTGACCTCGCGGCGGGCGCCTCCGCGACCACCACCTACACCATCACCCTCGACGACCCCGACACCGGCGACCAGACCCTCAAGAACACCCTGGTCTCGACCTCGCCGGGCGCCAACTGCGGTTCCGGTTCGACGGATTCGGCGTGCACGGCGGGCCCGTACGGCATCCCGTCGCTGACCCTGACCAAGACCGTCTCCCCGGGCACCCCCCTCCCCGGCGACACGATCACCTACACGGTCACCGTCCAGAACACGGGCACGGCCGCCTACACCGGGGCCACCTTCACGGACGACCTCACGGACGTCCTGGACAGCGCGACCTGGCTCAACACCACGACGGCGACGGCCGGTTCGGTGGCGTACGCGTCCCCGAAGCTGACCTGGACGGGCACGGTGGCGGCGGGCGCGACCGAGACCGTCACCTACGCGCTGAAGCTCAACAACCCCAAGACCGGCAACGACACGATCCTCAACTCGGTTGAGGGCCCGCCCGGTTCGAACTGCAAGAAGGGTTCGACCGACAACCGCTGCTCGGCCGCCATCGACGGCCTCCCCGAGCTGCACCTCACGAAGAAGTCCTCGCCGGCCAGCCCGGTCGCGGGCGGCAAGACCACGTACACGGTGACTGTCCAGAACACGGGCAGCGCGGCCTACAAGGGCGCGGTGTGGTCGGACGACCTGAGCGGGGTGCTGGACGACGCGGTGTACGGGGGTGACGCCTCGGCCTCTTCCGGTGAGGTGAAGTACGCCTCTCCGAAGCTGAGTTGGTCCGGCGATCTCGCGGCGGGCACCTCCGCGACCATCACCTACTCCGTCACCGTCAACTACCCTCTCACCGGCGACGGCACCCTGAAGAACGCCCTCACCGGCCCCCAGGGCTCCAACTGCGAGGCGGGCTCGACAGACGCCGACTGCTCGACCTCGAACAGCATCGGCGCCCTGAAGATCGCCAAGACGTACAGCCCCCAAGTCGCCCTCCCCGGCGGCAAGATGACGTACACGGTCACCGTCGAGAACACCGGCACCGGCGCCTACCCGGACGCCACGTTCACCGACGACCTGACGGGCGTCCTGGACGACGCGGTGTACGGCGACGCCTCGGCCACCTCCGGTTCGGTGTCGTACACGGCCCCTGTCGTGAAGTGGACCGGCGACCTCGCCGCGAAGGCCAAGGCAACGATCACCTACACGGTCACCCTCAAGGACCCCGACACCGGCGACCAGCACCTCACCAACTCCGTTGTGGGCCCGCCCGGTTCGAACTGCGCGGTCGGCTCCACGGACCCGGCCTGCGCACCGCCCCCCGCCGGAATCCCCTCCCTGGAGCTGGCCAAGACGGTCTCCACGAACCGCCCGACGCCGGGGACGAAGGTCTCGTACACGGTGACCATCCAGAACACGGGCACGGCCGCCTACGAGGGCGCCTCGTGGTCGGACGACCTGACCGGGGTGCTGGACGACGCGGTGTACGGGGGTGACGCGGCGGCGTCGGCCGGTTCGGTGTCGTACGCGGCGCCGGTCGTGAAGTGGACCGGCGACCTCGCGGCGGGCGCGTCCGTCACCGTCACCTACTCCGTCACCGTCGACAACCCGCTCAAGGGTGACGGCAAGCTGACGAACGCGGTGACCGGTCCGGCTGGCTCCAACTGCCAGGCGGGCAAGAAGGATCCGGCCTGCTCCACCGGTGACGATCCCGGGGACGGCATCCCCCAGCTGAAGTTGAAGAAGACGGTCAGCTCGGGGACCGCGACGCCGGGTTCGAAGGTGACGTACACGATCACCGCGCAGAACACCGGAACGGCCCTGTACACCGGGGCGAGTTGGTCCGACGACCTCAGCGCGCTGCTGTCCGACGCGGTGTACGGCGACGACGCGGTTGCCTCGTCGGGGTCGGTGGACTACGGGGCCCCGATGCTGACCTGGACCGGTGATGTGGCCGTCGGTGAGACCGTCACCACGACCTACTCGGTGACCCTCAACAACACGACGACGTCGACCAACCCCCTGAAGAACACGGTCACTTCGACGTCCGACACCAACTGCCCCTCCGGTACCGCCAATTCGGACTGCTCATCGACCCTCGGCGTTCCCCAGTTCTCCCTCACCAAGACCGCCTCGACGAACCACCCCCTCCCGGGGCAGGACGTCACGTACACGGTGACCGTCCAGAACACGGGTTCCGTCGAGTACAAGGGCGCGGCCTGGTCCGACGACCTGACCGGTGTCCTCGACGACGCGGTGTACGGCGACGACGCCAACGCCACGTCCGGAAAGGTGAGTTACTACTCGCCTCGGTTGAGCTGGACCGGTGACGTCCCCGTCGGCGGGACGGTCACCGTCACCTACACGGTCAAGGTCAAGTCCAACCCCGCCCAGCTCGGCGACGGCGTCCTAGCCAATGCCATCACCTCGGCCTCGCCGGGCAACAACTGCGCGGTGGGGACCAACTCCGGTTGTTCCACGACCTCCAGCCCTGTTCCGACCCTGAAGTTCACCAAGTCGCGGACCACGCCCGTCGTGTTGCCGGGGGCGAAGGTCGAGTACAAGGTGACCGTCGAGAATCCGACGGCCTCCGACTACCCGGCAGCGTCCTGGAGCGACGACCTCAGCGGGGTGCTCGACGACGCGGCGTACGGGGGTGACGCGGCGGCCTCCTCCGGTTCCGTCTCGTACGCCGAGCCCGTGCTGAAGTGGAGCGGCGACGTTCCCGGCGGGGCGACGGTCACCATCACCTACTCGGTCACCGTCGATGTGGTGGACCGGGGCGACGGGAAGCTCACGAACACGGTCGTCTCCGGGGTGCCCGGCACCAACTGCCCTGCCGGGTCCAGGAATTCGGCCTGCTCCTCGGGCAGCGGCACCAGCGGCGTCGTACCGCGTCTGAAGATCGTGAAGAGCGTCGACGCTTCTGATGTGCTGCCGGGTGATCTGCTGAACTTCAAGGTCGTGGTTACGAACGACAGTGCCGCCGACTATCCCGGGGCTACCTTCACGGACCAGATCGTGCAGGGTGCCGGGCTGCTCAACAAGCGGGCGGTGAAGGCGCCGAGCGCGGATTCGGGGACCCTTACGCCGGGTTCCGGGCTGGCGTACACGTGGGTCGGGGATGTCGCTGCGGGGGCCTCGGTGACCGTGACGTACACGTACATGGCCAACGCCGTGCCAACTGCCGGTGCTCGTAAGGTCGTCAACGAGGTGACCGACGCCAGCGCCAACACCTCGTGCTACGGCAACACCGCCGACGGTACGTATCCCCCGGGGTGCGGGGCGACGGTCAACACGCCTCAGTACGAGTGGGGTGAGGCGCCGGACTCGTACCGGACCTTGGCGGCCTCCGGTGGGCCGTACCACGCGATCGTGCCCGGTCTGTACCTCGGCAAGGGGTCGTTCCCGGACATCGACGGGCACCCCGGGAGCGCGCGGCTCGACGAGGGCGGGCGTGGTCCTCGGGTACTGCCTGCCGCGTACACCGGTGGTACGGGGTACTCGACCACCGTCGATCTCACCAACACGACCGGTACGGCCACGCTGCTCGCCGCCTGGCTCGACTACGACTTCAACGGCCGCTTCGACCAGGGGGAACGGATCCTCCGGACCATCCCCGCCGGGGCGCGGTCGACCGTGCTGGACTGGGCCGACGCCTCCTTCGCCAAGGCCGGTACTACGTACCTACGCCTGCGGTTGTACGGGGCCCAGGTGCCGGCCGGGCGTAGTCCCGACGTACCTCCGGGGGAGTCCCTCGTCCGGGTCGGTGGTCACCTGCGGACCGTGCCCACCCAACGGGCCCTGCCCGCCGACCCCCAGCCGTACGGGTACGGCGGTGCCGGGCAGGTCGAGGACTTCCGGGTGCGGGCGAGCACCGGGAAGCTGAACGTGCGGATCACGTCCGACAATGCGCATCCCCGGCCCGGGGACAAGGTGACGTACACGGTCACGGTGTGCAGTGCCACCGGGGCGCCGTATGTCGGGGCCACCGCCTCGGCCGGCTTGGCCCAGGTCCTCAAGTACGCGACGTACAACGGTGACGCCGCTGCCTCCAACGGGACTGTCCGGTACGGGAGTTCGGCCGTCAGCTGGACCGGGACCGCGCCGGGTGACTGTTCGCATCCCGCTCGGATGACCTTCTCCGTGACGTACGGGCGGGCGCATGTGCCGCCGGGGACGGTCGTGGACGTACCCGTCGTGGGCGGGCCCGGGGCCAGCAACTGCCCTGCCGGGTCTTCCGCCGCCGAGTGCAACGCGTCTGCCGTGTTCAGGGGGCATGGGCAGCTGCCCGATACCGGGGGCGGGCGTGGGGTGTCGCCGGTGTGGGGGGTGGTCGCGGGTGTGTCGGTCGGGCTCGGGGGCCTGCTGTGGCTCGCCATGTGGATGCGGCGTCGGCGTGGATGGAGGGTCGGGCGATGAGGCGGGTGGTTACGGCGGCTCTGGCCGGAGCTCTGCTGGTCGGCGGTTCGACGGTGGACGGGGCGAGCGCGCTGCCGGTTTCCCGGGTGGCGGCGTTCGGTGAGGGGCGTTCCGCCGGCGGGCCCGGTACGACCGTCCTGCTCATGGGCATCGATGAACGGACGCTCACGCGCGAGGAGTTGAGGAAGTTCCACGCGAGCGGGGAAGCGTGCCACTGCACCGACACGCTGATGCTCGTCCACATCTCCGCCCGGCAGGACCGGGTCAGCGTCCTGAGCCTGCCCCGCGACTCCCTCGCGCGAATCCCCGCGCACCGGGACGCCGGGTCCGGGGAGTGGGTGCCCGACCATGACGCGAAGATCAACGCTGCGTTCCGGGAGGGCGGGGCGGCGTTGTCCGTCCGTACCGTCGAGGAGATGACCGGGGTGCCGGTGGACCGGTATCTCCAGGTCGACTTCCGGCGGTTCGTGGACTCCGTGAACGCGGTGGGCGGGGTGGATGTCTGTACGGCTCGGGGGATGAACGACCCCGGTACGAAACTGGAGTTGACGCCGGGTACCCATCGCCTCGACGGCGGTCGTTCCCTCCAGTACGTCCGCTCCCGCAAGTTCGACGGCGCCGCCGACATCGGCCGCGTCCAGCGCCAACAACGTTTCCTGGTAGGCGTGTTGAAGCGGCTCCAGTCCAACCCCGTGGACATGCTCCGGCTCAGCCGCACGCTGCTCGGCTCCGTCACCGTCGACCAGGGCTTCAAGGACGCGGAGTTGGTGTCCCTGGCGCAGGCGTTGGTGCGGCTCGCGCCGTCCGCCACCGAGTTCGCGACGGTTCCCATCGGGGGGTTCGAGGATGTTCCCGAGGTGGGGTCGACGCTGGTGTGGGACCGGGGGCGGGCGGATGAGGTGTTCGCCCGGTTGCGGGAGGACCGGGCGTTGACCTCGGCTTCTTCTCTTCAACGGCCTTCTGAGGTACCTGAGTTCGGGTCTTACGAGCCTGTGCGTGGGGGGACGATGGTGTGTGGTTGAGGAAGTGTGCGGCGGGGTTGTTGCTGGGTTCGGTGTGTGCACTCATCCGTGGCGTTCTGGACCGACCCTGACACGGCGGCGGCCCGCCAGGTAGTTGAGTTCCGCGAGGCCGGTCGCCTGGCCGACGCGGCACGCATCGAACGCATCTCCCATGATCCGCAGGCGAGTTGGCTGACGGACTCCAACCCCGGCCCGGAGACTGACCTCTGCGGCGTCGGCTTCGGTCCGGTTCGCGATTCTGGTCGCGTACAACATCCCGAACCGGGACTGCGGCTCCTTCTAGTCCGGGGGCGCGACCGACTACCGGACGTACATCGACTCCTTCGCGGAGGGCCTGGCCGACCGGGCCGCCTGGGTAATCCTGGAACCGGACGCGGTGCCTCAAGCGCTGTCCGGCTGCAAGGCGGCCAGCCTGAAGGAACGCCTGGCGCTCCTCTCGTACGCCGTGTACCGCCTGAAATCCCACACCGGCACACGGGTCTACCTGGACGCCGGCCACCCGGTCTGGATCACCGACCTGCCGTGGCTGGCAAGGGCGTTGAACCAAGCGGGGATCTCACGAGCGGACGGCTTCTCTCTAAACGTCTCCAACTTCCACACGACACCGACAGTCCTGACGTACGCCCGCCGCCTGTCCAACACCCTGGGCGGCACCCCCCACTTCGTGATCGACACAAGCCGCAACGGCAACGGCCCGTACGCGGGCCCGGACGCGTGGTGCAATCCGCCGGGGCGGGCGTTGGGGGTGCCTCCGACTGCGGACACGGGGGAGGCGGATGTGGATGCGTACCTGTGGATCTAGAGGCCGGGGGAGTCGGACGGGGGGTGTCGGGGTGGGCCGGGGGCGGGGGTTTGGTGGGGGGAGTATGCGGTGGGGTTGGCGGGGTAGGGGGTATTCCCGCGCGGGCGGGGACCACTGCTGAAGCCAGGCTCCGGGAACATCCCCGCACGCGCGGGGATTACAGGGCGAGGACAGGGGCGGTCACGACCGCCACGGGACCACCCCCGCACGCGCGGGGACCACAGACCCCGACCTGATGCTTTACTCCGCCGGCAGCCCGGAATCCGTCACTTCCAGAGAAGCGGACATTTATCCCTCGCTGTCCCTCCCTGAAGATGCCATCGCCCCTCATAGTGCACCGCCAGAACCTCGCGCGGACGCGATACCGCACAACCCCTACCCCGAGACGCCCCCAACGCGTCCCGAACCGTACGCTCCCAGACTCGTGCTCCGGCCCCTGACCCCGCGTGCCCCACGAACCCCCGGTGGCCGCTTTCGCGTGGATGCCATCCCCGTACCGGCGACGAACCCCGCACGAGGCCCAGACCCTCGGCCCCCGCCCATCCCCTGCCGTCAGTTGGACGGTTGCACCCCCACGTGAACCTCAGCCCCGTACACACCAGAGTTCACCCCGCACCACCAAGCCGGCGCGCGAGTTCCGCGTCCGCCGCGCGGTCCTGCTCGGGGGCGGGGTCCTGGGCCGGGTCGCTCGACGGCTCAGGACCCCGTGACGCGAGAGGCGTCAGGCGGAGAAGCGGCCGTCGCGGACGCCGGTGAGGAAGGTGCGGAAGGCGGCGGGCGGCATCAGGAGAGCCGGGCCGTCGGGGTTCTTGGAGTCGCGGAGGGCGATGGCGGTGGGGAGGGGGGTGGCTTCTACGCAGTTGCCGCCGCCGTTGCTGTAGGAGGACTTCACCCAGGCCACTCCTGCCAGGCTGGATGCTTTGACCGTGATGGGGTGGCGGTTCATGCTGCGCTCTCTCGTGCTAGTCGGTGCAGAAACTTCGGGGTGTCCCGAGGGGGAAGCGCGTTCGAGGCCATCGCGTCGAACATCCGGGAGAACCGGTTCACTTCGCGAGGCTTGTCGGAGACGGCGACGGTGCGCATCGCTGTGTCGCTCTGGATGGTCGTCGGCAGCCCTTCGCTCAGGATCATGATGCTGATGTCGTGAAACGCTACGTACCCGGGCTCGCCTTGCGGAAGCACCTGCAGTGTGACGTTCTCCAACTCCTCCAGGCTCAGGAGCTGTTCGTACTGGTCACGCATGACATCCGCACCGCCCACGGGATAGCGCAGGGCCGGTTCGTGGAGGATGGCCCAGAGCTTCACGGGGCTGTCGCTCCGGGTCAGCGCCTCCTGCCGCTTCATGCGCATGTGCACGCTCTGCTGCACGAACTCGGTCGTCATCTCGTCGATGGGCTTGTGTAGTTCATGTACGGCCTGCGCGTATGAATGGCTCTGGATGAGGCCAGGGACGACCTGCGGGTGGAAGGTCCGGATCTCACGCGCCGCCGCCTCGATGCCCAGAAACCTCGGCATTCCCGACAGCATGTTCGTGCTGCCGTCCGACCACCACTCGCGGCTGGACGACTCACGCTGGAGGACGATCAGCCTGTCGACCTGCCTGTCGTCCGTGATGCCGTACCGCTCCAGCAATTCCCGCAGGTGGCCTGCCTGCCGGAAGGACTTCCAGCCGGTCTCGACGCGCTGGAGCGTGCTCTCGTCACAACTCAGTCCATCGACAGCCTGAGCAAGGGTCAGACCAGCCTCCTTGCGTAGCTGCCTCAGCTCGTGGCCGAGACCGATACGCCGGGCGGTTGGCTGTGGCCGAGCGGCCATGTGCTCTCCGTTCTCGCGTATGCGCTCACGGTGACCCGCGATGTGCACAGCGTGGCAGCCAGTCGGGCGCCACGGAAGCCATGCGTTCGCTTTGGCAATTGCCATTTTTCTCGGCAGGGCTGAATCGAAGCAGATTCTATTGCGCACCCGACAGCACACCGAGGACCGTTGTTCCGCACCCGACCACAAAACCCCGGCGACCGCTCGCGACGGCCCCGGGGCGTGGTCGACGCCTTCCTCCCGTACCGAAAGGGCCACGCCAACATGCCCAACCGTACCGCCGAGCCCCCGGACGGCCCCCGCCCTCCGCACCCCGGCCTGACCCTCCACGTCTACAAGGTCGACCGCCACGGCACGGTCACCGAAGACCAGGGCCCCCGCACCTTCCGCATCGACCCCAAGAACCCCCCGCCCCTCTTCCCCACCCGAACCGCCCCCTGCGCCTGCCCCCGCTGCACCACCCCGCCGGACCTGACGACCATGCGTACGACCCTGGCGAGGCTCCTCGACGACAAGGGCAACCCGGCAACGCCCCCGCCCCCGGACCTCCCCACCCTGATCGAAACCCTCCGCGGCCACCTCCACCTCCTCCTCCCGGAGGTCGAGGCAGCCGCCCTGAAGCTCGGCAAGGACAGCGTCCTGCGTTACTGCTGCCTGGCCTGTATCGGTGAGGCCCGCCAGAAGCTCGGCACCGGTCCGCACCCGCAGGGCGAGTACCGCAGGGCCCTGCGCCTGGCCCACTCCCTGAACGCCCTGTGCGAGCACTACGAGGAGCTGATCCCGAGGGCGACCCCGTGAACGACCGCTGGCGCACGATCGCCTACGTCACGGTCCTGCTGTCGATGGCGTCGGCGCTGGTCTGGGGGATCGCCTCGAACGGCCCGCCGCCTCCCTGAATCCACGGCACGGCGGACAGCAGCTCACCGTGCCCTCCCCGCCCCGTCCGTACGCCGCCCCCACGGCATACGGACGGGGCAACCCACCCCAAGCTCAGCCCCTCGGCCGCTCATCCGCCACGAACGACCCCAACGCCGGAGTCGTCGTGATCCACCCCTTCTCCCGCAACGACCGCGTCGCGTTCCGCACGGTGTCCCGGTTCACCCCGAACTCCTCCGCCAACCGGACCTCGGACAACTGGAAGCGAGGCGGATACTCACCCCCGCACGCGCGGGGACCACGGGAACGGCGGCGGGGTGTAGGTCGCCGGCTCGGGACCACCCCCGCACGCGCGGGGACCACGCCCGGATGAACGGCGGGTGGCAGCTGGACCTGGGACCACCCCCGCACGCGCGGGGACCACAGACCCCGACCTGGTGCTTTACTCCGCCGTCAGCCCGGAATCCGTTACTTCCAGAGAAACGGATATTTCTCCCTCGCTGTCCCTCCCTGAAGATGCCATCGCCCCTCATAGTGCATCGCCAGAACCCCGCGCGGACGCGATATCGAACAACCTCAACCCCGAGACGCCCCCAACGCGTACCGAACCGTACGTCCCCAGAGTCGTGTTCCGACACGGTGCCGCCCCCCTGACCCCGCGTGCCGCACGACCCTCGGTGGCCACTTTCGTGCGGATGCCATCCCCGTATCGGCGCCCCCCCGCACGGCGGGAGAGTCGCGAACGGAGAGCCCGTCCCCGCCTGACCTGTACGGCGGGAGAGCCGCAATCGGCGGGCTCGCCCCGCCGCACCGGCATGGCGGGTGAGTCGCGTACGGCGGGAAGCGGGGTGCCGGGGGTGCGGCGCAGCCCGTCGCTTACGAAGACAGCAGCGCACGGCTCGATCTACCCCACTGGCCAACACCGTCCGCGACGGGCTCGCCGCACCCCGGCACCCCCGACCCACCCCAAGCCCTCACCGCCCCCACTCCCCGAACACCCACCGCAGACGCCAACTGACAACCACCCTGACCTGGTAAATCACGCAGAACGCCCCCAACCCACCGACACAACGAACTCCCCAACATCCAGCCCCCGTTCCGCTCCCATCACCCCCCACACAGGACTACCGTTGACGCCCACGACGAAGGGGAACGTCATGCTGGACGAAGCAACCCTGGCCCTAGCCGCATCCGTGGGAACAGCAGTCGCCCAGGCCGCCGGAACAGACGCATGGACGACATTCAGGGACCGCCTGGCAAGCACCCTGGGCCGAGGCAACGCAGAGCGAGAAGCGGCACAAAGGGAACGCCTCGACCGCACAGCGGGGAGAGGAGAGGAAACGGCAGCAGCCTGGCGCACGCGAACAGAAGACCTACTGGAGGACCTGCCCCCGGCAGAGCGAGCCGCCCTGGAAGCCCAACTAAAGGCTCTGGTGCGAGAGTTCAACAACCCCGGAATCCACGGCAACCTCTTCCTGGGCAACACCGCCATCCAGCACGGCAACGACAACATCCAGGTGAACAGGTTCGGTCCGCATCAGTGAACCGGCGAAGAAAGAGCACCTTCCACGGCCCAGGAGCCATCCAGGAAGGCTCAGGCAACCTCCAGATCAACGTCCACGACAACCGCATGACGATCCTCGCGGCCTGCGTCGTAGGCATAGTCTTCGGCACAACCCTGGCGGTAGTCCTACTGAGCGGCGGCTCAGGCAAGAAGGACACACCCGCCAACACCCCGGACACATCGACGAGTTCGGCGACAGAGACGACCCGCACGGACACAACCCTCACCGGCAACTTGGTGAACGACGACAGCGGCCTCTGCCTACGAGCCCCCGGCACAGCCCCCGGCCTGGTCCCCGTCCTGGCAACCTGCACGAAAACCCCCGACCGCACCTGGACCCTCCCCACAGGACACGACAACAGCGAGGCCCGAGCCCTACGCAACAACCACAGCACCCGCTGCCTAACCCACCGGCACGGAAAACTCCGCCCCGGTCCCCCAACTCCCCTGCACCACAAGCCCGAACGCCCACTGGCAAGTCCTCTGGGGAACCGGCGACAGAGCAGGCCACTTCATGCTCCGCAACACGGCCAACGCGAAATGCCTGATGGCCCAGGGAACCGACCAGAACAGCCCCACGGCCCAGATCTCGTGCGGAGAGCAGTACGCCGACCAGTGGTGGCACGTCACCAGGTGACCCGCCCAGCTACCCCGGCCCCAGGGCCCCGGCGTTTGCCCGGATCGCCCCGGCCTGGGCCGGTTGATCATGCTGGCGGGCCTCGGAAGCAGATGAACACGGCACCTGTGGATCATGGAGTTCTCTACGCTGCAAGATCCACGAAGGTGCCGTGTTCGTTCCTCCATCATCCCCTGCCGTCGTTCCCGTCTCTCCGGCGCCCCGCCTGGAGGCCCTCGGCTCGGATGCCGCGCGAGACCAAAGTCCGCGGCCTGGTTGCCGAGTTCGAGTCGGTCACCGATCCTCGCGGGGCGTGCGGGTGCGCTACCGGGTCTCCTCGCTGCTGGCCCTGGTGGTCTGTGCGATGACCCCGGCGGGCCATGACTCCATCACCGCGGCGGCGGAGTGGTGCCGACGTGCGACGCCTGAGGAACTGGCCGCTTTCGGTCTGCCCTACCATCCGTTGCGCGGCCGCTACCGGATCCCGAGCGAGAAGACCTTGCGCACCGTTCTGGGGCGGCTCGATCCCGGTGAGGTCAGCGCGGCCGGCTACGACCACCTGCGGCCCCTGCTGTCCACGGTGTCCCACTCTCCCGAGCCGCTCATGCCCGACGGCGGCATCGAACGCGAACAGCGCCGCGCCCACCGGGCGGCCGCCCGCGCCGAACCGGTGCGCTCCCGGCGCCGGGCCATCGCGGTGGACGGCAAGTGCCTGCGCAGTGCGAAGCGCCCGGACGGCAGCCGCGTCTTCGTGCTCTCCGCCGTCCGGCACGGCGACGGCATCACCCTCGCCTCCCGCGAGATCGGCGCGAAGACCAACGAAATCCCCGAGTTCCAACCCCTGCTCGACCAGCTCGACGACGCCGATCTCAAGGGGCCGTCGTCACCGCCGACGCCCTCCACGCCCAACGCGACCACGCCACCTACCTGCACGAACGCGGCGCCCACTACCTGCTGACCATCAAGAACAACCAGCGCGGCCAAGCCCGTCAGCTCCACGCCCTGCCCTGGAAGGAGATCCCCGTCATCCACCGTGACGACGCCCGCGGCCACGGCCGCCACGAACAGCGTCTCGTCCAGGTCGTCACCGTCAACGGCCTGCTCTTTCCCCACGCGGCCCAGGTCCTGCGCATCCAGCGCAGACGCCGTCTCTACGGAGCGAAGAAGTGGTCCAGCGAGACCGTCTACGCCATCACCGACCTGCCCGCCGAGGAAGCGAGTGCCGCCGAGATCGCTTCATGGGCTCGCGGGCACTGGACCGTGGAGAACACCGTCCACTGGTGTCGGGATGTGACCTTCAACGAGGACAAGTCCCAGGTCAGGACCCACAACACGCCCTCAGTCCTCGCCGCCGTCCGCGACCTGATCCGCGGTGCGCTCAAGCTTGCCGGGTACGTCAACACCGCCGCCGCCGCCGAGCCCACACCGAACGCACCCTCGTCCTCAGCCTCTACGGCATCACATGATCAAACCGGACGACCCGGGCAAACGCCGGGGCCCTGACCCCGGCCCGCCCAACACCGCATGCACGGCCCGAGCGACCCGCTCGATAGTGGCGACCCCGTATTTCATACTCGCATTCCCATGAGTGAACACCGTAATGCTGTACGTCTGCCCACCCCCGACAAACACCCCACTGCTATGCACCCGCCACCCCAGACTGGCCCGCTGAAGCCACCCGTTCTTAATATGAACCCGCACGGACCCAGGCGCCCCTTTACTGACCCCCCACCTCTGAGATTTCACCACCTTCCCCATCAATTCCAGCATGTACGACCGTGAGGCAGCGTCCAGTACGTCGTTCTCCTGAACCAACAGCCCCGTCAACCTCTGCTGATCCCGCGCCGTAATCTGCGTCAACCCCCAGTACCCGTACGGATTCGGCTCGGTCTGCGTCATCTTCGCCGCCTTGAGAAACCCTCGTACTTTCTGCACCCCAAGCTGATTCCACAACACATTCGTCGCCGAATTCCCCGACCGCGTAATCATCGAGGCGGCCAGCTCCTTCTCCCTCTCCGTGAGCCCCCGCTCATCCCTCTGCGCGTCCCACAACAACGCCCCGAGCACCGTCACCTTCACCACACTCGCCGCGTCGAACGCGTACGCACTCCGCAGCGCACACCACGTCCGGCTCCCCCGATCGTGCACCACCACGGCGACCGTCCCCCGCCGCCCCTCCAACGCCTCCACGATCCCCGCGCGCACCTTCGCCGCGAGCCCCTTCTTCCCCGACGTACAACTCACCCCGGCCGCAGCCCCCGCCTCCCCGGCCCCGCCCAGCACCACCAGACACACGCACAAGACCTGCGCCCACCACACCCGCCCCCTCATTCAGGATCAGGATTCGGCGGCGGCCCGACCTCGGTGACAGGCGCGGGATCCCCACTAGGCACTGGCGCCACATACGGCACGCTCCGCGCGGTCCCAGGCTTCACACCGTAAACAAAAACGGCATCCTCCAACGCCAGCACACCCCACAACCGCCGAGCATCAGCAAGCCGCAGATTCACACACCCATGAGACCCCCCGGCAAAAAGATCCCCATAGGTCCCATGAAACGCCTGCCCCCCATCAAAGAACTGAGAATACGGCATAGGGGCCCCATCATAAAGACTGGAATAATGATCCCGATCCCGCCAATAAACCCGATGCCACCCCACCCGAGTCTCATACCCATCTCTCCCCGACCGCACAGGAACAGGCTTATAAACAACCCGCTTCCCACTCTGCACCCACATCAACTGCCGAGTCAGATCAACACAAGCAACCCGGTACTCCCGCACCGGGCACTTCCCCCCGACATTAGGATTCCGAGCAGCCTCCACAACCAGCACCATCCGATAAGTCCCCAACCCGGCATACCCATCGGCCGGCGTAACCCCATTCCTCCCCTGAAACCCCCGAATAGCCCGACAGTCCCCCAAGGACTGAATCCCATCCACCACCAACCCCAAATGCCGCTCAAGCTGCCGCTGATAGGGCCCAGTACCAGCAGCACAAACAGCAGGCGCAGCCCCCGCAGGAGCCGCCACCACCCCCACGGCACACAAAACCCCCACCACCCCGGACACCCACCGCCCGCTCTGCCTCATCCAGCACCTCCTAGAACGCGGCCCCTACCGCATCCCTCCCACCCACCCCAAACCCCCACGCCGCAACCCCCCGCTTTACCCCCGATCGGCGGAGGCCACCCCGACGGCAGACGGATGACACCTGCGAGAAAACGCCACAGTTCGTCTCTTCAGCCGTCAGACCCTCACTCCTCCCAGCCCCCCGAAACCCGCCGGTAAGCCGCCCGCGCGTCCACCACCCGAGCCAGCGCCGTCCCCGCCAGCGCCGCGCCCAGCAGACACGCCAGCCACAGCGCGTCCCGCGAGACCGCCCAGGTCAGGGTGCCCGCGGGCGGGATGGCGAAGCCGTTGAGGAAGAGCCAGCACAGGGCGGCCGTCCCCGGCGCAGCCGTGAAGCGGGCGCACAGCCCGAGGACCGCGGCGAGTGCGGACAGCGCGAGGAGCGCGAGGTGCGGGCGGTCCATGCCGACGGTCGTGTTGAGGACGCCGACCAGCAGGAGCGCTCCGGCGAAGGCGCCCGCCCAGACCAGGGGCGTGGCCACCGGTTGGGGTACGGGCCGTACGCCGCCCGTACCGAAGTCGCTCCACTCGATCATGTCGACGCTCCTCCTCCGTCCCGCCCTACGCCGCGCGGGAACCCGTCCCGCCCTGTGCCGCGCGAGACCCTGGCCCCGCCTTACGCAGCGCGAGACCCCGGCCCCGCACAACTCCGCGCGAGACCCCCGGAATTCTCCCACCCGGCGCTCAGCTCAGCGGTCTGGACGGCCAGTTGAGCAACCTCGCCCCGATGACGGCGGTTTGGAGGGCATAACGGTGCGCGGGGTCGGCGGGGTCGACGCCGGTGAGGGTGTGGATGCGTTCGAGCCGGTACGTCAACGCCCGTACGCTCAGGGAGAGTTCACGCGCGGCAGCGGCGGCGACGCACCCCGTGTCGAAGTACACGGTCAGCGTGTCCAACAGCGGCTGCGCCCCGCCGCGCGCCTGTTCCAGCGCGGCCAGCGTGTGGTGCACGAGATCCATCAGTGCCTGCCGGTCGCGCGCGAGCACGGGGAAGACGAGGAGATCGGCGGCGCGCAGCAACGGGTCGTCGAATCCCATGCGTTGAGCGACATCGAGCGCATTGAGGGACTCCTCGTACGAATGCCCGATGCCCACCGCCCCCGTACGCGTCCGCCCCACCGCGACCTGCCCGGCGCCGCCGGTCACCGCGTGGACGAGCTTCGCGAAGTGGACGAGTACGTCCTCCTGGTCGCCCGGCGCGACGCACACCATCCGGCCGTCCTTGGTGGTGAACAGGATGCGCCGGTTCTCGAAGCGGGTGAACAACTCGGCGGCCACCTGCCGGGGTACGGAGTCGGACTCGTCGTACGCCTCCGGTCCCGCCGCCACGGCGACCGCGTGCGCGCGCGAGAGGCGCAGCCCGAACCGCTCGGAGCGGGCGGCGAGTTGGCCCGGGTCGCCGTGGCCGGCGAGCAGGTCGTCGATGAACTCCCGCCGGGCGGACTCCTCTTGGCGCACGACGAGCCGTTGGGCCCGCTCGTACCCGTCGGAGAACGCGTCGACGGCCTGTTCGAGGACGCCGAGTACGTCGTCCAAGTCGGCGTCGGCGGGCCGGTGTTCCCGCCCCGCGCTCAAGTAGGCCCGCACCAGCGGTCGCCACGCCACCCCGGCCTCCGCCGCGCGCGCCCCCAGCGCCCGCCGCGACTCCAACTCCCCGCGCGTCAGCCGCCGTCCGGTGCTCACCGCGTCCGCGAGGATCTCCGCGAACCCCTCGACGAACACGGCCGTCCCCCCGTCCCCCTCCACGCCGTACGCCCCCTCTCTCATCGCCTGCTGCGTACGACGCTCGGCGGGGGCGTACGGATGCAGAGGGCTCCGCCCGGTGCGGCCGAGGTCGCCGCCGGGACGCGGTCGGCGGATGCGGGTGGCTTCGGCCGCGAGCACGCCCGCCCCCGACGAGGCTCCCCTCACGCCGGTCCCGCCCGTCGTCGTCCGCCGCGCCCCCGCCTTCGCGTCCGCCCCGCCCATCGTCGCCCTCCCCGCCCTCGTCGCCGTACCCGCCGTCTCACCCACCCGCATGCGCCGCCTCCCTCTGCCGCGCACGCCCCACCGCCGCCGTCCGCGTCAGGCGCCGCGCCAGAGGTTCCGTCCAGCGCGCGGTGAGCGGGCCGAGAAGGACCAGGATCAGGACGTACGCCGTGGCCAGAGGCCCGATGCGGGGTTCCACCCCGACCGCGAGGCCCGCGATGACGATGGAGAACTCGCCGCGTGCGACGAGGACTCCACCGGCCCGCCAGCGTCCGGGGACGGAGATGCCCGCGCGGCGGGCGGCCCAGTAGCCGGTGGCGATCTTCGTACCGGTGGTGACCAGCGCGAGCGCGAGCGCGGGTACCAGTACCGGCGGGATCGCCGAGGGGTCCGTGTGCAGGCCGAAGAAGACGAAGAAGACGGCGGCGAAGAGGTCACGGAGCGGGGTGATGAGGTTGCCCGCGCCCTCCGCGACCTCCCCCGACAGCGCGATCCCCACGAGGAACGCCCCTACGGCGGCGGACACTTGGAGCTGCTGCGCGATCCCGGCGACCAGCAGGGTCAGGCCGAGGACGACGAGCAGCAGCAGCTCGGCGCTGTCGGAGGCGACCGCGCGGCTGACGAGACGCCCGTGGCGCAGCGCGACGTACAGCACCGCCCCGACCGTACCCAGCGAGATCAGCAGCGTGAGCGCGCCGCCCGCGAGGCTGACGCCGGCGAGGACGGCCGTGAGGATCGGGAGGTAGACCGCCATCGCGAGGTCCTCCAGTACCAGTATCCCGAGGACGACCGGGGTCTCGCGGTTGCCCAGGCGGCGCAGTTCGCCGAGGACCTTCGCTATGACGCCGGACGACGAGATCCAGGTGACACCGGCAAGGGCGACCGCCGCGACGGGGCCCCAGCCGAGGAGCAGCGCCAGCACCGCGCCCGGCGTCGCGTTGAGCACGAAGTCGACGGCGCCGGACGGGTATTGGGTCTTCAACGTGGTGACCAGATCGGACGCGCTGTACTCCAGTCCCAGCATGAGCAGCAACAGGATCACGCCGATCTCGGCGCCGGTCGCGATGAACCCCTCGCTCGCCTCCAGCGACAGCAACCCGCCCTGCCCGAAGGCGAGTCCGCCGAGCAGGTAGAGGGGGATCGGCGAGAACCCGATCCGCCCGGCGAGGCGTCCGAGCAGGCCCAGGGCGAGAATGATCGCCCCGAGTTCGATGAGCATGGCGGTCGTGTCGTGCACGGGCGTCTGACCTCCGTCGATTCGGTTCAGGTCGCGGGCGTCTGTGCCGACGCGGCGCCGTCCCGGAGGCGGGCGCGCGCGTCGTACGTACGTGAAGGTGATGGGGTGTTGTCGGCGGGCCCGAGGTTGGTACGCGGTGAGCGGTACGTCGGGCCGGGGGGCGGGCAGCGTTAGAAGCTGCGGCCGGTATCAGGAACGCCGTCGCGGGCGGCGTTGTCGACACGTACGGCACGGATGCCCTGGTACATGGGTACGCCCCCTCTCCCCGACGTTCGTAAGTATTCGGTAAAGAACTTTACCGTATCTCTCCTTGCCGCGCGGCAAGTTCAGCGGGGGAGGGTGAGCTTGCGCCTGCGGGGGCGGGTGGTCAGCTTGAACGCGATCATGGCGCTGAGCAGGCCTGATGCGAGGGTGAGGGAATCCGCGAACGATCTGCCGAACTGGTCCCGCAGGGGTTCGAGGAGCACAACCATGACGACCACCCCGGCAACCCCCGCCGCCACCGCGGCTCCCCAGAACCTGTGCCGCGCGAAGAACCACTGCACCAGCAGCAGCAACACGGGGTAGGCGAGCATGCCGGTCTCCTCGCCGACCAGGCTCAGGATTCCGGCGGTCACCGCGATGACGGCGAACCCGGCGAGGGTCACGAAAGCTGCCTCGCCCCAGGACACCGGTTGCTGGTGGTCGTGCATGGATTCCCCCGCTTCCCGAGACGTCGCTCGACCACCGTAGTGCGGATGAACCACCCCTGAGGCTGGCAGAGTTGGGGTGATCGGCGTGGGTGCGTGGTCGGCGTGCCCGGGAACCGGGACGGAAGGCACCCCGTGAAGCGACTCGTCGCCCGCCTGTGGCGGCTCATTCGAGGATCTTGGCAGTGGCGGATCCTGTGGCTCGCCCATGCCAAGTTCATGGTCGGGGTGACGGGGGTCGTGCGGAACGACGCGGGGCAGGTGCTTCTGCTCAAGCATCGGCTGTGGCACCCGGAACGGCCTTGGGGCCTGCCCACCGGCTGTGCGAACAAGGGGGAGGAGTTCCCGCTGACCGTCGTGCGGGAGGTGAAGGAGGAGACCGGGCTGGACGTCGTACCGGGGCGCCTGCTGAAGCTGACCAGCGGCTACCGGCTCCGGCTGGAGGTGGCGTACGAGGCCCGGCACACCGGCGGCACGCTGAAGATCGACCCGTTCGAGATCCTGGAAGCCCGCTGGTTCGACCCGGACGAACTGCCGACGGCGATGCAGGACTCCCACCGGGAGCTGATCAGGAGCACGGAGCCGTCTGCGGGGAGGGCCTGATCCTGTGGCCTGACCCTGGTTTCACGTGAAACATGGCGGTGGGGATGGCGACTTGATCATGTCGCCAGCCCCACCATTCCGTCCGACCCACCGTTCCGCCCAGCTAGGTCAGCCGTGCTTCTTCTGCTGAGTCTCAGCCTGCGCGGCCTCGGCTTCCTTCGCCTCGACCTCAGGATCGAGCCCGGTGTTGTCCACCGACTTCAACCCACCCGCCGCCGGAACCTCCGTCGCGGCCGGGGGCTCGACCAGCCAATCGGGGTTGGCCTGCCGCTCCCACCAGCGCCAGGCGGCGTACGTGCCCCCGGCGAGGACGCCGAGAACCGCGAGCCCCTTGACGGCACGTCCCGCGCGGGCGCGGCGGCGGTTGGCGCGGACCAGGCGGTCGATCTGCGCCGGGGTCACCTGACCGCGCAGGGCGGCAAGGGCGGCGGCGCCGCGAGACGCCGCCTCGTCCCGGACGGGCCCCGCCGCGGCCACCGCCTGTTCGAGGCGCGGACGCGAGTAGTCGGCGGCCTGACGCGAGTACTCCGCGGCCTGCCGCGCGGCGACCCGCGTACGGAGCGCCGCCTCGTGCGCCGCGTGGTCCACCTTCGGCGGGACATGGGTCCGCGCCTGTTCGAGGCGCGGCGCGAGATGCGCGTCGTACTGGACCCGGGCCTGCTCGGCGGCCTGGGACACTTTCGGCGCGAGCAGTTCGGCGGCCTGGGACACCTTGGGCGCGAGCCGTACCCGCGCCTCCTGCGCGTAGTGCGCGGCCTTTTCCTTCGCCGTGTCGGCGTAGGGCGCCACCACTTCCGCGGCGTGCAGGACGCTGTCCTTCGCCGAGCCGGTCGCGGCGCGCACGCTGTCGATGCGGGTCACGGGTTCCTCCTCCTCGGTGGCGTACGTTCCATCGCTGTTTGTCGGCTGTCCACCCAATTGAGGATCATGCCTGTTCCGGTGGGACCGGGCCTGCGGAGGCGGGCATACGGGTGCCGATCGGGCATGCCGTCGACGATGCCACGGAACCGCTCCCCGCGCAGGAGGACGCCACGAGACGGGCAAAGGGCGGCCGTGGGAGGATCGGGGCGTTAGAGAGCCGGTGTCACATCCCCGGCCGGGCGCCCGCCGCCTGGCACGCCCGCTCGCCGCGTTGCCGAACCGCCCACGTGGCTCCGCCACGAGGACGCTCCGGCGCCTTGCGATCGCACGCACCAGACGACGCGCGCTGATCCGACCGGGGATGTGACACCGGCTCTAAGAAGGCAGTCGACGAAAGGCACACCCGTGGCCGACACCATCGCCACCCTCAAGACCAACCACGGCGACATCGTGATCAAGCTTTTCCCGGATCACGCCCCCAAGACGGTCGCGAACTTCGTCGAACTCGCCACCGGCGCGCGGGAGTGGACCAACCCGACGACCGGCCAGAAGACCACGGACAAGCTGTACGACGGTACGGTCTTCCACCGCGTGATCGACGGCTTCATGATCCAGGGCGGCGACCCGCTGGGCAACGGCACCGGCGGCCCCGGCTACCGCTTCGCGGACGAGTTCCACCCGGAGCTGAAGTTCTCCAAGCCGTACCTGCTGGCCATGGCCAACGCCGGCCCGGGCACCAACGGCTCGCAGTTCTTCGTCACCGTCGGCCCCACCCCGCACCTGAACAACCGCCACACCATCTTCGGTGAGGTCATCGCGGGCACCGAGGTCGTCGACGCGATCGCCAAGGTCGACACCGGCCGCAACGACCGCCCGAAGAACGACGTCGTCATTCAGAGCGTCGTCGTAGAGCAGCGCTGAGTCCGGCCCCGGGATCCTTCCGGGGAACCTTTCGCCCCGCTCGTCCGTGAAACAGGATGAGCGGGGCAAAGCGTTGTGTACGACCCACTCACGACCGACCCACTCACGACCAGCTACGACCAGCCAGGGGGACCAGTGGACCAGGCGCAAGGCGGCGGACGTCAGGAGGCGCTCGGCCTGCCCGGGTGTTACCGCCACCCCGACCGGGAGACCGGCGTGCGCTGCACCCGCTGCGAGCGGCCGATCTGCCCGGAGTGCATGGTCAGCGCGTCGGTGGGCTTCCAGTGCCCGGAGTGCGTGAGCAACGGCTCGGGTACGGGCCACGCGCCGGACGCGAACAGGCCGCGCACGATCGCCGGCGGCAGCATCGCCGAGGACCCCCGGCTGGTGACGAAGATCCTGCTCGGCATCTGCGCCGTCGCGTTCCTCGCCCAGCAGGCGCTGGGGGACGAGTTCACCGACCGGTTCGACCTGATCGGCCGCGCGCTCATGCCGGCGCTCGGCTGGGACCAGCTCCAGGGCGTCGCCGAAGGCCAGTGGTACCGCCTGCTGACCTCGATGTTCCTGCACGGGAGCATCATCCACATCCTCTCCAACGCGCTGAGCCTGTGGTGGATCGGCGGTCCGCTGGAGGCGGCGCTGGGCCGGGCCCGCTATCTCGCCCTGTTCTTCGTCTCGGGGCTGGCGGGCAGCGCGCTCACGTACCTCGTCGCCGAACCCAACCAGGCATCCCTCGGCGCCTCCGGCGCGATCTTCGGCGTCTTCGGCGCCATGGCCGTCCTCATGCGCCGCCAGCGCTACGACATGCGCCCCATGATCGCCATCCTGGTGATCAACCTCATCATCACGTTCGGCTGGAGCGGCATCGCCTGGCAGGCCCACGTAGGCGGTCTGGTCGCCGGTGTGATCATCGGCGCGGGCATGGTCTACGCGCCCCGCGAGAAGCGCACGATCGTCCAGTACGGCACCTGTGCACTGGTCCTCGCCGCAGTCGTGATCGTGACCCTCTTGAGGACCTCTCAGCTCACCTGAGCCCAGAGTTGTCCACAGTCTGTAGCACACTCTGCGCACCCTGTGGAAGAACGAGTTCGCCCCCTGTCCCCGACCGGCGTTCTAGCAGGTCAGGCAGGGGGCGTACGCGTTTTCGAGGGGTTGTGGGTTCGTCGTACCGGCGTCAACGTCCTGGGAGTTATCCACAGATCGTCGTTCTTTTTCCCCACCGTGTGGACAACGACCCCTGGCCTGTGGATAACTCCCCGAACAGCCCTGGGGAAAACTCCGGTACTAGGCCCAGGACCCCGTCACTTCCACTGCGTCGAGACACCGAACCCGGCGGCGATGAACCCGAACCCGACCACGATGTTCCAGTTGCCCAACGCGTCGAGGGGGAGGTCCCCGTCGGTCACGTAGAAGAGGACGATCCAGGCCAGCCCGATGAGGAACAGCGCGAGCATGACCGGTGCCACCCACCCCCGGCTGGTCAGCTTGATCGCGGTCGCCTGCTTCGCCGTGGGCGGCGTGTAGTCGGCCTTCTTACGGATGCGTGACTTCGGCACGAGGGTCTCTCCTGCTGGCAAGGGGGACACGGAGCGCTCCCCCGGGCGTCGGTTAGCGTAGTGCTTCCACGCCGCCGAAGGAGATAACGGTACGTTGAGCAATTCTGCCGACTCCCCCGGGACGGGTTCAACGGGTTCCGCCCCCGGTCGTACCGTTCGTGTCCGTCCGATGCGTCTTCTGACGGCCGGAGTCTTCGCTCTCGCGGGCCTGATCTTCTTCACCAGCTTCGACACCGCCAAGGGCACCGACATCCGTACGGACGCCTCGCTCCTCAAGCTCTCCGACCTCATCCAGCAGCGCAGCCGCAAGAACGGCGAGGTCGACGAGTCCAACGCGCGCCGCCGCGAGGAGGTCGAGAGACTCGCCGCGTCGGACGCCGGACGCTCCACCACCGAGGACCGGAAACTCGCCGCGCTGGAGCACAGCGCCGGCACCCAGGAGATCAAGGGCAAGGCCCTCACCGTCACCCTCAACGACGCCCCGCCGAACGCCACCGCGAAACTCCCCGGCTACCCCGCCCCCCAGCCCGACTACCTGGTCATCCACCAGCAGGACCTCCAGGCCGTCGTCAACGCGCTCTGGCAGGGTGGCGCCCAGGGCATCAAGGTGATGGACCAGCGCCTCATCTCCACCAGCGCCGTCCGCTGCGTCGGCAACACCCTGATCCTCCAGGGCCGCGTCTACTCGCCCCCGTACAAGATCCAGGCGGTCGGCGACCCCCGGAAGCTGAAGGACGCCCTCGCCGCGTCCAAGGCGATCCAGAACTACCGGGTGTACGTCGACGTCTACGGCCTCGGCTGGAAAGTCACCGACGACGGCACGGTGACGCTGCCCGGCTACTCGGGCACAGTGGATCTGCACTACGCCGAGCCTGTGGAGTAACCGGGGGGTCCCGTGCCGCTACGGGGGATCGTCAGGACCGTCAGCGAGCTGTGCGTGACCGTGGGCGCGGTGATCGTCCTCTTCGTGGTCTACGTCCTGTACTGGACCGGCGTCCGCGCCGACCACGACATGGCCGCGCAGATCGACGCGCTGGAGCACAGCTGGTCGAGCCCGGCGCCGGTCGCCTCGACCCCCTCGTACCCCTACCGGAGCGCCAAGCCCTTCGCCGTCATGTACATCCCCCGGCTTGGTTTCACGTGGAACAAGCCCGTCCTCGAAGGGACCGCCGTCGGGACCCTGAAGAAGGGGCTCGGGCACTACGCGGACACCGCCGTTCTCGGGGGCGTCGGGAACTTCGCCGTCGCGGGGCACCGGCGGACGTACGGAGATCCGTTCAAGGACTTTCCCGAGCTGCGCCGGGGTGACGCGGTGGTGGTCAGCGACGGGACCACCTGGTTCACGTATCGGATCGACAAAGGGCCCTACAAAACCGTACCCACCGACGTTGAGGTGATCGCCCCTGTGCCACGTAAGTCGGGGTACACGGCGCCGGGCCGGTACCTCACGCTGACCACGTGCGATCCGGAGTGGGGCCACAGCCACCGGCTCGTCGTCTGGGCGCACCTGGACTCCACGACGCCTGTGGACGAAGGCAGGCCCCCGGCGCTGCGCCGTTAGTCTGGTGCGGTACGGCGTGAGTCTGGTGCCGTGGTACGACGGAAGGGACGGCATGTACGGCTGGATCTGGCGGCATCTGCCAGGCAATGCGTTGATCAAGGCACTGATCTCGATCGTGCTGGTCCTCGCTGTCGTCTACGTCCTCTTCCAGTACGTCTTCCCGTGGGCCGAACCGCTGCTTCCCTTCAACGATGTGACGGTGGACAACCAGTGAGCGCGCGCATTCTCGTCGTCGACAACTACGACAGTTTCGTCTTCAACCTGGTCCAGTACCTGTACCAGCTGGGCGCCGAGTGCGAGGTCCTGCGCAACGACGAGGTCTCCACGGCCCACGCGCAGGACGGCTTCGACGGCGTTCTGCTCTCGCCCGGCCCGGGTACGCCCGAGGAGGCCGGCGTCTGCATCGACATGGTCCGGCACTGCGCCGCGACCGGCGTCCCCGTCTTCGGCGTGTGCCTCGGCATGCAGTCCATGCAGGTCGCGTACGGCGGCGTCGTCGACCGCGCGCCCGAGCTGCTGCACGGCAAGACGTCCCTCGTCGAGCACGAGGGCCGCGGCGTCTTCGCCGGCCTGCCCTCGCCGTTCACCGCGACCCGGTACCACTCGCTCGCCGCGATGCCGACGACCGTCCCCGCCGAGCTGGAAGTCACCGCGCGCACCGAGGACGGCATCATCATGGGCCTGCGCCACCGCGAACTCCCCGTCGAGGGCGTCCAGTTCCACCCCGAGTCCGTCCTCACCGAGCACGGCCACCTCATGCTCGCCAACTGGCTCGCGGAGTGCGGCTACACGGACGCCGTCGCCAGATCGGCCGGCCTCGCGCCGGTCGTGGGCAGGGCCACCGCGTGACCGCGCTGCGCCCGGAGCGCGAGGAGGCGTACGGGGGTGCTGCGTACGGCGGAGAGAGCTACGACGCCGGCGCCACGTACGGCTCCGGCGTTCCCGTCGGTCCCCGCGACGAGGAGACCGTCGCGCTGCGGATACCCGAGCAGCCCCACGGCGGTGAGCCCATATCCGCTTCTGCGGGGATGGCGGCGGCACCCGGCTCTCTCGCCCCCCTCGGGGGACGCGCGGCCCGCAGGAAGGCCGCCAAGGGCCGCCGCGGGCGTGTCGTCGCCGCACCGGCGGAGGAGTCCCGGCCGCTCGGCCAGGGCGGCGCCCCGCTGTCCCGCGTCGAGGCCCGCCGCCAGGCGAAGGCGCGCAAGCCCAGCCCCGCCGTCCTCGCCAGCCGCGCGCTCGGCGAGATGTTCATCACCACCGGCGTCCTCATGCTCCTGTTCGTCGGCTACCAGCTCTGGTGGACCAACGTCCGCGCGCACGCGCAGGCGGGCAGCGAGGCCGACCAGCTCCAGAAGGACTGGGCCAGCGGCAAGGGCGCGCCCGGCACGTTCTCCGCCGGGCAGGGGTTCGCCCTCCTCCACATCCCCAAGCTCGACGTCGTCGTCCCCATCGCCGAGGGCGTCAGCAACAAGAAGGTCCTCGACAAGGGGATGGTCGGGCACTACGGCGAAGGCACCCTCGCCACTCCGATGCCGGACGCGAAGACCGGGAACTTCGGGCTCGCCGGACACCGCAACACCCACGGCGAACCGTTCCGGTACATCAACCGTTTGCAGCCCGGTGACGCGATCGTCGTAGAGACCCAGGACGAGTACTTCGTCTACAAGATGGCCTCGATGCTGCCGGTCACCTCGCCCAGCAATACCAGCGTTCTCAACGCTGTTCCGCCCGGTTCCGGCTTCACCCAGCCCGGCCGTTACATCACCCTCACGACCTGTACCCCGGAGTTCACCAGTAAGTACAGGTTGATCGTCTGGGGCAAGATGGTCGAGGAACGGCCGCGCAGCAAGGGAAAGCCGGATGCGCTCGTCGAGTAGGGGCAGACAGACGTGACAGCGACGACCGACGGGACGACCACCCTGGACACCGGGTCCCCCGCGCCCCGCCGCAAGGGTGGGCGCCTCGCCACCGCCGTGAGCGTCCTCGGCGAACTCCTCATCACCGCCGGTCTCGTCCTCGGGCTCTTCGTCGCGTACTCCCTGTGGTGGACCAACGTCATCGCCGACCGGGAGGCCGCGAAACAGGGCGACAAGGTCCGCGACACCTGGTCCAAGCCGGCCGGGCCCGGCGCCCTCGACACGAAGGACGGCATCGGCTTCCTCCACGTCCCCGCGATGAAGAACGGCGAGGTCCTGGTCGAGAAGGGCACGTCCTCCGATGTCCTGAACGAAGGCGTCGCCGGCTACTACACCGACCCCGTCCAGGCGACCCTTCCGGGTGGCAAACAGGGCAACTTCACCCTCGCCGCCCACCGCGACGGCCACGGCGCGAAGTTCCACAACATCGACAAGCTGAAGAACGGCGACCCGATCGTCTTCGAGACGCGGGACACGTGGTTCGTCTACAAGGTCTACTCGGTCCTTCCCGAGACCTCGAAGTACAACGTCAAGGTCCTCTCCCAGATCCCGAAGGAGTCGGGGACGGAGAAGGCGGGGCACTACATCACGCTGACGACTTGTACGCCGGTGTATACGAGCCGGTACCGGTATGTGGTGTGGGGCGAGCTGGTGCGGACGGAGAAGGTGGACGCGAAGAGGACACCGCCGAGGGAGTTGAGGTGAGGTCCTTAAAGGACCTCACCTCTGTGGATAACTCGGCTGACTGAGTGACTTCAAGTCACTCAGTCGTTCACACCGCGCTCATGATCCGCCGCAGCCTCGCCTTGTGCTGCCGGAGCCGCCTCTCGACGTCCTGTACGTCGGCCCGCAGCGACACCAACTCCTTGCGGTGCTCTCCCGACGTCTCGATGAGCGCGTTGAACATGGGGACGACGGTCTTGCTGAGGATGTGGACGATGCGGTCGTCGATGCGGTCATCCACAGCCTGGAGGAAGGGGTCGGAGAGCCTGTGGACAGAGTTATCCACAGGCTCGGAGCGGACCATGTACTCCATGTCCAGGAGGTACACACGCACCTGACGTGCGGTTTCGCTGTCGCGGAGGAGCATGGCGACGTTGAGGACGGCTCGGCGGGAGTAGAGGGCGAGGGACCGGGTGCGGGACTGAACCCCACTGAAGTCCTTAAAGGACTTCAGTTCTGTACCTGTCAAAACCCGGTAGCCATTGGCTTCCAGCTCCGCTCGGTGGTCCTTGACGAGAGACATGATCGCCTCCGCCCCCACCCCGAAGTACTTCGCCACCATCGCCGTCGTCACATGCACCCCATCCGGCAGCAACGACAACACCTTCACCCGGTCCAACACCTCCGTCCGCTCCGCCACACTCTCCCGCAGCGACTTCGACTCCAACAGCACGGTTTCGTTGATCATGTCCTGCAAACGAGTGAACCGATCCGAAGACACGATCGACATACGAACAGATGAGCAACGAAAAACCCCGGCCCCCTCACGACGAGGGAACCGGGGTTTCGAGGTGGGACCGGACGTCAGTCCTCCGTGCGGAACGCCGCCCCATTGAGCCCGCCGAAGAAACCGCCGCCGCCGTTGTTGTTGCCCCCGTTGTTACCGCCGTCGACGGTACCGAGGTTGACGGTCTGGCCGGGTTGCACGGTCTGCCCGGGGCTGGGGTTGGACCCGAACACCCGGGCGTTGTCGTCCTGCGGCCCCTGGATGTTGCCGACCTGGAGCCCGGCGTTCTGAAGCGCCTGCTTGGCATCCTTCAGGGTGAGCCCGACGAGGTTGCCCGGCACCTGGGTCTGAGCCTGGCCGACCTGGATGTTGACCGTGGTGTCCTTGTTGACCTGCTGACCGATCGACGGGTTGGTCGAGACGACCTTGCCGTTCTGGTTCTGGTCCTGGACCTGGACGTTGGAGCAGGAGCCGGCCGTGAGGTCGTTCTGCTCGATCCGGGCCTTGGCGTCGTCGCAGCTGAGCCCGGTGACGTCCGGAACGGTCTCCTTCGCAGCAGCCTTCGCGACGGTCAGCGTGATGGTCGACCCCTTCTCGACCTGGTCGCCGAGCTTGGGGTCCTGCGCCAGAACCTTGCCCGGCTCCTCGGTGGACTCCTGCGTCACGGTCTTGACGTTGAACTGGTACTCGTCGCCCTCAAGCTTCTCCGTGGCCTTGTCCACGTCCTCACCGAGAACACTGGGAACTGCCACCTTCGGCGCCCCCGTGGAGATCACGAGCTTGACCGTCGTCTGCTTGTCGACGGTCGCCCCCGCAGCCGGGACCTGGGAACAGACCTTCCCGGTCTCGGCGTTCTCACAGGGCTTCTTCTCGGCGACCGCGACCTGGAGATCGCCGTTGACGGCAGTCTGCCGAGCCTGTTGTTCCGTCTGCCCGACGAAGGACGGCACCGCAGTGGTGTTGTTCTTGGCCCCGTCCCCGTTGGTGACGTACCACCCGATCAGCACCGCCCCCACCAGCACCAGCACCGCAGCCAACGCCAGCACGATCGTCGACGTGTTCGACTTCTTCTGCTGACGCCGCCGAGCCGGCCGGTCGTCGTACCCGGCGAACCCCCCGTCATCGGGGTTCATCGGCGGCAACATGGTCGTCGCCCCCGAGTCGGACCGCAGCGCGGTGGTCGCCTGGTCGTCGCCGTAGCCGCCGTATCCCACCGCGCCGAACGCGGCGGTGGCCTGCACCGGCTGCCCGTCGAGGCACGCCTCGATGTCGGCCCGCATCTGATCGGCGGACTGGTAGCGGTAGTTGGGGTCCTTGACGAGCGCCTTGAGGACGATCGCGTCCATCTCCGGCGTGATCTCCGGATCGAAGACGGACGGCGGCTGCGGCTCCTCGCGGACGTGCTGATAGGCGACCGCGACGGGGGAGTCGCCGACGAACGGCGGCCGTACGGTGAGCAGCTCGTACAGCAGGCAGCCCGTGGAGTACAGGTCGGAGCGCGCGTCGACCTGCTCCCCCTTCGCCTGCTCCGGCGAGAGGTACTGGGCCGTCCCGATGACCGCGGAGGTCTGCGTCATCGTCATCCCGGAGTCGCCCATCGCGCGGGCGATGCCGAAGTCCATGACCTTGACCTGGCCGGTGCGCGTCAGCATGACGTTCGCCGGCTTGATGTCGCGGTGGACGATGCCGCTGCGGTGCGCGTACTCCAGCCCCTGGAGGATGCCGACGGTCATCTCCATCGAGCGCTCGGGCAGCAGCTTGCGCCCGGAGTGCAGGAGTTCGCGGAGCGTGGAGCCGTCGACGTACTCCATGACGATGTACGGGATCGAGACCCCGTCGAGGTAGTCCTCGCCCGTGTCGTAGACCGCCACGATCGCGGGATGGTTGAGCGAGGCGGCCGACTGGGCCTCCCGGCGGAACCTGGCCTGGAAGGAAGGGTCGCGCGCGAGGTCCACGCGCAGCGTCTTCACCGCCACGGTGCGGCCAAGGCGGGTGTCATGCGCGAGGTAGACCTCCGCCATGCCACCACGGCCGAGCACCTGGCCCAGCTCGTACCGGCCGCCTAGGCGACGCGGCTCTTCCATAGCTCTTTACCAGCCCTCTCCGTCGGTCCCGACCGGGATACAGGTCCGGTCGGCGGCTGCCGTCCGGGGATACGCTACCCGGCTCGCTCTGTCTCACCTGGCCAAGCGTGTTACTCGATACAGGACCGGTATCGCAACGTGCACCGATGCGCGGATTACGTGAGCGGGGTCACTTCTTGTTGCCGATGACTGCCTGCATCACGGCCTTCGCCACCGGTGCGGCGAGACCGCCGCCGGTGATGTCCTCGCGGACGGCGGAACCGTCCTCGACGACGACGGCCACGGCCACCGGCGAGGAGCCGTCGGCCAGCTTGGCGTAGGAGATGAACCAGGCGTACGGCTTCTCGCTGTTGTTCAGACCGTGCTGCGCGGTACCGGTCTTGCCGCCGACCTTGACGCCGTCGATCTGGGCGTTCTTCCCGGTACCGGTCTCGACGACCGTCTCCATCATGTCCTGGAGCTTCTGCGCGGTGGCGGAGGAGACCGCCTGGGAGAGCTCCTTGGGTTCGGTGGTCTCCAGGGTGTCCAGGTTGGGCGACTTGAGCGAGTCCACCATGTACGGCTTCATCAGCTTGCCGTCGTTGGCGACGGCCGCGGCGACCATCGCCATCTGGAGCGGGGTGGCCCGGTTGGAGCCCTGCCCGATGCCGTCGAGGGCGTTCTGCGGGCGGTTGTCCTCGGGGTAGACGGACTCGGCGGCGCGGACCGGGACGTCCAGCTTGCCCTCGTTGAAGCCGAACTTCTCGGCCTGCGCGATCATCTTCTTGTTGCCGACGTTGTCGGACATCTTCGCGAAGACGGTGTTGCAGGAGACCTCCAGCGCGAACCGGAAGTTGGCGTTCTCGCAGCCGCTGTGCTCGTTGCCGAGGTCGGTCGAGGACTGCGGCAGCCGGTACGGGTCCGGGGTGTCGGTCTTGTCGTCGATCCCGGAGACGATCCCGTTCTCCAGCGCGGCGGCGGCCGTCACGACCTTGAACGTCGACCCCGGCGGGTACGTCTCGCGCAGCGCCCGGTTCAGCATCGGGTCGTCGGGGTCGTTCTTCTTCTGTACGGCGGTCCACGCCTTGCCGTCGGCCGTGGACTGCCCGGCGAACTTCGAGGGGTCGTACGAGGGGGTCGAGACCAGCGCGAGGATCTTGCCGGTGGTCGGGTCGATCGCGGCGGCGGCGCCCTTCTTGCCGGCGAGACCCTCGTACGCCGCCTTCTGCGCGGCGGCGTTGAGGGTGGTGACGACGCTGCCGCCCGCGCGCTGCTTGCCGGTGAGCATGTCGAGGGTGTTGCGGAAGAAGAGGCGGTCGTCGGTGCCCGAGAGGATGCCGTCCTCCAGGTTCTCCAGGAAGTTGGAGCCGAACGCCTGCGACGAGAACCCGGTGACCGGCGCCCACATGGCGCCGTCCTTCCAGGTCCGCTTGTACTTGTAGTCCCCGGTGGTCTCCACCGAGCCGGTGATCGCCTTGCCGTTCACGATGATGTCGCCGCGCGGGATGGAGTACCGGGTGATCGGCACCCGCCGGTTCTTGTCGTCGGTGGCCAGCTCGTTCGCCTGGACGTACTGGAGCCAGTTCCCCCGTACCAGCAGGGCGAGGATCAGCAGACCGCAGAAGATCGCGACGCGGCGCAGGGGCTTGTTCATGAGGGTCGGACCACCTGGGTCATCTCGGCGTCGGGGCTGGGAGCGGGGGCCGGGGCCGGGCGGCGGGCCGTGTCGCTGATGCGGATGAGGATGCCGATGAGCGCCCAGTTGGCGATGACGGAGGAACCGCCGAACGCCAGGAACGGCATCGTCATACCCGTCAGCGGAATGAGGCCCATCACACCGCCGGCGACGACGAACACCTGGAGGGCGAACGCGCCGGACAGGCCGATGGCGAGGAGCTTGCCGAACGGGTCGCGCGCGGCGAGCGCCGTACGGATGCCGCGCTCCACGATCAGCCCGTACAGCAGGAGCAGGGCCATCAGTCCGGCCAGGCCCAGTTCCTCGCCGAAGGTGGCGAGGATGAAGTCGGAGTTCGCGGCGAACTTGATCAGTTCGGAGTGGCCCTGGCCCCAGCCGGTGCCGAGCGTGCCGCCGGAGCCGAAGGCCCACAGCGCCTGCATGGCCTGCTCGGAGTGGCCGATGACGCCCTGCTGGGAGAGCTTGTACTCGCCCATCGGGTTCTGCCACGCCTCGACGCGCTGCTGGACGTGCGACTCGAAGCTCGCGACGCCGACCGCGCCGACCGAGGACATCAGCAGACCGAAGACGATCCAGCTGGTCCGCTCGGTCGCGACGTACAGCATGATCACGAACATGCCGAAGAACAGCAGCGAGGTTCCGAGGTCGGTCTCGAAGACCAGGATGAGGATCGACAGGAACCAGACCACGAGGATCGGCCCGAGGTCGCGCCCGCGCGGCAGGTAGAGACCGAGGAACCGGCGGCTGGCGAGCGCGAGGGCGTCCCGCTTCACCATCAGGTACCCGGCGAAGAAGATCGCGAGCACGATCTTCGCGAACTCACCGGGCTGGATGGAGAACCCGGCGACCGAGATCCAGATCTTCGCGCCGTAGATGTTCCGCCCAAGGCCGGGGACCAGCGGCAGCAGCAGCAGGAAGATCGCGCCGGCCATCGAGATGTACGTGTAGCGCTGGAGGACGCGGTGGTCCTTCAGGAAGATCAGGACGACGATGAAGAGCGCGATGCCCATCGCCGTGTACATGAGCTGCCGGGGCGCCGCGTTGCCCGCCTGGTCGGCGTTCTGGAGGAACTTCGACTGGTCCAGGCGCCAGATCGCGACCAGCCCGAGCCCGTTGAGCAGCGTCGCCAGCGGCAGCAGCAGCGGGTCGGCGTACGGCGCGAACTTCCGTACGACGAGGTGTGCGACGCCGGCCAGCAGACCGAGTCCCAGGCCATAGCTGAGCAGCCCCGCGGGGACCTGCTCGTTGATGGCGAGGCCCACGTTGGCGTAGGCGAACACCGGGATGAGGACGGCGAACACCAGCAGTCCCAGCTCGGTGTTGCGTCTGCTCGGCGCGCCGATGGCACCGATCGTGGACGTGTGGTGCGTCGGTGTGTTGGTAGTACTGCTCATCGTGTGACGGGGCCTCTCACGGCTTGCCTCTTGCTTGCCTCACGGCTCGCTACTGCTTGCCGCACAGCGAGACGACCTGCTCCTCCTCCTGAGAGAGAGTCGGCCCGGGGCTCGGGGTGGGCGACGGGCTGGCCGCCGGGGACGGGGACGCGTTCGGTGCCGGGCTCTGCGTACCCGTCGTGGCCGACGGGCTCGGCGTCGGCTTGGACGCGGACGACGAGGATCCGGTTCCCGAACTCCCGTCCTGCGCCTGCTTCTTGCACGCGGACGCCTGGACGGACAGCTCGTCGAGTTTCTTCTGGGCGCCCTTCAGGCTGGACGCCGGGATCGTCTCCTCGACCTGCTTCTGCTGGTACTGCGGGAGGTACTTGAGTTCGATCTCGGGGTGGTCCTTCTCGACCTTCGAGAGCGAGACCCAGGCGAGGTCCTGGCTGATCCCCCGGTACAGCGCGAGGTGCTCGCCCTTGGCGGCGACGTAGTACTGCGTCTGCGTCCACCGCCAGCCGCCGTACAGACCGGCGCCGACGACCGCGAGGGCGAGCGCGCTGTACAGGGAGACCTTGAGCCACTTACGGCTCTTGCGGGGTTTGACGAAGTCGTCCTCGGAGTAGTCGCCGAAGCCGTCGGTGGAGATGAAACCGGTCACGTCCCCCGATCCGGGGGGCCCGAACTCGCCGCCGCCGGGGTTCGCGCGGTGCCGTCCGAGGTTCGCGGCGCGGCCGGCCGGGGTCTGCATGATGCCGTTGTCGTGCGGCTGCTGGAGCTGGTTCTCGGCGACCGCGCCGACGACCACGGGGGTGTCGTACAGCTGGCTCGCGAGGGTGTCACCGGTGTCGAGGTCGAGGACGTCCGCGACGATCACGGTGATGTTGTCGGGGCCGCCGCCGCGCAGGGCGAGCTGGATCAGCTCCTGGATGGTCTCGTGGGGCCCCTGGTAGCTGGCCAGGGTCTCTTCGAGGGTCTGGTGGGAGACGACGCCGGAGAGGCCGTCGGAGCAGATCAGATACCGGTCGCCCGCCCTGACCTCGCGGATCGAGAGGTCGGGTTCGACGTGCTCGGCGGAGCCGAGGGCGCGCATCAGGAGGGAGCGCTGGGGGTGGGTCGTCGCCTCCTCCTCGGTGATCCGGCCCTCGTCGACGAGGCGCTGCACCCAGGTGTGGTCCTGCGTGATCTGGGTGAGGACGCCGTCGCGCAGCAGGTAGGCGCGCGAGTCGCCGACGTGGACGAGGCCGAGGCGCTGGCCCGTCCACAGCAGGGCGGTCAGGGTCGTCCCCATGCCTTCGAGCTGGGGGTCCTCGTCGACCAGCGAGCGCAGCTGGTCGTTGGCGCGCTGCACGGCGTTGGCGAGGGAGGTGAGGACGTCCGAGCCGGGGATGTCCTCGTCGAGCGCGACGATCGTGGAGATCGCCTCGGAGGAGGCGACCTCGCCGGCGGCGGCGCCGCCCATGCCGTCCGCGATGGCGAGCAGGCGGGGCCCGGCGTATCCGGAGTCCTCGTTGCCCTCGCGGATCATGCCCTTGTGCGATCCGGCGGCGAAGCGCAGGGAGAGACTCATGCGCACCTCACCGGTCGGTTCGGCGTAAGGCCGGTCGTGTCGAGCCACACTGCCCACCCTCCGGTCGGGAGCTCGCTCCGCTCGCGCTCATTCATGATGCAGCACTACTTCCGCAGCTCGATGACGGTCTTGCCGATGCGGATGGGAGCACCCAGCGGGATGGGTGTGGGGGTCGTCAGCCGCGTTCGGTCGAGGTACGTGCCGTTGGTGGAGTTGAGGTCCTCGACGATCCAGTTGCCGTCGCGGTCCGGGTAGATCCTGGCATGGCGGCTGGAGGCGTAGTCGTCGTCCAGCACGATCGTCGAGTCGTGCGCGCGGCCCAGGGTGATGGTCTGGCCCTGGAGCGCGACGGTCGTGCCGGTGAGGGTGCCCTCGGAGACGACCAGCTTGGTGGGTGCGTTACGGCCCCGGCGGCCCCCGGAGGCGGGCTGCTGGCGCTGCTGCGGGGGCGCGGCGGCGGCCTGCTGCTGCCGTCGTCCCTGCTGCGCGTTCTGGTCACCGCCGCGCCGGGAGCGCTGCGAGCCGCGCTGGGTGACGCGCGTACCGAACAGGTCGCTGCGGATGACCTGTACGGCCACGATCACGAACAGCCACAGTACGGCCAGGAAACCCAGCCGCATGACCGTCAGGGTCAGCTCTGACATTGCCCCCGCTTCACCCTTCGGCTTGCCTATAGATAACGGTGGTGCTGCCCACGACGATCCGCGAGCCGTCGCGGAGCGTAGCGCGGGTGGTGTGCTGTCCGTCCACCACGATGCCGTTCGTGGACCCGAGGTCCTGGACGGTGGAGGGCGAACCGGTACGGATCTCGCAGTGCCGGCGCGAGACGCCCGGGTCGTCGATGCGCACGTCGGCGTCGGTGGAGCGGCCGAGGACCAGGGTCGCGCCGGAGATCTGGTGGCGGGCGCCGTTGATCTCGATCCAGTGCCGGGCGCGGGAGCCGGGGGCGGGCGCACCGGCGAGGCCGCCGCCGCCCTGTCCTGCCGGGCCCGCCTGGCTCGCCGGGCCCGCTGGTCCCGCGCTGGGCGGGTAGCCGTATCCGGGACGCCCGGGCGGCGGGGAGGCGGGCATCGGGGGTGCGCCGTACGGCGCCGGGGCGGCCGGTCTGCCGGCGGGGGCCTGCTGGTCGGTCGAGCCGGAGAGGGTGCGGCTGCGGACCCGGTACAGGCCCGTGTCCAGGTCGTCCGCCTTCTCCAGGTTGACCTTGATCGGCCCCATGAAGGTGTAGCGCTGCTGCTTCGCGTAGTCCCGCACCATCCCGGCCAGTTCGTCACCGAGCTGTCCGGAGTAGGGGCTGAGGCGCTCGTGGTCGGGCGTGCTCAGCTCGACGATGAAGTCGTTGGGGACGACGGTCCGGTCCCGGTTCCAGATCTGGGCGTTGTTGTCGCACTCGCGCTGGAGCGCTCCGGCGATCTCCACGGGCTGGACCTCGGACTTGAAGACCTTGGCGAAGGTGCCGTTGACCAGCCCTTCCAGGCGTTGTTCGAACTTCTTCAGAACTCCCATGGGGCACCTCCTCCGTCGTGACGGCTCTGTCGTTGTCGCTGTGGGCCGTGCTGTTCGAACGTCTCGTGCTGTTGCTCGTACTGCTTACTGATCGTATCCACGCGGCGGTGAAAGAGCCGGTTCCCCTTTCGCGCCGTGCTGCCGAGGATCGTAGAGGCGCTCACGGACCAGTGTCCCGCACCTGACTGTGCACCTGCTCCGGCTTCCTGGGAGACGGGGGAACACCGGTACGAGGTTGATACGTGTCACTCACCGGGGCGGGACGGTGGGTACCCCTGTGTGACAAGTGAGGTGAAGGGGCCGGATCCCCCGTGGTAATGTTTTCCACGTCGGAAGGGGCCAGCCCACAAGGGCGGGAACGCGGAAGACACACCCAATGCGCGGGTGGCGGAATAGGCAGACGCGCTGGATTCAGGTTCCAGTGCCCGAAAGGGCGTGGGGGTTCAACTCCCCCCTCGCGCACAGTGACAGAAGGTCCCTCCCCGGGTTTCGGGGAGGGACCTTCTGCGTTGTGGTGATGGTGTTGGTGCGGTGTTGTGTGATTTTCCTGTCGGTGTGAGGTCTCTCTCATCGGGTGGCGTTGTGCGTGAGAGAGAGAGGGGGGCAGCCGGTCGGCTGCCCCCCTCGGCGCGCTAGCTGGTCAGTCGGTCGAGGATGCCGGCCACTTCCGCCGGTTCGAGCAGGAAGCCGACGTGGCTGGTGGTGAGGGTGTGTACGTCGTACGGGTTGTCGGGGGTCAGGGCGTCGGCTTCGGCGATCAGGCGGTCCTGCATGGCTACGGGGAGCGTCCGGTCGTCGGCCAGGCGGATGTAGGTGCGGGGGATGGTGCCCCAGGTGTCGGCCTGGACCCGTGCGTCGGACATCATCACCGCCAGGGACTCGTCCGGCTGGAGGATGTTGAGGAAGGCCCGGAACTGGTCGTCGGTGCCGTCCGCCATGATCGCCGCCTTGGCCGCGGTGAACAGGGTCGGGTCGGCGGTGCGGTAGTTGGCCCGGCCGACGCCGAGTTCGGCGGGGTCGCCGACGTTCAGTGCTGCCAGCGGGGCGAGCAGGTTGTCGGCGAACTCGGGTTCCTGCATGTACTCGATGGGGTTCGAGCGCTGCACGCACGACCAGGCGGAGATGTACACGAGCCGGTCCACCAGGTCGGGGATCGTGTTGCCGACCCCCGTGATGGTGGTGCCGCCGAGGCTGGCGCCCACGAGGACGACCGGCCCGTGCTCGGCCACCCGCCGGACGACGTCGACGACCATGTCGACGTTGTCCTGAAGGGTGACCTTGGCCAGGGTCGACGGCTCGGCCGCCCAGGCGTCGAGGTCCTGGGGGGCCTGGTAGGCGGCGGAGTACTGCGCGTCGAAGCCGTGTCCCGGCAGGTCGACGGCGAGGCTGCGGTGGCCGAGCAGCGCCAGCTCGCGCTGGACCGGGGTCCACATCAGCGAGCTGGAGCAGGAGCCGTGCACGAGCACGAACGTCGTACTCGGGCGGGAGGGGTTGGTGGAGACGGATGTCATACGGATCAGTCCTATGTCCGGTGGGCAGCGCGGTACGCGGGCATGGCTGAGAAGCCGATGCCGGCGGGATGACTTCTTAGGCTGCGGTCCGGAGGCGGACGAACATGTAGGACATGCCGAGGACCTTATCCGATGACTGGATCATCGGCCTGGGGGTTTCTTCAGGGGGTCTGGCCCTCGTTGCGCGGGGTGCGGATCCACTCGTTGCCGCCCAGGGGGTAGTCCCAGATGTCCCGGCCGTCGTCGGCGCTCGTACGGAACGGGGTGCCCTTGTTGTCGATGTGGACGGTGCCGGTGCGGGCGCCGCTCGACCAGTTCAGGGTGAGGTCCCAGCGGACGTCGTGCGCGGACGTCGTCGCGTTGATGTAGAAGACCTCCGGGTCCGATTCGCTGACCTTGTACGGGAAGTCGCGCTGGCCGCCCTTCACCGTCACCGCCGGGCTGCCCTGGTCCAGGTCGACCGCGAACGACTTCGTCTCCACGTTGCCGCCGCAGCCCGAGCCCATGGCGTACACGTTCCACGCGAGCGGGGTGTGCTTGGTCAGGATGCGGACGTTCAGGGACTCCAGGACGACCGTCTCCTGGCCCGTGCCCTGGAGGGTCAGGCCGATCATCTGCTGGTTCGCGGAGACCGCGCCGTTCGCCGCGGCCCAGCGGGGGGCGTCGGGTTCCGGTGCGGGCGGGCCCATCTGGGCGGGTTCGCTGTCCACGAGGAACTGTTGGCTACAGGGGGACTCGTAGACGTACGGGCTGACGCGGACCGTCAGGGGGGCGCCGGTGGGTTGGGGGGCGGCTTCCGGGGCCGACGCCGAGGGGGCCGTCGTCGAGGGGGACGCGGAGGGGGTCGGCGAGGTGCTCGGGGAGGGGGTGGGGGAGGGGGTTGCCGAGGGGGCGGCGATGGTGGGGGTGGTGAGGCCGGCCGCTTTCTCGTCCGGGGAGGCGTTGTTCGGGCGGTTCGCGACCAGGGCTGCGGCGGTTAGGGCGGTGACCAGTGCTGCTGCGGCTATGAGGGTGGCTTTGCGGGGGAGTTTGCGGGAGGGGGGTGGGCCTTCGAGGGTGTCGGGGGTTTCGGTGGGGGCGTTCGGGGCGGCGGGGGTTGTGGGGGTGGCGGGCTGCTTGGCCCAGGTCGGGGTGGTGGGCTCAGGTGCGGGTGCGGTGGGGGGCGCCGGGGTGGTCTCGGGGGCCGTCTCGGCGGTCGGCTCGACAGGGACGTACGGGTCCGTCGTCTCCTTCGTACGGCGTCTGCGCGCCGTGTCCGCGAGGATCCAGTGGCGGTGGAGGTCCACCAGTTCGTCGGGGGTCGCGCGGCAGGCTCGGGCGAGGCGTTCGACGGGGGCGTACTCGGGGGGTACGGCGGTGCCGTTGCAGTAGCGGTGGAGTGTCGACGTACTCATGTGGAGGCGCTTGGCGAGGGTGCCGTAGCTGAGTCCTGAACGGTCCTTGAGGGTGCGCAGGCGTGCCGCGAATTCCTCGATGTCGTCGGCCCCCACCGTCGCTGACACCTGTCGCTCCCTCTTTCCGTGTCCCGTTCGCGCGTTCCAGGCGGACCGCGTTTCCCCTGGTGGGAGTGTGTTTTTCCGTTCCGGCGTTCCCAACTGGGCGCTGGGCGTGGCGGTTGGGACGGATCGCCCCACAAGCTCGGGTCATCCAAGCACCACACCGACCCGAACGACTAAGGGGCAGCTCAGCCATGTCCGGTTTCCGTACCTCCCGTACCCGTCGTGTCCGTCTCGTGAGCGTTGCGGCGGGCGTCGTGATGGCCGCGTTGTCGATGACCGCCTGCAAGGACGGGACGGGGGTCGATGTCACCGGGGTGCCGGTGCCGGCGTCCTCCTCGGACGCGCCGCCCGCTTCTGCTCCGGCTCAGGGTTCTGGGGGTTCCACGGCCGGTGGGTCCACTTCGACGGGGGGTTCGTCGGGCGGCTCGTCCGGTGGCTCTTCGGCCGGCTCGTCCGGCAAGGAATCCTCCGTTTCCGGCGGCACCTCCGGGGGTACGTCGGGCGGCTCCACCGGCAAGCCCTCCGCCGGGAAGTCCGCCTCGCCCGTCACCTGCGAGGGGTCCAACACCAAGACCGTCGCCTCGCCCGTCAACCGGCCCGTCAACCACATGCTGCTGACCGTCACCAACACCGGCAGCAAGCCCTGCTTCCTGTACTACTACCCGGCCGTCGCCTTCACCGGCGCGCAGTCCGTGCCGCCGGTCATCGAGGACTCGCAGCCGCAGGCCGTCGTCACGCTGGAACCGGGGCAGTCCGGGTACGCCGGGGTCGCGCTCGCGGCGACCGACGGCAGCGCCTCGGGCAGCCGTACGGTGAAGTCGCTGGCGGTGTCCTTCTACGGCCGTGACATGGACGGCGGCAGCGTCGGGACCAGCGCCAAGCCGAAGCTGCCCGCCGGGGGCGTCTACATCGACGACTCCCTCCAGGTGACGTACTGGCAGCAGGACATGGACGACGCCCTGATGTGGTGAACGGCCCGCGCGGGTAGCTAAGTTGGCCCGCATGGTTCAGGGGGCGGGCAGCGTGGCGCGGCGTCGGTACGCGGCGGAGAAGAAGCAGGCGGGGGTCGGGCGCGCGTCCGTCCTGATGGCGCTGGGTACGGTCGTGTCGCGGGCGACGGGGCTGATCCGGCAGGTGCTTCAGGCGGCGGCGCTCGGCACGGGGTTGCTGGCCAGCACGTACAACACGGCCAACACCGTGCCGACCAGCCTGTACACGCTGCTGATCGGGGGTGCGCTGAACGCGGTCCTCGTTCCTCAGCTCGTACGGGCGCGGGCCACCGACGCCGATGGCGGGCGGGCCTACGAGCAGCGGCTCGTCACCCTCGTCGTGACCGTTCTCGCGGTGGGTACGGCGGTGGCGGTGTGGGCGGCGCCGGAGATCGTGTCCCTCTATATGCGGGACACTCCCTCCCATCACGCGGCCTTCGAACTGACCGTCACTTTCGCCCGGTTCCTGTTGCCGCAGATCTTTTTCTACGGGGTGTTCGGGATGTACGGGCAGGTCCTCAACGCGCGGGAGAAATTCGGCGCGATGATGTGGACTCCGGTGCTCAACAATTTCGTGCTGATCGGGATGTTCGGGTGCTATCTCGGGTTCATGACTGTTCCCGAGCGGGTGCAGGACATCACGGATACGCAGGTGAGGTTGCTGGGGATCGGCACCACTGCCGGGATCGTCGTCCAGGCCCTCGCGCTGATTCCCTTCGCGCGGGCCGCCGGGTTCCGGTTTCGGCCTCGGTTCGACTGGAAGGGGACGGGGCTTGGGGGGAGTGTCCATGCTGCCAAGTGGACGTTGTTGTTCGTTCTCGCCAATCAGGTTTCCCTGACTGTCGTCACGAATTACGCCAATGCCGCTGACAATGCTCTGCCTAGTGGTGGCGTGGGGTATTCCTCCTACACCTACGCCCAGACCATCTGGATGCTGCCCCAGTCCATCGTGACGGTCTCGCTGGTGACTGCTCTGCTGCCCCGGATGAGCAAGGCTGTCGCCGAAGGGCGGCTCGGGGATCTTCGGGGGGATATCTCGCGGGCGTTGCGGGTGAGTGGGGTGGTGATCGTCCCTGCGGCTTTTCTTTTCCTGGCGCTCGGACCTCAAATAGCGACGGTTGTCTTCGCGCACGGTGCCGCCGACGCGGAGTCCGTCCGTCCGCTGGGGCAGATGCTTCAGGCATTCGGCCTGGGACTGATCCCGTTCTCCGCGCAGTATTTGCTGCTCCGGGGTTTTTATGCCTTCGAGGACACTCGCACACCGTTCTTCATGACGTGCTGGGTCGTCGTCGTGAACATCGCACTGGCGAGCGTCTGCCATGCGGTGCTGCCGGCTCGGTGGGCTGTGGTGGGGATGGCCGGGGGGTACACGGTGTCCTATTTCGCCGGGTTGCTGATAACTGTGCGGGCGTTGAGGAAGCGGGTCGGGGGGCGGTTGGATTCTGGGGAGGTGCGGCGGTCGTACACGAAGGTGGTTTTCGCGGCGGGGGTCGGTGCGGGGGCTGGGTGGGTGGTGGCTCGGGTTTGTGAAACGGCTCTGGGTGGAGGGGTGTTGGGGGCGGGGGGTGCGCTGGCTGCGGGGGTTGTGGTGGTGGGAGTGGTGTTTCTCGGGGTGGCTCGGGTGGTGGGGGTGGGGGAGTTGGGGAGGGTGCCGGGGTTCAAGTGAGGGGTGGGGAGTCGGGGAGGGCTCCGGGAGTCACGTGAGGGATGGGGTGCGGGTGGGTGACGGAGTTGTCCACAAGTCGGGAGTTATCCACAGGGTGTGCCGGGTTTCGGGGGATGGCTGTACGGTCGGGGCGAGTTGATGATCGTGCGGTGGTGCACGGGGGAGGCGGTCGGTCGTGAGCGGGGTTCGGATTCCTCGGGTGGCGGGGTTCGCGGAGTGGAACGGGGACTCGGGCGAGTCGCCCAAGGAGGCGGGGAAGGGGCTGCGGCGGGCGGTGCCGCGGAGTGCGCACGCCGGGTTCGAGGTGGACGAGGCCCGGCCCGAGGTCGTCGCCGTCGTGGAGGAGTCGAACCGGGGCCGCATCGCCGAGCTGACGCCGATAAGGGTGGGGCGGATGGCGGCCTCGCCGTTCGCGTTCCTGCGCGGCTCCGCCGGACTCATGGCGTACGACCTGGCACGCACGCCCGCGACGAGAATCCCGGCCCAGATCTGTGGCGACGCGCACGCCGCGAACTTCGGTCTGTACGGCGACGCCCGTGGGCATCTGGTCATCGACCTCAACGACTTCGACGAGACGGTGATCGGCCCCTGGGAGTGGGACCTCAAGCGCCTCGCCGCGTCCCTCGTGCTCGCGGGCCGCGAGGCCGGTGCCGACGAGGACACGTGCCGTGAGGCCGCGCACGGCACGGTCGGTGCCTACCGGCGCACGATGCGGCTGCTGGCCAAGCTGCCCGTCCTCGACGCGTGGAACGCCATCGCCGACGAGGAACTGGTCTCCCACAGCGACGCCCGCGATCTGGTGGGCACGCTGGAGAGGGTCTCGGAGAAGGCCCGCGCCAACACGAGCGGGCGCTTCGCGGCGAAGTCGACGGAGGCCTCCGAGACCGGCGGACGCCGCTTCGTGGACGCGCCGCCCGTCCTGCGCCGCGTCCCGGACGAGGAGGCGTCGGCGGTCGTCCTGGGCTTGGAGTCCTACCTCACGACCCTCTCCGAGGACCGTCTTCCCCTGCTGGCCCGCCACTCGATCCACGACGTCGCGTTCCGCATCGTCGGCACGGGCAGCGTGGGTGCGCGCTCGTACGTGGTCCTTCTCCTCGACCACCGCGGCGAGCCCCTGATCCTCCAGGTGAAGGAGGCCCGCCCCTCCGCGCTGGTCCCCCACCTGGTGACCGCCGGTTTCCCCGTCGACCCCGTCGACCACGAGGGGCGCCGGGTCGTCCTCGGCCAGAAGCGCATGCAGGTGGTCAGCGACATCCTCCTCGGCTGGACGACGGTCTCCGGCCGCCCCTTCCAGGTCCGCCAGTTCCGCAACCGCAAGGGCAGCGTCGACCCCGCGGCCCTCGCGCCCGACCAGCTGGACGACTACGCCCGCATGACCGGCGCGCTCCTGGCCCGGGCCCACACCCACAGCACCGACCCCCGCCTGATCGCCGGCTACTGCGGCAAGAGCGAGGAACTGGACGAGGCGATCGCGGAGTTCGCGGTGAGGTACGCGGACCGAACGGAGGCGGACCATGGGGCGCTGGTGACAGGAGTACGGGAGGGGAGGGTGGAGGCGGAGATGGGGGTGTGAGGGAGGGATGCGTGGAGGCGGGGGCGTGGGCCTGGCTGAGGTGGCTCACCTCGCGGCCGTATCCCTGCCAGGATTCGTACGCACCCGGCGTCCTCGGCGGAGCGATTACGCTGGGCGGGTGACGACCCCCGAAGCTGAAGCTGAGCCGGCGCGGCCCGAGGAGCGGCTCGCGCAGGCCGTGCGGGCCGCCGAGCAGGCGCTGATCGAGTTCGAGATCGCGGTGGAGACCTTCCGTGTGGAGGTCGACAACTTCTCCCGGCTGCATCACCAGAAGCTGGGACCGATGTACGCCCGGCTCGATGAACTGGACGCGCAGATCGCGGAGGCGAGGGCCGCGCGGACCGGTGACCCGGAGGACGTACGGATCGCGGCGGAGGCGCGGGCGCGGGTGATGCCCATGCCCGGCGTCGAGGAGCTGTTCCACGGCTGGATGGACGGCGACGGACTGTTCCCGGAGGCGGTGGCGATGCTGACGGAGCAGCCCGTACGCCCCCCGGAGCGCGTCCGCCCCAGCGACGAGGCGCGCAAGCTGTACCGCGACCTCGCCCGCAAGGCGCACCCCGACCTCGCCCAGGAGGACGCGGAACGGCTCCGCCGCGAGGAGTTCATCACGCGAGTGAACGCCGCGTACGCCCGTGGCGACGAGGCGCTGCTCCGTGAGCTGTCCGAGGAGTGGGCCGCGGGCCCGGTCCCCCCGGAGCGCGAACCCGCTCCCGGTGACGTCCTCTACGCCCGCCTCGAATGGCTCGCCCAGCGCAAGGAGATGCTGGCCGCGCTCGCGAAGGAGCTGGAGGACAGCGCGATCGGCTCCATGCTGAAGCTGGCGCCGGACGATCCTGACCGTTTGCTGGAGGAGATCGCCGAACAGTTGCTGACGGACGTGGCGAACAGGGAGCGGGAACTGGCGGGGTTGCTGGGGTAGTTGGGGGCGGGCGTGTACGGGGCTGGTGGGGCTGCAGTGGTGGTTCGGGTGCGGGTTGGTGGGTGGCTGGGCTTGGGGCGTCGGCGCTTGCCCGCGCTGGCGGGGTGTCGCTGCGCCCACCCGTGCCGCCCTGGGGGTCCCCCCTGCTCGAAGAGCTTGGGGGAGGCACGACTGCCCGCAGCTAGAGCAAGGGGGTGGAGCGGGTGCGGGGCGGCTGCCCGTAGCTGCGGCAGGGGGGTGGGACAGGTGCGGGACGGCGGGTGGTGCGGCACGACTGCCCGCAGCTACGGCGAAGAGGGTGGGGCAGGCGCGGTGCCGGTGGGGTAAGGCTCCGCCCGACGCCAGACGCCCGCACCCTGCCTGCCGCCCGGTCCCGCATCCCGCCCGCACTACCTGCCCTGCATCCCCCTGCCCCGCACCTTGCCCCACCCCGCCGTGACCGTTTGTGGGCGTCGACGTGTGGGACCGGTGGTCCCCGGCCGGCCGGGCGCGTGGTTCGGGTAGCGTCGGGGCATGAGTTTCGGAGCTGGTGTGCCCACGGTCGAGGTCGCGGACCTCAAGGACGGCGACTTCCTGCTGGACGTCCGCGAGGACGACGAGTGGCAGGCGGGCCATGCCGCCGGTGCCCTGCACATCCCCATGAGCGACTTCGTGGCCCGCTACGGCGAGCTGACCGAGGCGGCCCCGCAAGACGCCCGAGTCAACGTCATCTGCCGCTCGGGCGGACGCTCGGCCCAGGTCACGGCGTACCTCGTCCAGCAGGGCATCGACGCGGTCAACGTCATCGGCGGAATGCAGGCATGGGAATCCGAGGGCAAGCCGGTGGTACGCCCGTCGGGAGACCCGGGCACGGTGGTCTGAGCCGGGCCGGGACAGTGGGGCGCACGCGCTTGGTTGAAGCCCCAGCGCGGGGCGCCGCTCGGGAGACCCGGCACGGTGGTCTGAGCAGGGTCGGAACAGTGGGGCGCACGCGCTTGGTTGAAGCCCCAGCGCGGGGCGCCGCTCGGGAGACCCGGCACGGTGGTCTGAGCACGGCCGGGAAAGTGGGGCGCACGCAGTTGGTCGAAGCCCCAGCGCGGGGCGCCCCTCGGGAGACCCGGGCACCGTGGTCTGAGCACGGCCGGAACAAGGGGCGCACGTACTTGGCCGAAGGCCCAGCGCGGGGCGCCCCTTGGCGGGCGGGAAACAGCAACGCCCCTGTTCAACAGGGGGCGCCGGAACGCCCACCGGGGTGCATGTTTCCCACGGCGAGCCGCATATCTTTTAGGGGCGCGGGGAACTGCGCGACCAGCCACAACGGCGCCGCACCCGCCACACAACCCCCCCTGGCACCCCCATTAGGCATCACCCCAACGAATACGCCCCCAACAACTCCCCCAACGCCTCCTCATACCCCCCCGCCGCCCCCAGCGACAGCTCAACCTGCTTCGCCCAAGCGTGATACCGATGCAACGAATAATCCGCATCGGCCCCAAACCCCCCATGCAGATGCTGAGCCGTCTGCACAACCCTCCGCACCCCCTCCGCAGCCCACACCTTGGCCACAGCCACATCCCCGGCAACCGGCAGAACCCCCCGCGTGCCGGAGGCAATGCGCCAGGCGGCCTGCCAGAGGGTCGCCTCCATGGCGCGAAGGTCGATGTACCGGTCCGCAGCCTGCACGGCAACCGCCTGGAACGTAGCGATCGGATACCCGAACTGCTCCCGCCCGGCCGTGTACTCCGCGGTCATCAGCAACACCCGCTCCCCCAGGCCGGAGGCCACCGCACAGGTCCCCACAGCCAGCACCCCCCACAACCACTCCCAAGCCCCGTCCCCCTCCACGACGTACTCCCCCGCAACCCGCACGGACTCCAGCCGCACCTCCCCCACCCGCTCCCCGGCGGTCGACACCTGCTCCCCGAGCACGACATCCCCGACCGGCACGACGGCCAGCACACTCCGCCCGTCCCCCACATGCGCCGGTACGACGACGAGGTCCGCGTCGAACGCCCAAGGCACCACCGTCTGCACCCCATCGAGCACCCACCCCGCCCCCTCCCGCCGCGCGGCAACCGAGAGTTCGGCCCCGTCATGCCCCGTCCGCCCGTGCGCGGCGACGGTCAACACCGTCTCCCCCCGCCCGGCCGCCCCGAGCACCGCCTCTTTCAACTCGACGGCCCCGTACGCCTGGATCGCGGCCGACGCCGCGACGCTCTCCAGCAACGGCACCCGCGCGAGCACCTTCCCGGCCTCCCGCAGCACCAGACAGAGCGCGACGACATCGAGCCCGGCCCCGCCGTACTCCTCGTCGAGCAGCAGACTCAGCAGATCCGCGTCCGCGAGCTTCGCCCACAGCTCACGGTCGAACCCCTCGGCGACCGGCCGCCCTTGGGTCTTCGCCGGTGACGGCACCCCGTCGGGCGCCACCCCCGCGAACACCCCGCGCGCCGCCTCGGCCGCCGCCTGCTGCTCCTCGCTGAACGTGAAGTCCACGGCCTGGTCCTCCCGACGGGGTCCACTCAAATCTGACGGTCCGTCAAGATAGAACAGGTTCTAGAAGAAGGGAACGCCCACACCCCTTCACCTGTCGAAGTCCACCTTCACCCCCTCCGTCACCGGACGCGACTGACACGCCAGCACATACCCCGCCTCCGTCTCCTCCGGCTCCAGCGCGAAGTTGCGGTCCATCCGCACCTCCCCGGACACGAGGAACGCCCGACAGGTCCCGCAGACACCCCCCTTGCAGGCGTACGGCGCATCGGGCCGCACCCGCAGCACCGTCTCCAGCAGCGACTCCCCGTCCTGGACGGGCCAGGTCCCGGACCGGCCGTCCAGCCGGGCCGTGAGCGTGCTGTGCGCGGGCGCGGACGGCCGTGTCGGCGCGGGCGCGTCGGCCACGTGGAAGATCTCCTGGTGGACCCGCTCGCGGGGGACCCCCAGCTCACGGAGCGCCTCCTCCGCACCGGTCACCAGCCCGAACGGCCCGCACAGGAACCACCCCGCCACGTCGCCGACCGGCAGCAGCGCCGGAAGCAGCGCGGTCAGCCGCTCCCGGTTCAGCCGCCCGGACGGCAGCCCCGCCTGCTGCTCCTCCCGCGACAGCGCCGTCACCAGCTGGAACCGGTCCGGATAGCGGTCCTTGAGGTCGGCCACCTCCTCCAGGAACATCGTCGACGCCGCCGTACGGTCACCGCGCACCAGGCAGAACCGGGCGGTCCGCTCCCGCGCGAGGAGCGTCGCGGCGATCGACAGCACGGGCGTGATCCCGCTGCCCCCGACGACCGCCGCGTACAGCCCCGGCGCCGGTTCCAGCGTGAACCGTCCGGCCGGGGTCATCACCTCCACCTCGTCCCCGGCGGCGATCTCCTTGAGCGCGTACGTCGAGAACGCGCCCCCCTCCACCAGCCGCACCCCCACCCGCAACGTCCGAGGCCCCTCCGCACCCGGCGCCGGTGAACAGATCGAGTACGTACGCCGGATCTCCTCACCGTCGACCCGCCGCCGCAGCGCCAGATGCTGGCCGGCGGCGTGCCGGTACGCCTCCCGCAGCTCCGGCGGCACCGCGAACGTCAGCGCCACGGAGTCGTCCGTCAGCGGCTCCACCTCGGTCACCCGGAGCGCGTGGAAGCGGGCCATCACAACTCCTTGAAGTGGTCGAAGGGTTCGAGACAGGACCGGCACCGCCGCAACGCCTTGCAGGCGGTGGACGAGAACCGGCTGAGCAACTCGGTGTCGGCGGAGCCGCAGTGGGGGCAGGGGATGGGGACGTCGTCCACCAGGGCGCCCGGCGAGCCGGCCGGGGTCCCGTGCGGCGGGCGTTCTTCAGAAGCCGCACCCGCAACCCCCGCCCCGCGCGTCACCCCCAGACTCACCGGCACCGGCCCCGCACCACCCCTCACCCGAGGCGGCGCGATCCCGAACTCCCTGAGTTTCCGGCGGCCTTCCTCCGTGATGTCGTCCGTCGACCACGCCGGAGCGAGGACCCGGCGGACGGTCACCTCGCGCATGCCCTCCGCCCGCAGCGCCCGTTCGATGTCGGCGGACATCGCCTCCACCGCCGGACAGCCCGTGTACGTCGGCGTGAGGTCCACCTCGACCGCGCCCGGCCCCTGGACGTGCACCGCGCGGACCACGCCGAGTTCGCTCAGGGTCAGGACCGGCAGCTCGGGGTCGAGGACGGAGCCCGCGACCGCGAGGAGCCTCTCCTCCAGGGCCGTCACCATGACGCCCCCGGGTGACTGCGGTGCAGATGCTGCATCTCCGCGAGCATCCGGCCGAACGACTCCGTGTGCAGCCCCTGCCGACCGGCGCCCGCCCGCCACGCGCCGGTGCGCGGACCCTCCGGGACGGGCAGCCCGGCGCGGCCGAGGACCTCCTCCACCGAGGTCCGCCACGCCGACTCCAGCGGCCCGGGGTCGACGCCGAGGCCCTCCACCGGCTCGAACAGCTCGCCGGTGAACCGCCACAGCGCCTCGCACGCCGTGCGCATCCGCGCGTGGCTCTCGTCCGTGCCGTCGCCCAGGCGCAGCGTCCACTGCTCGGCGTGGTCGCGGTGGTACGCGGTCTCCTTGACGGCCTTCGCCGCGAGGCCGCTGAACTCGCCCTCCCCGCGCGCGAGTTCCCCGTACAGCAGGTGCTGGTACGTCGAGAAGTAGAGCTGGCGGGCGATCGTGTGCGCGAAGTCGCCGTTCGGCTGCTCCACGAGCTGGACGTTGCAAAAGGCGCGCTCCTCGCGCAGGTAGGCCAGTTCGTCCTCGTCGCCGACCAGCGAGAGGAGGACGCGGGCCTGGCCGAGGAGGTCCAGGGCGATGTTCGCCAGGGCGAGTTCCTCCTCCAGGACCGGGGCGTGGCCCATCCACTCGCCGAGGCGGTGGGAGAGGATCAGCGCGTCGTCGCCGAGGGCGAGCGCCGGTGCCGTACGCGTCGGCGTCACAGGTGCTTCACCCCCTCCGGGATCTCGTAGAACGTCGGGTGGCGGTACGGCTTGTCGGCGGACGGGTCGAAGAACGGGTCCTTCTCGTCGGGGGAGGAGGCGGTGATCTCGGTGGAGGGGACGACCCAGATGGAGACGCCCTCGCCACGGCGGGTGTACAGGTCGCGGGCGTTGCGCAGGGCCAGTTCCGCGTCCGGGGCGTGGAGGCTGCCCGCGTGCGTGTGCGCGAGGCCTCGGCGGGAGCGGACGAAGACCTCCCAGAGGGGCCAGTCGGTGGTCATGCGCGGGCTCCTGTCTCGCCGGTGTGCTTCGCGGCGTGGGCCGCCGCCGCTTCCCTCACCCAGGCGCCGTCCTCGTGGGCCTGCCTGCGCTGGGTGATGCGCTGCTCGTTGCACGGGCCGTTGCCCTTCAGGACCTCCTTGAACTCCGTCCAGTCGATCGGGCCGAAGTCGTGGTGGCCCCGCTCCTCGTTCCACCTCAGGTCCGGGTCCGGGAGGGTGAGGCCCAGGGACTCGGCCTGGGGGACGCAGATGTCCACGAAGCGCCGGCGCAGGTCGTCGTTCGAGTGGCGCTTGATCTTCCACGCCATCGACTGCGCGGAGTGCGCGGACTCGTCGTCCGGCGGGCCGAACATCATCAGGGACGGCCACCACCAGCGGTCCACCGCGTCCTGCGCCATCGCGTGCTGTTCGCTCGTGCCGTTGCTCAGAGCCAGCAGCAGTTCGTATCCCTGGCGCTGGTGGAACGACTCCTCCTTGCAGACGCGGACCATCGCGCGGGCGTACGGGCCGTACGAGCAGCGGCACAGGGGGACCTGGTTCGTGATCGCCGCGCCGTCCACCAGCCAGCCGATCGCCCCTACGTCCGCCCAGGTCAGGGTGGGGTAGTTGAAGATCGAGGAGTACTTCTGGCGGCCCGTGTGGAGCTTGTCGAGCAGTTCGTCGCGGCTCGTGCCCAGCGTCTCCGCCGCGCTGTACAGGTACAGGCCGTGGCCCGCCTCGTCCTGCACCTTCGCCATCAGGATCGCCTTGCGGCGCAGGGAGGGCGCCCGGGTGATCCAGTTCGCCTCCGGCTGCATGCCGATGATCTCCGAGTGCGCGTGCTGGGCGATCTGCCGCACGAGCGTCGCCCGGTACGCGTCCGGCATCCAGTCGCGCGGCTCGATACGGTCGTCCGCCGCCACGGCCGCGTCGAAGAGGCGCTGACGGTCGCCGTCGTCCCCGGACTCCGGCGTTCGCCGCTCCGCTGCCACTGTCGCCATCCCGATCCCCCTCACCCTCTCCCGACCGATCGTTCGGTCCGTCGAATTCCAGGATGAAACCCCCGCCGAGCCATGTCAACCGCTGTGGATAACCGTTCCTAGTCAGTGAGCAGGAGTGGGTCTTGGACCCATGCCTGGTCACTGCGGACATCCCGAACGGTGTTGGGTGTCCTGGTCGCCCGCGTTCGCTCCGCGTCCGGTGGCTCGCATCGTGTGCGTGGTCCGGGAACGCGGGGGCGGGGTCCCTCACGCCCGAGGGTGTCCGGTCGGGCCTGGACGGTCCGATGCCCGCGACGATCACTCCGGTCGTCGCGGGGCGGGGCCGTCCGACGCCGGATCGGATGCCCTTGGGCGCGTCGCCCGATCGCGATGCTCGCGGCATCGTGACGGGTGGTCTGACGGTTCTTCGTGGTGAGGGGCTTCTTCCAGTACTGCGCGCCCCACATCGAGGTGTACGCCGGGTCGACAGCGATGATCGCGATGCCGGTCGCGTCGGCCATCGACGTCAGCCGAGCACGGAGCTTCCCGGTCGGCATACCGGAGACGATCTGCTTGAAGCGTTTCCTGCGACCGTGCTTCTCGCGGGTCTTCTCCGCCGTGAAGTCGAGGTCCTCGACAGCGATCGCCTTGACGCCGCATGACCTGGCCCAGTTCAGGAGCCGCGTGAGGGCGTGGCGGACCTGCGCGTCGCGGTGGTCGGCGGTGCCGGACAGGTCGTAGAAGAAGCGGCGCGGGCTGCCGATGGGGTTGCCGTGGGTGTCGAGGCGCCAGGCGGCGAGGTGATCGGCATTGGTGTCGACACCGATCACCCCCTCGGCGAGAGCTGCGGCCAGGGGGATCGTCCGGGTGACGGGGAAGGTCCAGGCGGCGGTCAGGTACCAGCGCCCGCGCACCGTGTCCCGGTGGATGCGGTAGGCAACAGCCCGGTTCACCTCGACGCGGTCGGCCCACTCGGTTGCCCGGTGCGGGAAGGACACCCGCGCGGCCAGGACGTACCGGCCGTGCTTGGCGTTCGCGTACCCGGCAAGTGGCGCGGGGAGCTTGATGCTCACCTCGCCGTCCGGGGCGACACGGATCGTCTCGTTGCCGTGGCGCTTGCCGGACTCCCCGTCCGCCTGGAGGAACCAGCGCCCGGCCTCCCACCGCTCACGCCACCCGGCCTCGGTGAGCCGGGCGGCGTCGAGGTGGTGACGGGTGGCGAGCAGACGCCTGCCGCCCCGCACGACACGGACGACACCGGCCTCACGATCAGCACGCACAGCGGTCAGCCGGTCTTGCAGGACGTGCAGGCGGCGGGACTTGTGGAACCACTCCCCCTGCGAGCAGTAGCCGCCCGGCGCCCGTTTGCCGCCCTTCTCCCCGAGGGGGAGTGACAGCCGGTGCCGGATCGTGCGGATGCCGGCTTCGAGGGACTGGACGTGAGCGGCCTGTCCGCGCCGGGCCAACGCCCACTGATCATGCGTGGCCTTCGTGACCGCCCCCGCCCAGCGCGACGACGACAACGGCGTCAGCTCCCGCTTACGGACCGCCCACGTCTCAGCGGAATGCTCCAGCCCGTCAGCACACCGCACCTTGAGATCCCAGGAGGCGAGCGAGCCCAGATGCGCACCCACCAGCCGCAGCACCTCCTCGTCCTCAGGCGGCAGACCCTTCAGACGGGCACGTATCGCCACACCGGCGGGGCCGGGCACCACGAACGGAGCCGCCACCTCCCGCAGCCCGCTCATCCCGATCACCCTCCCCTCCGGAACCGAAGACCTTCCCCATCACCCTCAACGACCACCACCGGGAAAGGTCACACGTTCGACGAAAGAAACTTTGTTCCCTCGCGCGTGAAGCACTCGCCAGGGCTCGGACACACCCCTGTGTGGCCAGAACGCACTCCCGTGCTGTTCCACCGCAGCAGTCCACAACCCCTGTGGACAACTCCCGAACCAGCCTCACCCGGCCCCGAAGGCTGCGCCCGCCCCACCGCCTGAGTACCGTGCCGTGGAGCCGTCCCCCCGACGGCCACCCGACACCCAGACCTGAACCACCGGAAACGGGGCGCAATGAACACGCGTGACGACGCTTCGCGCGGGCCGCAGGAGGACCCGAAGCCGCACGCGCCCCGTGAGGGGGCGGACGGCACCGAGAGCGTCGGCTCGGCCGAAGAGACGGACGACGCCACACCGGACCGGGACGCGCTCGACCTGGAGTCGCCGGACGCCGACACCTCGCCCCCCGACGCCCCCGACAGTGAGTCCCCCACCCGCCTGACCGCCCTCTCCCTCCGCGCCCAAATAACCGTCGCCGGAGTAGTGGCCCTCGTCGCCGCCGTGGCCCTCGTGCACATCGGCATGGTCTTCCTGCACATCGCCCCCTCGAACACCGTCAGCAAGCAGCACGCGCGCGCGGTCGACGACTGGGTGTACCCGGAGTTCGAGCAGAACTGGAAGCTGTTCGCGCCGAACCCGTTGCAGCAGGACATCGCGGTGCAGGTGAGGGCCGAGGTGCGGTCGGGGGACGGCGGGTACCGGACGACAGGGTGGTTCGACCTGTCAGCGGCGGACGGCAGGGCGATCGACGGGAACCTGCTGCCCAGCCACACGCAGCAGAACGAGCTGCGGAGGGCCTGGGACTTCTTCACCGGGACGCACGACAACGACAACCGCGCCGTCGGGATGCGGGGCGCGCTGTCGGAGGAGTACCTGCGGCGGATCGTCGTGATGAGGCTGGAGCGGGCAGGGACGGTCACGGAAGGCGGCACCCTCGCGCGCGTACAGGTGAGGTCGCGTACGTCGAACGTCGCGCCCCCGAAGTGGAGTGACGAGAAGGTGTCGACGCAGCCGACGTTCAGGGTGCTGCCCTGGTGGCGGGTGCCCGCCGCAGAGGCGAACGGGGGAGTGAAATGAACACGGTCGTCGCGAAGGGCCTCGCCCGGGTGACGGAGTCCGCGCTGGGCCCGTACCAGAGCGCGGTGATACGCATCGGCTTCAGCGCCACCTGGCTGCTGTTCCTGCTGCGCGAGATCCCCAACCGCACGGAGCTGTACGGCCCGGACGGCCCGTGGAGCTGGCAGCTGGGGCGCCGTCTGGTCGACGTCAACGGCGCGTTCACGGTGCTGATGTGGTCGGACGCGCGCGCGTGGTTCGAGGTCGTGTACTTCCTGGCCCTCGTCTCTGCGGCGCTGCTGCTCGTCGGCTGGCACACGCGCGCGATGTCGGTCGTCTTCATGGTCGGCGTCCTGTCGCTCCAGAACCGCAGCGTCTTCATGGGCGACGGCGGCGACAACGTCCTGCACCTGATGTCGATCTACCTGGTGTTCACCCGCTGCGCGCGCGTGTGGTCGCTGGACGCGCGCAGGCAGAGCCGTACGGCGCTGGCGCGCACGCGCGGGGAGCACGTGCCCCGCGACTGGGTGGGCCCGGCCCTGTGGGTCGTCCTGGGCGGCACGCTGGCCGTCGCGACGGGCGCGGGGTGGCTCACGGACGGCGAGTGGTTCGTCCCGGCGCTCCTGTGGGCCGCGTGGGCCGCGCAGGGCGTGTGGTGGTTCGCCGCGCGCCGTACGGGCGAGCTGCGGGCCCTGTGCGACATCACGGCGAACGTGCTGCACAACGGCGCGCTGATGGTCGTCATGGCGGAGGCGTGCCTGATCTACGCGACGGCGGGCTGGTACAAGATCCAGGGCTCGCGCTGGCAGGACGGTACGGCGGTGTACTACCCGCTCCAGCTCGACTCGTTCTCGCCGTGGCCGGCGCTCGCGGACATCCTCGCGGCGAGCGGCACGCTGGTGATGATCGCGACGTACGGGACGGTCATCGCGCAGGTCGCGTTCCCGTTCACCCTGTTCAACCGGCGCGTCAAGAACGTCCTGCTGGCGATGATGATGATGGAGCACGCGGCGATCGCGGTCGTCCTGGGCCTGCCGTTCTTCTCGCTGGCGATGATCGCGACGGACGCGGTGTTCCTGCCGACGGCGTTCCTGCTGTGGGTCGGGGCGAAGGCGGCACGCGTGCGTGGAGGCACGGTCGTGTCGGGAACGGACGTCGAAAGGGACGTCGATGCGGACAAAAAAGTGCACGTAGGCTCGACCGCATGACCGACCTGGCCGCCTGGCACCGCCTCGCCGGTACCGCCGTACTCCTCGACGGCTTCCACGCCCTCAAGCACGCCCTGCGCTTCTCCGCGCAGGTCCCCCTCGCGGTGGCCACCGACCGGGCCGCGGCACTGGCCCTCGCGGACGACCTCGCGCCGGACGTCCGCGAGCCGCTCGCCGAGCTGCTGACGGAGGTCACCCCGGAGGAGTACCGCGCGCTGGTCCCCCGCCCCCACCCGACGGGCGTGGCGGCCCTGGCCGTACGGCGGCCTCGCGCGGCCAACCTGGCGGCGCTGGCGGCCCTCCCCCGTACGACCCCCGTCGTGGTCCTCGACAACCCGCGCAACCTCGGCAACGCGGGCGCGGTGATCCGTCTGGCCGCCGGTTTCGGCGCGACCGGCGTGGTCACGACGGGCACGCTGGACCCCTGGCACCCCACGGTCGTCCGAGGCGGCGCCGGACTGCACTTCGCGACGGCGGTCGAGCACCTGGAGGTCGCCGACCTGCCCCCGGGCCCGGTGTTCGCGTTCGACGCGGAGGGCGACGACCTCCGGGGCGTGAAGCTCCCGGACGACGCCGTCCTCGCGTTCGGCTCGGAGCGCAGCGGCCTGTCCGCCGAACTGCGCGCCCGCACGGACCACTTGCTGTCGCTCCCGATGCGCCCCCAGGTGTCCAGCTACAACCTCGCCACGAGCGTGGCGATGACGCTGTACCACTGGAGCGCCGGTTAGCCCTCCCTGCGGACCTCGACGACCCGGAACCGGTTCGCCACGAACGCGCCGTCCGTGAGCGCCGCGTTGGCCGCCGGGTTGCCCCCCGAGCCGTGGAAGTCGGAGAACGCGGCTGTCTGGTTGACGTACACGCCCCCCGTGAGGTTCAGCGACAGTTGCGCGGCCTCCTCCAGGCACGCCTCCTCGATGGCCGTCTCCACGCCCGCGTCGGTCGTGTACGCGCCGACCGTCATCGCGCCCTTCTCGCGGATCGTGCGCTTCAGGAGCGCGACCGCGTCGAGGGAGGAGTCGACGGCGACGGCGAAGGAGACGGGGCCGAAGCACTCGCTGAGGTAGGCGGCCTCGGCGTCCGGCTTGGTGCCGTCGAGCTTGACGACCAGGGGCGTGCGGACGACCGCGTCGGGGAACTCGGGGTTGGCGACCGCGCGCGAGGCGAGGGCGACCTCGCCGAGGGCGGAGGCGGCCTCCAGGCGGGCCTTGACGTCCGGGTTGACCAGCGCGCCCAGGACGCCGTTCGCGCGGGCGTCGTCGCCCAGCAGGCCGTCCACCGCGCGCGCGAGGTCGGCTACGACGTCGTCGTACGACTTGAGGCCCTCGTCCGTGCCGATGCCGTCGCGCGGGATCAGCAGGTTCTGCGGGGTCGTGCACATCTGGCCGCTGTAGAGCGACAGGGAGAACGCCAGGTTGGCGAGCATGCCCTTGTAGTTCGCCGTGGAGTCGACGATCACCGTGTTGACGCCGGCCTTCTCGGTGTAGACCTGCGCCTGGCGGGCGTTGGCCTCCAGCCAGTCGCCGAACGCCGTCGAGCCCGTGTAGTCGATGATCCGGATCTCGGGGCGCGTCGCGAGGGTCTTCGCGATGCCCTCGCCCGGCCGCTCGGCGGCGAGCGCGACGAGGTTCGGGTCGAAGCCCGCCTCCGCGAGGACCTCGCGCGCGATGCGCACGGTGAGCGCGAGCGGGAGGACCGCGCGCGGGTGCGGCTTCACCAGGACCGCGTTGCCGGTCGCCAGGGACGCGAACAGGCCCGGGAAGCCGTTCCACGTCGGGAACGTGTTGCAGCCGATGACCAGGCCGATCCCGCGCGGGACGGGCGTGAACGCCTTGTGCAGCTCCAGCGGGTCGCGCTTGCCCTGCGGCTTCGACCACTGCGCCGTACCCGGCGTGCGGACCTGCTCCGCGAACGCGTACGCCACCGCCTCCAGGCCCCGGTCCTGCGCGTGCGGGCCGCCCGCCTGGAACGCCATCATGAACGCCTGGCCGGAGGTGTGCATCACCGCGTGCGCGAACTCGTGCGACCGGTCCGAGATCCGCTTCAGGATCTCCAGCGAGACCAGCGCGCGCACCTCCGCGCCCGCGTCCCGCCACGCCTTCTGGCCCGCCTTCATCGCGGGCAGCAGCACGTCCGCGTCCGCGTGCGGGTACGTGATGCCGAGCTCCGGGCCGTACGGGGAGACTTCGGCGCCGACCCAGTCGTCCGTACCGGGCTGGTCCAGGTCGAAGCGGGTGTTCAGCAGGGCGTCGTACGCCGTCTTGCCCGCCGCGAGGTCCAGGCTGCCGTTCTCGCCGTACGCCTTGGGGTGCTCGGGGTGGGGGGACCAGTACGCGCGCGTGCGGATCGCTTCCAGCGCCTGGTCGAGGGTGGGACGGTGCCGTGCGATGAGGTCGGCGGCGGTGAGTTCGGCGGCCATGCGGGACCAACTCCTGGGGTGGATGCGTCTGTGTGTCTGGGCAGGAACAGCCGGTCACCGCTAGAGTAACCGAACGATCGGTCGGGACAAGGGGTCCTGCTGCATCTGTGGAAAACCCCGTGCGGGAGGATCGCGCACATGACAGCTATCGACCTCAGCAGCCCCGTGGCCGTCGTCGGCGCCGGAACCATGGGCCAGGGCATCGCACAGGTCGCTCTGGTGGCCGGGCACCCCGTCAGGCTGCACGACACGGTGCCGGGCCGCGCGCGGGAGGCCGTCGACGCGATCGGCGTCCGCCTGGACCGGCTCGTCGAGAAGGACCGCCTCACCGCGGCCGACCGGGACGCCGCATGCGCGCGCCTGACGGCCGTGGAGAGCCTCGCCGGACTCGCGGACTGCGCGCTCGTCGTGGAGGCCGTCCTGGAGCGGCTCGACGTCAAGCAGGAGCTGTTCCGCGCGCTGGAGGACGTCGTCGCGGACGACTGTCTGCTCGCCACCAACACCTCGTCCCTGTCGGTCACCGCGATCGGCGGCGCGCTGCGCAACCCCGGCCGGTTCGTCGGCCTGCACTTCTTCAACCCCGCGCCGCTGCTGCCGCTCGTCGAGGTCGTCTCCGGGTTCGCCACCGACGTGTCGTCGGCCACGCGCGCGTACGAAACGGCCCGCGCGTGGGGGAAGAATCCGGTCGCCTGCGCGGACACGCCCGGGTTCATCGTCAACCGGATCGCGCGGCCCTTCTACGGCGAGGCGTTCGCCGTGTACGAGGCGCAGGGCGCCGATCCGGCGACCATCGACGCCGTCCTGCGCGAGTGCGGCGGCTTCCGGATGGGCGCCTTCGAACTCACCGACCTGATCGGCCAGGACGTCAACGAGTCGGTGACGCACTCCGTGTGGAAGGCGTTCTTCCAGGACGTCCGGTTCGCGCCGTCCCTCGCGCAGCGCCGTCTCGTCGAGGCGGGCCGTCTCGGCCGCAAGGCCGGTCAGGGCTGGTACGAGTATGTCGACGGAGGTGCCGCCGAGCGTTCCGAGCCGCACACCGCTGAACCCGCCCAGGCGCCCGTCTACGTCGTCGCGGAGGGCGACCTGGGCCCCGCCGCCGACCTCCTCCCGCTGATCCGCGAGGCGGGCATCCAGGTCCGTGAGGACGAGGAGGACCACGGCACCCGGCTCGTCCTGCCCGGCGGCGGTCAGCTCGCGCTCGCCGACGGGCAGACCTCCGTCGAGTTCCGGGACGTCGTCTACTTCGACCTCGCGCTCGACTACCGCAAAGCCACCCGGATCGCGCTCTCCGCGTCCCAGGACACCTCCCCGCAGACCCTCTCCGAGGCGATCGGGCTCTTCCAGGCGCTCGGCAAGGACGTCAGCGTCCTCGGTGACGTCCCCGGGATGATCGTCGCCCGTACGGTCGCGCGGATCGTCGACCTCGCGCACGACGCGGTCGCCAAGGGCGTCGCGACCGAGGAGGACATCGACACGGCGATGCGGCTCGGCGTCAACTACCCGCTGGGGCCCTTCGAATGGAGCCGCCGCCTGGGCCGCAACTGGGCGTACGCGCTCCTCGACGATCTGCACCTGCGCGATCCCTCCGGGCGGTACGCGCCCTCCCTCGCGCTCTACCGGCACGCGTACGCCTCCGACAAGCGGCAGGGGAGCACGTCATGACCACCGCCAAGCGGGACACGTACACGCCGGAGACTCTGCTGTCCGTCGCCGTCCGGGTCTTCAACGAGCGCGGGTACGACGGGACGTCCATGGAGCACCTCTCCAAGGCTGCCGGGATCTCCAAGTCGTCGATCTACCACCACGTCGCCGGGAAGGAGGAGCTGCTCCGGCGGGCCGTCAGCCGCGCGCTGGACGGCCTCTTCGCGATCCTCGACGAGGAGCCCGCGCGCGCGGGACGTGCGATCGACCGGCTTGAGCATGTCGTCCGCCGTATGGTCGTCGTTCTGATCACCGAGCTTCCGTATGTGACGCTTCTTCTCCGTGTTCGCGGTAACACGGACACGGAACGCTGGGCCCTGGAACGCCGCCGCGAGTTCGACCACAGGGTCGCCGAACTGCTCACATCGGCGTCCCTTGAGGGCGACGTCCGGGCCGACATAGACGTACGCCTCGCCACCCGCCTCGCCTTCGGAATGATCAACTCCATCGCGGAGTGGTACCGGCCCGACAGCAGGGGGGCGGGGGAGCGGGAAGTGGCGGACGCGGTGACGCGGCTGGTGTTCGAAGGGTTGCGCGGCGTGTCGGACGACTGAATCTCGCCCCCGTCAGGAGGCTGTTTCGGACAGAAACGGTCAATGAAGGGCGAAACATGTCGGAAGTCACCACCCCGTACGCGACCGGAACCCCCTGCTGGGTCGACCTGATGGCCGCCGATCAGCAGGCCGCGCTGGATTTCTACCGGGATCTGTTCGGGTGGCAGGGGGAGGCCGGGCCCGCCGAGTTCGGTGGGTACGCCGTCTGTGAGCTGCGCGGCAAGGCCGTCGCCGGGATCGGGCCGCGGATGGCTCCCGAGGCGCCGGTCGTGTGGACCGGCTACCTCGCGAGCGACGACGCCGAGAGCACCCAGCAGAAGATCGTCGCCGCGGGTGGCACGATCCTCGTTCCCGTCATGGACGTCGGCAACCTCGGCCGGATGCTCATCGCCGCCGACCCGCAGGGTGCCGTGTTCGGCGTCTGGCAGGCCGGGGAGTTCGGCGGTGCGCAGATCGTCAACGAGGCGAGCGCGCTCACCTGGAACGAGCTGCACACCAGCGACGTACCCGCCGCGACCGCCTTCTACGGCGCGGTGTTCGGCGCCGAGGTCGCGCCGTTCGAAGGCGCCGACTCGTACTGGGAGTTCCGCGTCGGCGGCCGGGCGGTCGGTGGCGTCACGCTGCTCGCCAACGACCCGCCCGGCACGCCCGCGCACTGGCTGACCTACTTCTCCGTGGACGACGTCGACTCGACCGTCGCCGCGCTCGTCCGCAGCGGCGGCACCGTCCTCGCGCCGCCGTTCGACATGATCGCCGGACGGATGACGGTCGTCGCCGACCCCCAGGGCGGGATCTTCGCGATGATCAAACCCCAGCCCATGTAAGGCAGTTGGGCCATACGCGTCGTCCCTGCGGGCGCGCGGGATCGGTACGAGGGTCCGGCGCCCGCAGTCTTCCTCGGTCCGCGAGCAGCGCCTCCCGGTTCACGTGCGCGTCCTGAACGACTCGGCGTCGAAAGGCGCGTCGGGGTACGTGTACGGGTGGTCGATGCCCATCGTCGCGAGGGCGGCGGCTCGCCTGCGTTCCCACTGGATCCGCAACTCCCAGGCGCTCAGCGCCAGTTGGTCGTTCTCGATCTGGAGGCGGAAGATTTCAGCGGCTTCTTCTTTGCTGATGCTGGTCCAGGGGCGGGACCAGGGGCTCGGGGGGATGACCGGCTCGGGGGCCGGTGCGGATGCCGGTGCTTGCGCTTGTGCTGTCAGGCACTTGCGGCGGTGGCCTCGGGCCGGGAAAGCGAGGGAGAGCAGGGTACACAGGGACGCCAAAATGGCGCGCGCGATACAGTGGCGCACGGCGACAGGTCCTTCCAAGAGCATGTCGTCACGGCCTCACCAGCGGAGTGTTCGTAGTACTCCGGGCCCTGGTGGGGCCTTTTTCATGTTGTTGCGTATCACGCTAGCACCAAGATTCGCTTTGCGATGCGAAAACCTCGGAATCTGCTGTGAGTTGAGGATCAAGCCAAGTCAAGGGGCGTCGCCCGCAACGAAGTTGGCTGAAAGATCACTCGTGTGGTTGGGTAGGACATGCTTTCGCGCGTGCGAAGAAGTGTTCGCGCGCCACGCGCTGTGCGTCCCCCGAGCCGGCGCAACTTCAGCCCTCGGTCGAAGACCCAAGGAGACGAAAAGTGCGTATCGTTCGGCAAATCGCGGCAACGGCCGCTGCTTCCGCTGTGATCCTCGGCGGTGCCTTCCTCACCGCCCCCGCCGCCTCGGCGGCGTCCCTCCCCTCCGCGTGCAACCTGATCGTCACGCAGACGAAGGAAGCCTCCACGTCGGTCAACCTCCGCAGCGGCCCCGGCACCAGCTACACGTCCCTCGGCATCCTCGCGACGGGGGTCAACTTCACCGAGTACTGCACGAAGGACTACGCGTGGAGCTACGGCAAGGTGACGAGCGGGGCGAACAAGGGGAAGACGGGGTGGGTCAAGTACTCGCTGCTGAACCCGGTCGAGAGCTGACGGGTTCGCGGACGCGGCGCTCACGTGAGGAGCGCTTCTCGCGGCTCTGAGTGATCAGTTCGGCCGGACTCTCCCGCCTGGGCGCGGAGGGGCCGGCCGTTCGCTCGTGTGGGATGTTTCGGCGCGGACTTCTCAGCCGGACCGGCATGATGGGGAACGGGCGCTGTCCCCCTCGCCGGCGACCAGGCAAGGAATGCACTGTGCTGATGACCGGCTCTCCCCCCGTCGACGACGACCGAGGCTGCCTCCGGCTGGTACTCGCCGTCCCCTTCACCCTGCTCACGCTCATCGCCGCGTACTTCTGCCGGACGGCCCTGACCATCAGTCCGTCCGGCGTCTGGGACGACGACGCGTACGCCGGGATCGTCCTGTCCTGCGTCGTGACCCTCGGGACGGCCGCGGCCACGGCGGCGCTGTGGGTGGTGCCGTCGGTACGGAGGATCACGCCGTGGTGGTGGCTCCTTCCGGCACTGCTGTCGGGCGTGGCGGCGGGAGTGCGCTGGGCCGTCGGCGGTTAGGCCGCGGTGGCCTATTGCGGTGTGCTCGTGTTGGTCGATACTCGCGGTATGGAGATGGTGGTCCACCCCGAGTCAGGCTTGAGCAAGGCCACTTGGACGGAGCAGGACCTTGACGCGATGTCGTTCGACTCGTGTCAGATCCACGCCCTCGCCATCACCGACGACGAGGGCCCGCCCGACGACCTGACCCCCGAGGAGTTCCTTGAGCAGGACGACCTCGACGACACCGCGCCGTCGGGCCTGCGACTGCACCTCGACCTCGATTACATCGTGCGCCGGGTCGAGCCGCCGTCGCCCGGGCGGGACGCCAGGTTCTGGGTCTCACCGGCCACGCTGGTCTTCGGCTGCGTGGGCCCGATATCCGGCGACCTGCGCGCCATCTACCTGCCGCTGCGAATGAGGAGGCTGCAACAGTTAGGACCGACGCTCCCCCGCGATGAGAGGCAGTGGCGCCTGGAGGGCGACGGCTTCCTCCTGGAGTTCAGCGCCTGGAATTTCACCCTTCACCTGCGCCAACTGCCGCGATACGGCAGGCGAGTGCTACGGATGGCAGACCGCGGAGGGATCAACTTCGAACCGCGCGCTTTCACTTAGGGCGTGTCCAGAGCTGTGATCGGTTCGAAACGGGTCACCTGGTCCGCCGTCGGAACTCGCCTCGCGGATTTCAGCCGATGAGCGGTAAGCGACCCTCACGTCTGCGGTTCGAGGTCCTCCTCCTCGAAGACCAGCAGGGTGCGGCTGCTGAGGACCTCGGGGATGCTCTGGAGGCGGGTCAGGACCAGTTCCCGTAGGGCTCTGTTGTCCGGGGTGTGGACCAGCAACAGGACGTCGAAGTCGCCGCCCACCAGGGCGATGTGGGACGCGCCCGGGAGTTGGCGGAGTTGTTCTCTGACCGTGCGCCAGGAGTTCTGGACGATCTTCAACGTGATGTACGCGCTGGTGCCCTGGCCGGCGCGTTCGTGGTCCACGCGCGCGCCGAAGCCCCTGATTACGCCGTCCTCCACCAAGCGGTTGATCCGCGCGTACGCGTTCGCGCGCGAGACGTGCACCCGTTCCGCCACCGAGCGGATCGAGGCGCGGCCGTCGGACTGGAGCATCCGCAGGATGTCGTGGTCGATCGCGTCCAGCGGGCGCGCAGGCGGAGCGGGGATTCCGGTTTCCGGGTTTTCGGCCATTTGTTCAGGTGCCATGTCCCCCCGCCTCCCTACCATGGACGTACTGCGTCCATCACAGGTTGTGGAGAACCGTTTGTCCACAGCCTGAGGGCACCCGTAGCCAAACTGTGCCGACGACCGAACAATCGGTAGGGAGACGTATCGCACTCGACGCGTCTCCCGTAGCCGCTCCCACGAGGAGGTGCCGTCATGACGGTCATGGAGCAGCGAGGCGCGTACCGGCCCACACCGCCGCCCGCCTGGCAGCCCCGGATGGACCCCGCGCCCCTGCTGCCGGACGCGGAGCCGTACCGCGTCCTCGGCACGGAGAAGCCGGTGGACCCGGAGCTGCTGCTGAGGCTGCACGCGCAGCTGGTGCGAGGACGGCGCTACAACGCGCAGGCGACCGCGCTGACCAAGCAGGGACGGCTCGCCGTGTACCCGTCCAGCACCGGGCAGGAGGCCTGCGAGATCGCCGCCGCGCTGGCCATCGAGGACCGCGACTGGCTGTTCCCGAGCTACCGCGACACCCTCGCCGTCGTCGCACGCGGCGTGGACCCCGTCGAGGCGCTGACCCTCCTGCGCGGCGACTGGCACACCGGCTACGACCCGTACGCGCACCGCGTGGCGCCGCTCTGCACGCCGCTCGCCACCCAGCTCCCGCACGCCGTCGGCCTCGCGCACGCGGCCCGCCTCAAGGGCGACGACGTCGTCGCGCTCGCGCTGGTCGGCGACGGCGGCACCAGCGAGGGCGACTTCCACGAGGCGCTGAACTTCGCCGCCGTCTGGCAGGCGCCGGTCGTCTTCCTCGTCCAGAACAACGGCTTCGCGATCTCCGTGCCGCTCGCCAAGCAGACCGCCGCACCCTCGCTGGCCCACAAGGCCGTCGGGTACGGCATGCCGGGCCGCCTGGTCGACGGGAACGACGTCCTGGCCGTGCACGAGGTGCTGACCGACGCCGTACGGCACGCGCGCGCGGGCGGCGGGCCGACGCTGATCGAGGCCGTGACGTACCGCGTCGAGGCGCATACGAACGCGGACGACGCGACGCGCTACCGGGGCGACGCCGAGGTCCAGGCGTGGCGCGAGCACGACCCGATCGCGCTGGTGGAACGCGAACTCACCGCGCGCGGGCTGCTCGACGACGCGCACGCGCAGAAGGTCCACGACGACGCCGAGGCGATGGCCGCCGACCTGCGCGCCCGCATGAACCAGGACGCCGCGCTCGACCCCGACGACCTGTTCGCGCACGTGTACGCCGCTCCCACTCCCCAACTGCGCGAACAGCAGGCCCTGTTGCACGCGGAGATGGAGGCCGGGGCATGACCACCGTCGCCGCCAAACCGGCCACCTTCGCGCAGGCCCTCACCCGCGCCCTGCGCGACGCGATGGCCGCCGACCCCACCGTCCACGTCATGGGCGAGGACGTCGGCACCCTCGGCGGCGTCTTCCGCGTCACCGACGGCCTCGCGAAGGAGTTCGGCGAGGACCGTTGCACCGACACGCCCCTCGCGGAGGCCGGCATCCTCGGGACGGCCGTCGGCATGGCCATGTACGGGCTGCGGCCGGTCGTCGAGATGCAGTTCGACGCGTTCGCGTACCCGTCCTTCGAGCAGCTCGCCAGCCACGTCGCGAAGATGCGCAACCGTACGCGCGGGCGGATGCCCCTGCCGATCACCATCCGCGTCCCGTACGGCGGCGGCATCGGCGGCGTCGAGCACCACAGCGACTCCTCCGAGGCGTACTACGCGGCCACCCCCGGCCTGCACGTGGTCACCCCCGCGACCGTCGCCGACGCGTACGGGCTGCTGCGCGCCGCCATCGCCTCCGACGACCCCGTCGTCTTCCTGGAGCCGAAAAGGCTGTACTGGTCGAAGGACACCTGGAACCCTGAGGAGCCGTCGCACGTTGAACCGATCGGACGCGCGACGGTGCGGCGCTCGGGCGGGAGCGCCACGCTGATCACGTACGGGCCCTCGCTCCCCGTCTGCCTCGAAGCGGCCGAGGCGGCGAAGGCGGAGGGCTGGGACCTGGAGGTGGTCGATCTGCGCTCGCTGGTGCCGTTCGACGACGACACGGTCTGCGCGTCCGTGCGGCGCACCGGGCGGGCGGTCGTCGTCCACGAGTCCGGCTCCTTCGGGGGGCCGGGGGGCGAGATCGCCGCGCGCGTGACGGAGCGCTGCTTCCATCACCTGGAAGCGCCGGTTCTGCGCGTGGGCGGCTTCGACATCCCCTACCCGCCGCCGATGCTGGAACGGCACCACCTGCCCGGTGTCGACCGGATCCTCGACGCGGTCGCGCGTCTCCAATGGGAGGCCGAGAGCTGATGGCGCAAGTCTTGGAGTTCAAACTGCCCGACCTCGGCGAGGGTCTCACCGAGGCCCTGATCGTCACCTGGATGGTCCAGGTCGGTGATGTCGTCACCGTCGATCAGCCTGTCGTCGAGGTCGAGACGGCCAAGGCGATGGTGGAGGTGCCCTGTCCGTACGCGGGTGTTGTCACGGCTCGGTATGGCGAGGAGGGTACGGAACTCCCTGTGGGGGCGCCGCTGTTGACGGTCGCGGTGGGGCCGACGGATGGGGTGGGTTCGGCCAGCGCCGAGGGCTCCGGCAACGTCCTGGTGGGCTACGGCACGGCGGAGCCGCCGGCGCGCAGGCGCAGGGTACGGCCGTCGGTCGGTGGCGCTGCGGTTCCCGGTGGGCGCGGACGGGACACGGGCGGCAGGGCCGAGGCGGCTCCCTCGGGGGCCACACGGGCCGGTGACGGGCGCGGTGTCGCCGCGATCCGGGCGTCCGCCGAGGTCGGGGCGGCGGCCGTGGGCACGGGGTCGTGGCACGGGCTGAACGGGGACGCGGGCGACGGGCCCGTACCCGTCATCTCGCCCCTCGTACGGCGGCTCGCGCGCCAAGGCGGCCTGGATCTGCGGGAGTTGACGGGCTCCGGGCCCGAGGGGCTGATCCTGCGGGCCGATGTGGAGGACGCGCTTCGGGTCGCGGCCGTGCAGGGGCGTACGGCGGCTGGTTCGCATGCCGATGTGTACGTCGGTGAGGGCCCCGTTCCCGTTTCCGGCGGGACCCGGATTCCCCTCAAGGGGCTTCGTGGGACTGTCGCCGACAAGCTCACCCGGAGTCGGCGGGAGATTCCGGACGCGACCTGTTGGGTGGACGCGGATGCGACGGAGTTGATGCGGGCGCGGGCCGCGATGAACGGGGCGGGTGTGCCGAAGATTTCGCTTCTCGCGCTGCTCGCGCGGATCTGTACGGCCGCGCTGGCCAAGTTCCCGGAGCTGAACTCGCGCGTGGACGTGGAGGCCCGGGAAGTCGTGCTGCTGGACGCCGTGCACCTCGGGTTCGCCGCGCAGACGCCCCGGGGGCTCGTCGTACCCGTCGTCCGGGACGCGCACGCACGCAACGCCGAGGGGCTGTCGGCGGAGTTCTCCCGGCTCACCGAGGCGGCTCGTACCGGGGGGCTGAAACCGGCCGAACTCAGCGGTGGGACCTTCACGTTGAACAACTACGGGGTGTTCGGGGTCGACGGTTCCACGCCGATCATCAACCATCCCGAGGCGGCGATGCTCGGCGTCGGGCGCATCGTCCCCAAGCCGTGGGTCCACGAGGGTGAACTCGCCGCGCGGCAGGTCGTGCAGCTGTCCCTCACCTTCGACCACCGTGTGTGCGACGGAGGTACGGCGGGTGGGTTCCTCCGGTACGTGGCGGACTGCGTGGAACAACCGGCGGTGCTGTTGCGCACGCTGTGACGTTCCACGTGATCGGGGCGGCGCGCATACTCGGGGCATGACCTCGAACGCGCCCCCCTACGACGCGATCGTCCTCGCGGGCGGCGGCGCGAGGCGCCTCGGCGGCGCGGACAAGCCGGGTGTGCGGGTGGGGGGACGGGCCTTGTTGGACCGGGTCCTCGGGGCGTGTGCGGATGCGGGGGTGACGGTGGTTGTGGCGGCCCCGCGCCCGACGTCCCGCGCGGTGGCCTGGACCCGCGAGGACCCGCCGGGCGGGGGCCCGGTCGCGGCCCTCGACGCCGGGTTGCTCCGCACGAGCGCCGACAGGGTGGTGGTCCTCTCCGCCGACCTGCCGTTTTTGGCGCCGGGGACGGTGCGGGGGTTGTTGGCGGGGCTGGGTGGTGCCGGGGGCGGCGTTGGGGATGTGGCTGAGGGCCGTGTTGAGTCGCAGGGCGCGGGGGTTGCCGGGGAGCGGGGCGGGCGGGACGTATGCCGTACGCCAGATGAGACGCGTGATGTGGGCGTTGCCGGGGGGCGTGGCGAGGGTGCTGTTAGCGGGCGGGGCGGGCGGGATGTACGTCTCACGCCGACCGAGGCGCGTAGCGCGGGTGCTGCCGGGGGCCGTGGTGAGCGGGGCGTACGTCTCACGCCGGTCGAGACGCGTGACGTGAGTGCTGCCGAGGGCCGTGGCGTGGTGGACGGCGCCGAGATGTCCGCCGGGGGTGCTGCTGAGGGCCTTGTCGGAGACGCCGGTCCGGGCCGCGCTGAGGTGCAGGGCGGAGGCGTTGGCCCAGGGCGTGCCGAGGTGCGTGGCCGGGGAGTTGGCCCGGAGCGTGTCGGTGGCGCCGTCGACGGTGTTCTCCTCGTCGACGCCGACGGTCGTGATCAGCCGCTCGTCGCCGCGTACCGTGTTGCCTCCCTCCGTCGTGAGCTGGACGCGCTGCGTGTCGAGCACGGGAGCCTCGTCGGGCTTCCTCTGCGCAAGCTCACCGCAGGACTCGTACTTGCCCGTGTCCCGGACCCCGTCGCGTCGTTCGACTGCGACACCTGGGACGACATCGCCGCCGCCCGGGCCCGGATCAGGGAGCATGAGCACGTGTTGGATGAATGGATCTCCGCAGTCAAGGACGAGCTGGGTATCGAGCTCGACGTCGATACGACGGTCCTGCTGGACCTCGCCCGCGACGCGGCGCACGGCGTGGCCCGGCCGGCCGCTCCCCTGACGACGTTCCTCGTCGGGTACGCGGCGGGCCGTACGGACGGCAGCGCGGAGGCTGTCGCGGAGGCCGCCCGCAAGGCCACTGCGCTGGCTCTGCGGTGGGCGGAGGAGTCGGAGGGTGCTGAGGGCAGGCCGACGGACTCGGCACCGCCGAAGGACGGCGGGCCCACGGACTCCGGCCCGGCCGCAGGATGACCCGGCGCGGCACAGGTCTCGGTATGGACAGGGGGCCGGGTACCGCTGACGCCGACGGCGGGGTCATCGGCCGGGGGCTGGGGACTGGCACTGGTGACGGGGTTACCGGCCTGGGGCCAGGGACCGGCACTGGCGACGGGGTCACTGGCCGAGTGCCGGGGGCCAGCACGGACGACGCAGTCACCGGCCGAAGGCCAGGCACCGGTCTCGGCCAGGACGAGGACTTCGACGTCGAAGAGGCGCTGGCGCTCGTACGGAACTCCGGGAGCACGGGGAGCACCGGGGGCGCTGCGAGTCCCGGGGATGTCCGGAACACCGGAAGCCCTGGGAACGCGGAGAACTCCGCAAGCCTTGAGGGCACTGGAAGCTCTGGAGGGGCTGGGTGTGCGTGTGGTGCCGGGGGCGCCGGAAATCCCGGGCATGCCGGAAGCTCTGGAGGGGCTGGGCGTGCGCGCAGTGCCGGAGACACCGGGAGAGCCGGGAACCCCGGATGCACCGGGAACCCGGGGCGCACCGGAACCCCCGCCACCCCCGACCCGCACCCATCCGCCCCACCCACGAACAACCACGATGACCTCTGGGACTCCCCCTTCCTCGAAGAGCTAGGGAACGGCAGCCCGCCGGCAGAGGGAAATGGCGCTTCCGTCCGCCCCGGTGCCACCCCCACCACTACTCCGACCGTCCGCTCCGGTGCCACCCCCGTCCCCTCGACCGCTCGCCCCGGGACCACCTCCGCCACCCCGACCACCAGCCCCGGTGCCACCTCGGCCACCTCAAACGCCCGCCCCGAGTCCACCCCCACCTCCCCAACCCCCCACCACCAAGCCACCCCCTGGCCCCAAGCCCGAGCCCTAGCCGCCCGCGCCGGTCGGAGCGCCGCCGCTCGGCGTACCCCCCTCTCCGTCCCCCTCGACCGTGCCCTCGGTCTCCCCCTCGCCGCCCCCCTCTCCGCCCTCACCGACCTCCCCTCCTTCGACACCTCGGCGATGGACGGGTGGGCGGTCGCGGGGCCGGGGCCCTGGGTGGTCCGGAAGGAAGGGGTGCTGGCCGGGCAGGGTGGGGTGAAGCGGCTCGGGGATGGGGAAGCCGTGGGGATCGCGACCGGCGCGCGGATTCCGTTGGACACGACCGCCGTGCTGCGCAGTGAGCATGGACGGATCGACGACAAGGGACGCCTGCATCCGACGAGGGACGTCCAGCATGGGCAGGACATCCGTCCCAGGGGGCAGGAGTGCCGTACCGGGGATCTGCTGCTGCCTGAGGGCGCCGTCGTGACCCCGGCTGCGCTCGGGCTCGCCGCCGCCGCCGGGTACGACACCCTCGCCGTCACCCCCCGCCCCCGCACCGAACTCCTGGTGCTGGGCGACGAGTTGCTGACGGAAGGGCGGCCCCACGAGGGGCTGATCCGGGACGCGCTGGGCCCGATGCTCCCGCCATGGCTGCGGGCGCTCGGCACGGAGGTCGTGGCCGTACGGCGGCTGGGCGACGACGCGGAGGCGTTGTACGAGGCCGTCACGTCGTCCGGCGCCGACCTGATCGTGACGACGGGCGGGACGGCGGGGGGACCCGTGGACCACGTCCACCCCATCCTCGCCAGGGTCGGCGCAGAGTTGCTGGTCGACGGGGTGAAGGTCCGGCCGGGGCACCCCATGCTGCTGGCCCGCGTCAAGGAGTGCCAGCACCTCGTAGGGCTCCCCGGCAACCCCCTGGCCGCCGTCTCCGGCCTGCTCACCCTCGCGGAACCCCTGCTACGGGCGCTGGCCGCGCGCAGGGCCGCGGAGCCGTACGCGCTGCCGTTGAAGGAGACGGTGCAGGGGCACCCGTACGACACGCGGTTGATCCCGGTCGCCGTACGGGGGGACCGGGCCGTACCGCTGCACTACAACGGACCGGCGATGCTGCGGGGGATCGCGGTGGCGGACGCGCTGGCGGTCGTACCGCCCGGCGGGATGCGGGCGGGGGACGAGGTGGAGTTGCTGGACCTGCCGTGGGAGTGATGTTTCACGTGAAACACGCGTTCGAGTGTTTCACGTGAAACATGTCATTCAGTGAGGGGCAGGCACTCGGCGAGCAGGTCCACGACGTCGCGCCAAGCTCGCTCCGCGTGCCGTGGGTGGTGGCCGACGCCAGGGACCGTGGCGTGGTCGACCGGTGGGTGGTGGAAGGCGTGCAGGGCGCCGCCGTAGACCACGAGCCGCCAGTCGACGCCCGCCGCCTGCATCTCGGCGCTGAACGCGTCCCGTTGCGCGGGCGGCATGATCGGGTCCTCCGACCCGACCCCGGCCCATACCGGGCAGCGGATGCGCGCCGCCTCGCCCGGTCGGCCCGTGATCAGTCCGTTGACCGTCCCGATCGCGCGCAGATCGACGCCGTCCCGCCCGAGCTCCAGCGCGATCGCGCCCCCGGTGCCGTAGCCGATGGCGGCGATCCGGTCGGGGTCGGTCCGGGGCTCGGCGCGGAGCACGTCGAGCGCCGCGTGGCCGATGCCTCGCATCCGGTCGGGATCGGCGAGCAGCGGCAGGCACCGGGCGAGCATCTCCTCGGGGTCGCCCAGATAACGCCCGCCGTGGAGGTCGAAGGCCAGCGCCACGTACCCCAACTCGGCGAGCGCATCGGCCCGACGCCGCTCGACATCGCTGAGCCCCATCCCCTCGGGCCCGACCAGCACAGCGGGCCGACGCCCGGTACCGGCCGGGAGTGCGAGGTAGCCGCTCATCGTCAGGCCGTCGGCGGCGTATGAGACTGTCAGCGTCGTCATGAGCTGGACTGTAGTGATCGCCGGGCCCGTTGGGGCTGGCGCTCTGCTGCTGGCAGAAGACAGATTTCCGCCGTCCGCTACGCCGGTTCGACCACCGTCGCTCTGCTGACCGTGACCACCCTGTCCCCCCGTTCCAGCGTGGTGAGGCCGGGGTCCGCGTAGTCCAGGAGTTTCTTGCCCCGTACCACCGCGACGATCAGGTCCTCGCAGGTCCGGGGTGCCGCGCCGATCTCCTCGGGGGTGATCGGGCGTTCCACGATGTCCAGGCCGCTGCCCAGGGTCATCAGGTCTTCGAGGGTGTTCGCTACGACCGGGCTGACCATGGCGACACCCAGGAGGCGGCCCGCCGAGCTGGAGCTGGTGATCACCGTGTCGGCGCCGCTCTGCTTCAGGAGGGGGACGTTCTCGTCCTCGCGGGCCGCCACCACGATCGTGGCGCGGCGGTTCAGCTGGCGGGCCGTGAGGGTGACCAGGGCCGTCGTGTCGTCGCGCTGGGGGCAGACGATGACCTGGGCCGCCGTAGAGACCTCCGCCTTCAGCAGTGTTTCCGAGCGCGTCGCGTCGCCGGTCACCGCGACGAGGCCGTCCTCCGCCGCCGTCATGACCGCCTTCTTCTGGGCGTCCACGATCACGATCCTGTCCTTCGCGATGCCCTGTCCGACCAGCGCCTCCGCCGCGTGGCGGCCCTTCGTGCCGTAGCCGACGACCACGACGTGGTCGCGCAGGCGGGAGCGCCAGCGGTGGACGCGGACCTGTTGGCGCGTGCGCTCGGTCAGCACCTCCAGGGTCGTGCCGACCAGGATGATCAGGAAGACGACGCGCAGCGGGGTGATGACGACGATGTTGACGAAGCGGGCCGTGTCGCTGACCGGGGTGACGTCGCCGTAGCCCGTCGTCGAGAGCGTGACCGTCGCGTAGTACGCGGAGTCCAGCAGGTCCACCGCGCCGTCGGAGTTGTCGTTGTAGCCGTCGCGGTCGATGTAGACCAGGAACGTCGTCAGCGCCAGCACGAACAGGGCCAGCAGCAGGCGCCTGAGCACCTGCTGGAGCGGGGGGACCCCGCTGCGGGTCGGCATCGTCACCGCGCGGCTCGCCTCCGCGTCGTCGCGGTTGTCGGAGCGCGAGCGGTACCACAGCGTGCGGAACAGGGAGAGCCTGCTCAGCTTCCTCGGCTGGCGTGGGTGGTCCTTCATACGCGTGCCCCCCTGGGGTGGTGATCCGGTCGGTGGGCACCATGGTTCCTGGCGGCGGTGTGGACGTCACACCCGCCACACGCGATGCGTGTCCGCGTTTCGCCGAGCCTTCGGAGGCCCTCCTTGCGTGACCACACTGTCGTCGTCGGATTCGGTACGAAGGGGCGTTCCGCGATTCGGACCGCCTGTGCGTCGGGGCTGCGCCGGGAGCAGGTCGTGGTGGTCGATCCGAGTGCGAAAGTGATCGAGGCGGCCACGGCCGAGGGGTACGAGGGGGTCGTGGGGGACGCGACCCGCAGCGACGTCCTGCGGCGGGCCGAGGTGCACAAGGCCGGGCGGATCATCATCGCGACGCAGCGGGACGATACGGCCGTCCTCGTCGCCCTCACCGCGCGCCAGCTCAATCGGGGGGCGATGATCGTCGCCGCCGTGCGGGAGGAGGAGAACGCGCCGCTGCTGCGGCAGTCCGGGGCCGACGAGGTCATCACCAGCGCCGGGGCCGCGGGTCGTCTGCTCGGGCTGTCCGTTCTTTCACCTGCCGCCGGGGTCGTGATGGAGGGGCTGTTGCGGCAGGGGAGCGGGCTGGACATCGTCGAGCGGCCCGTCACTCGCGCGGAGACCGGGAAGACTCCCCGGGAGACCGAGGATCTGGTGGTGAGTGTGGTGCGGGGGCATCGGGTGCTGGGGTACGACGATCCGGCGGTCGGGGTGCTGGAGCTGACGGATCGGGTCGTGACGATCGTGCGGTCCTCGGGGGTGGAGGGGGCAGCGGGGGTGCGGCCGGGTTTCGCCGGGTGCGAGGAGTAGCGTCGGGGGCATGCGTGCGATCACTGTTACGGAACCTGGTGGGCCCGAGGCGTTGGTCTGGGCGGACGTCGAGGATGCGGTGGCCGGGGCGGGGGAGGTGCTCGTCGAGGTTGTCGCCGGGGCCGTCAACCGGGCCGATCTGCTTCAGCGGCAGGGGTTCTACAACCCGCCGCCCGGCGCCTCGCCCTATCCCGGGCTCGAATGTTCCGGGCGGATCGTCGAGGTGGGGTCCGGGGTGAGTGGGTGGCAGGTCGGGGACGAGGTGTGTGCGCTGCTTGCGGGTGGGGGGTACGCCGAGAAGGTCGCCGTTCCCGCGGGGCAGTTGCTGCCGGTTCCCAAGGGGGTCGACCTCGTCCGGGCCGCCGCGCTTCCTGAGGTTGCCTGCACTGTCTGGTCCAACGTGTTCATGATTTCCCATCTGCGGCCCGGGGAGACGTTGCTCGTCCATGGGGGGTCCAGTGGGATCGGGACCATGGCTATCCAGCTCGGGAAGGCGGTCGGGGCGAAGGTTGCGGTTACCGCGGGTACGCCGGAGAAGCTGCGGCGGTGTGCCGACCTCGGTGCCGATGTGCTGATCAACTATCGCGAGCAGGACTTTGTGGCGGAGGTGCGGGCCGCGACGGGGGGTGTTGGGGCCGATGTCATCCTCGACAACATGGGGGCGAAGTATCTCGACCGCAACGTCCAGGCTCTTGCCGTCAACGGGCGGCTCGCGATCATCGGGATGCAGGGTGGGGTCAAGGCGGAGCTGAACATCGGTACGTTGCTTGCCAAGCGGGCGGCGGTCAGCGCGACGTCCCTTCGGGCTCGGCCGTTGGAGGAGAAGGCGGCGATTGTCGCGGCGGTTCGGGAGCATGTGTGGCCGCTGGTGTCGGAGGGGCATGTTCAGCCGGTTGTGGATCGGGAGATTCCGATGGCGGAGGCGGCTGAGGCGCATCGGGTGGTGGAGGGGAGTGGGCATGTGGGGAAGGTGCTGTTGGTGGTGGGGCGGTAGGTAGCGGGGGGCTGGTGTTGGGGGTGGGTGCGGGTTCGCTGTGGCTGGTCGCGCCCGCGCGGCGGTAGCCGCACATTGATACAGCCCCGCGCCCCTTAGGTTGGTTGGGGTGGCTGTGGGCTGTTGGCCGGTGGGTCGGACACAGCCCCGCGCCCCTGAGGTCGGTGGGGGGTGGCTGTGTCTGGTTGGGCTTGCGTGGCGGTGGCGGTGGGGCGAACGCAGCGCTGTGCCCCTGAGGTCGGTGGGGGCTGTGTCTGGTTGGGCTTGTGCGGCGGTGGGTCGACCGCAGACCCGCGTCCTTGAGGATCGGTGCGGGTCAGCGGCGGCGTAGGCGTAGGCCCGCCATGGTCAGGGCCAGGCCCAGGCCGATCAGGACCAGGCCGGTGCCCAGGGGGAGGATTCGCAGCGTCGAGGTGGTGGTGTCTGCTCGGCGGAGGGTCTGGCGGGTGGGTTCCAGGGGGATGGGGGTGGTGATCGGGCTGGGTTTCGGGGGAGTGGTTTCCTCCGAGGCCGGGTCCGGCGCGGGTGGTCGGCCCGGGCGTTCGCGGCCTTCTCCCGGGCCGCTTCCGGCGCGGTCGGGGGTGGGGTGGGCCGTGGGGGTGACGGGTGGGGGCAGGGCGCTCGCCGTGCCGGCGCCGTACAGGAAGAGCACCGCGCACACCGCGAGGCTTGCGGCGCGGAGCCCTCTCGGCGTACGTGTTGTGGCTCTGGTGCTGGTGGACTGCGCCGAGGTGTTCCCCGACGACGAGACCCGGCCCCCTGCCGTACCCCCGACTGCCGTCGTTCCGGTCGGGTTGCCCGCGCGTGCGGTTCGCCCGCTTGCCGCGCTCCTCGTGGTCGGTTGTTTCGGCTTCGCCGATCCTGCGGCTGGCTGTCCCGGCTCCGCGCACGCCGCTGCTGGCTGATCCGGTTCCGCGCACGCTGCGAGGCTTGCGGCGTGCAGTCTTCGCGGCGTACGTGTTGTGGGTCTGGCGTCGGTGGGCTGTGCCGAGGTGTTTCCCCGCGACGTGGCCCGGCCCCCTGCCGTACCCCCGACTGCCGTCGTTCCGGTCGGGTTGCCCGCGCGTGTGGTTCGCCCGCTTGCCGCGCTCCCCGCTGTCGGCTGTCCCGGCCTCGTGGTCGGTTGTTTCGGCTTCGCCGATCCTGCGGCCGTCTGACCCGGCTCCGCCCACATCGCAGCTGGCTGACCCGGCTGCGCCTGCCGGGCGGTCGGCTGTTTCGGCTTTGCCGACCCTGCGGCCGTCTGACCCGGCTCCGCCCACACCCCCGTCGGCTGTCCCAGCTCCGCCCACACCCCCGTCGGCTGACCCAACTCCGCCTGCCCTGCGATTGGCCGTTCCGACTCCGCCCGCCCCTTTGCCTGGCCCGCCCGTCTCGGTGTCAGCCGGTCCAGTGCTGCCTGTTCTGTGGTCAGGCGTTCCGGCTTTCGCCGTCTCGCTGTCAGGCGTCTCAGCCCCGCCCGTCCCGCTGTCCTCGGTGAGGGAGGGGGCTCCCTTCGGGCGGTGGGTGTCACGGTGGGGTCCTTGCTGTGCGGGGTCGGGCAGGTGCCGTGGGGTCAGGGTTGCATGGTGGGGAGGGGGCGGCATTTCGGGCCGCGTGGGGGTGGGGCCTGGTCGGAGGGGGTGGGCGGGTGGTGGAGTGGGTGGGTGCGAGAGAATGGCGGTATGGAGATGCCGAGGAACGAAAGGTCGCCGGAGAACGCCCAGAAGATCCTGGTCGTGGGCCAGGACGGCATGGCGCTCGGCGGAGTTGATATGGATGACGAGGGCCGGGAACTCCCCGTGACCGAGATGGTCGAGCAGCCCGCGAAGGTCATGCGCATCGGAAGCATGATCAAGCAGTTGCTGGAGGAGGTGCGGGCGGCTCCTCTCGACGAGGCGAGCCGGGTGCGTCTCAAGGAGATCCACGCGAGTTCCGTCAAGGAGCTGGAGGACGGGCTCGCACCTGAGCTCGTCGAGGAGCTGGAGCGGCTGTCCCTGCCGTTCAACGAGGACTCCACGCCCAGCGACGCGGAACTCAGGATCGCCCAGGCCCAGCTCGTCGGCTGGCTCGAAGGGCTCTTCCACGGGATCCAGACGACCCTGTTCGCCCAGCAGATGGCCGCGCGGGCCCAGTTGGAACAGATGCGCCGGGCACTTCCGCCGGGCGTGGGGGGCCACGAGGGCGGGGAAGAGGGACACCCGGGCGCCCGTACGGGTGGGCCCTACCTCTAAGCCGTACACACAACAAAGAACGCCCCGGACGTCAACCGTCCGGGGCGTCGTCGTACCGCTACACCACTCAGGACGGCGGGTTCCCCGTCGACACGTTCAGCTGGATCTCCGGCATGTTCTTCGGGTCCACGTCCGTGTCCGCCGCCGGGAACTGGTTCATCACCGTGCCCTCACCGAACGTGTTCTCGTCCACGTTGACGATCTTCGGGCGCCAGCCGGCCGCCTGGAGGCACGCCTTGACCGAGTCGATGTTCTTGAACTTGAAGTTGGGGACGCGGATCTTGGCCGGGTCGTTGTAGGACTCCTCGGGCTCGGAGCACTCCGTGTCCTCGATGGTCTTGGACGTGTCCGGCCCCCGGTGCCCGGCGGCGACCGACGGGGACGCCGTCACCTCCAGGATGCTGTCGTCGTCCTTCGTCCCGCCGCCCGCGTTGAGGGCGATGGCCACGAGGAGCGCGCTGACCGCGACGACGGCGGCGACGACGGAGCCGATGACGAGGGGCCGAGTGCTGCGGCGACCGCCGGTGGGCACGGGCGCCGGCGTCGAGGGCCCGCCGTTCATCGGGTACGTCTGGGCACCGTACGCGGGCGCCGGCGTGGCGTACCCCTGCTGCGGATAGCCGTACGAAGGCGGCGGCGGCGTCGCACCGTAAGGACCGGGCTGAGCCCCGTACGGACCGGGAGCCGGCGTGCTCGGACCCACCGGCGGGAACACCGCCGAACCCACCCCCTGCCCGCTGCTCGTGGGCTGCCCCGGCACGATGCTCGGCGGCGCCGCCTGGAAGGACGCGGCGACGCGCAGGCACTCGTCGCGCATGGCGACGGCGCTCGGGAACCGTTCGTTGGGGTTCTTCTTCAGCGCGCGGGCGATCAGCGCGTCGACGGCCGGCGGCAGCGCGCGGTTGATGGAGGAGGCGCGCGGCGGCTCCTCCTGGACGTGCGCGTAGGCGATGGCCAGCGGCGAGTCCGCGTCGAAGGGGAGGCGCCCGGTGACGAGCTGGAACAGCATGATGCCGACGGAGTAGAGGTCGGACCGCGCGTCCACCGCGCGCCCGAGCGCCTGCTCCGGCGAGAGGTACTGCGGCGTCCCGACGACCATCCCGGTCTGCGTCATCGACGTCACCCCGGACTGCATGGCCCGCGCGATGCCGAAGTCCATGACCTTGACGACCCCGCGCTTGGTCATCATCACGTTGCCGGGCTTGATGTCGCGGTGGACGAGCCCCATCTCGTGGCTGATGTCGAGCGCCGCGAGGACGTCGGCGGTGATCTGGAGCGCCTTGTCGGCGGGCATCGCGCCGTACTGCGTCACGTCCGTGTCGAGGACGGAGCCGAGCGGCCGGCCCTCGACGAACTCCATGACGATGTACGGCGTCGTCTCGCCGCCGCTGACGTCCTCACCGGTGTCGAAGACGGAGACGATGTTGGTGTGGGAGAGCTTGGCCACGGCCTGCGCCTCGCGCCTGAACCGCTCCCGGAACGCCTCCTCCCGGCCGAGCTGGGAGTGCAGCGTCTTGACCGCGACCTGCCGGTCGAGGACGGAGTCGTAGGCGAGGTGCACGGAGGCCATGCCGCCCTCGCCGAGCAGCCCGCGTACCTGGTAGCGTCCGCCCGCGAGCGACTGCCCCGTGAAGCGGCCGTCTGCGCCGTCGTGGCTCATTGTCTGCGCGTCCCCCATCAGGCCGTCGCCACCGCGTTCGTAGTGACCGAGACCATTGATCCCATGCGTCAATCTCGGCCAAGTCTGCCTCAGGCCCCTCACACGTCAAGCTCGGTGCCCGTTCCGTGACCGTACGCGAAAGAAGCACCGCACGAGCGTCACAGCCTCCGCATCACCGGAACACGGAATGTGCACGAGCACACGTCCGGGCGGGCTCCTCACAGGGGCCTTCCCGGATCGGGGGCCCGGCGGGAGGCTGTAGCGTGGCCGACGGAGACCGTGACAACACCGCGCGCACCGCGGGCAGAAACGACGGCGAGGACTGATGGCACAGCAGCAGCGCTCTCAGGGCCCGTCCGACCCCGAGGCGACTGACGGCGGTATGTCGGACGCGCCGGAACAGTGGGGCAACGGCGGCCTGGTCGGTGACGGACGTTACCGGCTCACGCGCAGACTCGGCCGGGGCGGCATGGCGGAGGTGTTCGCCGCTGAGGACGTACGCCTCGGCCGGACCGTCGCCGTCAAGCTGCTGCGCTCCGACCTCGCCGAGGACCCGACGTCCAAGGCCCGCTTCACGCGCGAGGCCCAGTCGGTGGCCGGTCTGAACCACCACTCCATCGTCGCCGTGTACGACTCCGGCGAAGATGTCATGGCCAACGGCCAGGCCGTGCCGTACATCGTCATGGAGATCGTCGAGGGCCGCACGATCCGCGATCTGCTGCTGAACGCGGAGGCGCCCGGTCCCGAACAGGCGCTGATCATCGTCTCCGGGGTCCTCGAAGCGCTCGCGTATTCGCACCAGCACGGCATCGTGCACCGCGACATCAAGCCGGCCAACGTGATCATCACGCACAACGGCGCCGTCAAGGTCATGGACTTCGGCATCGCCCGCGCGCTGCACGGCGCGTCCACGACGATGACTCAAACCGGCATGGTCATGGGGACGCCGCAGTACCTCTCCCCCGAACAGGCGCTCGGAAAGGCCGTCGACCACCGCTCCGACCTGTACGCCACCGGCTGCATGCTGTACGAACTCCTCGCGCTGCGGCCCCCGTTCGTCGGCGAGACCCCGCTGTCGGTGGTCTACCAGCACGTCCAGGACATCCCCGTACCCCCCTCGCAGGCGTCCGGCGGCGCCTCCCCGCCGGAGCTCGACGGGCTCGCGATGCGCGCGCTCGCGAAGGAGCCGGACGACCGGTTCCAGACGGCCGAGGAGATGCGCGGGCTCGTCCAGTACGGCCTCCAGATGCTGTACGACCACGGCGCGCACACCGGCACCTGGAACACCGGCCCGGTCACCGCGCCGATCGCCGCGCACCCCGTCACCGGCGGCTACTCCAGCACGACGATGATGCCGCAGGGCGGTCACGGCGGCGCGACCTCGCAGATCCCGCAGCCGATCCTGCCCCAGGGGTACGGGGGCGGCGACGACGGCGGCTTCGAAGGCCACGGCAACCACGGCAGCGGGCGCGGGAAGCTGTGGATCCTCGCGGTGCTGGCGATCATCGCCATCGCGGCGGGCGTCGCGATCGCGCTCCAGAACACCGGCGGCAAGGGCGGCGGCACGGACCCCACTCCGACGCCGACCGTCTCGTCCACGACCAGCTCGGACTCCTCGTCGCCCTCGCCGAGCGAGACCGAGTCCGACGATTCGAGCGACTCGTCGACCGAGAACAGCACGACGTCCGGCGGGAGCGGGAACTACCCCGACCCGTCCACGCCCAAGCCGTCGCCGACGCCTTCGAAGACGCAGGAACAGAGCAGCGAGCCGACGCCTTCGGGCGACGACTCGCCGGAGCCGTCGTCGGACCCGGGCACCACCGGGGACACGTCGACGGGGACGACGAACCAGGGGAGCACGGGGACGTCGTCCGGTACGAACAACGGGGGGACGTCCGACGGCGGGACGTCCAACGGGGGGACGTCCGACGGCGGTACGACGGGGCTGGGCGGGCTGACCGGCGGCTGAAACGCCGGAGCTGAGCAGGAGGGGGCGCGTGCCGATCGGTACGCGCCTCAGTCTTTCTCCGTGTGCACCGTCGCGTACTGCGGCGTGACCCACAGATAGACGGGGTCCGCCGGCGCCTCCCCCGGGAACAGCGCCCGCTCCTCCACCGTCGGCTCGGCCGTCTCGCACAGCCCGACGACCTGCACCGACCAGTGATCGGCCGCGCCGGTCCCGTACGCCACGATCTGCCCCGCGCACGCGCGCTGGTGGGCGCACAGCCGCAGGAGCAGCCGGTCCGCGACGACGGCGTGGCGGGCGGTCGCGAGGAACGGCAGCGCGCGGACGCTGGCCGCGACCTGGCCGTGGTCGGCGTCGGCGAGGAGGTCGAGGGCGTGCCGGGTGTCGGCGGTGAGCGGCATGACGTCCACTGTGGGCGCGGTCCCACTGGCGGGGACAGGGCCTGATGCCCCTGGGGAACGGGACGTAAGTCCCGAGTAAGAGGGAGTGCGCCGGAGTACGCCGGTTCCGGGGCGACGTTTCGATCTTCTTCGAAACGTTGGACCCGCCCGCTTCCGATCTTGCATGCTCTTGATCGATCTCGACCACATCGCACACCCTTGGGGGAATCATGCGCAAGATCGGTCTCGCCTTCGCGGCCGGTGTCGCCGGAGTCGCCGTCTTCGCCGGGTCCGGCTCGGCCCAGGCGCTCACCTTCAACAACGACCCCTGCCTGGACCTCTCGCAGATACAGATCTGCGAGAGGGGCACGCTCTACGGGTTCGCCAAGCCGGCGGGCCCGACGCTGAACCCGTGCGGTATGCCCTGGCAGTCCCGGGTGGTCGGCTCCTGCTGAACCGCTTCGCCGAAGCCGAAGGGGAGCCCGCCCGGGCATGCGGGCGGGCTCCCCTTCAGTTCCGCTCGCTTCAGTTCTGCCCGCCCACCTGCATCCGCGCCACGTACGCCGCCGCCTGCGACCTCCGCTGCATCCCCAGCTTCGCCAGCAGGCTCGACACGTAGTTCTTGATCGTCTTCTCCGCGAGGTGCAGCTCCTCGCCGATCTGCCGGTTCGTGAGGCCCTCGCCGATGAGGTGGAGGATGCGGCGCTCCTGGTCGGTGAGCCGCTCCAGGCGTTCGTCTCCCTTGGGGGCGCCCTCCCGCAGCCGCTCCAGCACGCGCGCGGTGGCGACGGGGTCGAGGAGGGACTTTCCCGCGGCGATGTCCCGTACCGCGGACAGCAGTTCGTCGCCGCGGATCGCCTTCAGGACGTATCCGGACGCGCCCGCCATGATCGCCTCGAACAGGGCCTCGTCGTCCGCGAAAGAGGTCAGTATCAGACACTTGAGGGACGGGTCCTGGGAGCGGATCTCGCGGCACACCTCGACGCCGCTGCCGTCGGGAAGCCGCACGTCGAGGACGGCTACGTCGGGCCGCAGGGCCGGGATACGGGCGAGCGCCTCCGCCGCCGTACCCGCCTCGCCGATCACCTCGATGCCGTCCTCGACCGCGAGCAGCTCGCGCACGCCACGCCGTACGACTTCATGGTCATCGAGGAGAAAAACCCTGATTTCCGCCTTTTCGTGCACGAGATCAGTTTCACACACAACCCTTCCCGTGGCCGGGGAGCGCGGGATAACGTGCCGTTGCTCCGGCCTCCTGCGAGGCTGTGACCAGGGCCCTTCACGGCTTTGCCGAATTTACTTGGAAATCCGAGTAAAAACGCAGGTCAGAAGGGGTTTCACAGAAATGTGGAGCACTGGGTAACGTGAGCGCCCCAGGGCGCTCGCCGGAGCTCATGTCACGCCTGTTCCGGCCGAATGGCGCCCACCCCGCGCACGGGTGTCCGGAAACAGGTAGGCCGCACTGGACCCCGGCAACCCCGGGAGCCGGACCGACGGAGGAGCTACACGTGACCGTGGAGAGCACTGCCCCGCGCACACCGCGACGCGGCGGCGGAGGCAAGGCCGCCTCGAAGAAGACCACCGCACCCGAACTCGTGCAGCTGCTGACCCCCGAGGGCAAGCGGGTCAAGAACGCCGAGTACGACAAGTACGTCGCCGACATCACCCCCGAACAACTCCGCGGCCTGTACCGCGACATGGTCCTCACCCGGCGGTTCGACGCCGAGGCGACCTCCCTCCAGCGCCAGGGCGAACTCGGCCTGTGGGCCTCGCTGCTCGGCCAGGAAGCCGCTCAGATCGGCTCCGGACGCGCCCTGCGCGACGACGACTACGTCTTCCCGACCTACCGCGAGCACGGCGTCGCCTGGTGCCGGGGCGTCCCGCCCGAGAACCTGCTCGGCATGTTCCGGGGCGTCAACAACGGCGGCTGGGACCCCAACAGCAACAACTTCCAGCTCTACACGATCGTCATCGGCTCCCAGACGCTGCACGCGACCGGGTACGCGATGGGGGTCGCCAAGGACGGCGCGGACAGCGCGGTCATCGCGTACTTCGGCGACGGCGCGTCCAGCCAGGGGGACGTCGCGGAATCGTTCACCTTCTCCGCCGTCTACAACGCGCCCGTCGTGTTCTTCTGCCAGAACAACCAGTGGGCGATCTCGGAGCCGACCGAGAAGCAGACGCGGGTTCCGCTGTACCAGCGGGCGCAGGGGTACGGGTTCCCCGGGGTCCGGGTCGACGGCAACGACGTGCTCGCGTGTCTCGCGGTGACCAAGTGGGCGCTGGAGCGGGCGCGCAGCGGGGAGGGGCCGACGCTGGTCGAGGCGTACACGTATCGGATGGGGGCGCATACGACGTCCGACGATCCGACGCGGTACCGGCTGGACGACGAGCGGGTGGCGTGGGAGGCGAAGGACCCGATTCTGCGGCTGCGGACGTATCTGGAGTCGTTCAAGGGTGTAAACCACCCTGAAGAGGGATTTTTCGAGGAACTCGAAGCCGAGTCCGAGGCGTTGGGCAAACGAGTGCGCGAAGCGGTCCGGGGGATGCCGGACCCCGACCGGTTCGCGATCTTCGAGAACGCCTACGCGGACGGGCACTCGCTCGTCGACGAGGAGCGGGCTCAGTTCGCCGCCTACCAGGCGTCGTTCACCGAGGCAGAGGGGGTCTGACACACATGGCAGTCGAGAAATTGGCAGTGGCCAAGGCGATCAACGAGTCGCTGCGCCGCGCGCTGGAAGAGGACCCCAAGGTCCTGGTCATGGGCGAGGACGTCGGCAAGCTCGGCGGCGTCTTCCGCGTCACCGACGGCCTCCAGAAGGACTTCGGCGAGAGCCGCGTCATCGACACACCACTCGCCGAGTCGGGCATCGTCGGTACGGCCATCGGGCTGGCCCTGCGCGGCTACCGCCCGGTCGTGGAGATCCAGTTCGACGGGTTCGTCTTCCCGGCGTACGACCAGATCGTCACCCAGCTCGCGAAGATGCACGCGCGCTCGCTGGGCAAGGTCAAGCTCCCCGTCGTCGTCCGGATCCCCTACGGCGGCGGTATCGGCGCGGTCGAGCACCACTCCGAGTCGCCCGAGGCGCTCTTCGCGCACGTCGCGGGGCTGAAGATCGTCTCGCCCTCCAACGCGGCGGACGCGTACTGGATGATGCAGCAGGCCATCCACAGCGACGATCCGGTGATCTTCTTCGAGCCGAAGCGGCGGTACTGGGACCGGTCCGAGGTGGACACGGAGGCGATTCCGGGGCCGCTGCACAAGGCGGTCCGGGTGCGCGAGGGGTCCGATCTCACGCTGGTCGCGTACGGGCCGATGGTGAAGGTCTGTCTGGAGGCCGCCGACGCCGCCGCCGAGGAGGGCAAGTCCCTGGAGGTCCTCGACCTGCGGTCGGTCTCGCCGCTCGACTTCGACGCGATCCAGACGTCCGTCGAGAAGACCCGGCGGCTCGTCGTCGTCCACGAGGCGCCCGTCTTCTTCGGCTCCGGCGCGGAGATCGCGGCGCGGATCACCGAGCGGTGCTTCTACCACTTGGAGGCGCCTGTGCTGCGGGTCGGTGGCTATCACACCCCCTATCCGCCGGCCCGCCTCGAAGAGGAGTACCTACCGGGGCTTGACCGGGTGCTCGACACCGTCGACCGTGCCCTGGCGTACTGAGGAGAGGGACGTGACGACGATGACCGAATCCGCGGTACGCGAATTCAAGATGCCGGACGTGGGCGAGGGGCTCACGGAGGCGGAGATCCTCAAGTGGTACGTCCAGCCGGGGGACGTGGTCTCCGACGGGCAGGTGGTGTGCGAGGTCGAGACGGCGAAGGCGGCTGTGGAGCTGCCGATTCCGTACGACGGGGTGGTGCGGGAGTTGCGGTTCGCCGAGGGGGCGACTGTGGATGTGGGGGTGGCGATCATCGCGGTGGAGGTGGGGGGTGCGGTGGGTGCTGGTGCGGCGGTTGATGTGCCGGCCCAGGCGTCTGTTGCTGAGGAGCCGAAGCCCGAGGGGCGTCAGCCTGTGCTCGTCGGGTACGGGGTGGCGGCGTCGTCGACCAAGCGGCGGCCTCGCAAGGGGGTCGCGGAGGTGCCTACCGCTGCCGCGCCCGCTGTGCAGGCGGAGTTGAACGGGCATGGGTACGTGGCAGCGGCGCCGGTTGTCGAGGAGCGTGCGGAGTCCGTTGGGCGTACGGAGCCTGCTGGGCGTACGGAGTCTGCTGAGCGGCCGTTGGCCAAGCCTCCGGTGCGGAAGCTCGCGAAGGATCTCGGCGTGGACTTGGCGACGGTGACGCCGACCGGCCCCGACGGGGTCGTCACGCGGGAGGATGTGCACAAGGCGGCGGTGCCTGTGGTGACTCCGGCGGTGGTGCCGGCCGTCGCCGTACCGGCGTACGACACCAGCCGTGAGACCCGCATCCCCGTCAAGGGCGTCCGCAAGGCGACGGCAACGGCGATGGTCGGCTCCGCCTTCACCGCGCCGCACGTCACGGAGTTCGTGACGGTCGACGTCACCCGGACCCTGAAGCTGGTCGGGGAGCTGAAGCGGGACAAGGACCTCGCGGGCCTGCGGGTCAACCCCCTGCTCCTGATCGCCAAGGCGCTCCTGGTCGCGATCAAGCGCAACCCGGAGATCAACGCGTCCTGGGACGAGGCGGCGCAGGAGATCGTCCTCAAGCACTACGTCAACCTCGGCATCGCCGCCGCGACGCCGCGCGGCCTGCTCGTCCCGAACATCAAGGACGCACAGGCCAAGACGCTGCCGGAACTGGCTGCGGAGCTCGGCGATTTGGTGACGACGGCCCGCGACGGCAAGACCTCCCCGGCGGCGATGCAGGGCGGCACGGTGACGATCACCAACGTCGGCGTCTTCGGCATCGACACGGGCACGCCGATCCTCAACCCCGGGGAGTCGGCGATCCTGGCGATCGGCGCGATCAAACTCCAGCCGTGGGTCCACAAGGGCAAGGTCAAGCCCCGGCAGGTGACGACTCTCGCGCTCTCCTTCGATCACCGGTTGGTGGACGGCGAGCTGGGCTCGAAGTTCCTGGCCGACATCGCGGCGATCCTGGAACAGCCGAAGAAGCTGATCACTTGGGCGTGAGGCGCTGCGCGGTTGGGATAAGTTGAACGCTGAAGGGACGGCCGCAAGTTCGGATTGCGGCCGTCCCTTCGTGTTGCGGTCAGTTGAGCACGTACACCGGTGCTCCCTCTTCCGTCGCGCCGCGCGAGCGGATGCAGGCGTGCGTCCGCAGGAGCCGCAGGCACTCGTTGACGCGGTGCACGGTCAATCCCGTGCGCGCCGCCAACGACTTCAGCGGCTGCCGCAGCTCACCTTCCTCCACGAGGACCGGCGCGATGACGACCGCCAGCGTCCAGACGTCCTCCGTCACGGAGAGTCGCCGACGCCAGTCCGCGAGGACGGATTCCGTGGTCGGGTGCGGGGAGTTGGGGGACGCGAGAGCCAGGGTGTCGAACCGGGTCGCGATGCGGTTCATGGCCTCCGCGATGCTCTGCTGGGCGGTGAGGTTCTCCCGCTGCATCGCGAGCATCTCCCTTTGCAGGGACAGGGATTCTTGCTGTGCGGTCGCAAGTTCCTCGTCGATGCGAAGGTTGTGTTCTTCGAGGCGGACGATGGCGTCGGCTACCTGGGCGGGCATGGCGTAGACGACGGGGGCGCCGGGGGCGGTGGGCTGTACCTCTGCCTTCTGGAGGGAGTACGAACCCTCCTGTTGGACTGTCGCGATGACTTCCGCCGCCCACTGTTTGAAGGGGGCGCAGGAGGGTTTGGTGCAGGCGTTCACGAGATGGAGGAGACCTTGGAGAGAGATGAGATTCAGGTCTCGGCGCCACTCTCTACCTGCGGGAACGCTGAGACCGTAACCTCCAGTTACGGTCTCGAGAATCTCTCGGTGGTCTTCGGGGACGTGGTCGGCGAGAGCCTTCCGAGAGTTTGTGTGCCCCAGTTCCGCGCACACATCCACCGCCGGAAACCAATGCGTCCCGTCCGGCATCGTGAGCCGTCGGACCCGGGCGCCCGTCGCCGCGTACACGAAGTCGCTGATGTCGATGGCGTCTTGTCGCCGCTTGCAGGGTTCATTCATGTGAACCACCTCCGCTACGGAACGTAAGGCGGAGGGATTCGCATATGCCATCGGAACTAATGATGTTCACTCTTTCGAGTGGTTTAGCTCTGAGTGGCTTGCGGTGCTGGGGAGTTCAGGGCAACGGCGCCGGTTGCGGGGCCAGGGGGAGAGGGCGGCCCCATACCCTGTGCGCCGCGTTCAACACCGCGTCCGTCAGGCGCGTGCTTGCGTGCCGGAGGCGTGGGCGGGGGTGTGCGGCGGCCTGGCCCTGGGTGCGGATTCGGGTGTCGTGGGGGATGTGGATCACCGCGGCGGCTCGGTCGGTTGCGGACGTGAGGGTTGCGCGGAGAGGGGCCGGGAGGCGGCCGTCCGTCGTGCCTACCAGCGCGATGATCGTCCGGGCCAGGGGGAGGGCCTCCGCGTCCAGGGTTTTTGTTGCCTGGATCAGGGAGTGGATGCCGTCCGCTGTTGCCGGGGCGCACAACACCGGGATCGCGTACGGGAGTTCGTACCAGTCGCGGGTCAGGGCTCGGGTTCCCGTGTGGCGGGCCGTGAGGAGGTCGTGGGACAGGGGGTGGGGCGTGTCCGCTACGACCGCCTGCCAGCCGCCGATCGCCGCCAACTGGTACCAGGCCGTGGGGAGTTGGGGGAGGTCGAGGAGGGGTGGGGCGTGCCAGGCGCGGGTGTCGGAGAGGATGTGCGGGCCGGTGTCCTCCACGGCGCACGCTTGGCGTACCGCCGTACGCGTCAGAGGTTGGTCCGGGGGCAACACCGCGAGCCCCGTTGCCCGTTGGGGCGCGAGGTGGGGTGGCCACGACGACGCCAGCCTCGGCGCGAGGTCCAGCAGCACCGTGTCCGCGACGCCGGCCAGCCTCTTCGCCAACAGGTGCGCCACCGTCGTACGGCCGCTGCCGCCCGTCGCGGCGAGGACCGGGACGAGCAGGCGGGAGCCGACAGGGAGGTGCGGTACCGCGACCGGTGCCGTGCCCATCGTCCCCCCTCGCCGAACGTTTCCGACGTGCGACTTTACGCCGACCCGCAGGCGGATCCGGCGGGGATCGTGTGAAAGTGCGAGCGGTACGGTTCGCGCAGCAGTACGAACCAGTGATGAACTCGCCGTACGAGGGAGCCATGTCCGAGCCGCAGTACCGCCCCTGGGGGACGGTGACCCCCGAGTTCTGGTCCGTGTCCACACCGCCGGGGCTCTCCGCCGAGACCCTCCGCGCGCGGCTGGTCAAAGTCGCCGAGGTCGCGCAGTCGGGGCAGCCCGCCGACGCGGCGGTCCTCGCGGAGAAGCTGGACCAGGACGTGACGCGCGAGTACGGGGGGTTCCACCTCTACACCGCTCAAGTCCGGGAAGTCCGCGGCTACTTGGCCACTCTCACCGGCGACCACTCCACCGGCCTGGCCTGGTACCTCCACGGCGCACAACTCCGCGCGACGATCCAGGGCGCGGACCATCCCGACGTAGCGGCGGCGTCCCGACGGGCGTTCAGCCTGTGGCGAGCAATCCCGTCCGACAACCTCGAACGCCCGCATCTGGGCGCGGAGTTGCTTCGCGTGACGACCGAGTTGCATGGGGAGGGGGCGGCGGTGGTGCGGCGTACTCGGGAGTGCTTGTACGACCTTGTGCTGCCGACGTCGTAGGGGGCGTTTTTCTCGTGGTGCGGCGCGGTGGACGGGGCGGCGCGGCGGTCAAATACTGTTCTGTATGCCCGAGTTGATGTCGGAAGACGCTGTTCGCGATGTTGCGAGGTCGATTGCTGAGGCGCGGTCGGCGGGACATGGGGAGGTTTCCGCCGTGCATGTCCTCCTCAGCATCGCGCGCCATCGGGGTACCGCGCGCAGCTTGTTGGACGCGGCCGGCGCGGATTATGAGACCGTCCGTGCGGCTCTGGTCGCTGGGGAGGGTGGTCGTCTGGGGCGTGAGCTTCCGTGGTCGCGCGAGATGGAGACGATCCTCCATCTGTCGCAGAGCCTCACCAGGAAGTACTTCAACTCCACCCACCTGCTCGGCCTGATCCTCGACCACGACGAGGGGTGTGTTGTCCTGCTGGAGGGGTGCGGGGTGCAAGTGGCTGCGCTGCGTGCGGCGGTGGCGGCGGAACTCGGCTGACCGCGTGGCGTTCTTGTGGTGCTCAGCGGCCCGGGAGGTCCAGCTCTGCCCACACCGTCTTGCCGACGGTGAGCCGCTCCACCGACCAGCGGTCCGCGAGGCGTTGGACGATCAGGAGGCCTCGGCCGGTGGTCGTGTCGGGGGCGGGGGTGCGGTGCTCGGGGAGGGTCTCGCCCTTGGGGTCGGTCACCGCGATGCGTAGGGACTTGGCGGTGAGGGACGTCTCTACGCGGTAGAGGCGGCCGGGGAGTCGGCCGTGGAGGATCGCGTTCGTGCACAACTCGCTGGTGATCAGGGCGGCGTTGAGGGTGAGGGCGGGGTGGCCCCAGGTGGTGAGGAGGGTGGTGATGTGGCGGCGGGCGAGGGGGACGGTGCGGGGGGTGGGGGTGTAGGTGACGGTGTCGAAGTGGATGAGGGCCGGGACGGGGCAGGAGTCGGTCATGGGGAGCTCCTCGTGCGGTGGGGTGTGGGCAGCGCGGTGCCATCCCCAACTCGTTTCGCCGTGTGGCGGGTTGTGCACTTAAGGTAGCGTCGAGTTCGCATGCGCAGCAATCGAACATGGCAGAAAAGTTGATGCCTCGATAGAGGGAGACGCAGGGTGGGGAACAATCCGGACCGCGGGCGCACCATCACCACCGTCCTGGGACGTCGGCTCGGCGGCGAACTGCTGAAGATGCGCGAGGCACGCGAACTGCGCCAGGCGCATGCCGCCGAGGCGCTCACGGCGTCGGTGGCCAAGGTCGCGAAGATCGAGCGGGGCCAAGTCCCCTTGCGGGACCCGGACGTTCGGGCGCTGTGCCATCTGTACGGCGAGAACGACGAGGCCATGATCGGGAGGTTGCTGGCGCTGGCGAAGGCGGACCGGGAGCGGCGTAAGGCCAAGGGGTGGTGGAATCAGTACCCCCAGCTGCCTGCCATGGTCGAGTACGTCGCGCTGGAGGACATCGCCACGACCATGCGTATCTGGGAACTGACGTTCATCCCGGGGCTGTTGCAGACGCCGGACTACGCACGCGCGGTGGCGGTCGGCGCGGGGTCGTGGAAGGACCCCAGCGACATCGAGCCCTTCGTCGAGGCGAGGCTGGCCCGGCAGGCACGGCTGCGGTCCGACCGGCCGCTGGAGGTGTGGGCGGTCGTGCACGAAGGAGTCCTGCGACAACTCGTTGGCGGAAGCGCCGTGATGCGGGCACAGTTGGAGCACCTGCGGGACATGGCGGGACGGCCGAACGTGAAGTTGCAGGTGCTGCCCTTCCACGTGGGTGCTCACGCCGGCATGACCGGCGCCTTCACCATCGTGTCGTTCGCTGAACCCGGTGCTCTGGACGTGGTGCATGTGGACACCAGTTCATCGTCGGTCTGGCTGGAGAGCGATACTGATGCCGACCAGCACAACGGGCTCTTCGACCGGATCGCACGGGTGAGCCTCGCGCAGCAGAACTCGGTCAAGCTGATCGAGGGGATCCTGAAGGAGATGTAGTCGAGGTGGCCGCGTTCGAGTTCGTCAAGTCCAGCTACAGCGGTGGCAGCGACGGTCAGCATTGCGTAGAGGTCGCCCGCAACATCCCCGGCACCATCGCCGTACGCGACTCGAAGAACCCCACCGGCCCCCTCCTCCACCTCACCCCCTCCACCTGGACCTCCCTCCTCAAGGCGCTCTGAGCCTTCGTAAGGAACAGCCATCCCCCTCGCTCAGTTCCCCGTGTTCAAGGGATGGCAGGACGTCGATCCGGCCCGTCACCCCTTCGACCCCGATACCGCGCTCCCCGGCGTCCGCGAGGTCGTCTCCTCCTCGGCCGGTTCGGAGTGTTCTGTCGCTCTCGGTCTCGGTGAGCGTTTCGGGAGGTGGGCCTATCGGGCGCTGGGCTCGGTCGACGAGCACAGACACTCCGGCGCCCTCATCAGGGAACTCCCCGCATATTCCGACGACCCCGAACAACTCGCGCGCAGATACACCAGCGTCCTGCTGCAATGGCGGACCTGGCTCGAAGACCTCGCAGCGGCCTTCGCCTCACTGGCCCCCGCACCGGACGCCGACGCGGACGAGATCCGGAAGGCCCGCGCACGAGCCGTCGCCCCCCTCGTGACGCTCGTCGTCGAGCGGACGGACGCGGGCGAGCTGTGGCTGCCGGCCTGCGAGGACGCGATCGCGTGGTACCTGGAGACGACCGGCATGCCGGCGATCGAGGCGGAAGAGCTGGCGGACGCCTTGGTGGACTCGGAGTTCAGGAGCTGGGTCTCCCCCGACGCCGAGGCCGTGGGCCGGGTCCGGTCGGCCATCGGGGCGCATGATGCGTGACGACCTCGCCGCCTGGCTGAGGGTGCGTTCGCAGATTGGCTGGGAGGAGACGGCCGCCCCGCTGACGGGACCGATCCGAGGGCGCCGGGACGGAATCGCGCACCTCACGGTCGTACATGAGGAACGCTTCCGGAACGCGTGGAGTTCCGTACGGAAGGACGCCGAGGCGGGACGGTCTCTCGACTTCCCGCGTCTCGTCGCCTGGCAGAGCCTGGTCCTCGGCCGGGAGCAGCTCGCGTTCCGCCGGTTTCCCGCGTTCGCGAAGGGCGGGGACGAGCGGTACGGGGTGGACGCCGGGACCCCGGCCCTGTTCGACGCGTGCCTGGCGGAGGCGACCGGCCCCGCCCCCGTCGCTGCCAGAGCCGCACGCCTCTACCTCGACATCTCCTTCTTCCACCCTTTCGAGGACGGCAACGGACGTTCGGCCCTCCTCGCACTCGGGTACGTGCTCGCCCGCGAGGACATCGTCCTGGACGAGGTGGCTCCCCTACGGATCCCCAGATACGCGGACGACGAGCCCGGAGCCCGCTCCCTGACCCACCTCGTCCAGACCTTGGCTCTCGCGGCGCGACGGAGAAAACCTTCCAGCCTCGATGCGCCCGCGCTGGCCGATTCCATGATGGTGAAGTGATCGTCTTCTCGGTAATGTTTGGGCATGCCCGGCATCCCGCCATTCGAGACTTCACGCGACCACGTAATCGGGGGAAAGGAGTCAGGGCTTTCTCCCTCTTACGGCGACGCAAGGGAGGACAAATGAATCGCAACGCTTCACGGACGGCGGACGTTTCCGTGGTCGCCGCCCTCCCCGCAGAACGGAGCACCGGATGACCGGCACCACCCCCGACACCGCTCGCGGCGCGGGGGAGAGCAGCTGGGTTCTTCCTCTGCTGGCCCTCGTCCCCGCTGCGGCTCTCGGATTCTTCACAGACCTTTCCGCCCCCTGGCTCGCGCTTTCCTGGATTTCCGTCGCATTGTCCGTGATATTGCTGGCGGCAGGTTGGGTGACAGTGTTCCGGAACGGGATGCGCGGCGCTTCCGCGTGGGGAATCTGCGTATTCGCACACGCCGTGATCCTCTTGCAGGTGATCGCCGTAGCCCGGAACTGATCCGGGCGAGGTGACCGGATTCGTCGGCGTCGACGGAGCCGGCAAGTCCACGACGATCCAGTGCGGCACCGTGCCGGAAGTGTTCGCCGAGATCGCCGGCCTCTTCCTGGACGTATGGAACAGGACGACGGAGGGCGTCGGTGGCGTGGCCGTCGCGGGAGGGGGGGCCGTGGGGAGGGGACCGGTCGAGGTGAGGGCGGCACGAGTGGTGCTCCGGCGGGAACAGGGAAGCCCGCACGGGTCCGTCGTACACGCCACCTTTCCTGTCTACCTGTAGTCCGAAAGCTGACCCCATGCCCCTGCCCCCCTCGAACATGACCGCCGCTACGGCGAACTCGACCAGGTGATGCGCGCGTTCACCGGGCAGCCGGCCGACGACACCTCGGAGAGTCCCCGCCAGGCCCTCACCGCCTACCTGCGCCACACCTGGCACACCCGCCCCTGGGCGCTCGCGCAGGCGGAACGGCAGTTGAGGGAGTACGCCGAGAACCCGCCGGGACGGCTGAGGCTGCGGCTGGGCGAGTGCTACGCGCTGCCGGACGTCGGCGTACCCGAGGACGGCATCCGGCAGTGGCTGTCCTGCCTGGCCGACCACATCGGACACGGCGTCGAGGAGGGCGAGGCCCCACCTCGTCGCCCGCCTCACCGGCGAGATCCACGAACTCCTCGCGCTCGGTCCGGAGGAGTCCGAGCACGCCCTAGCCCTGGCGGAACTCGGCATGGAGATCGACCCACCGGCCCCGTACGCACCGAGCGCCAGGCTGACTCTGCTCGTGTCCCCTCCACGAGATGCGTGAGCGCGTTCGCCCCCCCGTACCAGTGCACCCCCGGTGCTACGCTTCGCGCGCCGATCGTCAGGCGCGCGCCGACCGGGCGCGTACACGGGTGGACACGGCCGATTCCGGCCGGTGGGACGAAGGGGGAGTTCAGCCATGGCTGAACCCGATCTGGGTGCGGATTCCGACACCTTGAAGAAGGGTGCCAAGGACGTCGTGGAGGCGCTGCGGCCGACCGAGGGCTTCAGCCTCGAAGGCACGGCGGGCCGGAGCGGGGCGTTCGGGGAGTCGGCGGCGGCCGAGGCGTTCGCCGCGTTCTGCGGTACGTGGCAGGTGGGCGCGCAGATCCTCAGCGGCCGTACCGCGAAGATCGCGGCGGGTGTCACCTCGTCGTCGAGCACTTTCAAGAACACGGACGGAGACGTCCACAACACCGTGAACTCCGTCAAGACCGACTAGGGCGAACGGTGGCAGCCTCACTCGGATCGACAAAAGATCCGCAAGCACTCATTCCCGGTGATGTCCACGCGTTGACCGAACTCGCCGAGACCATGACGAAATGGTCGGGGAAATTCGACGACGTCGGGTCGAATCTGAAGGACGTGAAGGTCCCCGGCTGGAAAGGCGAGGCCAGCGACGCGTTCTGGAAGAGCCTCTCCGGGGAGAAGGGCAACTGGTACATCGCCTCCGACCACATGGCGGGAGCGGCGAAATCCATCAACGCGTACCTCGGCGTACTGCGCTGGGCCCAGGGCCAGGCCGCCGACGCGATCGAGAAGTGGGACGCCGGTGACCACGCGGCGGCGCAGCAGGTGCTCGGCACCGCGCGCACCCAGACGCAGGAGGCGGCCGGCACCCTGTCGACCGAACTCGGACAGCTGGCCGGCGGCGCTCCCGACAGCCCCAACTGGCTGCACCAGGCGGCGGACCTCGCCAAGGACCTCGGCATCGGCCAGAGCACCTCCGCGCCCGCCGAGGAGCTGTGGCAGTACGGCAACAACCCGGCCGACCAGCACAAGCGGAACTGGGGCCACCAGAACCCGAACGCCCCCGCCGAGGACCCCACCGGCAAGGTCAGCTGGTCGGTGCGGATCGCCGAGGTCACCGGCGGTGCCGAGGTCTGGTCCAAGGACGCCAAGGGCGAGGTCACCGTGGGCGGCGTCAAGCTGTCCGGGGAGGCCGGCGTCAAGCTGCTGGGCCTGGACGGTTCCGCCGTGGCCGGGATCACGGACGGCAACCTGGAGCTGAAGGCGACCGGCAGCGCGTACCTCGCCAAGGCCGAGGCCAAGGGCGGTGTCGAGTACGGCATCCTCGGCGCCCAGGCGTCGGGCAGCGCGTTCGTCGGCGCGAACGCCGAGACCAGGCTCAGGGCCGGCAAGGACGGACTGCACGGCGGTGCGGAGGCGTTCGCTGGTGCCAAGGCAGAGGGGTCGGTGTCCGCGTCCGTGGCCGGTGTCGGCGCGGGTGTGACCGGCGAAGCCTGGGCGGGGGCGGGCGCCGCGGCCGGTATCGACGTCGGCAAGGGGGAGGACGGCAAGTACCACATCGGCGGTGAGCTGGGCGTCGGTCTGGGCGTCGGCGCCAAGGTGGGGTACCAGATCACCGTGGACCCGGCCGAGGTCCTCGACACGGTCGGCGACGCTGCGGACGCGGTCGGCGATGCGGCGGACTACGCCTGGGACCACACGCTTGGCGGCTGGCTCTAGGCCCCGGGCTCAGCCACCCGTCGTCCGCTCATGAAGGAACATGAAGGAATCGGATTCACCATGGCCACCACGTTGCCGGTCAAGATCTCGTTCTCGCTGCCGGACGGCTGGCAGCCCGCCCCGCCGGACGAGGTGGGCGCACCCTCGGTCGCCTTCGTGGCGCTCCACCCCGCGTCCGTCGACGGCGGCTTCACGGCGAACATCACCATCGCCGGCCGGATGCGCAACGACGGCGCGACCATCCGCCAGATCGCGTACGAGTCGGTGCGGCGGCTCGCGCAGGCGGGAGAGGTCCAGGTCCTCAAGAAGCAGGACGTGGGCACTCCGGACCTGCCGGGCCTGACGGACTCCCCCGGAGTGGTGCAGAACCTGCGCCTGTCCACGACCCTCCACGGCGCCCCGCTGGAGCTGGCGCAGAGCCAGGTCTACCTGGGCCTGGAGGACACGAAGAACCCGGCGAAGCGGGCCGTGATCGAGCTGGTGCTCACCGCGAAGCCGGAACAACTCCCGGAAGTCCTGGAGGACTTCAAGGAGTTCGTCCGCTCGGTGCGGGCCGACGGGAGCTAGGCGGACCAGACCCGCGCAGGAATCCGGTCGAGCACGTCGTACAGATACGCGAGGTGCTCGTCCATCCCCTGCGGCGTGAGCCGCCCCTTGTACCAGGTGATCAGCTCGCCGCCGTGCAGCCGGACCGGGGCCGCCTGCGGGTTCGCGGCCAGGAAGGGCACGACCCCGTCGGCCAGAGCGGCACGGGCGAATGCCTCGTCGTCCGCGAGCACGGTGAATGCCTCGTCGAACTCCGGCACCCCGAGCCGCACCGTACGCCCGCGCCGCGCCACCCCGTCCAGCGCCTCGGGCCGCCGTACGACCAGCTCGGGTCCGGTGCCCGGCGCGGTGACCGCGAACACGGTCCAGTACACGGGCCGGTTGGGTCCCGGACCGGTGCCGTCGACCCCGATGGTCCCGGTCGTGTACTCGAAGCAGCAGAAGCTCCGCCCCCGCTGCTCCCCGCTGATGTAGTGCCGCCCGAGCAGCCGGCTCCCGCTGACGGGCAGCGGCGCCATCCCGCAGAGCCGGTCGATCACCCCGTACGTGGCCTCCTGGTACCCCCACCCCCGCCCCTGAGCCACCTGTACGGCCTGGGCCCTCGCCTCGGCACCCTCCACCTGGCTCCTGCGACTGCGCGCGAACGCGGTGATCACGACGGCGAAGATCCCGCCCACGAGCAGGATCACGAGCACGGGCATCAGTACGTCCATGGGACGCGATTGTGTCGGATGTTCGGTCCCCAGCAAACGCCGAGGGGGCCCACCGCAACCCGCGCGGTGGGCCCCCTCGCACACGACCTACTTCAGGTTCGCGAACCCGTAGTTGAGCAGCTTCGTCGCGTCCTGCGCGCGGACCGTCGCGTTCGTGGACGCGAGGACCGTGCCGACCATGGTCTTGCCGTTACGCGTCGCCGCGAACACGAGGCAGTACTTCGCCTCGGGACCCGACCCCGTCTTGACCCCGATCGTGCCGCTGTAGCTCGACAGCAGCGTGTTCGTGTTGGTCCACGCGGCCATCTTCCGGCTGGTGCCGGTCTTCGTGACCGTCGTGGCCGTGTACGACTTGGTCTTCACGATCGCCCGGAAGTTCGCGTCCTTGAGCGCGTTCTTCGCGAGGGTCGTGAGGTCCTGCGCGGTCGACGCGTTCTTGCCGTTGCCGATGCCGTCGAAGGAGTCGAAGGACGTGTTCTTCATGCCGAACGACTTCGCCTTGGCGTTCATCTTGGAGATGAAGTTCTTGACGCGCGCGTCACGGGTGGATCCCGTGCCGTACTTGTCGGCGAGCGCGTAGGCGGCGTCGCAGCCGGACGGCAGCATCAGCCCGTACAGCAGCTGACGGACGGTCACCTTGTCGCCGACGATCAGCTTGGCCGACGACGCGTTGTTCTTGACGATGTAGTCGCTGTAGGCCATCTGGATCGTGACCTTGTCGTTCAGGTTCAGCTTCGGCTGAGACAGAACGACAGCGGCGGTCATGATCTTCGTGGTGGAACCGGTGGAGAGCTTCGTGGTGGCGGCCTTGCCGTACGCCTTCCCGCTCGCGTTGTTCATCACATAGCCGGCCTTGGCCGCGATCGACGGCGCGGTGACGGCCTGCGCGGGAGCCGCGGCGAGGGCGCCGGTCGCGAGCATCGCGACGGCCGTCGCGGTGACGGCGGCGGCTCTGCGGACCGGCTTGCCCTTGAGTGCGGTTATCAACTGAAATACCCCGATTACGTTGAAATGCCCCTGAATGCGGCCGGATTGGGTGGGGGGACGAGCAGTGGCCGCACACTTGTGACACGTACCTAGCACAGAAAGTTGTGCGTACGGTTCCGGGAATTTTGAATCTCTTGGGGAAGGTGAGGTTTTCGGACAAGATCACCGTCCGCATGGTGAAACGGTTCCCCTCTTGCGTACGTGTTGTATCTATCCTGTCCGCATGCCGTCAGCCCCACCCGTCCCCGCCACCAGGCAACCCGCCGCCGAACGCGTCTACGCCCACGTCAAACAGGGCGTCCTGGACCGCCGCTACGAAGGCGGCACCCTCCTCACCGAAGGCGAACTCGCCGACGCCGTAGGGGTTTCGCGGACCCCGGTCAGGGAAGCGCTGCTGCGCCTGGAGGTCGAGGGCCTGATCAGGCTGTACCCGAAGAAGGGCGCGCTGGTCCTGCCGGTCTCCGCGCAGGAGATCGCCGACGTCGTCGAGACCCGGCTGCTGATCGAGAAGCACGCCGTCCGCAAGGCGGTCCCCGCGCCCGCGGCCCTGATCGAGCGGCTCGCGGAACTGCTGGAGCGGCAGAAGGAGGAGGCGGGGCGCGGCGATCTGGCCGCCGCGGCCGTCACCGACCGGTGCTTCCACGCCGAGATCGTCCGCAGCGGCGGCAACGAGATTCTTACCCGGCTCTACGACCAACTCCGCGACCGGCAGCTGAGGATGGGCGTCGCGATCATGCACGCGCACCCCGACCGGATCGCCAAGTCCCTCGTCGAGCACGAGCAGATCCTCGACGCGCTGCGGTCCGGCGACGCCGAGGCCGCCGTATCCATCGTCTGCCGCCACGTCGACTGGTTCGCGCACCTCGCCCGGGGCGATGTCCGGTGAGGAACTCCACTCTCCCGGGTGACCCGCCCGGCGGGCGCCGCGCTGTCGTCATGTGGTCCATCGGAGTGTCGGTCTACTTCGTCGCCGTCATCTTCCGTACGTCGCTGGGGGTCGCCGGCCTCGACGCCGCCGACCGCTTCCACGTCGGCGCCTCCGCGCTGTCGACGTTCTCGATCCTCCAGCTCCTCGTGTACGCCGGGATGCAGATACCGGTCGGCCTGCTCGTCGACCGGCTCGGTACGAAGCGGGTGCTGACCATCGGCGTCGTGCTGTTCACGGCGGGACAGCTCGGGTTCGCGCTGTCACCGACGTACGGCACCGCCCTCGCGTCGCGCGCGCTGCTCGGCTGCGGCGACGCCATGACCTTCATCTCCGTCCTGCGGCTCGGCAGCCGCTGGTTCCCCGCGCGGCGCGGCCCGATGGTCGCGCAGCTCGCCGGGCTCGCGGGGGTCGCCGGGAACCTGATGTCGACGCTGGTCATCGCGCGGCTCCTGCACGGCGTCGGCTGGACCGCCGCGTTCGCGGGCAGCGCCGGGCTCGGGATCGTCGTCCTCGTACCGCTGGTGCTGTTTCTGAAGGACCGTCCGGACGGGTACGAGTCCGGTCCGATGCCGCATCAGGGCGCCGCGTACGTCCGCCGCCAGATCGCCACCGCCTGGCGCGAGCCGGGGACGCGGCTGGGGATGTGGGTGCACTTCACGACCCAGTTCCCGGCGATGGTGTTCCTGCTGCTGTGGGGGATGCCGTTCCTGGTCCAGGGCCAGGGGCTGACGCGCGGCGCGGCGGGCGGTCTGCTGACCCTCGTCGTCCTGTCGAACATGGTCTTCGGTGTGGTGTACGGCCAGCTCATCGCCCGGCACCACGAGGCGCGGCTGCCGCTGGCGCTGGGCACTGTCTTCGCTACGGCCGTGGCGTGGGCCCTCGCGATCGGCTACCCCGGCGACCACGCGCCGACCTGGGTGCTCGTCCTGCTCTGCGTCGTCCTCGGCGCCTGCGGACCGGCGTCCATGATCGGCTTCGACTTCGCGCGCCCCGCGAACCCGCCCGAGCGCCAGGGCACCGCCTCCGGCATCACCAACATCGGCGGCTTCACGGCGTCGATGACCACTTTGTTCGCGATCGGCGTCCTGCTCGACGCGACCGACGACAACTACGGGATCGCGTTCTCGTTCGTTTTCGTTCTCCAGGCGATCGGAGTCGGTCAGGTGCTGCGGCTGCGGAAGAGGGCGGCGCGGCGGGAGCGGGAGCGGTTGGTGGCGTCTCGGGTGGAGACGGTGCACGTTCCGGCTTGAGCCGGGGGGTACGGGTACGAGGCCGGCGCGGGCGTTCATATGACCGCCCGCCTTGGCCTCCGTACCCGCTACGGCGTGACCGTGAAGTTTCTGAGGATCGCCGCCGTCAGCTCCGGGTCGCCCTCCGCCTTGACGCGGTCGGCGACGGTGTCCAGGGTGACGCGGCCACAGGCCAGCCGCACGTACGTCTCCCAGTCGAGGACGAAGGAGGCGGCGGGGCCCAGCGCGGGGACCGTCTCCAGGGTGCCCCTGCCCTGCATGTCGACGCGGATCGTGCGCAGGAACTCGACCGGGCCGGTGATGTCGAAGACGATCGCCGAGCTGCGGGGGGCGTTCGACTTCTCGGCGACGATCGCGGGGAGCGCGTCGAGGAGGACGTCACGGGCGATGTGCGCGCCGGGGGAGTCGAGGTTGCCGGGGCGGTTGAGGGCCGCGCGGAGGTCCTGTTCGTGCACCCAGACGTTGAACGCGTGGGAGCGCATGGACGCTTCGAGGGTCAGCTCCGTGCCCAGCGGGCCGCGGACCTTCGCCGCGGGGTCGCGGTTCTCGTTCCGCAGCTGGCGGTTGCGGCGGATGATCGTGTACTCCAGCTCCGACGTCATCTCCGGGGAGGTGTGGTGACGGCGGACGTCCACCTGGACCTCCATGTACCGCTGGAGGTCGGTCGTCAGGTGGAAGAGGTCGCGGGGCAGGGAGTGGATCGGGCGCGGGTCGCCGTACATCTCGCAGTCCAGGCCGATGACGTGTGAGACGACGTCCCTCACCGACCAGCCGGGGCACGGCGTACGGAGGTTCCAGTCCGCCTCCACCAGCGGCTCCACCAGCTCGGTTATCGCTTCTATGGAGTGCGTCCAGGCGTCGGCGTAGGGCTGGAGGGTGGGATGCAGACTCACGGAACGGGACCCCTCGGCGGTCGGTACACGGGCGGCGGTCGATGGCGGCGTTGCCAACGGGATTTGTCGGCTGCTGTCGGCGGGCGTCTTAGCACGCTAAGTTACGCTGCTGTGGTCGCCCCCGGCAGTGCTTTCGTGTGACGATCGTAGGCCGATGTGGACGACTCGAATGCCAGGACGGTGGTAGTGTGCGCGCCTCGTTGATCCAAGTCGCCGTGGACGAGGGCGAATCGGTCGAAGACCGGCGGGGGCGGGTCGCCGCTCTCGTACGTGCGTGCAGTGACTCCGATCTCGTCGTCCTTCCTGAGCTGTGGACCACCGGGGCGTTCGCGTACGAGCTGTTCTCGGCGGAGTCCGAGGAGCTGCGGGGCGCGACGTACGACGTGATGGCCAAGGCCGCCGCCGACGCGGGGGTCTGGCTGCACGCCGGGTCGATTCCCGAGCGCGGGGACGATGGGGCCCTCTACAACACCTCCCTCTTTTTCTCACCGAGCGGTGACCTCGCCGCGACCTACCGCAAGATCCATCGGTTCGGCTTCGACCAGGGCGAGGCCGTGTTGATGGGCGCGGGGCGCGAACTCGTGACCGTCCGTCTGCCTGACACCGTCGTGGGTCTCGCCACCTGCTACGACCTCCGTTTCCCCGAACTGTTCCGCGGTCTCGTCGACTTGGGCGCCGAGACCCTGGTGCTGTCGGCGGGCTGGCCGGAGCGCCGCCGGTCCCACTGGACGCTGCTGGCTCAGGCACGGGCTGTCGAGAACCAGGCGTTCGTCGTTGCTTGTGGAACGGCCGGGACGCATGCCGGGGTTCCCCAGGCGGGTCACTCGATCGTGGTAGATCCGTGGGGGGCTGTGGTGGGGGAGGCGGGCCACGGTGAGGAGGTCCTCACCGTGGAGTTCGAGCCGGGGCGGGTGGGGGAGACGCGGGAGGTTTTTCCGGCGTTGAAGGACCGGATGCTGGGGTTGACCGCGCCGGAGAGGTGAGGGGTGGGTGGTGGGCCGGCCGGGGTTTGTGGCGCCGGGTCGGCTGAGGGTCAGTCGTCCTCGCGCTCCTTCTCCGCGAGATGGATGACGCACACCGTCACCGCGATCAGCAGCGCCGGGTCCGCGTCCTCGCGGACGACGTCCACGCCGTACGTCTCGCGCACGTGCAGCCAGCGCCGGGAGATCACCGCGAGCAGCTCACCGTCGTACTCGACGGCGAACTCCCGGTCCATGATCTTGCCGCTGACGTCGAGGTCGGTGCCGTCGACGAGGGACACGCGGTAGTGGTTGCGCAGCAGGGAGAGGCGCTTGCGGCGGACGGTCGCCAGCGCCTCGCCCTCCCGCTCGATCACCATCGTGTCGCGCAGGGCGAACATCTTCTGGTGGATGTCGATGAGGACGCGCCCACGCGTGTCCTTCAGCTCGAAGGTGTCCCGCAGCCGCATCGCCTTGCCGTCGACCAGGAACACCTTCTGGCCTCGGTCGTCCTCGATCCAGTAGTCCTCGCCGAAGCCGAGGAGCCGGTCGCGTACCAGGAATCTCATGCCGGTACGGCTTCCCCGCCGCCGGGTCCGAAACGCCGCCTGTACGCCGACGGGCTCAGTCCGGTCGCGTGCCGTACGCGTGCGCGGAGGTTCGCCGCCGTCCCCAGGCCCGCGCGCGCGGCGACGACGTCCAGCCGTTCCTCGCCGCGCTCGATCAGCCGGCACGCGAGCGCGACGCGTTCGCCGGTGAGCCAGGCGAGCGGCGTCGTGCCGAGCTGGGCGCGGAAACGGCGGTGGAGGGTCGCGGGGGAGACGGAGGCGTGGCCGGCGAGGTCGGCGACCGTCAGGGGGGTGCCGAGGCGCTCCTGGGCCCACTCCAGGAGCGGGGCGAGGGATTCGTCGGGGACGTGCGGGACGGGGCGTTCGACGAACTGGCGCTGGCCGCCGTCGCGGTTGGCGGCGAACACGAGACGCCGGGACACCGCATTGGCGATCTCCACGCCGTGGTCCCGCCGTACGACGTGCAGGCCGAGGTCCAGCGCGGAGGCGCTGCCGGAGGCGGTGAGGATGTCGCCGTCGTCAACGAACAGGACGTCCGGTTCGAGCAGCACGCGCGGGAAGCGCGTCCGGAACGACTCCTGCCACATCCAGTGGCACGCGGCACGTCTGCCGTCCAGGAGACCCGCCTCGGCGATCGTGAACGCGCCCGAGCAGAAGCCGACCAGCCGCGCTCCTCGCGCGTGCGCGCGCCGGATCACGTCGAGGACCGTACGCGTGCGCGGGACGAGCGCGTCGGGGCGGTTCGGGACGATCAGCGTGTCCGCGTCCTCGGCGGCCTCCAGGCCGGCCACTCCGGTGAGCGTGAAGAAGCCGTCGCGCATGCGCGTGTGCGGGTCGGCCGCGCAGAGGGCGAAGTCGTACAGCTCACGGCCGAGTTCGGGGCGGCGCAGGCCGAAGATCTCGATCGCGCAGCTCATCTCGAAGGGGTTGGAGTTGTCGTCGACGATCAGGACGACGCGGTGCGGTCGGGGCGGGCGGGGCGGACGGGTCGGTGGCTTCGGCTGCGAGGATCCTTGCGGCATGTGCGATTCCTAGCACTCGCCGGGGGCGGTCGGCCAGCGTCAGCATGATCGGCATGAGCAACGAACCGATCTCCCTCGCCGCCGCCCTCGCCTCCTTCGACCAGCAGTGGAGCCCTCGCATCGTCACGTCGGTCAACGACTACGACGTACGCGTGACCCACGTCGAGGGGGAGCACCTCTGGCACACGCACGACCACACCGACGAGTTCTTCCTGGTGATCGAGGGCGAGTTGCGTATCTCCCTGCGGGAGCCCGCGGGTGAGCGGACCGTCGTCCTGGAGAAAGGTTCCGTCTTCACCGTCCCGCGCGGGGTGGAGCACAAGCCGTACGCGCCCGTACCGACCGACATCCTGCTCCTCGAACCGACCGGCACGTCGACCGTCGGCGACCGGCACGAGGAGGTCCCGGACCACGTGGACGCGACGACGGGGCACGCGCTGTCGTGACTGTCAGTGGTCGGTGGCACCCTTGAGGGCATGAGCGACACCACTCCGCGCCGCGTGCGCGTCCGGGCCCCCGAGCTGGTCGGCAAGGGCGGCTGGCTGAACACGGGCGACCGCCAGTACACCCTGTCCGACCTGCGCGGACGCATTGTGATTCTCGACTTCTGGACGTTCTGCTGCATCAACTGCCTGCACGTCCTGGACGAGCTGCGCGAGCTGGAGGAGAAGCACGCGGACACGGTCGTCGTGATCGGCGTGCACTCCCCGAAGTTCGTGCACGAGGCGGAGCACCAGGCGGTCGTGGACGCGGTGGAGCGGTACGGCGTGGAGCACCCGGTGCTGGACGACCCGGAGCTGGCGACGTGGAAGCAGTACGCGGTGCGCGCGTGGCCGACGCTGGTGGTGATCGACCCGGAGGGGTACGTCGTCGCGCAGCACGGGGGCGAGGGGCATGTGCACGCGATCGAGCGCCTGGTGACCGAGCTGGAGGCCGAGCACGGCGCGAAGGGCACGCTGCGGCGCGGAGACGGCCCGTACGTCGCGCCCGAGCCCGAGCCGACGGCCCTGCGCTTCCCCGGCAAGGCGCTCCTCCTGCCGTCCGGGAACTTCCTGGTCAGCGACACGACCCGGCATCAGCTCGTGGAGCTGGCGCAGGACGGCGAGAGTGTCGTACGCCGGATCGGCACCGGCACGCGCGGGTTCGCGGACGGGACCGCCGAGGCGGCCTTCAGCGAGCCGCAGGGGCTCGCGCTGCTGGACGACGGCGCGGTGGTCGTCGCCGACACCGTCAACCACGCGCTGCGCCGCGTCGACCTCGCGACCGGGGACGTCACGACGCTCGCCGGGACCGGCCGGCAGTGGTGGCAGGGGTCGCCCACCTCGGGGCCCGCGCGCGAGATCGACCTCTCCTCGCCGTGGGACGTCGCGCTCTTCGGCGGCAAGGTGTGGATCGCCATGGCGGGCGTGCACCAGCTGTGGGCGTACGACCCGGTCGCGGGGACCGTCGCCGTCGCGGCCGGGACCACCAACGAGGGGCTCGTGGACGGGCCCGGCGCGCAGGCGTGGTTCGCGCAGCCGTCGGGGCTCGCGGCGGCGGGTGATCGGCTGTGGCTGGCCGATTCCGAAACGTCGGCCCTGAGGTGGGTCGATGCGGACGGAAACGTTCACACGGCGGTCGGAACCGGTCTCTTCGACTTCGGCCACCGGGACGGCGCCGCCGATCAGGCGCTGCTCCAGCACCCGCTGGGGGTGACGGCTCTCCCCGACGGTTCGGTGGCGATCAGCGACACGTACAACCACGCGCTGCGCCGGTACGACCCGGCGACCGGCGAGGTGACGACCCTCGCGACGGATCTGCGCGAGCCCTCCGACGCGGTGCTGGTGGGGGACGACCTGGTAGTCGTCGAGTCGGCCCGCCACCGGCTCACGCGGCTACGGCTCCCCGAGGAGGCGGTACGGGTCGAGGCGGTCGCGCACCGCACGCAGCGCGCGGCGACGGAAGTGTCCGCCGGAAAGCTCCAACTGGACGTCGTGTTCCAGGCACCGGCGGGCCAGAAGCTGGACACGCGGTACGGCCCTTCGACACGGCTGCTGGTGTCGTCGACCCCGCCGGAGCTGCTGCTGTCGGGGGAGGGGGCGGGTACGGATCTCGCGCGGGTGCTGGAGCTGAATCCGGCGGTTGCGGAGGGGGTGCTGCACGTATCGGCGATGGCGGCGTCGTGCGACGACGACCCTTCGATCGAGTACCCGGCGTGCCATGTGCACCAGCAGGACTGGGGTGTGCCGGTCCGCCTTGTCGAGGGCGGGACGGACCGGCTGCCGCTGGTGCTCGCGGGGATGGACCAGTAGCTCTGTGGGGGTAGTCCGCGAGAGGTAGCTCCCAGGTCTGACGGGGGGTAGGCGTCATGGCTTGCGCCGAGGCGCCGTACCCCGCCAGACGGCTGCCGCGCGCTCCGCGTCCATCACCTCGCCGCGGCGTTCCGCTCCGCGTGCATCGGGTCCGTGTCCTGCGCCCGCAGCGGCAGCACCAACACCCCCGCGAGCGCGGTGAGTCCGGCGCACACCCAGAAGACCTGCGTGTACCCCGTCCACGTCGCGACCGTCCCGACCGCGAGGCCGCCCAGGAACATGCCCGCCTTGAACGCGCTGGAGTACAGCGCCGACGCGGTGCCGAAGCGGCCCGGCAGACTGTCCTGGAGCATCACGACCGGGATGTTCAACGCCACCGCCGCCCAGGCCGCGTTGAGCGGCTGGAGCGCCAACAGCGCCGCCCGGCTGGTGCCGGCGACCGGCAGCAGCGCGAAGAACGCCGTCGCGCAGACCGTCGCCGCGATCAACAGGCGCCGCTTGCCGAGGCGTTCCGCCCAGACGCCGACCAGCACCATCAGGGGTATCTCGATCGCCGCGCTCACACCGAGCAGCAGACCCGCGAACTGGCCACTCATACCGAGGCCGTCGGTGATGTGGAGCGGCAGGTCGATCTGGTACATCGCGTTCGCGCCGAGCAGCAGGACGACCGAGCCCAGCACCAGCAGCGTACGCGGGCCGACACCGGCGAACATGCCGCGCAGGCCCGGGAGTTGGTCGTCCGGCGCCGCCGTCTCCGTGGCGCGCGGGTACGGCAGACCCCAGCGGCACAGCACCGCCGCGACCAGCGAGAGGCACGCCGTCGCCGCGTACAGCACCGCGAACGACCACTGCGCGACGATCCAGAACGCGAGCGGCGGCCCGATCACCCAGGCCAGCGAGGTCACCGAGCGCAGGAAGCCGTTGAAGAACGGCGCGTCGACGCCTCGGTCGTCCGCCAACTCCCTGGTGTACGCGAAGAGTTGCCCGAAGCAGGCGCCGCCGAGGCCGAACAGGACCATGCCGGTGACCAGCAGCAGCGCGTAGTCCCGCAGGAACGTGTAGCAGAGCGCGCCGGACGCGTTGAGCAGCGCGGTCAGCACAAGGATCGCGCGCCGGTCCTTGAACCGATCGGAAACGGCCCCGACGACAACGTCCGTACCGATCTCGGCGATCGACCGCGCCGCGAAGAACAGCCCGACCATGAGGGGCGTGGCGGCGACCGCCTCCGTGAGGAACAGACTGGTGGTGGGAACGAGAAACGCCCCCGCGACGCCGACCGCACCGGTGGCGGCGACCAGATTCCGTACGGCCGGATCGGCGACGAGCCGCCACCGCCCGGCCTTGGCGGTACGGGCGTTCACCGAGGGGTTCCCGGCGGGGGGACTGGCGCTCACGTGGGGCTCCTGGCTGGGGTACGGGTGTTCACGTGGGGCTCCCGGCGGGCGTGCCGTCGGTGAGGTTGATGCCGTGCGGGCTACGGGAGTTGGCGGTCGGGGGTGTCCCGTCGGCGAGGGCGGTGCCGTCGTGAGCGCTGCGCACACTCCCCGCCGCGTCCCCCGCCCCCGACTCCCCCTGCCGGTACGGCGACCAAGCCACCGGCGTACCCCCGACAGACACCCGGCGAGCCGACCGGGACACCGGTCGACCCGGATGCCGTCGGTGACGAACCCGAGCCCGACGCCTGCCTCGTACAGCACCTCGACGACCGGCCTGACGGCCCGGTGCGGCAGCGCTTCTCCCCCACCGGCGAGGATCACCGCGCGGGCACCGGATCCGGCCAGTCCGCGCGCGAGCCCCAGGGCGAGGCCCGACCCGATCCGGCCGCAGTACGGCACCCGCGAGCCGGCGCACCCGGGACACCCGGGACCGCACACGGCCGTCGAGCAGGCAGAACGCGATGGTGGTCAGGCATACGTGCGGTCACTTTCCCGAACCCGATGGGGAATCGAGTGATTCGAAGGCAGTCGTGGGAGCGCTCCCACGAGCCTTCCCGGCATGCCCCGACCTTGTCAACCGGTCGCCCCGAGCTCGTGTGCGGGGACGCCTGATTGGCCGGAAAACCACGCCGCTTGACAGGTATCAGGGATTGAGCAAGCCTGCTTGGGAGCGCTCCCACAAGGGGATGCGTACGTCGTGTGCGGTACGACCTCAGAGTGACGGACGCCTTGAGCGGAAGGCGCCGTACGCCGTACGTCGTGCCGTCGCAGGGAGGCGGAACGGATGACCGCTACGAGTACGGAGCCCGTGGGGAGCGAGGCGGTGCGAGGGCTGCCGGCCGACTTCGTCTGGGGGGCGGCCACGGCCGCGTACCAGATAGAGGGAGCCGTCGCGGAGGACGGACGCTCGCCGTCCGTCTGGGACACCTTCAGCCATACGCCGGGCAAGGTGGCCGGGGGCGACACCGGCGACGTGGCCTGCGACCACTACCACCGGATGCCCGAGGACGTCGGACTGCTGTCCCAACTCGGCCTGGACGCCTACCGGTTCTCTATGGCCTGGCCGCGCGTCCAGCCCGGCGGCACGGGCCCGGTCAACGCGCGTGGAATCGCCTTCTACGACCGTCTGGTGGACGAACTCCTGGCCAGGGACATCACCCCCTGGGCCACCCTCTACCACTGGGACCTGCCGCAGGCGCTGGAGGACGCCGGCGGCTGGCCCGAGCGCGACACCGCCCACCGGTTCGCCGAGTACGCGGGGCTCGCGGCGGACGCGCTGGGCGACCGCGTGAAGCACTGGATCACCCTCAACGAGCCTTTCTGCTCAGCCATGTTGGGCTACTACTTCGGCAACCACGCGCCGGGCAGGCAGAGTTTCCCGGACTTCACAAAGGCGGCCCACCACCTGCTGCTGGGCCACGGATTGGCGGTCCAGCGGATCCGCGAGGCCGTGCCGGACTCCCAAGTCGGCATCACCCTCAACCCGTTGGTCGCCCACCCCGCCTCCGACGCGCCCGAAGACATCGAGGCGGCGCGGCGCGCGGACGCGATCGGCGCGCGGATCTACCTGGACCCGGTGCTGCTCGGCCGCTACCCGGCCGACCTGCTCACCGACCTGGCCAAGCAGGACGCGCAACTCCCGGTCCAGGACGGTGACTTGAGGACCATCGCGCAGCCGCTGGACTTCCTGGGGGTGAACTACTACTTCCGGGACGTGGTCCGCGCGACCGACGAGCCGCACGGCTACGAGGGGGTTCCGCAGACCCACCGGCCCTCGACCGCGATGCCCTGGGAGATCTACCCGGAAGGCATGACGGCCCTCCTCACCCGGCTCAGCCGGGAGTACCCCGCGCTGCCGCTCTACATCACCGAGAACGGCGCCGCCTTCGACGACAGCCACTCCCCTGTCGACGAGACGGGCCGCATCCAGGACAGCGACCGCACCGCGTACCTCGCCGACCACCTCGCCGCGATCGGCCTCGCGCGGGCGGCCGGGGCGGACGTACGGGGGTACTTCTGCTGGTCGCTGATGGACAACTTCGAGTGGGCCTACGGGTACGAGAAGCGGTTCGGGATCGTGCACGTGGACTACGAGACACAGGTGCGTACGCCGAAGGCGAGCGCGCTGTGGTTCCGTGACGCGGCGCGGACCTGCCGGGAGCAGTGAGCGGGGTACTAGTACCTGAGGGGTAGCTCCGGGGTATGTCGTACCCCGGAGCTACCCCTCAGGAGCTACCTCTCCAGCGGGACTCAGCCCTCCAGGAACGCCGTCAGCGAGTTCGCCAGCAGGAACGGGTCGTCCGCGCCGCACATTTCCCGCGCGCTGTGCATGGAGAGGATCGCCGCCCCGATGTCGACGGTCCGGATACCGTGCCGCGCGGCGGTGATCGGCCCGATCGTCGTCCCGCACGGCATCGAGTTGTTGGACACGAACGACTGGAACGGCACGCCCGCCTTCTCGCAGGCCGCGGCGAACACCGCGCGGCCCGAACCGTCCGTCGCGTAGCGGTTGTTGACGTTCACCTTGAGGATCGGGCCGCCGTTGATCCGGGGGTGGTGTGTCGGGTCGTGCCGCTCCGCGTAGTTGGGGTGCACGGCGTGCCCCGTGTCGGAGGACAGGCACACGGTCCCGGCGAACGCCCGCGCCCGGTCCTCGTACGACCCGCCGCGCGCGAACACCGAGCGCTCCAGCACCCCGCCGAGCAGCGGCCCGTCCGCGCCGGTGTCGGACTGCGAGCCGTTCTCCTCGTGGTCGAACGCCACGAACACGGGGATGTACGGGAGTTCGTCGCCGAGGTGGGTCGCGACGGCGGCCAGCGCGGCGGTCGCCGCGTGCACCGACAGGAGGTTGTCCATCCGGGGCCCGGCGAGGAACTCCTCGTCGCGGCCGAGGTAGGCCGGCGGCTCGACGGAGTGCGTCATCAGGTCCCAGCCGGTCACCTCGCCCGGCGCGAGCCCCGCCTCCTCCTCCAGGAACGCGATCAAGTCCCCTTCGTGCGCGTCCCCGAGACCCCACACCGGCTGCAAGTGCCGCTGCTTGTCCAGCTTCAGGCCCTCGGCGGTGACCGATCGGTCGAGGTGGATGGCGAGTTGGGGGACTCGCAGCAGCGGTCTGCCGACGTTCACCAGGCGGGACGAGCCGTCGCGCAGGGTGAGGCGGCCGGCGATGCCGAGGTCGCGGTCGAGCCAGGAGTTGAGCAGCGGGCCGCCGTAGATCTCCACGGCGACCTGGCGCCAGCCGTGCGCGCCGGTGTCCGGGAGGGGCTTGACGCGGAGGTTCGGCGAGTCGGTGTGGGCGCCGACGATCCGGAACGGCGTATGCGCCTGGGCGCCCTCGGGGACGTACCAGGCGACGATCGCGCCGCCGCGCAGCACGTACAGGCCGCCCGTCGCGCCGTCCCACGCCTCCGTCTCGGTGAGCTGCCGGAAACCGGCCTTCTCCAACCGGTCCGCTGCGGTGGCCACGGCGTGGTACGGCGTCGGGCTGGCCGTGAGAAATGACTTGAGATCGTCGGTGTGGCCGCGGTCGAAGCGGATGGGTTGGGTCATGGAGTCACTTTAACTACGGGCGGGGCGGGGAGGCGGGGCGGTATGAGGGGGGTACCTCTCCAGTATTACGACCCCGAACCGCCTCCCCCGCCCACCCGTCACGTCCCGTGTCACCGCGGCGACGTCAGGTTGCCGACCGGGTCAGCGGCTGGTGGCCCTGCCTGCTTCGGCCGCGTTCTTCCGGGCGGTAGCGGCGATGCCGGCGGCGTGGGTGATGAGCTGCCGGATCTGAGTTTCGTGGGTGGCGGCGAGCTGGTCCTGGCGCTGGGCCCTGGACCGGCCGGTGGTGATGAAGGCGTGCAGCAGGTCGGCGGGGCCCTCCAGGGCGACGTGCGCTGCGGCTCGCACCTCGGCGCCGGAGCTGCCGAAGAGCTGGGCGGCGCGGACGCGTTCGTCCTGGGTGCGTGCGAGAGCCTCGCCGGTGGCGAGGAACTGGTGCAGCGCGTCGGCGGTGTCGGCGTCCAGTGCCTTGTTGATGGCCTCCGTCTCGATCGGGCCCGCGCCGGTGAGCGCCCGGACGACGCGCAGGCGCATCTGCTGCTTCACCACCTCGTACTGCCCCGTCGCCAGAAACGCGCTCACCGCCGCGCCGTCGCCCTGCAGGGCCTTCGCCGCGGCGGCGCGGACCTCGGGGAAGTCCGCGGTCTCCGCGAGGTGTTCGGCATCCGCGCGGTCGTCCTGGGCGTCGGCGTCCTTGCGGCCGGTGCGGAGGTAGGCGGCGATGTCGGTGTCACTGCCGGCCAGGGCCACGAGGGCCGCGGACCGGCTCCGGGGGCGGCCGGTCTTCGCGGTCGCGAGGGCCACGGCGCGGCCTTCGGGCGCGAGCTTCGCCGGGTCGCTTCCGGTGTCGGCGGCCTGCCCGGCGAGCTTGTCCGCCTCGACCCGGAGGTTCTCGGCCGCCCGGACGGCGGCCTGTCGGCCGGCGGCGCGCTGGTCTTCCTGAGCTTTGAGGCCCCTGGCGCGGGTGATGGCCTCGTTGGTCCGTGCGGCCAGCTTCACCGCGTCGGTACGGACGGCGAGGTCGTGGACCTTCTTCGCCTCGGTGACGTCCGCGCCGGCTGCTGCGGCGGCCTTCCGCGCCGTGGCGGCGTGGATACGGGCCTGCTTGACGGTGGTCGCGGCCCGTGCGGCGCGGGCCGCCGCTGCGGCGGCCTTGCCCGACTTCGCCGCCTGGGCGTCCAGCCGGGCGATCGTGGCGTGTTCCTGGTCGTGGGCACGGGCTGTGTACTGGCCGACCTGGAGGAATTCATGGACGTCGGCGGCGGTGCCGTCGATGGCCAGGCGTCCGGCTGCCTGGACGCCTGCACCACCGGCGGCGATGATCCGCGCGACCTCGACCCGTTCGTCCTGCTCGCGCCGGTCGAACTGCCCGTGGGTGAGGAACTCCCGGATCTTGTCGGGCGAGCCGCTGTCGAGCGCGGCGATGCCCGCCTTCCGGACCTCGGGGCCGCCCGCGTTGATGATCTGCGCGACCTGTACCCGCTGGTCCTGGAACAGCGGGGCCTGCCACCCGTCCTTGAGGAACGCCCGGATCGTGTCCGCCGAATTGCTCTTGAGGGCGTTGCGGACGGCCTCCCGGAGGCCGGCGCCGCCGAGGTCGTAGAGCCGGGAGGTGGCTACCCGATCGTCCGAGTACGACAGGTCGGCAGCCTGGGACAGGAACGTCGTGACGGCGTCGTCACCGCCGACGAGCGCGGCTTCCGCGGCCTCCTTGACCCCCGGACCGCCCGTCTCCCACAGCTGGACCGCCTTCGCCCGGTCGGTCTCCGGTGCCGAGTCATCGGCTCGGGCGGGGCTGGGAACTGCTCCCAGCAGGCCCAGGACGAGCGCGCCGGGCAGCAGGCTCAGACACAGCGCGCGTCGGGGAAAGGTCACTGCGAACTCTTCTCGTGCACAGACATAAAGCAAAGTAAGTGGTCGACCGTGACAGTAAAACCGTATCTGCGCACAAGCAACTTGAATACAATAAAGGTAATTTCATGATGAAACCGAGCAAAGTTCCCGTAGGGGCGGAAGCGACACCACGCCCCGCGCCGCGATCGTCGCGGCGCGAGGCGTGGACCGGAACACCGGTGGGGCCTACGGCCTAGCCGTCGTAGACGCCCCAGTTCCGTACCGTTCCGTGGCCGGAACAGTTGCCGACGAAGTGCCAGTAGCCGACGCCCACCAGCGGGCCCCAGATCTGGGTGAAGTCCGAGCACTGGGTGTACGAACCGGATCGGCCGTAGTCGACGTTGCAGTCCGCCTCCCACCACGTGCCGTGGTTGACGAAGTTGTTGCAGTAGTTCACGTGCTTGATCGAGGGGCTCGCGCTGCTGTCACCCTTGACGATCTTCACCTGGCCGGTGGGCGCCTGCGCCGGCTTCGCCGCCGCGCCCGTCGGCGCGGCCACGGCGGAGGTGGTTCCCGCCGCGAACAGCAGCGAACTGGCTGCCAGTACCAAGTAGCGTTTCACTTTTCCTCCTCTTACTGGAACGCGCAGGTTCCATGAGCGGTGGACGAGTCGCTTGCTGAACTTGGTGCAGCCATGAAGCTAAAGGGCGGGGGGAGGTGGAAGGCATAGTTCCGACGCGCGATTCGCAGAACGTCCGAAAAAGGCTGATCGCCCGGGATGCGCCTGCATCGAGCGGCTGGGGACGGCGGCGGGCGGGGGCATGCCGGACAACGCGCCGAGGCCTACGGGGACTTGGGGCTCGTGCTGCACGGAGGCCGGCTCCTCGGAGTCGGGGGACAGGGGGCACGGAAATCACCGGACGTCGCCCAGGGACGCCTGCCACCGCCCTCGCGGCAGACGGCACACCCCGTCCGACGTGATCCGCAGAGCCGCGCCGAGCAACGGCAGCGAGCCCTCGGCGCGGGCCCAGGAACCGTCGGAGTGGACGAGGCAGGCGGTACGGGTAAGTCCCCGTGTTTCACAGGCGAGTTGGACGCCAGGAGCCGTGACCTCCAGCATCGACCGGAGCTCCCACGCTGCGGCGGCATCGACGACGGGACAGCGCTCGATGCCGCGATGGTCCCCCTCCGTCTCCCGGGCGGACGCGAGCAACTCTCCCTGCACGGCCGGGTAGTTGTCGCCCGACCGGGTCACCATGAATCCCGCCGTGGCCCCTCACCCTCCGACTCCCACCAGAGCGGGACGAGTTGGTGCCGAGGCGTCCGGGTGACCGGCGCGAGCCGGCGGGAGGCCGGGACGGTGACCCGGGCCGCGAGGGCGATGGCCTTCCGCTCCCGGTCCATCACCCCGACTTCCCTCGCGACGGCGACCTTCGTCCGCAGCCGCTGCTCCGCGCTCGTCGGCTCGGCGGACCCGGGCTCCACGGTCCACTCGACGCCGCCGAACGGCGCACGCACGAGTGGGTCCCGCCCGACCCCGGACAGGACCCACTCACACGCAGCTCAACAGACGTCAGCGCACAGCCCGTTGGCGAGACCGGCGCTCTCTCAGAACGCCGCCTCGTCCAGCTCCATCAGGTCCAGCTCCACCCCGGAGGCGACCTTGCGGGCCAGCGTGACACCGGGCAGGACGTTCGCAGCGAAGAACTTCGCGGCGGCGATCTTGCCGGTGTAGAACGGCTTGTCCTTGGCCGAGGCCGTCTCCAGCTTCTCGGCGGCGACCGCGGCGCCCTTGAGCAGCAGGTACCCGACGATCACGTCACCGGACGCGAGCAGCAGGCGGGTCGTGTTGAGGCCGACCTTGTAGATGTTCTTGACGTCCTGCTCGGTCGCCGCGAGGTCGGTCAGCATCAGGCCGACGATGGCCTCCAGCTCGACGGCCGCCTTGGCCAAGTGCTCCCGGGCGCCAGAGAGTTGCTCGCCGCCCGTGCCCAGCGCGAGGAACTTCTTGATGTCCTCGGCGATGCCGTTCAGCGCGGCGCCCTGGTTGCGGACGATCTTGCGGAAGAAGAAGTCCTGGCCCTGGATCGCGGTCGTGCCCTCGTAGAGGGTGTCGATCTTCGCGTCCCGGATGTACTGCTCGATCGGGTACTCCTGGAGGAACCCGGAGCCGCCGAAGGTCTGGAGCGACTGCGCGAGCTGCTCGTACCCCTTCTCCGAGCCGTACCCCTTGACGATCGGCAGGAGCAGGTCGTTCAGCGCGTGCTCGGCCTTCGCGTCCTCGCCGTTCGCCTCCTTGACCGCGATCGCGTCCTGGACGGAGGCGGTGTAGAGGACCAGGGCCCTCATACCTTCGGCGTACGCCTTCTGCGTGATGAGCGAGCGTCGTACGTCGGGGTGATGCGTGATGGTGACCTTCGGCGCGGCCTTGTCGCCGAACGCCGCGAGGTCGGTGCCCTGCACGCGCTCCTTGGCGTACTCAAGGGCGTTGAGGTAGCCGGTGGAGAGGGTGGAGATCGCCTTCGTGCCGACCATCATGCGGGCGAACTCGATGATGCGGAACATCTGGCGGATGCCGTCGTGCTTGTCGCCGATCAGCCAGCCCTTGGCGGGGTGGCGGTCGCCGAACGTCATCTCGCAGGTGTTGGACGCCTTGAGGCCCATCTTGTGCTCGACGTTCGTGGCGTACACGCCGTTGCGCTCGCCCAGCTCGCCGGTCTCGGAGTCGAAGTGATACTTGGGGACCAGGAACAGGGACAGTCCCTTGGTACCGGGTCCGGCACCCTCGGGGCGTGCGAGGACGTAGTGGAGGATGTTCTCCTCCATGTCGTGCTCACCCGAGGTGATGAACCGCTTCACACCCTCGATGTGCCAGGAGCCGTCCTCCTGCTGTACCGCCTTGGTACGACCCGCGCCGACGTCCGAACCGGCGTCCGGCTCGGTGAGGACCATCGTCGAACCCCAGGTCTTCTCGACCGCGATCGTCGCCCACTTCTTCTGCTCCTCGGTGCCCTCCTCGAAGAGGATGCGCGCGAACGCGGGACCGGAGGTGTACATCCACACGGCCGGGTTCGCGCCGAGGATCAGCTCCGCGAACGCCCAGATCAGGGACGGCGGCGCGGTCGTCCCGCCGATCTCCTCCGGCAGGCCGAGCCGCCAGTACTCGGAGTCCATGAACGCCTTGTACGACTTCTTGAAGGACGGCGTGACCGGCGCGGTGTTGGTCTCGGGGTCGAAGACCGGAGGGTTGCGGTCGGCGTCCGCGAAGGACTCGGCCAGCTCGTTCTCCGACAGCCGCGTCATCTCCGACAGGATGCTCTTCGCGGTGTCCACGTCCAACTCCTCGAACGGGCCCGTGCCGTACAGCTTGTCGCGGCCCAGGACTTCGAAGAGGTTGAACTCGATGTCGCGGAGGTTCGACTTGTAGTGCCCCATGGTGATGGCTCCGTCAAGAGATCGGCGAGGCACTGTGTTCCTCGCGCGGTGGTTTCACGTACCAGCTAGTAGCTACGATGATGCTACCCGTCGGTAATAAGTGGCAACCCCGATCCGGTCAACTGTGACTGGTCACACCGCGACGGTCAGCGTGGCCGTGTACCCGGCCCCCGGACTCCCCTGCACCGACGCCATCTGCTGGTCGTGGCCGTCCCGGAAGACCATGTCGGTCTCCAGGGTGAGCCGGGCCAGGTTGGGGATACTTCCGGCGTACCCCTCGGTCGCGTACACCGTGTCGCAGACGTCCTTCGGGAAGGCCAGCTGCGAGGTGTTCGTGATCGCGGTCGCGGCGGTCGCGTCCGCGAGGGAGCCGTACACCTCGAAGTGGATGTGCGGCCAGCGCCCCGGGTAGCACCCCGGAAAGATGCTGGTGAAGGTGACCTGCCCCTTCGCGTCGGTCTCCTGCACCCCCCTCAGGTAGTTCTCGTCCGTCACACCCTCGGTGTACAGGGAGTAGTCCCCGGCCCGGTCGGCCTGCCAGATGTAGACGGCCGCGCCCTTCTTGGGGGTACTACACCCGGAGGCCGAGTCCACGACGGTCAGGGTGACCTTGAGAGGTACGCCTTCAGCGGTACCTCCCGCCGAGTTCCCGAAGCTCTTCGTGATGTCGCTACGCACGACACCGCTCTCCTTGAGCACGTTGACCCCGTTCGACCCGTCCCCGGGGTAGGGCCCGGCGGTCTCCTCGGGAATCACGGCACACTCGGCAGAGTCGGCGGTGCCACTCGACGCCGGGCTCCCCGAAGGGGCCGACGCCGTTGCCGGGTCACCCTCCCCCTCCGCACTGCACCCCACAAGAGGCACCAGCCCCACCCCCGCCACCAACCGGATCATCCGCCGCCGGGCAAGCACGGGAAGGTCGTACGACAACCCCCGGTCGTGCTCGTGAACCCCTTCACCGGAGTACTGGTCCCGCTCACCGTCACGTCGCTGCATAGCCGTCCCTCTGCTGGTGCGTTGTCTGCCCAGTCAGACGCTATGAGTGAGAGGGGGCGTCAGGCCAGGCCAGGGGCTGTCGATCGGCTGTCGGTTTCCACGTGGCTCCGGAGAGGGGCGCGGCCGGCCCTGGGCGGGGCCCACGCAAAGGCCGCCCGAGCCCCAGCCCCCACCCGACTCTCGATAGGCTGGAGCCATGTACGGATACGGCCAGCCCATGGGTGAGGGTGCCGCCCAGCAGCAGTACGCGTCGCCGCAGCAGCCCGGCGGGGTCGGTGGGTACGGTCAGCAGCCGCCCCTCTATCCGGAACCGTCGCCTCCGTCGCTGTCCGACGCGGTGCGGGCGTTCACCACGGGGCAGATGGCCGCCGAGGATTTCCAGCAGATCTTCGCTACGTCGAAGGTGTACTGCCCGCGCGGGGACACCCCCGGGTTCCTCGCCCTGCACAACACCCAGCAGCCGGTCATCCCCATGTTCAGCTCGCTCAAGGAGCTGCGCCGTTACGCCGGCAAGGAGTCCAAGTACTTCGTCATCACCGGCGCCGAGGTCATCGACCTGCTCCCCACGGGGTACGGCTTCGTCCTCGACATGGAGGGCGAGCACCGCATGGTGTTCGACGCGAAGGCGGTCGAGCAGATGGTGGAGTTCGCGATGCGCAGGATGTACGGCTGAGGGTGGCTCCGCAGAGGTACGGGTCTGACATACCCGTACCCCTCAGGTAGGGGCCCTCCGAGCGGGGCCCCCGTACCCGTACCCCTCAGGTGGTAGACGTCCGCCGTCCACCCCGCCGCCCCGTACCGCCGCCGGCCCCGGCACCAGTACCCCGGCCACCCCTGCCGCCACCGGCCCCGGCCCCCGTACCCGTAGCACCTGAGCCCGCCGCACCCCCGGCCCGCCGCCCGCCGGCCGCGCCCCGCCCACCGGACGCCGCACCACCCGAGGACGCCGCGCCCGCCGACGACGTACCGCCCCTGCCCCGGCCCCCGCCGCCCCCACGCCCCTCGTTCTTACCCGGCGCCGAGGCCGACGCCGAAGCCCCGCCCCCACCGCCCCCGCGCCGACGCCGGGACGACCCACCGGCCCCGGACCCCGTACCCCGCTGCGGAGCCACCGGCTGCGGCACCTCGATCGTCACCGCGACCCCCGACGGCTCACGGGCCCCCGTGATCGTGGACAGCTCGGGGTCCGTCGAGACGATCCGGGACGTCCGCGGCCGGATCCCCGCGTCCGACATCAACCGCGTGACCTCCCGCTTCTGCTCCGGCAGGACCAGCGTGACGACGGTCCCGGAACCGCCCGCGCGCGCGGTACGCCCACCCCGGTGGACGTAGTCCTTGTGGTCGGTCGGCGGATCGACGTTGACGACGAGGTCGAGGTCGTCGACGTGTATGCCACGCGCCGCCACGTTCGTCGCGACGAGCGCCGTGACCTGCCCGGTCTTGAACTGGTCGAGGGTGCGATTGCGCTGCGGCTGCGAGCGCCCGCCGTGCAGCGCGGCGGCCCGCACCCCCACCGCGAGGAGCCGCTTCGCGAGCCGGTCGGCGGAGCGCTTCGTGTCGAGGAAGAGGATGACGCGCCCGTCCCGCGCGGCGATCCGCGTGGTGACGGCCTTCTTGTCGGTCTCGTCCGCGAGGTGCAGGACGTGGTGCTCCATCGTCGTCACCGCGCCCGCCGACGGGTCGACGGAGTGCGTCACCGGGTCGGTGAGGAAGCGCTGGACCAGCCGGTCGATGTTCTGGTCGAGGGTGGCCGAGAACAGCATCCGCTGCCCGTCGGGCCGTACCTTCTGGATCAGCTTGGTGATCTGCGGCAGGAAGCCCATGTCGGTCATCTGGTCGGCCTCGTCGAGGACCGTGATCCGTACGTCGTCCAGGACGCAGTCCCCGCGCTCGACGAGGTCGTTGAGGCGCCCGGGGCTCGCGACGACCACCTCGACGCCGCGCCGCAGCGTGTCGGCCTGCCGGGTGATGGACAGACCCCCTACCACGGTAGCCATACGCAGGTTGACGGCCGTCGCGTACGGCGACAGCGCGTCGGTGACCTGCTGGGCCAGCTCCCTCGTAGGTACTAGTACCAGCGCGAGGGGCGACTTCGGCTGCGCGCGCAGTCCCGCCGTACGCGCGAGGAGCGCGAGGCCGAACGCGAGGGTCTTGCCGGAGCCGGTGCGGCCACGGCCGAGCAGGTCGCGCCCGGCGAGGGAGTTCGGCAGCGTGGCGGCCTGGATCGGGAAGGGCGTGGTGACGCCCTGCGCGGTCAGCGTCTTCAGCAGCCCGGCCGGCATGTCCAGGTCGGCGAAGTCCGCGACGGGCGGCAGCGCCGGCGTCGTACTCTTCGGCAGCCGGAACTCGCGCGGAGCGGACGGCGCGGCCGACGACCGCGAGGAGCCGGACGGCGAGGGCGACGAGGCACGCCGGTTCGGCCTCTGGGGTCTGCGGGACATAAGGGGTCCACCTTCCTGGAAACAGTCATGGCTTCCCGGAAGCGGGTCTTCCCGGAAACAGCGCAAACCGGGGCCCGCACCAGACGGTGCGAACCCCGGCGAGCTTGTGCTACGTCCGACGACTAGGCGGGGACGATGTTCTCCGCCTGCGGGCCCTTCTGGCCCTGCGTGACGTCGAAGGACACGCGCTGGCCCTCCTGGAGCTCACGGAAGCCCTGGGTGGCGATGTTCGAGTAGTGGGCGAAGACGTCGGGGCCGCCGCCGTCCTGCTCGATGAAGCCGAAGCCCTTTTCAGAGTTGAACCACTTGACGGTTCCCTGTGCCATGACGATCTCCTTCAGGTAGAGCAGAGGCCCCATCCGGAGATGCCCGGAAAACAAATAATGCGCCCGAAGGATGCAATCCCGTCAGGCGCACATAAGTCCATGGGTACCGCAACTGCAACACAGGAACCGTAACACAGCCTGCGCGCGATACACGATCATTTTTTGCCAACGAAGTACGGCCCGACGTGCGGCCCCGGGGGCTCGGGAATGCCCGCCGCGCGCCCACGGTTGTGGGGACTGGCAGGAAGTTCACCGTTCAACTAAAATCGTCGTACGACGTCGTGTCGTACGCCGTCCGAGGAGGAACCGACATGCCCGCAGTGACCGTCGAGAACCCGTTGACGCTCCCCCGTGTCACCGCGCCGGCCGATGCCGTCGCGCGCCCCGTGCTCGCCGTCACGACCGCGCCGAGCGGTTACGAGGGCGAGGGATTCCCGGTGCGCCGGGCGTTCGCGGGCATCGACTACCGGCGTCTCGACCCGTTCATCATGATGGACCAGATGGGTGAGGTGGAGTACGCGCCGGGCGAGCCCAAGGGCACGCCCTGGCACCCGCACCGCGGCTTCGAGACCGTCACCTACATCATCGACGGGATCTTCGACCACCAGGACAGCCAGGGCGGCGGCGGGACCATCACCAACGGCGACACCCAGTGGATGACGGCCGGTTCCGGCCTCCTGCACATCGAGGCGCCGCCGGAGTCCCTCGTCCTGTCCGGCGGCCTCTTCCACGGCGTCCAGCTCTGGGTCAACCTCCCCGCGAGGGACAAGATGATGGCTCCCAGGTATCAGGACATCCGCGGCGGCAATGTGCAGCTGCTGACCACCCCCGACGGCGGCGCGCTGCTCCGCGTCATCGCGGGCGAGCTCGACGGCCACGAGGGTCCCGGCGTCACGCACACGCCGATCACGATGATCCACGCGACCGTCTCCCCCGGCGCCGAGCTGACCCTCCCCTGGCGGGAGGACTTCAACGGCCTCGCGTACGTCCTCGCGGGGCGCGGCTCCGTCGGCACGGAACGCCGGCCGATCCGGCTCGGGCAGACGGCGGTCTTCGGTACGGGGTCCTCGCTGACGGTCCGTGCGGACGAGCGGCAGGACGCCAACACCCCTGACCTGGAAGTGGTGTTGCTGGGCGGCCGCCCCATCCGTGAGCCCATGGCCCACTACGGACCGTTCGTCATGAACACCAAGGCCGAACTCCAGCAGGCGTTCGAGGACTTCCAGAAGGGGCGGCTGGGGTCGATCCCGGCGGTGCACGGGATGTAGGCCTTCGGAGGCGGGGTGTACGCGGCCGTGGCTCTCAGGTCGTACGGGTACTACGGGTATTACGGGTACTACGGCAGCAGTCGTCACCGGTGGCGCCGGGCTCCGCGCTCCCGCCGAGCGTGTCGGCGTCGGCCTTGACCACGTACACCTCCCACGGCTCCGCGCCGGGGCCGTGCACCCACACCTTGTCCTGCACGGCGTAGCAGCACGAGGTGTCGTTCTCCTCGAAAGTGGCGAGACCGGCCTCCTTGAGGCGGCCGGTCGCGGCGCCGACCTGCGCGGTGGACCCGACCTCGACACCGAGGTGGTCCAGGCGGGTCGCCTCGCCGGGCTCGCCTTCGATCAGTACGAGCTTGAGGGGCGGCTCGGCGATGGCGAAGTTGGCGTACCCCGCGCGCCGCTTGGCGGGTTCGGTGCCGAAGAGCTTCGCGTAGAAGGTGATCGACGCTTCGAGGTCGCTGACGCGTAGGGCGAGCTGGACGCGGGACATGGAACGGCTCCCATCTGCTTGCATTGATGTTCTTCGATGCAAGCTTGCGCCTTGTATAGAAGGATGTCAATATAGAGGGATGTCGAAGCAGGAACTCGTGGTGCTCGGGCAGGACTGCTGTACGGGGCTGACGGCCGCGCCGCTGGACGACGCGCAGGCGACCGACCTGGCCAGGACCTTCAAGGCGCTCGGCGATCCGGTCCGGCTGCGCCTGCTGTCGATGATCGCCTCCCGGGCCGGCGGCGAGGTCTGTGTGTGCGACCTGACCCCGGCGTTCGACCTGTCGCAGCCGACGATCTCCCACCACCTGAAGCTGCTGCGGCAGGCGGGGCTGATCGACTCCGAGCGGCGGGGGACGTGGGTGTACTACCGGGTGCTGCCCGGGGTGCTGGACCGGCTGGCCGGGTTCCTGACCAGCGAGGCGGCGACGTGAATGTGCCGCTCGGGCGCCGGGCTCTCGCCGAAGCGGTCGGGTCGGCGGCCCTTGTCGCGGTGGTGGTCGGCTCGGGCATCCAGGCGACGGAGCTGACCGACGACGTCGGGGTCCAGCTGCTGGCGAACTCGCTGGCCACGGTGTTCGGGTTGGGGGTGCTCATCGTGCTGTTCGGGCCGGTTTCCGGTGCGCACTTCAACCCTGTGGTGACGCTCGCGGTCTGGTTCGCCGACCGTCGTACGCCTGGCGGGCTGACGCCGCGTGACCTGGCCGCGTACGTCCTGGCGCAGATGGCCGGGGCGGTTGCGGGCGCGGTTCTGGCCGATGCGATGTTCGGGGAGCCGTTGGTGCGGTGGTCCACTCATGACCGCTCGGCCGGGCATCTGCTGCTCGGCGAAGTGGTTGCGACTGCTGGGCTTGTGCTGCTGGTTCTCGGCTTGGCGCGGACTGGTCGAGCGCGCTTCGGTCCTGTCGCCGTGGCGTCCTACATCGGTGCGGCGTACTGGTTCACGTCCTCGACGTCGTTCGCGAATCCGGCGGTGACGGTCGGCCGGGCCTTCACGGATACGTTCGCCGGGATCGCGCCGGCTTCGGTCGGGCCGTTTGTTGTGGCTCAGGTGGTCGGTGCGGGGCTTGGAGTCGGGCTGGTGGCTGCGGTGTTCGTACGTCCTGTGGGGGGACGGGGCGGGGCTGTCGGTACGGGCGTCGTGGGCGCAGTGGACTCCGTGGGCATCGCGGACGCCGTGGACGCTGCGGACGTCGCGTACGCCGTGGACGTCGCGGGCGCTGCGGATGTCACGGGCGTCTCGGAAGCCGCGGGTGTCTCGGGCGTCACGGAAGCCGCGGGCGTCTCGGGCGTCACGGAAGCCTCAGTCGTCGCGGGCGGCGAACCCGAACTCACCACCTCCTGACCAGCCCTGACCGGAAAGGCACCCGCCATGACCACCCCGTCCGTCCTCTTCGTCTGCGTCCACAACGCCGGACGCTCGCAGATGGCCGCCGCCTTCCTCACCCACCTCGCGGGCGCCCGAGTCCAGGTCCACTCTGCCGGTTCCGCCCCCGCCGACACGGTGAACCCCGCTGTGGTGAAGGCGCTGGCGGAGGTGGGCATCGACATCGCGGCCGAGGTCCCCAAAGTACTGACGGCGGAAGCCGTCCAGGCATCGGACGTCGTCATCACGATGGGATGCGGCGACACCTGCCCGATCTTCCCCGGCAAGCGCTACCTCGACTGGCAACTCCCTGACCCGGCAGGACAGGGAGTCGACGCCGTACGCCCGATCCGCGACGAGATCGAGAAGCGGGTCCGCGGTCTGATCGCTGAGATCGCTCCGGAGGGCTGAGATACCTACGTCGTTTCACGGCAGCAGTCAGCCCCCGTTGCTTCTGAGAGTGAAGCGACGGGGGCTGACAGGTACTACGCGTCGAAGCTGCGGGCGAACTCGACGAAAGTGGCGAAGGCACGGGGACTCAAGGTGAGGCACGGTCCCCCCAGGACCTTGCTGTCACGGACTGGAACAACACCTGTTGTAACTGCCAAGTCAGGAGCCCACTCAAGGCAACTCCCTCCTCCGTTGCCGCTGTAGCTGGACTTGACCCACCTAACGTCAGAGAGGTCAAAGGTGGTGCTCATTTGGGAAGTTCCTCCAAAACGGACCGGATGAAGCCCGCAGAGTCGGCAGGGGACAGCGCAGATGCGCTAAGCAGATCGTAAGCCCGGAGCTTCGTGTCCGCTTCGTCCTGTTCCTCGATCAGGGTTCCTGTGGTGATGGCCTCCTCGTAGGCCACAACAGCCCCGTCTTCCAAGCGCCACAGCGCCAACGACCCCCCGGCAAGCGCATGTCCCCCAAAGGCGAAGGGGAGAACCTGAACGTAGGTGGTGGGAGTGAGCGCAAGCGCAAGTAGCTTCTCCAGCTGCCTACGCATCACCTTTGGACCGCCGTACCCTCGCCGTAAAACCGCCTCGTCCAGCACCGCAGAGAAGTCGGGGCGGGGGTCACCCAAGAGCAAGTCGACCCGAGACATCCGCCCTATGACCAGGTCTTCGATCTCCTGCTCCGTGGCCTTCGGGTTGTGCGTACGGAACTGCGCACGGGCATAGTCCTCGGTTTGAAGCAAACCGGGCACGATCTGTGGCGCGTACTCCTTGATGACGGTTGCCCGTGCTTCCAGTTCCATCCGCCGCTTGAACCGGTCGGGATGGATCTCCTTACGGGCCAACAGATACAGGTCCGTAAAGATCGAATCCGTCCCAAACGCCGCATCGAGTCTGGGCGGCAGCCCTGGCGGCACCGGCGACTCTGCCCGTTCGATTCGGGACAGGTGGGCTTTGGAGACGTTCACGATCTCGGACAGGGCATCAAGGCTCATGTGCGCCTGCTCCCTGTAGTAGCGCATCTTTGCCCCGAACAAGTGTCTGGCCGACCTGTCCGGGGTCAGAGGCTTGGGCTTGGCAGGCATATGCCCTCCATGTTCCAACTCTCATTGCGAGACATGCACTTGTAGCGATGGTAGGTCGCTGCCTGCAAACCTGAGGTCACACAGAGCAAATTGCTTTGCAGGCTTGACAGCCGTAGCGGATCGGCAGAGGGGCGCGGTCGCGAACCATGAACAGATCCCTGACAACGATCCCGATAGCTGCCGTGGCTGAGCTGGAAGCGCTCGTCGACTCGCGGGCGTTCTGGCGGCTGGGACAAGACAGCCACCGAGACTCGGAAAGGGTTGGAATGGCTCTCCCGTCTGATCTCGAACCCGTTCCGGTTGAGGGGTGCGCCGTCTGTGAAGCCGCTGACCGGTTCCGGAACAGAGCGCGCGCCTTGGCCGGGCCGCTGGGGGTCCGGTTCGCTAACGAAACGATCACTGAGCACCCGCACACCGCGCGTGTGGAGGCGGAGTCATGACCGTCTCTCAGAGCCTGGCAGCAACCTCGCCGAGCAACGAACTGAACGGAGGCAGCGGAATGAACGCTCCCGACCCCTCGCGGCCTGTGCCGGAAGTGGGGGCGCTCCTCATGGATGTGACGCGGGATCAGGTAGGGAAGTTCAGGGGTGAGTGGGCGGGGAGGTGGGCGCTGCGGCCGGTGAAGGGTGGGGTCGAGTGGGACGTGGAGCCCGGTGACGTACGGCCGGTCACGGCGGAACAGAGGTTGCGGGCTGAAGTGGGGAAGGCGAACGCGCGGAGTCGGGGTGAGATCGCGTGAGGCATCAACTCCCCTTGCCTGAAAGCTATGTGTGTGTTGCGCGCGCTGAGGGTCGTGTGCGCGGCACGAACGACGTGGCGCCTTTCGTCTTCGACACATCCCAAACGATCTCCCCAGTCCTCGCGATGCGCTGGCTGCATCGGCAGGCTCTTCGCCTTGCCGAACGAGTGGACCCCGACCCCTCGTCGGTTGGCTGGGCTCCTCCTGGGGCGTTCCGCCCGTACGTATCCGGCGGTGATCCTGCTGGTGAACTCCGTTGGTGGGCTGCTTACTTCATGCCGCACGGTGAAGCGCAAGAGCTTCTCAAAGCGGGGGTTCCGCTCACGGCGGTAGTGGAAGACAGCGTTGCAGGGTGCCGGTACGTGCTGTTCACGCAGTCGCTCCAAGCACCGGCAGTAAGCCTTCCCCCTGAGCCCCCGCCCTGGTCACAAGAGTCGTGCCGACGGCGGCACGACTCTTCCCCTTCCGATCAGGGCGGGCCGAACCATCGCGGAAAGCATCGACGCGCTCGGTTGTTCGTCTGATGCTCATCCGCCACAAGTACTCGCCTGCCGCGCCTTTTGGCCGGCGAGTGCGACCGGCACTCGACAACGGCGGAACCCACGTGCAGCCCTCGTAGTCGGCCGCACCGAAGACTCCGCCCCCTGCCCCATGAACTCTCGCTCTGGGGCAGGGGGCGGGACCAACCCCGATCGGCTTTCTGCATGGCGGCTGACGGCCGACCGGGGCCACACCTCAAGTACACAAGGAGCACGCGCCCATGAGCAAGACGATCACGCTGGAAGCCGTCGGGGGCCAGTACCTCCCCCTGGACGTCCCGGACGAGGGCGACGGCTCGGCCTCCACCGATCACGAGTGACGGCGGGGGTCAACGGTATGACTCACAGGGACGTCAGCATGTCCAGCCCACCCCGCCGCAGGATCGGCGCCGTCAGCCTGGTCCTGGACCAGGACGACCGCGTACTTCTGGTGCAGCCCGCCTACAAGTCGGGGAAGTGGCAACTTCCCGGCGGTGGCGCTCAGGAGGGGGAGGCACCGGCGGATGCGGCGGCGCGTGAACTCGCCGAGGAAACCGGCCTGGTCCGCGAGATCAGCCACGCCCTCGTCATCGACTACATGCCCGCGAGCAGTGAAACCGCTGAGGGTTACAACATCGTCGTGGACGGCGGAACGGTGACCCCGGAGGAAGCGGACGCCGTGGCCGTACCCGACAGTGCGGCTCGCGAACTGTCGGCGCTCAAGTGGGTTCCCCTGGACGACCTCGACGTACACGTCGAGACCTACCAGGAACGCCGTATCCGAGAAGCCCTGACGGCGCTCAAGAACGGCCACCGCATCCCGATCCTCACGCGCGGCGAACCCGCCGCCTGACCGCATGAACTCCCGTCCGGCTGCCCCGCATCCCGTGAAGCGAGGCGGCCGGGCGGGTCGCACCGCCAGAACAGCAGCAAGCCCAACGAAAGCAAGTCCCGATCTCAGAGAACGGAGGACCTCGTGCAGCTCGTTGCCTCGCTCCCCCTTCAGGGAGACGCCCCGGTGGCTGTCGCGCCGAAGGGGCTGCGGCCGTACGCGATCAAGGACGCGCGGTTGCATCCCCGGTCCGACGGCGCGGTTCTCTCGGCGCCTGTCTACGACCCGGAGACACAGACCGCCCGCTTCGCGGACGGATCGCCGTTGACGTCCATGGCGACCTCGAAGAAGACCAACCCTGATGGTGACCCCAAGAACCCTCCGCCGAGTGACGAGGGTGGCGACCCTGGGGTATTCGAGTGACGAAAACCGTTCTGGTCGTGGACAGCCCTTACGACGCGGGGACCGACCTCGTCGTGGAACGGCTGTTCACGGCCGGTGTCCCGGTGTTCCGCTTCGACACCCGAGAGTTTCCAGGCGAAATCTCGGTCCGGGCAACTCTCGGTGATGGGGAGTGGGCGGGGTCTCTCGAAACACCCCATCGTCGCGTCGAACTGTCCGACGTCGGGGCCGTCTTCTGGAACCGGCCTCGCTTGTTCGAGTTCCCGGATCTCTCCGAAGCTGACGCCCACTGGGCGCGAGGAGCCGCACGGATCGGATTCGGCGGAGTTCTCACCAGCCTTCCCGTTCCCTACCTGAACCATCCGGCCAAAGCTTCCGCGGCAGAGTTCAAACCCGTACAGCTCCGCACCGCCCACATGTCAGGGCTCAGTACACCGCGCACGCTGATCACGAGTGACAGTGCGGCGGTCCGTGAATTCGCTGCGGAGATCGGAACCCCGCTGATCACCAAGCCTCTCGGCAGTCCGTACATCACGCACTCGGCTGGTACCGAGTCGATGTACACCCGAGAGGTCTCGTTGGAAACGCTGGACGGCGTGGAGACCACCGCGCACCTGTTCCAAGAGCGCGTACCCAAGGCGTACGAGGTGCGCCTGACCTACATCGGGGGAACCTGCCGGGCTGTCAGGATCGATGCGGGGAGCGACATTTCCCGTGTCGACTGGCGGGCGGATTACGACTCGCTGAAATACAGCCCGATCGAAACACCGGCAGAAGTCGCGTTCGGGGTGACCGTCTACACCGCTCGTCTGGGACTTGAGTACGCGGCTTTCGATTTCGTGGTGCGCCCTGGCGGTGAATGGGTCTTCCTGGAGGCCAATCCGTCCGGACAATGGGCCTGGCTCGAAGCGCAAGGCGCCCGGATCGCCGAATACATCAGCCGAACTCTTGAGAGGTGGTGTCACCTGTGACAGATAATTTCCGGACTCGGAAACTTGCCGATCAGCTCAGAGAAATGGGCGCCGTGCCTTCCGGCCACTGGCATAAGGCGTTCGCGGAAACACCCCGGCATGCGTTCGTCCCCGAGTATTTCCTTTCCCGGGGCGGTGTCCCGACCAGGTGGCAGAAGCTCACCGTTGAGCATGGTCACGCTTGGCTCTGGCCGATCTACGACAACAACACACTCGTCACACGGCTTCAGCCGATCAGGGAAGCCGGTGACGGGTTCTTCACCGGGGTGCCCACGTCGTCCAGCACACAGCCGAGTCTCACGGCCCGGATGCTGGAAGCCGCCGAACTCACCCCGACCGACGAGGTGTTGGACGCGGGTACGGGCACCGGCTACCAAGCCGCTCTCCTCCTGCACCGGCTCCACGACAGCGCACAACTCGTCTCGGCGGACATCGACCCCGACCTGACGGACTCCGCGCGCCGGGCACTCGCGTCGCTCGGGCACACACCCGAGGTCGTGACGACGGACATCCGTACGCACGACTGGGGACGGACGTTCGCCAAAGTGATCGTCACCTGTGCGCTGCCCGAGGTGACCGAGACGCTGCGGGCGGCTGTCGCCCCCGGTGGACGTCTGATCGTCAACCTGTTCCCGCCCATGAGCGGCGGACTTGCTGTCCTGGATGCCAAGGAGGACGGCAGCCTTGAAGGCCGCTTCCACGCGGACGGCGGCTCCTACATGGCCGCCAGAGGGAAGACACCCCAAGCCGATCCCCCCGTGGCCGAGGTCTCCGCGGAAGGGCGCCCGACCGACGTACCGGTGGATGCGTTCGACGACTACCACTTCACGTTCCTGCTCGCCGTGCACCTTCCCGGCGCGCAGCTCCAGTACGGCACGGACGACGACTCGCCCTCGACCGTCATGCGCCGGCTCGTGATGCCCGATGGCGACTGGGCCGAGAGCGTGTACGTCCCCGGCGCCGGGCCGTACGTCCGCGAAGGCGGGGACACCGGCGTCTGGGACACCGTGGAACGCTGGTGGTCCTGGTACCTCGCCCAGGACCGCCCGCCATGGGACCGGTTCGGGCTCACCGTCACCTACGAGGGACACACCCTCTGGCTCGACTCCCCCGAAAACAAACAGTTATGGCGCCTGCCCGTCTGACCCCCGAGCCGCCCCGCCCGTGTGCCCCATGGCATGCGAGCGGGGCTCTCTTCCCCTACGACACGGACGAACGAGGATCACGGCCGACCATGCCGCTGCAATGCACCGCCTTCACCGAGCTGCGGCTGCGCATCCTCAGACTCAAGGGCGAGAGCTAATCAGCTTTGTCCGGCTTCGCAGGGTCGATGACGAACGTGCCTTTCCCCCACTCGGTGAAGACCAGCCCGCGTTCCCTGAGCACCCCCACGGCCCGCCGGGCAGTCATGCGCGCGACTCCGAAACGCTCGGACAGTTCGGCGTCACTCGGGATGCGGTCTCCCGGCCCGTACGTCCCGTTCTGGATCTCCGCTGCGAGCGCGTCAAGCACCCGTAGGTACGGGGCACGGGGCGTGTACGAGGGCTGCGGTCGCTCGGGCATGGCGAAAGCGTAGACAACGGGTCACCCCATGGCGACTTAGATCAGTAGATCTGCTGTATGGGTAGATGACTTAGAGGAGTTGCTCTATCGTCGTCTCAGAACGAACAGAAACACCCCGGGTGGACCGGTCCTAAGCGGTCCACCCGGGGCTCGCCAAGACAGCTTTAGGGAGCTGACTGACGTATGCGCGATGCTATCGCCCGCGCCCTCACCTGGGTGCTCGCCGTCCTCACCCCCCGCCGACGCCCCGGGCGTCACAGCGCCGAATTCCTCACGGTGCAACCGCAGATCACCGAGGCCACCCCGGACGTCATCCCCGCCTCCCCCTGGTCCCGCCCGTGGACCAGCGCCACGAAAGAGGAGGCCGCCGCACGGTTCCGGCAACAAGACGCGGACACACTCGAACTCCACCGACAGCGGGAACGGCGCCACGCGCTCACGCTCGCCACGATGGGCATCGACTACCCGTACATCTACCCTGATGCCCCTTTCGGTCCCGAAGCGTTCACCGCGGCAGGGGTGAACGTATGAACCACGACGGACTGACCGGCACACTCTCCGCCCCCTTCGGTGCCGCGTGCTGCCGCTGTGAACGGTGGAGCGCTGCGGCGATCCCGTGCCGCTACATCGAGCGCGCGAGCGGCCCCGGCGTCACCCTCTACGCCTGCCCGGACTGTGTCCTCGTCGTCGGCGTGGGACCTGTGGCGGACGACGTGATCCACGGGATGACGGAGAACGGCATCTGACCAGACGCCAACAGGGCGGCCCCGTACGGCACTTCGCCGGGCGGGGTCGTCCTTGCGAGGTAGGCCGGACGACGGTCGGCGGCGGTGGAGCCGTAGTACCTGTGGCTCCCGAGTGCTACGACGCGGCGGCGCCTCGGACCCGCCCCGCTCACCCCGCCTCGAACAGCTCGAACCAGATGCTCTTCCCCTCCCCCCTCGGATCCACCCCCCACCCATCCGCAAGGAGATCCATCAGCACCAACCCCCGCCCCGACGACGCCAGTTCACCGGGCCGGCGTTTGTGGGGCAGGTCGTCGCTCGTGTCGGTGACCTCTACGCGGAGGCGTCGCGTGCCAGGGGGGCCGGTGATTTCTGCCAGGAGGAGGGCGTCCGCGTCGGTGTGGACGAGGACGTTCGTGAGGAGTTCGGAGAGCAGGAGGACCGCGGAGTCGAGCTGGTCCGGGGAGGGCCAGTCGTGGAGGAGGTCGCGGAGTTGGTGGCGGGCCTCGGCGACGCGTTCCGGTTCGGACTGGGCGATCGTCAGGAGCGTACGGCGAGGGAGCGTGCGTACGGCGGGGCCTGCGGGCGTGCGGGAGAGGAGCAGGAGGGCGATGTCGTCCTCGCGGCGGTCGGCGAGGGGGCCGATCGTGTGGTGGGAGGAGGGGCCGAGGACCGTCTGGACCAAGGCGTCGGCTAGTCCTTCCAGTGTCCCCGGGTACGACTCCAGGGTCTCCCTGATCCGCTTCCACCCCGTGTCGAGGTCGTGCCCGCCGGTCTCCAGCAACCCGTCCGTGCACAGCATCAGCGTCTCGCCGGGGTCCAGGGTGAGCCGGGACGTGGGGTAGTCGGTGTCCGGGTCGATCCCGAGAGGGAGGCCGCCCGCCGTGGAGCGGAGCAGGACCGTGCCGTCGGACATGCGGACCGCCGGGTCGAGGTGGCCGGCGCGGGCCGTCTCCAGGACGCCGGTCTCCGGGTCGACCTCGACGTAGAAGCAGGTCGCGAAGCGCGGGGAGTCGTCCGTATGGGTGAGGCCGTAGAAGAAACGGGACGCCCGGGAGAGGACCGCGTCGGGCCGGTGCCCCTCGGAGGCGTAGGCCCTGAGAGCTATCCGCAGCTGGCCCATCAGGCCCGCGGCGCGTACGTCGTGGCCCTGGACATCCCCGATGACCAGCGCGAACCCGCCGCGCGGCAGCGGGATCATGTCGTACCAGTCACCCCCTACCTGAAGGCCACCCCCGGTCGGGATGTAGCGCGCGGCCAGGGTCATGCCGGGTATCTCGCCCAGCGTCGGCAGCATCGAGCGCTGGAGGCCGTCGGTCAGTTCGCGCTGGGTCTCGGCGGCTCCCGCCCTGCTCAGGGCCTGTGCCAGCATGCGGGCGACGGTCGTCAGGACCGAGCGCTCGTCCGGGGTGAAGGCGACGGGGTAGGTGAACGCGGCCATCCACGCACCCATCGTCCGCCCGGCGACGGTCAGCGGGAGGAAGGCCCAGGACCGGCGGCCGAAGTGGGCCGCGAGGGGCCAGGTGAGGGGGTAGCGCTCCTGGTACTTCTCGGGGGAGGAGAGGTATACCGCGCGCCCCGTACGTACTACCTCCGCAGCGGGATAGTCCGTCTGCACCGAGAGGTGCGTGAAGGGCGCCTCCTCGCCGGGCTGCTGCCCGTGGTGCCCGATCACCGTCAGCCGGTCGCCCTCCACCCCGAAGACGGCCAGCCCGTCGGGGGTGAACCCCGGCATCGACAGCCCGGCTGCTACCCGTAGTACTTCAGAGGTAGACCGCGCCTCCGCCAGCGCGCGCCCCGCGTCCAGCAGGAAGGCCTCCCGCGAGCGCCGCCAGTCCCCGGTCACCGCACGCCGCCCCGCCGGGGTGCCCGGCGCCGGTTCGGTCACCTCCTGGAGGGTGCCGATCAGTTCGTACGCGCGCTTCACCGGATCGAACGACGGCTTCGAGCGGCTGCGTACGACCCGGACGACCCGCCCCTGGTCGTCCATGATCCGGATCCGGACCTCCGCGAGCGTCCGCTCGGCGACGGCGAGCTGGATGACGCCGGTGATCTCGTTCCAGTCGACGGGGTGCAGCCGGGCCCGGGTCCGGGCCTCGGTGAGAACCGTTTCTTCGGCGGGCAGCCCGAGCAGCCGGGCCGCCTCGGCGTCGAGGGTGACGAGGCCGGACGCCGTGGACCAGTGCCAGACGCCGGTCGAGAGAGCGGCGAGGACCTGCTCCACCGCGGGCAGGGGCTCACCAGTGCGCATTGCCCTACTTTAAGAAGATTTTCGGCCAGGACGCCAGTGTTGTCGTACGACCGCCGTCCGCCCGCCCTTATTCGGAAGGGTGGTTTCAAGGCGGCCGGTACCCTTGAGGCGACCGAGGATCGCAACACGCGTGACCGAAATCCACGTAAGGACGATGAACGAAGATGCATCGGTACAGGTCCCACACCTGCGGCCAGCTCCGCGCCTCTGACGTCGGTGCCGACGTCCGGCTGAGCGGCTGGCTGCACAATCGGCGCGACCTGGGCGGCATCCTCTTCATCGATCTGCGCGACCACTACGGCATCACGCAGCTCGTCGCCCGGCCCGGCACCCCCGCGTACGACGCCCTCGACAAGGTCAGCAAGGAGTCGACCGTCCGCGTCGACGGCCGCGTTGTTTCACGTGGAACAGAGAACGTGAACGCCGACCTCCCCACCGGCGAGATCGAGGTCGAGGTCGCCGAGGTCGAACTCCTCGGCGCCGCCCAGCCGCTCCCCTTCACCATCAACGCCGAGGACGGCGTCAACGAGGAGCGCCGCCTGGAGTACCGCTTCCTCGACCTGCGCCGCGAGCGCATGCACCGCAACATCATGCTGCGTACGGCCGTGATCTCGGCGATCCGGCACAAGATGGTCGCCCTCGGGTTCAACGAGATGGCCACCCCGATCCTCACCGCGACCTCCCCCGAGGGCGCGCGCGACTTCGTGGTCCCCTCCCGGCTGCACGCGGGCCGCTTCTACGCGCTCCCGCAGGCGCCGCAGCAGTTCAAGCAGCTGCTGATGATCTCCGGGTTCGACCGGTACTTCCAGATCGCGCCGTGTTTCCGCGACGAGGACGCCCGCGCCGACCGCTCGCCCGGCGAGTTCTACCAGCTCGACGTCGAGATGAGCTTCGTCGAGCAGGAGGACGTCTTCCAGCCGATCGAGAAGCTCATGACCGAGCTGTTCACCGAGTTCGGCGGCGGCCGGGAGGTCACCTCGCCGTTCCCGCGCATCCCGTTCCGCGAGTCGATGCTCAAGTACGGCTCCGACAAGCCGGACCTGCGCGCCCAGCTCGAACTCGTCGACATCACCGACATTTTCGAGGGCTCCGAGTTCAAGGCGTTCGCCGGGAAGCACGTACGCGCGCTGCCTGTGCCGGACGTCTCCGCCCAGTCGCGGAAGTTCTTCGACCAGCTCGGCGAGTACGCGATCTCGCAGGGTGCGAAGGGTCTCGCCTGGGTGCGCGTCGGTGAGGACGGCTCGCTGTCCGGCCCGATCGCGAAGTTCCTCACCGAGGAGAACGTCGCCGAGCTGACCAAGCGGCTCTCGCTCGCCGCCGGGCACGCCGTGTTCTTCGGCGCCGGTGAGTTCGACGAGGTCTCCAAGATCATGGGCGCGGTCCGCGTCGAGGCCGCCAAGCGCGCCGGGCACTTCGAGGAGGGCGTCTTCCGGTTCTGCTGGATCGTCGACTTCCCGATGTACGAGAAGGACGAGGAGACCGGCAAGATCGACTTCTCGCACAACCCGTTCTCCATGCCGCAGGGCGGGATGGACGCGCTGGAGAACCAGGACCCGCTGGACATCCTGGCCTGGCAGTACGACATCGTCTGCAACGGCGTCGAGCTGTCGTCCGGCGCGATCCGGAACCACGAGCCGGACATCATGCTGAAGGCGTTCAACATCGCCGGGTACGACGCCGAGACCGTCGAGCGCGAGTTCGCGGGCATGCTGCGCGCGCTGCGGTTCGGCGCCCCGCCGCACGGTGGCATCGCCCCGGGTGTCGACCGCATCGTCATGCTGCTGGCCGACGAGCCCAACATCCGCGAGACCATCTCCTTCCCGCTCAACGGCAACGCCCAGGACCTGATGATGGGTGCGCCTACGGAGCTGGAGGAGTCGCGGCTGCGGGAGCTGCACCTGAACATCAGGAAGCCGCAGCCGAAGTAGTCACCGGGTAGTACCTGAGTAGGGGGCCGGGGATCATGGCGATCTCCGGCCCCCTACTCGTTGCTTACGTACAGCCGGAGCCCACGGTGGTGACAGGCTTCTTACCTACCTTCCTTGCCATGACGGGAAACGAGAGCACCGAGAAGGTTCAAGGCCCCAGGCACAGAAGGAACTTGACGCGCCGTAAGGTCGTCGTCGCGGGTGGCGCCGCCGTCGCCGCGGTCGGGGGCGCGAGTGTGCTGGCGGTGAGCGCGAGCGCCGGCGAGCCGGGCAAGGGGACGGGTGCGGGCACTGGTGCGAGCGGCAAGAAGGTCACCGCGTCGGCCTCCGCCTCCGCCGGGACGGTCTGCTACAAGCTCACCTCCGAGACCACCGAGGGCCCCTACTACATCGACGCCGACAAGCTCCGCCAGGACATCACCGAGGACAAGGCGGGCATCCCGCTGACCCTCCAGCTCAAGGTGATCGACTCCGAGACCTGCAAGCCGGTGCCGAACGCGGCGGTCGACGTCTGGCATTGCGACGCGCTCGGGCTGTACTCCGGGTACGAGTCGTTCTCGCAGGGCGGTGGAGGCGGCGGGGGTGGGACTCCGCCGAGCGGGACTCCGACGGACGTCCCCAGCGGTACCCCGACGGGTGAGCCCCCGTCCGGCGGAGGCGGCGGCGGTGGCGGTGGCGGCGGGCACGAGGAGCCGACCAGCGACACCCGCTACCTGAGGGGTACGTGGCGTACGGACCGGAACGGCAACGTCACCTTCAGGACCGTCTTCCCCGGCTGGTACCAGGGCCGCTGCGTCCACATCCACACCAAGGTGCACGTCAACGGCGAGTGGACCGACGCCGGGTACGAGGGCGGCACCACCTGTCACACCGGGCAGCTCTTCTTCGACGAGGACACGGTGGTTCTGACAGAGGCCGTCGAGCCGTACTCCACGAGTACGGCGACCCGGACCACCCTCACGGAGGACACCATCTACGACCAGAGCGGCACGACCGGCGGCCTGCTCAAGCTGAAGTACAGCAAGAGCAACATCGTCAGGGGCGTCGTCGCCTCCCTCACGATGGGGGTCGACCCGGACACGACGAACGAGGGCACCGGCTGACCGGGGCGGCGACCTGATCGACGTACGGATCGTGAGTACGGCGGCCCCTTTCGCGCGACGGTGCGGAAGGGGCCGTGTTCTTGGCTTTGATGTGGAGCCGAACTCGCTGTCTGATGAGGCTTGTTGACTGAGCGTCATGAAGCCGGACGCCCTCCCGGCCTACGATGACGCGATGAAGTACGTGATGGTGCCGGGTGGTTGGCAGGGCGGGTGGGCATTCGACGCCGTGGCCGACGAGTTGAGGCGGGACGGCCATCAGGTCGAGGCCGTGACCCTGGCGGGGCTGGAGCCGGACGGCCCGGCCGACGTGGACCGGCCGCCGAACCTCGACGCCCATATCGCCCAGGTCGCCGAGATCGTCGAACGCGGCGACGGGAAGCCCGTCGCGCTGTGCGGGCACAGTTACGGCGGTATGGTGATCGCCGGAGTCGCGGACCGGCTCGGCGACCGGCTCGACCAGGTCGTCTACATCGACGCGTACGTCCCGGCCGACGGGGACTCGTGCTGGTCCCTGACCAGCGACGACTTCCGGGAACTGTTCATCGCCGGCGTCCGCGCCGACGGCCGGTGGGTCGCCGTACCCGAAGGGCTCGACCCCCGCGCGCGACCGCACCCGCTGCCGAGCTTCGTCCAGGCGGTCGGGCTGGGAGGCGGGCCGCGCGGCGGGACGTACATCAGTGGTGGTGCCTGGCCGGGCAGCCCGTTCACGGATCTGACCGAACGGCTGCGGGGGGAGCCGGGCTGGCGGGTGCACGAGATTCCTGTCGGCCACAACATCGCGCGGCGTGACCCCGGGAGCCTCGCGGCTGTGCTGCGCGCGCTGGCGGCGGGCTCTGTCTGACGTACTCGCAGAGGGGCGCGGCGTTCGCGTGGGGTGGGTGGGGCGAGGTTTCTCCGGAGGGGCTGGAGGCGTCTGTGAGGGCCGTGCGGAAAAAGTCTGGTCGTGCGGCAACCTTCCTTCACCCGGCGCCCACTGACGGGTCGTAAGCAGCAGCGCACCCGCTGCACAGCAGACCCGTAAGGACTTCCTTCGTGGCAACTTCCTCTCACCGCCGGTCAGTTCGCAAGCGCCGCACCCTCATGGTGTCCGCCGCAGTCGTGGCCGCCGGGGTCGGGGCCGGGGTGTTCGTGCTGAACGCGAACGCCGGGGCGGCGGACCTGTACCACCAGACGCTGGCAGCGAAGGACGGCTGGGCGTCGTACGGGAGCGGGACCACGGGCGGGGCGAAGGCCGACGCCGCGCACACCTTCACCGTCTCCACCCGCGCGCAGCTCGTGAAGGCGCTGGGGTCGGCGGCGGACAGGACGCCCCGGATCATCAAGATCAAGGGCACCATCGACGCGAACACGAACGACGCGGGCAAGAAGCTCACCTGCGCGGAGTACGCCTCAGGTACGGGGTACTCGCTGGCGTCGTACCTGAAGGCGTACGACCCCTCCACCTACGGACGTAAGAAGCTGCCGTCCGGGACGCAGGAGAAGGCGCGGGCCTCGGCGCAGGTCAAGCAGGCCAAGAACATCGTGTTCAAGGTGCCCGCGAACACGTCGATCGTGGGCGTGCCGGGGTCCAGGGCCGGGATCACCGGGGGGAGCCTCCAGATCCAGAACGTCGACAACGTCGTCGTCCGCAACCTGACGCTGTCGGCGACCGAGGACTGCTTCCCGCAGTGGGACCCCACCGACGGCAGCACCGGCAACTGGAACAGCCAGTACGACTCGGTGACCCTCCGGGGTGCCACTCACGTATGGGCGGACCACAACACGTTCACCGACGCGCCGCACTTCGACGGGGTCAACCCCAAGTACTACGGGCGGGAGTACCAGATCCACGACGGGGCGCTCGACATCACCAAGGGCTCCGACCTCGTCACCGTCTCCCGCAACGTCTTCACCTGCCACGACAAGACGATGCTCATCGGGGCCAGCGACACCGACAGCACCGGGAAGCTGCGGGTCTCCATCCACCACAACGTGTGGAAGGGGGTCGTCCAGCGGGCGCCGCTCGCGCGCCTCGGGCAGGTGCACATCTACAACAACTACTACGACATCACCACGCTGAACGGCTACACCCCGCAGTACAGCATCAACGCGCGCGCCAAGGCGCAGGTCGTCGCCGAGAACAACTACTGGAAGGTCCCGGCGGGCACCAAGCTCTCCAAGCTCCTCTCCAGCGACGGCACCGGCTCGGTCAAGAGCACCGGCAACCTCGTCAACGGCGCCTCCACGGATCTGGTGTCCCTCTACAACGCGGCGGCGTCCAAGGACGTGAAGGCGACGGTGAACTGGACCCCGACGCTGACGGCAGGACTCGAATCCACCGCCAGGAACCTCCCCACGGCCCTCGCCTCCACGACCGGCGCGGACACCCTCAAGTAGTCCCCGTGTAGTACCTCGGAGCCACCGGCTCCGGCCGGTCGCGCGGCCACCGGGTGGAGGGACACGGAGGCCGCGCAACGAAGGTGGCCGGTCGGCCCCGGGTGTTCCCCCGGGGCCGACCGGCCACCTCTCGTACGTAGCTCCGGAGTATTACGCCGGCTGCCCGCCGAACCGCTCCTTGTACGTCTCCAGGTCCTCGTCCGTCAGCTTCGCGAACAGGACCGGCGGGACGGTGAAGGGGGTACCGGCCGGGACGGCGGTGAGGGACTTCGCCGCGTCCGGGGTGATCCAGGCCGCCGTGTCGTCGGCGAGGGCGAAGGACTCGCGCATCGTCTTCGACGTCGCCGGGATGAAGGGCTCCGAGACCACCGAGTACAGGTGGATGAGGTTCATCGCCGTACGGAGGGTCAGCGCCGCGCCCTCGGGGCTGGTCTTGATCTCCAGCCAGGGCGCCTTCTCCTCCAGGTAGGAGTTGCCGGCCGACCACAGGGCGCGCAGCGCGGACGCGGCCTTGCGGAACTGGAGCGCGTCCATGTGCTCCTCGTACTCCGCGAGCAGCCGGGCGATCTCCTCGCCGAGCCGCGCCTCGGGCTCGCCCGCCTCGCCGCCCGCCGGGACCTCGTCGCCGAACCGCTTCTTCGAGAAGGACAGGACGCGGTTGACGAAGTTGCCGAGCGTGTCGGCGAGATCCTTGTTCACGGTCGCCGTGAAGTGCTCCCAGGTGAACGAGGAGTCGTCCGACTCGGGCGCGTTGGCGATGAGGAAGTACCGCCAGTAGTCGGCGGGGAGGATGCTGAGCGCCTGGTCGGTAAAGACCCCGCGCTTCTGGGAAGTCGAGAACTTCCCGCCGTAATACGTCAGCCAGTTGAAGGACTTGACGTAGTCGACCATCTTCCACGGTTCACGGACGCCGAGTTCGGTCGCCGGGAACATCACCGTGTGGAAGGGGACGTTGTCCTTCGCCATGAACTCCGTGTAGCGGACGGTGTCTTGAGACTCGTACCACCACGACTTCCAGTCCCGGTTCGCCGGGTCCTGGTCGGACCACTCCTTCGTCGCGGCGATGTACTCGATCGGCGCGTCGAACCAGACGTAGAACACCTTGCCGTCGGCGGCGAGTTCGGGCCAGGTGTCGGCCGGGACGGGCACGCCCCAGTCGAGGTCGCGGGTGATCGCGCGGTCGTGCAGACCCTCGGTGAGCCACTTGCGGGCGATCGACGAGGAGAGGTGCGGCCACTCCTCCTCGTGCGCCGCGACCCACTCCTCGACCTCGCGCTGGAGCTTCGACTGGAGGAGGAACAGGTGCTTGGTCTCCCGGACTTCGAGGTCCGTCGAGCCGGAGATCGCGCTGCGCGGGTTGATCAGGTCGGTCGGGTCGAGGACGCGCGTGCAGTTCTCGCACTGGTCGCCGCGCGCCTTGTCGTACCCGCAGTGCGGGCAGGTGCCCTCGACGTACCGGTCCGGGAGGAAGCGGCCGTCCGCCGGGGAGTAGACCTGGCGGATCGCACGCTCCTCGATGAAACCGTTCTCATGAAGTTTCCGCGCGAAGTGCTGGGTGATCTCGACGTTCTGCTCGCTGGAGCTGCGGCCGAAGTAGTCGAAGGCGAGCGCGAAGCCGTCGTACACGGCCTTCTGCGCGTCGTGCGCCTGCGCGCAGAACTCGTCGACCGGGAGGCCCCGCTCCTTCGCGGCGAGTTCGGCGGGGGTGCCGTGCTCGTCCGTCGCGCAGATGTAGAGGACGTCGTGGCCGCGCTGGCGCAGGTAGCGGGAGTAGACGTCCGCCGGGAGCATCGACCCCACCATGTTGCCCAGGTGCTTGATTCCGTTGATGTACGGAAGGGCGCTGGTGATGAGGTGTCGAGCCATCGGGGGCTGCTCCCAGGTCGGTTTTGGTTCTCAGGATTCTTGAAATCGTAGCCGACGTGTGTATGCCGCCCGCGCCCCCTTTTTTCCCGGGGGAGCGCGGACGGCATCCGAAGTACTACGGGTATGACGGAGCTACGGGTATTACGGGCGCCAGTTCTTCAGGACGCCCTCGTACAGCTCGTCGTCCGTGAGTCCCTTGGGGGTAGGACCCGCGTGGAAGAAGGACGTGTTGTCCGTCTTCAGCTTGCGGAGGTAGTCGAACGCCTTGTTCTCGTGCTCGCCGAACGCGACGAACGAGAAGAAGAGGCGGGGGTGGGTCTTCGCCGCCTCCGTCAGGGACTGCGTCGCCGGGGTCTTCGCGTCCGGGGCGCCGTCCGTCTGGAACACCACCAGCGCCGGGGCGTCCGGGTCCGCCGACGCGTCGAGGTGCTTCGTGATCGCCTCGACCGCCGCGTGGTACGTCGTACGGCCCATGCGGCCCAGGCCCGCGTGCACGTCGTCCACTCTCGTGTTCGCGTCCTTGTCCGCCAGCGCGAGGTCCGTGGTTCCGTCGACCTCGGTCGAGAAGAACACGACGTGGACGGTCGGGTCGGCGGGGGAGAGGTGCGCGGCCAGCGCGAGGGTCTGATCGGCGAGGGCCTGCGCGGAGCCGTCCTTGTAGAAGGGGCGCATCGATGCGGAGCGGTCGAGGACGAGGTAGGTGGTGGCTCGGGCGGTGGTGAGGCCCAGGTGGGCGAGGGTTAGGGCGGCGGAGGTGTGGGCGGTGGTGAGGTGTGGGGGGATGGTGGGGGAGGCGGTGGGGGCGTCGGCTTCGAGGTCGGCGGCCGGGGTGAGGGTGGGCTCGGCTTCGGCGGCCGGTTCGGCGGGGGCGTCGGCCTCGGTGGTGGGCTCCTCGGGGGCGGCTTCAGCGAGGGCCGGGGAGGCGGCTTCGGTTTCGGCGGCCGGTTCCTCGGTGGGCTCGGGGGCGACTTCGGCGGAGGCGGGGGCCTCTGCTTCGGGGGCCTCGGCGGCGGGCTCGGGGGTGAGGGGCTTGGTCTCGGGAGTTACGCCGTCGGTGGGTTCCGGTGTCGCTTCGGGGGCCGGGGTTTCGGCGACGGTCTCGGTGGGAGCGGCCTCGGGGGCCTCTGCCTCGGTGGCGGCTTCCTCGGAGGTCTCAGGGGCCTGAGCCTCGGCGGGGTCTACCTCGGAGGTAGCGGGGGTCTCTGCCCCGGGCGCGGCGGACGGCTCCTCGGCGGGGGTGGCCTGGTCCTCTGCCTCGGAGGTCTCAGCCGTGGCCTCGGTCGGGGGCGCTTCGGGCTCCGCCTCGGCGGCCGGGGCCTCGGTGTTGTCGGACGCGGGGGTCGACGGTTCCGGCTGGGCCTCGGGAGCGGTGGGCTCGGGGGTGGAGGCGTCCACGACGAGGGCCGGGGAGGTGGAGGGCTCGGCGTCGGTGGCCGGGGCGTCGGCCTCGGCGGCGGGCTCCTCGGGGGCGGTCGTGGGGAGTACCGGTACTACGGGGGGTGCCGGGATCTCCGTGGGGGAGGGCTCTGCTTCCGCAGCCGGTTCCGGCGTCGACTCGGTGTCCGGCGCCTGCATGGGTTCTGCCGATTCGGGCTCGGCCTTCTCCTCGACCTGCGCCGCGTCCACGACCTCCGCTTCGGCGGCGGGCTCCTCGGCGACCGGCGTTTCGGTGACCTCGGCCTCGACCTCGGCTTCCGCGACGGCCGGCGTCTCGACGGACCCGACCTCAGCCTCGGCCTCCGGCGCCTCCGCGACCTCGGCCGCAGGCACGTCGTCCGCCTCGGCTTTCTCGGGGACCTCTACACCCCCTACGACAGAGGTAGCACCGGCGTCGTCCGCCTCCGATACCTCAGCGGTACCCGTAGTACCCGTAGCTCCCACGACGGACTCGGCCTCAGCCGGAGCTGCGACGTCAGCGTCGGTATCGGTTCCGGCCTTGGCCTCAACCTCAGCCGCGACCTCCGCCGAACCGCCCGCCGTCTCAATCTCGCCCTCCGCAACCCCCTCCGGGGACTGCGTCGGTGCCGGGACCTTCACATTGTCGAACGCCGCCGAGACCAGATCGTGCTCGGACGAGTCGGACTGGCGAGGCTCGGGGACGGGCGAAGGCGCGGCGGCCGGTGAAACAGCGGGTGTCGGCGCGGGCGCCTCAGCCGGGCTCTGCGCCGCAGGCTCCTGCTGGGAAGGGACCTGGTCCGCACCCTCTGCTTCGGCGGCACGCTCCTTGCGTGACCTGCCGAACGCGTTTCGCAGGAGAGTGAGAATACCCATGTGCGCAACCCTTCACGTGAGTTGAAGCCCGTCAATCCCTGGCCAGGACGGACACGTAAGGTTAGCGGCCCCACATGGCGATCTTGGGCAGGGGTGAGCGGGACAAGGGGCCAGGTGTCAAACACCCGCCACCGACCGGCGACAACATAAACCGGCCAACTCCGCATCTCCACAAGGGCGTTCACCGCATAGCCCGACAACACCCCGCGAGTCCCCCACCCGTTCATCCACCGTTCACTCACCAGCCCCGCTCCCGCACGGAGGCCCCCCTAGCGTCACGCTGACACCAAGGGCACGCAAGGGGAGAGCAAAGTGCGCAAGCTGCTGCCGATCATCACCACGCAGACCGGTTCCCATCCGGGCGGCCGATCCGCCATGACCTGTCGTTTCCGGTGTGGTGACGCCTGCTTCCACGAGGTGCCCAACACCAGCGACAACGCGTACGTCGGCGACGTGATCGCCGGTGCGCTCAGCCGCCGCGCGATGGTGCGGGCCGCCGCCGTGGTCACCGTCGCCGCAGCGGCGGGCGCGGCCACGGTCACGAACGCGCCGTCGGCCGACGCCTCGACCCTGGGGGCTAAACCGGTAGTACCCGGGAGCTACGGCCAGCCGTCCGAGCAGGCCGCCCGGGGCCTCCGGTACGGCGCGGTCGCCCCGAACCTCACCGACGCGGTCGTCATACCCGAGGGCTACGAGCAGAACGTCGTCGTCCGCTGGGGCGAGCCCATCGTGAAGGGCGCCCCCGCGTTCGACCCGGAGAACCAGACGGCCGCCGCGCAGGCGGGCCAGTTCGGGTACAACAACGACTTCCTCGCCCTCCTCCCCCTGCCGGGCGAGTGCGACCGCCAACTCCTCGTCGCCAACCACGAGTACACCGACGAGATCCTCATGTTCCGCGGCTACGACCCGGCGAACCCGACGCGTCAGCAGGTCGAGGTCGCCTGGGCCGCGCACGGCCTCGCCGCCGTCGTCGTCCAGGAGGACCGCAGGACCGGCAAGCTCACCGCCGTACCCCGTCACCACCTCAACCGGCGGGTCACCGCGACCACCGAGTTCCGGCTGACCGGGCCCGCCGCCGGGTCCGACCTGCTGAAGACCTCCGCCGACCTGACCGGCCGCAAGGTGTACGGGACGCTGAACAACTGCTCCGGAGGTACGACACCCTGGGGTACTACGCTGCACGGCGAGGAGAACTTCAACCAGTACTTCGCGAACTCCTCGCGCGCGACCGACAAGCGGTACGGCATCGGCACCGGCGCCACCGAGCGCAAGTGGGAACGCTTCGACAAGCGGTTCGACGTCGCGCAGGAGCCCAACGAGGTCCACCGGTTCGGGTACGTCGTCGAGTTCGACCCGTACGACCCCTCCTCCACGCCGCGCAAGCACACCGCGCTCGGCCGCTTCAAGCACGAGGCCGCGACCGTCCGGCTCACCGCCGACGGGCGTCCGGTGATCTACTCCGGTGACGACGAACGCTTCGACTACTTCTACAAGTTCGTCGGCAGCAAGAAGATGAAGCGGGGTTCGTCGCGGGCCGTGCGCGAGCACAACCTCTCGCTGCTCGACGAAGGCACGCTGTACGTCGCGAAGTTGACCGGTGACTCGCCCGCGATCGAGATCGACGGGACCGGAAAGCTGCCCGCCGACGGGGAGTTCGACGGCAGCGGCGAGTGGATCCCGCTCGCGACGGCGACCGCGAAGGGCGCCGTCTCGCACGTCGAGGGCATGACCGCCGAGGAGGTGTTCGTCTTCACGCGGCTCGCCGGGGACAAGGCCGGCGCGACGAAGATGGACCGGCCCGAGGACATCGAACCCTCCCCGGTCACCGGCAAGGTGTACGTCGCGCTCACCAACAACTCGAACCGCGGCGTCGGTTCGAACGCGAAGGCGGACGAAGCGAACCCGCGCAACGCCAACAAGCACGGCCACGTACTGGAGTTGACCGAGCACCGGAGCCGTCCCGAGTCGCTGAAGTTCGGCTGGTCGCTGTTCCTCGTCGCGGGTGACCCGAACGACCCGAACACCTACTTCGCCGGCTTCCCCAAGTCCGCTGTCAGCCCCATCTCCTGCCCGGACAACGTGGCGTTCGACCCGCACGGCAACCTGTGGATCTCCACCGACGGCAACCAACTCGGTTCCCACGACGGCCTGTTCGGCGTCGCGACCAAGGGCTCGCGCCGGGGTGAGCTGAAGCAGTTCCTCACGGTGCCGACCGGCGCGGAGACCTGCGGCCCGCTCATCCAGGACCGCCGCGTCCTCGTCTCCGTCCAGCACCCCGGCGAGATCGACGGCGCCTCGGTCGAGAAGCCGGCCTCCACCTGGCCCGACGGCCCCGGCAAGATCGTCCGCCCCTCGGTCGTCTCGGTCTGGCGCAAGGACGGCCGCGACATCGGCGTCTAACTGTCTTGTGCGTGGCTGGACTTGTCCCACCCGGCCGCGAACGCCCAGGTGACCCCCGTCCCCGCCGAGAACCGCAGCATCCCGGCGGGGGCGTCCTGGTACACCGGAACCTCGTTCATGAACGGCGTCACTTTTCCCTTTTCGCACGGAACGGAGAAAGTGGCGCCACCGGGCACCACATCGATGACGAGCCGCCCCACGCCTTCGCACTCGAAGGCGACGGCGAGTGTGCCGCCCGCGCGCATGCCACCGGGGAGCGGGTACTCCGCGTTGCCGGTCTGTACGGCTCCTTTGGCCGCAACCGTCATACCCTCCAACTCGGGTACCCCGACCACAGCCGCTCGCCTGGTTCCGGTCTCGGCCGGTCGCACGGCCGCCGCACTCGCCGTCGGCCGTTCCGCGGGCTGCGAGGCGCCTCCCGCGCTGCAACCGGCGAGCGCCAACGCGGCCACCGAGGCGGCCGTCCCCCATACCTTCGTCCTGGTCATGATGCGAACATTCGTTCCCCGTGCCTGACCTGGTCAAGAGGGTCTGAGCAACCTCAGAGCTACGGAAACCGCCTCGCTCACCCCATAGGGGTACGACTACGGTCGTCACTCATGAGTACTACGACCCCCACCACCACCCTCTGGCGTCCCACCGGTCCCGAGGAACTCGCGTTGGTCGAGGCGAGCGGGTGGACGGCGTGGCCGCCTCGGCTGGTGGAGCAGCCGATCTTCTATCCCGTACTCAATGAGGACTACGCCGTGCGGATCGCGCGGGACTGGAACGTACCCGCGTGCGGGGTGGGGTACGTGACGCGGTTCGAGGTGGAGAGCGCGTTCTTGGCGCGGTATCCCGTGCGGCAGGCTGGTGGGGAGACCATTCTGGAGCTGTGGGTGCCCGCGGAGGAGCTGGATGAGTTCAACGAGCACATCGTCGGACGCATCGAGGTCGTCCGGGAGTTCCGCTGACCCGGCCGTACGGCCCTGGGGGAGGGTGGTCGGCGCCTGGTGCGCGGGCCTGGTGCTGGCCGGGGTGAGCGTGGTCGTCGGCTGCCGGGTCGCGGACGTCGACGCGGTCACCCCGGTGCCCCAACTCCTCGCGTTCCTCCCGTGGTTGCTCGCACCCGTGACTGCCGCCGCCCTCCTCTCCCTGCTCGTCCGCTGGTGGCCGGGACTGCTCTGGGCCGCCGTCGTCCTCGGCTCGCTGGCCTGGTTCCTCCAGCCGTACGGCACCGCTCGCGAACCCGGCGGCCCGGTCGCCGCCCGCCTGAAGGTGCTGACTTCCAACGTCGAGTTCGGCTGGGCCACCGACGCCCTGCTGAGGGCCGTACGCCGTGCGAGCCCCGACATTGTCTTCGTCCAGGAGTGCGAGTACGGCTGTCAGGCCACCCTGCGCCGCGAACTCGCCGCCCCCTACCCGTACCGCCAGGCCATCGAGGGTGATACCTCGGTAGGGTCGGTCATCCTCAGCCGTTACCCCCTCACCCCGGCCGCGACGATCCCCGCCGAGATGGGTATGCCGGGCGCGGTGGCCGACGTCGACGGGACCGCCGTACGCCTCCAGCTCGCCCACCCGAAACCGCCGCTGCCCGGTCAAGTTGACCTGTGGAAGAGGGAGTTGGGCCGCATCGAGGCGTGGGCCGCCCGGCAGGCCGGACCCGTGGTACTCGCGGGGGACTTCAACGCCTCCCAGGACCACGCCGCCTTCCGCCGCATCCTCGGCACGGGCCTCCACGACGCCGCCCGCCTCACCGGAAAGAGCCACGAGCCGAGCTGGCCCTCAAGTACTACCCCCACGTTCGGAGCCCAGATCGACCACGTCCTGCTGAGCGACGACTTCTCGGCGTCGCAAGCCCGTTTCCTCGACCTGCCGGGCACGGACCACCGCGCACTGCTCGTGAACATCGCCCTGCGCCGGCGGGGCTGAACCGCATACGGGGGTGCCGGGCTCTGTGCGAGGGGGGCTGAATGCGGGAGGGGAGGCGAGCCTCGGCCGCGTCGAGGGCGGTGTGGGTCGTCCCGGTGTTGAGTGCGGGAGGGGGGCGAACCCTGGACGTGTGCGCCCTGGCTCCAGCGGTGTAGGTGTAGGTGCAGAGTGCGGGAAGGGGCGAACTCCGAGTGGGCGGGCTGGACTTCGCGCGAGAGGGCGGGCTTCGTACGAGCGGGGCGGGCTCTGTACGGGGGAGAGGCCGAGCTTTGCGAGGGGGCGCCGCCTAGCTCTGCGAGGGGGTCGCTGCCTGCACGGCCGAAGCTGATCCCCGTGCGCGACGGGTCCTCTACGGATGCTGCTGATCCCCATGTGGCGACGGGTTCCCCACGGATGCCGCTGATCTCCGTGCGGCGTCGGGCCTCCATGGATGCCGCTGACCCCCGTCCGGCAACGAGTCCCGCGCGGACGCCGCTGGTCCTCGGCGGGACGGTGGTCCCCGGTCCCGCTCCCTCAGGTTCGCCCCCTCACACCCGTGCCCGCACCACCTGCGTCACCCACGTAGCTCCCGCGACCGCCAGCCCTCCGGCCAGCAGCAGCCACGACGCCGTACGCAAGGTCTCGGTCAACGCGTCGTACACGGCCGCAGCGGCGAGCCGGTGGGCCGGATCGGTGAGGCCGTCGAGGGTGAGGTAGCGGGCGATCACGACCGCGAGGCCGAGGAGCGCGCCGCCGAGTGCCGTACCGAGGGCGGTCGCTGTCAGGGCCCGACGTCGGCATGCGGCGACCGCGATACCGACCCCGCCGAACACCACGGCCGCGACGGGCAGCCAGAACCCGGCAACGTCCAGCACGTGATACCCCCGGCGTAGGGCGTCCAGGTTCTGCCGGGGCAGCAGGGTCACCGGGGCCGACGTGAACGAGGCGTGTCCGAGGGCGAGTTGACGCCCGGAAGTAGGCCCCGGCGGCAGGCCACCAGCCTTGCGAGCCGACGCCCCACCGACTGCCTCCCGCGCTGGAGCTACGGCGGCTGCCTCACGCCCTGGTGCTACACCGACTACCTCCCGCCCGGGCACCACACCGACCGCTTCCCTCCCCGGTGCTACGCCAGCCGCCTCTAGTCCGCGCGCCCCACCGACCACCTTCCCCGCCGGTGCCATGCCGAACACCTCCCGCCCTGGTGCTACGCCGACTGCCTCCCGCCCGGGCGGGACGCCGACTGCTTCTCTTGCCGGTGCGACGCCAGCTGCCTCTTGTCCGCGCGCCGCGCCGATCGCCTGCCTCGCCAGCGGCACGCCGAACACTTCACGCCCTGGTGCTACGCCGACTGCCTCCCGCCCGGGCGGGACGCCGACCGTTTCTCTTGCCGGTGCGACGCCAGCCGCCTCTAGTCCGCGCGCCCCACCGACCATTTCCCCCGCCTGCGCCATGCCAACGGCCACCCGGGCGGGTGCGATGCCAACCACCTCATGCCCCCGCGCCCCACCAACCGCCCCCCGCCCCGTCACCCCGACAACCACCCCCCGCCCCGGTTCCTCCAACGCCCGCATCATCGCCGCGTACGCCTCCCGGTTCCCCTCGTCCCACGCCGCGCGATACGCGGCCGTCGCGGTGAACCGGCGTACCTCGTCCTCGACGACCCGCCGTGGCACGCCCGGTGCGTCCCGGGCGACGCCCTCCACGATGGTCCGCCGTACCGCCGCGTCCGTGGCCAGCGGCGCGAGCGCACGGACGTACCGCTCCTGGTCCCGCAGGTCGTACGAAGCCCAGGCCGCGAGGGTCGAGAGGGGGACGAGGAGGCAGGCGAGGGCGACGAGCGCGGCGGAGACGGCCGTACGGGTATGACGGGTACTACGAGGGTTACGGGTACTACGGGTCACGCTGGTAAGGGCCACGCCTCCAGGCAAGGGGGTACCTGAGGGGTACGCCAGCGGGTTGCCGCCATGTGGGTGCGTACCGACTCTCCACCCCCTCCCCCCTCCGGTGGAGGGTTCACCCGAACGGGTGTTTCCTGGTGCTGGGGAGAAACGGGGACGTTCAGGGGAGAAGGAGGCCGAATCATGCGCAGTACTCCGGTCCTGCGGACCCTGGCCGCGGCCCTGCTCACCGGTGGCACGCTGGCCGTGGCCGCGGCGGGCACCCACGCGGCGACAGCGCCATCGACCACGCCGGCGACCACCTCACCCGCCTTCGCAGAGGGACGCGGCGGCGGACACGGCGGAGGCGGCGGCCCGATCTGGGGCACCGTCGTCTCGGGCACAGAACTCAACGTACGGTCGTCGCCCACCACGAACTCGGGCGTCGTCACCGCGCTCTCCCCCGGCAGCCAGGACCGTGTGCAGTGCATGGTCCAGGGGCAGAGCGTCAACGGGAACCCCTACTGGTACTGGCTCGTCGGCGCCCAGGGCTGGGCCAGCGCCGCGTTCGTGAACACCGGCGGCGCCTGGGTGCCGACCTGCTCCGACCCCTGCCCCCAGTGGAAGAACGGGAACTGGAGCAACTGGGACGACCCCTACGGCTGGAACAACTCCTACGACCCCTACGCCACCTCGTGGAGCGCCGCGGGCTCCGGTTCGTGGAGCGCCTCGGGCTCGTGGAGCTGGAGTTCGGCCGGATCCTCGGGCTGGTGGTGAGCGGATGACGCGACCGTGACAGGACCGGGCCCCGGCGGGTGGACGACCACCCGCCGGGGCCCGGCCCTGTCGGCCTCAGGTACTACCCGGTTACAACCGGGGAGCTACCTCAGCGGACGCGATGCCCCTCGCCGTCCTCGTGGGTGTAGTACCGGTAGAAGAGGACGACGAAGACGCCCGCCGCGACCCCGAGGGACATCATCACGGAGCGCCAGATCGTCGCACCGGTCTGGCTGTAGGCGAAGCCGAACGCGCAGCCCGCGAAGGACGCCCACAGCACGGCGTGCACCTCGCGCTCCAGGCGCGGGGCGACGGCGCGCACCGCGACGTACGCCGCCACGAGGGCGAGGGCGCTGACGAAGCCGAGCAGCAGGTTCCAGCCGGTGATCGGGCCGCCCGAGCGGCGGACGGCCGCCACCCAGTACCCGTACACGAGTCCTAGTACCACCGGACCCGCCCAGGCCGCGATCCGGTGGGTACGGGCGCTGAAGACGTGGTTCGCATCATGTGGTGCGGGTGCCGCGTGAGCCATCTGGAGTACTCCTCTCCGGGTATCCCCCACCCCCTGACCTCCAGAGCACACCCAGGGAGTGACGCTGGCAAGTCGGTCTCCGTGGGGATGCGGACGACAGCGCCGCGTGGTCCCCTCGGCCCATGCGGCTCGGGCTCTTCGGCGTACGGGGGCGCAGGGTGACCTGGCTGGTGCCGGCCGCCCTGCTAACCCGGGATCACCCTGCTGGACGTGGGGACCAATGTGCGGTTCCACCGAGTTTCCGGGCAGAGGCTCGGTCCTTCAGGGCCTGGGGGAATGCCCGCGCCCGCGTAGCGGGGCAGGAGTAGCCGGATCGCCGCCGGGGCGATCCGGCGTACCGGAGGACTCAACCGCTTGCCGCAGATACCACAGCATCTGTCCGTGGGCGGAGCGTCCGTCACGCTCGGCTGATGCCTTGATGGCGGCGTGCAGGTCATCGGGGAGGCGGAGATTGAAGTTCACCATGCACCCAGAGTAGACCCGGAACGGTATTGATCTTAGACCCAAAGTGAACCCATAATGGGTGAATGAGTCGTTTCCGGATGTACCCGACGCCCGCGCAGGCGGAGCGGATGCTCTCGCACTGTGCGCACGCCCGGTACGTCTGGAACCTCGCCGTCGAACAGCACTCGCACTGGCGCCGTTGGCGCGGGTCCGCTCCCGGTTTCGCCGAGCAGTGCCGTCAGCTCACCGAGGCCCGGCGTGAGAACGAGTGGCTGGGTGCCGGGAACGCGGATGTGCAGCAGCAGGCGTTGAAGGACTTCGCCCGGGCCAAGAACGCCCGCTTCACCTCGGGGTTCGGTGAGCCGACCTGGCGCAGGAAGTTCCGGCACGAGGGCTTCCGCGTCATCGGCACCGACCGTGTACCCGAATACGACACCGATGGCTCGCCGAAGCTGAACGCCAAGGGCAAGCAGGTCATGGGCCGCTCGGTCGTCGTGCGGAAACTCAACCGCAGGTGGGCGCAGGTGAAGGTGCCCGGCTGCGGATGGGTCCGCTTCCGCCTGTCCGCCAAGGGCAAAGGCGCCGCCCCGCCCTCCGCGAAGACGTTCCGCGTCACCTTCAAGAACAGCCAGTGGCACATTGCGTTCGCCGTCATCCCAGGGCTGACCCCGGCGCCCGGTACGGGTGAGGTCATCGGCATCGACCGGGGCGTGAAGATCACCGCCGCTCTCTCCGACGGGCGCACCCTCAACTGCCCTCAGCTCACCGTCAGGGAACGCGCCCAGGTCCGCAAGCATCAGAGGCGCGCCGCCCGCGCGAAGAGGGGCAGCCCCGAGAAGACCGCCGAGTACGCGAAGGTTGCCAAGCTCAAGGCCCGTGAAGCCAACCGGCGCAAGGACTGGTGCGAGAAGACCAGCACCATGCTCGCCCGCACCTACGATGTCGTGCGGTTCGAGAAACTGAACATCAAGAACATGACCGCCAAGACCAAGGCCAAGCCGGACCCAGACCGGCCCGGCCAGTACCTCAAGAACGGACGGGCGGCCAAGGCCGGATTGAACCGGGTGATCCTTGCCCAGGGCTGGGGGCTGCTGAGGCAGCGCACCGAGCACAAAGCCCCTGGCCGCGTCGAGGACGTACCCGCCCCGTACACGAGTCTGCGGTGCAGTGCCTGCGGATGGATCGACAAGAACTCGCGCAAGAGCCAAGCCGAGTTCGAGTGTTCCTCCTGCGGCTTCACCTGCAACGCGGACACCAACGCAGCAGTCAACGTCGTGGCAGGACAGGGCGGGATTCCCCGCCCCCGGCGATCAGCCGGTGCCGGAGGGACGACACCGCCCACACGGCGGTCGAGCGTCCGTGAACCTCAACCCGTATGGGTTGGAATCCCCCTCTTTTAAAAGAAGGGGAGGATGTCAAATCGAGTCGTTCTGCGTGTTCGTCGTCGCGATCGCGGCGGTGCTGTGCGGGGTGCGGACGACCGCGCTGTTCGCCGTGGCGTCGCTCGCCGCGTTCGTCCTCACCGAGCTGCGTGAGCCGGACCGGTACAAGGCGGGGAGCGTCGACCTGGTGCTCGTCGCCGTCGGCGGGGCCCTGTCCGTCCTGGCGTGCGCGGCGCGGCTGCGGACCGAGCGGCGCATGGTGCGCATGACGGACGTCGCCGACACCACCCGGCGTACGGTGCTGCGCCCGCTGCCCGTCGACTGGGGCGGGCTGCGGCACGCCGAGGTGTATCTCGCCGCCGACGCGGACGCCCGGGTGGGCGGCGACTTCTACGACATCCAGCCCGGCCCGCACGGGACCCGGGTACTGGTGGGGGACGTCCAGGGCAAGGGTCTCGCCGCCGTCGAGGCAGCGGCGGCGCTGCTCGGGACGTTCCGGGAGGCCGGGTACCACGAGGCCGACCTCGGGGTGGTGGCCGCGCGGCTGGAGACGCGGATGCTGCGGCACCGGGGGCACGCGGCGGCGGTCGGGCGCGACGAGGGCGACCGGTTCGCCACCGCCGTACTCCTCGGGTATCCCCCCAAAGGAGCGGTCGGGGGTGTGGCGGTCGTCGAGGTGGTGGTGTTCGGGCACGAGCCGCCTCTGGCGGTGGGTACCGGAGGGGTACGGGTACTGGGGGACGAGGCCGGGAGCGAGCTGCCGCTCGGGCTGGGGGAGCTGGGGGTATCGGGGGACCCGGGGTACCTGAGAGGTACCCCTGAGGTACTACGGGTCGAGGTCGGCGCGGAGGAGACCGTCCTCCTCGTGACGGACGGAGTGACCGAGGCACGGGACGCGCAGGGGCGGTTCTACCCCCTGCTGGAGGAGCTGACCCAGGCTCTGACCAGCGACGCAGGGCTCGCGGACCCGGACCGGCTGGTGGCGTTCGTACGGGAAGGAGCGCTGCGGCACAGCAGGGGGAGACCGGGGGACGACACGACGGTCTTCGCCGTACGGATGGTCCCCGAGGGGTGAGCGGGGGCCGGTGGGGGCACGGGGGTTTGCCGTTCCGGGGCTCCCGATCGCGGCTGTAGCGGCTACGGTGCTGACGTAAGTGATCCATCAGGGGGAGGGACCCATGCCCGGAACCGTGCTGCTGCTGGCGGCTTCGCCTGTCGGCAAGGGGCGCCTGGTGGATGCCGCGTCCGTGCTGCCGGTGCTGGCCGCGGTGCCGCCCGCCGTGCTGGCCGGCACCGACACCGCCAACGTCGTCGAACTCGCCGACCCGCTGGAGCCGCAGGCCGTCCTGACCCGGCTGCGGGCCGCCGCCGGGTCGCCGGGACCGCTCACCCTCTTCGTCGCCGGCCAGCTCCAGCTCGACCGCCGCCAGCGCCTGCCGCACCTCGCACTCGCCCGCACCACCCCCGCGACCGTCCGCTACACGGGGTTCCCCTGGCACTGGTTCCGCGAGGAACTGCGCCTGCGCGCCCCGGGTACCACCACCGTCCTCCTCGACCTCCACGCCGACGCCGACACCTGGGAGTGGCTCCGCGACAACCCCCTCGGCTGCGGTCCCGACGTCGCCGTCCACGGCCGGATCGTCCCGCCAGGCGGACGGCGGGGCACGGGGACACCGGCGTACATGAAGGCCGTGGGGACGATCCTGCGCAGCGGAGGCCGACCGGGCATCGAGCAACTGCACGGGGCCGCGCTGGCGCGGGTACGGGGTGACGGCGAGAGCGCGGATCTGGTGATCGGGCCGGGTACGGGGTGGGGGGCGGGTGCGGCTGGTACGTACGGCGCGAGTACTACGGGTATGACGGGTACGGGTACGACGGGCCCCCGAGCCCACGGCGAACCCCACCCTGCTGCCCCGGTGGTAGTACCCCCACCCCCGAAGGGCGCCCCTCGCATCCCGTCGCAGTCTCCTGCGCACCCGCTCACTCCAGCTACCTCTCAGGGGGTACCCGGGGATGCGGTCGGCTCTTGGGGGGTGCCTGGGGGTGCGGCTGGTCCTCAGGGGGTACCCGGGGATGCGGTCGGCTTTCGGGAGGTGCCTAGGGATGTGGCTGGTCCTCACGAGGTACCCGGGGACGCGGCCAGCCCCCATGACGTACCCGGCGGCACCCCCGCCGACGACCCGCACGCCGCCATCACCGCAGCCGTGCAGAGCGGCCGGCACGGCGACGCCGACGTGCTCGCGGCCCGGCAGGAGGAGACCGCCGTGGAGGCGTACGGTCCCGGCTCGGACGAGGCGCTGCACTGGGCCGAGGTGCGCGCCGACCTCGCGATGCTCGCGGGGGACGCGGAGCGCAGCTGCCGTACGTGGCTGTCGGTGGCGTCGCTCAGACTGGCCGCCGGGCAGCCGGTGGACGCGCCCGCGGTGGAGGCGGCCGTGGACCGGGCGCACCACCAGTGGGGCCGTATCGACGCGCTGACCCCGGCGCGCGAGCTGGCCCCCGCGCTCACGGCGCTGCGTACCCGGGTCCCGGGGCGCAGGGAGGGCGCGCTGGACCACATCCGGCAGCAGCTCAGGTACCTGGAGAACGAGGCGCGGGCGACTCCGGCGGGGCGCTGAGGGAACGGGTCACCGGGCTGTTCGTGAGCTGGCACCGAGGAACGGTCACTGAGAGCGGCCCCTTCCATGGGCTGGCCCGAGCACTGTCGCCGAGCGGTCTCTTCGGTGGGCTGCTCCGAGCCCTGTCACCGAGCAGTCCCTTCCGTGGGCTGACCCCAGCCCTCTCACCAAGCGGCCCTCTTCCGCGTCCTGCCCGGGGCCTTGTCACCGAGCGCCCCCTCCGTGCCTGCCCCGAGTCCTGACCGCGCTCTGATCGAGCCCTGCCGGGACGCCGGTCGTGCTGGTCACGCCAACCGAGGGCCGGGTCGGGGTGCCCGTGGCCCAGGGGCTCGTGCGCCTGTAGTCGCCGGGGTGTGCCCCCGTAACCCCTGCCCCTCGCGCCCTCGTAGTCCCCGGCCCGCTGTCACCGTCCCCCGCCCCCGTAGCTGCCGGCCCGCTGTACCCGTAGCCCTCGCTCCCACACCCCCGTAACCCCCGCCCCACCTCCCGTAGCCACCGGCCCGCCGCCTCCGTACCCCCTGCGTAGTCCCCGCCTACCCCCCACCCCCAACCCCGTTCGGACCACCCCCGCCAGAACCACCCCGCAGGCGTACCCCGCTACCCCCTCGGTATCACCCGTACAGCCCCACCCCACGGGCCCCCACCACCCCACCCTGCTATCCACGGAAGGAGGGGGGCGTTGCACCGCTGGTCCGAGCTTCGGGAAAACGAACGAAGGATGTGCCGCCCATGGCCACCACCACGCTCGCCATCAACTTCACCCAGGGACTGAACGACGCCTGGTCCAAGGTCGCGCAGTTCGTGCCGAAACTCGTCGGCTTCCTGATCATCCTCGCCATCGGCTGGTTCGTGTCGAAGATGATCGCCCGGGTCCTGGACCGCGTGCTGCGCAAGGTCGGTTCGGAGCGGCTCGCGGACCGGGCGGGGGCGGACCGGTTCCTGCGCGACTCGAAGTACGACATGACCGGGATCGTCTGCAAGATCGTCTACTACGCGCTGATGCTGATCACGCTCCAGCTCGCGCTCGGCGTCTTCGGCACCAACCCGGTCAGCACGATGATCAACAGCATCGTCGGCTGGCTGCCGCGCGGCATCGTCGCGGTCGTCCTCGTGGTCGTCGCGATGGCCATCGCCAACGCGGTGCGCGCGATCGTCGGCAGCGCGCTGTCCTCGATGTCGTACGGCCGTACGCTCGCGACGGTCGTGTGGGCCTGCATCCTCGCGCTCGGCGTGATCGCCGCGCTCGGCCAGGCGGGCATCGCGACGACGGTCACCCAGCCGGTGCTGTACGCGGCGCTCGCGGCCGGCGCCGGGATCCTGATCGTCGGGGTCGGCGGCGGGCTGATCGGCCCGATGCGCCAGCGGATGGAGCGGCTCCTGACGACCGCCGAGCGCGAGACGACGCGGGCCCGTGACAGCGTCACCGCGTACCAGGCCGGCCGGCAGGACGCGATGAGCAACCAGCCCGTGCGGGAGCGCACCGACCAGGACATGTAGGCCGCGGGAGGGCCGGCTCGTACCTGAGTACTACACGGGTAGTACCGGCACGGTCCGGCCCTCGGCGCTGTGCTCAGCCGGCGCCGTACGGGTCGAAGGCGATCCCGCTCGGCTTGCCCTTGTTCAGGGTGTCGTTGAACTTGCTGTCCTGGAGGGGGAAGTTGGCGTTGCCCCAGTCGGAGTTGTTCATGATGGTCTGGAGGTTCTTCGACGGGTCGTTGCTCGCCGGGTAGTGGTCCCAGCTCACCAGCGCCGGGTGGTCCCAGCCGCCGTCGGGCCAAGCCTCGGGCGTCTCACCGGACTTGGCGAAGCGGAAGGCGTGGGTGGAGACGCCGTCCTTGTGGTAGACGATCTTCGCGTGGACGCCGTCCATCGGCGCCTGGTCGACGGGGATCGTGTCGAACCCGCCGTGCCGCGAGGCGGAGATGTACGACGGCTGCGCCGCGCCCTGCTTCACCCAGACCACCACGCACTCCCAGTCGTGGCGGTGGCCGAGCCCCGAGATACCGGTCGGGTCGGCCTGGTCCTTCTCGAAGTACAGGGTGTAGATGATCGCGCACCAGCCGTTGTTGCACTTGGCGCGCGCGTACGTGTTCGCGTTGCCGAGGTGGTCCGTGCGGCAGCCACCGCCGATCGAACCGCTCGGGTTCAGGCCGCCGTTGAGGTTCCCCCACAGGTCGATCGCCGCCGCCGGGAGGCAGCCGTCCGTGTCGTAGTCGAAGTACGGCTGGAAGGTTCTCTGGAACGACGTCGAACTCTCGGGCAGATTCGACAGGTTGGGGGCGGCCGAGGCCGTTCCGGCGGTGAGGCCGACGGCGAGGGACGTGGTGGCCGCGGCGACGAACGCGGCCTTGGCGAGACGCTTGTACTCCTGGAACACGTGCGGGTCTCCATGTGCTCGGGGGTGGTTCAGCGATGCTGAAGTGACCCTGACAGCACAGAAGTTGAGACTACAAGCGCTTTCTGTGAACTGATCCTTACGGTTTTTCCACAACCAGGTTGTGCTGGTGGACCAGCCAAGTGATCGCGGTCAGCCGGCACACCGCGTAGTCGTGGCCCACCGGCTCGCGCCAGTCGAGCTCGTCGAGGGCGTCCAGGAAACCCAGGGCGTAGTCCGCGAGGTCCTCGCGGTGCGGCGGGCGGGGGATCAGGCCCGCGTGGTTCGCCGCCAGCCGGTCGCGCAGCTCGGCGACGTGCTGGTCGACCTCGGCCACGAAGCCGGGCTCGAACGCGAACTCCGCGAAGCGCGGGGCGTACGAGCTGCTGATTCGGGCCAGAGGGGACATTTCTCCACGGTAAGGGTGTAGACGGCTAATACCGGAGAGCTAGACGGCGTGATTCCCGCCACCCGGCTCACGCCGTACCCCGGCCCGGCTCCGCTCGCGGCCCGCTGCTCAGCGACCGCCCAGCTGATCCGCGGTCTGTGCGGCGGGGTGCTCCTGGCCGGTCCCCGTATGCCCCGTGGTCGACGCGAGGACCAGGGCGGTCACGGCGATGAGCGCGGCGACGAGGCCGCGGGTGACGGTGGTGGTGGTTCGGGGCACGGAGGACCTCACAGGAGGTGGTGGCTACAGCGGGGCGGTGGCGCGCTGTACAACGTGCGTGTTCGGGGCGTCACGCGGCGTTCGAGGTGTCGACCAACCTAGGGGTGTACGGGTATGAGGGCAAGGGGGTGACGAGGGAGTTGTGCAAGCGGTTTCTGTGCGGGATATGAAGGGCGTATCCGTACGGGGCGTGCGCCGGACGGCTGTTCGCCGGACCGGTACTCCAACGCCGCCGGAAACACCGCCGAGTTCAGGAATCCCACGCCGCCCCTACACCTGCACCCGCCCCTGCCTGCGCACGTCCGCCAGCCGCAGCGCGCCGAGTTGTACGCCGATCTGGGTCGCCTCGTTCGCGACGTCGCCCATGCCGCCGTTCGTCAGGGTGTACGCGTCGTCGCCCGCGCGGACGGCGGCGACGTCGAGGGTGAGGGTGGCGGGCTCGCCGTCCTCGTTGTGGCTCGTGAGAGTGACATGGAGACCCTGTCGTACGTCCCCCACCTCAGGTAGGGGTACCTCGGTCACCATGACGTCCTGGACGGCCTTCTTCGGCGAGGTCGCGGTGAAGCGGGCGCACACCTGGGGGATCGTCTTCAGCCACGCCAGCGCACGGTCCACCTCCGCGACGGGGCGCTGGGCGGTCACCTGGAAGCGGAGCTGCGCGTCGGTGTCGGCGTCGTCGAGACCGACGGCGGCGCGGGCGGGGGCGCCGAGCAGTTCGTCGGCGTACAGGGCGTCGAGGAAGCGGGCGCACTCCGGGGCCGTACTGGTCGACTTCAGCACCCCGTCCCGCCAGTTCGCCGCGCCCCGGGTCGCCGTCCAGGGGGCGCCCAGGTCGGCGACGGTGAGCAGCGCGGCCCGAGCCTGCTCCTCGCTCAGCACCCCCGGCGCCTTCGGACTCGCCTGCGGGGACGGGGACTTGGCGATGGTCGGCGTGGGCTGCGGGGCGACCGCCGGATGTTCGAGACCGAGCGCCGCGCACCCCGCCATCGCCCCCGCACACACCAACGCCACGCTCACACCCAGGGCTCGACGCACCGCACCCGCCTCCTGACACAGGGACACCTGCCCCTACGCCAGCACCCCGCCCGGGGGCCGGCCACCGTGGCGGTCCGTCCGGGGGACGAGGTTCCTGCGGGTGGGTGTGCGGGGGTAGTACCTAGCCCTCCAGCGCCTCCAGGTACAGCTTCACGTACCGCTCGACGTCAACCTCCAGAGCTACGTCCACCAGTACCCCTCCGCGGCCCTGGCCGTGGACCTCCGCCTCGCCGGGGCGCGGGCGCCGGTCGACGACCGTCTGGCCCCGGGTCGGTCCGGGGGCGAGGGAGATCTCGACCGGGAGGAGCGCCGTGGTGAGGCCCCCGGGGTCGGCGACCGCGCAGACCGCGCCCGCGTCGCCGAGGCAGCCGGTGGGGCTGGGGTCGCCGCTGGTGTCGGGGTCGCGGTGGGCCAGCAGGTCACCCGTCAGACGTAGTACCGGGTCTCCGCTCGCCCGCAGCCGGGCGATGTCGTCCCCGGGGACCAGGACCTGCCGGAAGACGTCCAGCCCGTACATCGTGAGAGGGACCCCGGCGCTCAGCAGGACGGCCGCCGCCTCCGGGTCGTGCCAGACGTTGAACTCCGAGACGGGGGTGGCGTTCCCGACCTCCACCGCGCCGCCCATGAAGACGATCCGCTCGATGTTCGCGGTGACCTCGGGGTACGTCCGCAGCAGCAGCGCGATGTTGGTGAACGGGGCCGTCGGGACCAGCGTCACCTTGCGCGGCGACGCGAGGATCTCGCGCCGCAGGAGGGAGACGGCGTCCAGCTCCACAGGGGTACGGGTAGGGGGTGCGAGACCGAGGTCGCCCATGCCGTCCACGCCGTGCACGTGGTGCGCCGAGCGCGCCGGTTCGATCAGCGGGCGCTCCGCTCCCCGGGCGACGGGTATGTCCGGCGCGCCCGCCAGCTCCAGCACGGTCAGAGTGTTGCGGACGACGCCGTCCACATCGGTGTTCCCGGCGACACAGCTCACCGCCCGCAGGTCGATCGCCGGGTGCCGGACGGCGAACAGCAGAGCCAGGGCGTCGTCGACACCGGTGTCCACGTCCATGATCACGGGGGTGGGCTGGATGGTCACGGGACCTCTTCCGGGTGGCGGTCGTGTCGGGTGGCAGCACTGCCGAGCCTAGGCGGTGTCGATCAACCTCACAGGGCGGTTTCTCGCACACCCGTAGACGTACCCCGCAGGTACACACCGGGGGCGTACCCCGCAGGTACCCCCCGTGCGCACCCCCTTACTCCCACAGCCCGGTCCCCCGCGCCGCCACCTGCCCCCCGATCCGCCGCACCAGCTCCGCCGGCTCCACCTCCCCGACCTGCCGCCCGTCCCGCAGCCGTACGGCGGCCCGCCCGGCCGATGCCTCCCGCTCGCCGATCACCGCCTGGTACGGCACCAGCCGGGCCGCCCTGATCCTGGCCCCCAGGGTCCCCTGGTCCGGCCCGGCGTACGCGACCCTGATACCTGAGGACTCCGCCTCACGTACTAGCTCCAGGGAGTGAGCCTCCTGCGCCTCGGAGACCGGGAGCACCGCGAGCTGGACCGGCGCGAGCCAGACGGGGAAGGCGCCCTTGTGCTGTTCGATCAGGTGGGCCACCGCCCGCTCGACGCTGCCGATGATGCTGCGGTGGACCATCACCGGCCGGTGCTTCGCGCCGTCGGCGCCGATGTAGCTGAGCCCGAACCGCTCGGGCTGGTGGAAGTCGATCTGCACGGTCGACAGGGTCGCCTCGCGCCCCGCCGGGTCGGTGATCTGTACGTCGATCTTCGGGCCGTAGAACGCGGCCTCGCCCTCCGCCTCCTCGTACTCGATCCCGTCGAGCGCCTTGCGCAGCAACGCGGTTGCTCTGCTCCACAGTTCGGGACCGGCGACGTACTTGCCGCCCTCGCCGGGCAGTGACAGCCGGTAGCGGGACGCCTCGATGCCGAGGTCGTCGTACGCGCGGCGGATCAGGCGCAGCGCCGATGCCGCCTCGTCCACGGCCTGGTCGAGGGTGCAGAAGACATGCGCGTCGTTCAGCTGGATCGCGCGGACCCGGGTCAGGCCGCCGAGGACGCCGGACAGCTCGGAGCGGTACATGCCGCCCAACTCGGCGATTCTGAGCGGGAGTTCGCGGTAGCTGCGGGCGCGGGAGCGGTAGATCAGGGCGTGGTGGGGGCACAGGCTCGGACGCAGGACGACGTCCTCGGAGCCGAGCCGCATCGGGGGGAACATGTCGTCGCTGTAGTGGTCCCAGTGGCCCGAGATCTCGTACAGCTCCCGTTTGCCGAGGACCGGCGAGTACACGTGCCGGTACCCGGACCCGACCTCCAACTCCCGTACGTACTCCTCCAGTTCGTGCCGTACGACCGCCCCGTCCGGGAGCCAGTACGGCAGGCCGGCGCCGATCAGGGGGTCGGTGTCGAAGAGGTCGAGTTCACGGCCGAGGCGGCGGTGGTCGTCGTACGCGGCGGCGTCCTTGTGAGAGTTCATCGGAGGGTCTCCTCGCTGGTGGGGAGGGCGAGCGACCCCACGCGAAAGCCCCGGGGCACTCGCCCCGGGGCTTCGTCGATCAGCTCAGCTGTCAGCGCGCCGGGACCTGGTCCGGCGTCGTCGTGGAGAACGAACAAGCGCGCTTCATATGGTCACGCTAGCGCGTGAACGCGCCGAGTCTCCAGCGGTTTTACGGGTACTACGGGTATGACGTGGGTCACGGCACCCGAGCGCCGTAGCTCCCAGGTACTACACGGGTACTACTCCCTCACGACTGCGCGCTCCGCCGACGTCGCGTCGCCACCACGACCGCCGCGCCGCCCGCGACGAGCGCCGCCGCACCGCCGACGATCACGCCCGTGTTGCCGTTCGCGCCGGTCTCGGCGAGGTTCCCGCCACCGCCGTTGGGCGTGGGCGCTGCCGGGGGAGTGCTCTGAGAGGCGGACGGCGTGGGCGACTCGGAGGAACCGCCGTCGCTCGGCGGCGTAGAAGACGACGGCTCCGAGGCGGACGGGGACGGCAAGGTCGAGGACGGCGGAGTCTCCGTGCCGCCGGACGGCGGGGTGGCGGCCGGGGGCTGCTCGGCGGGCGGGGTGGCCGGCGGCGTCGGGGCCGGCGGCTGCTCGGCGACGGTGCAGTCCTTCGTACCGCCGTTCCAGGCCGCGATCAGCTTGTCCTTGATGACCAGGCGGTCCGGGCCCTTCGGCAACTCACCATGTTCGAAGCCGTCGTTGGCATCCTTCTTGCCGTCGAACTTCACCGCGCCCCGGTAGAGGTCGACCTGCGCGAAGCAGCCCGCGTTCGGGACGGCGAGGTCGAGCGTGTCCTTCTGGCCCTTCTTCACCGTGACGGTGTCGAAGTCGACGAAGACCTGCTCGCCGGAGGTGTTGAAGGTCGCGCCGTGCGCGAGGTACGAGGCGAGGGAGACCGTGCAGGTGCCGCCCGCGCCGAGCACGGTGACGTGGACCTTCCCGTCGCCGGAGGGCTTGAGGTTCTGGTCGTCGACCTTCACCGAGTCGAAGAAGGTGTTTCCGTCGAGCGAGAACTGGCAGCGGTCGGCCTCGGTCTTCTGGCCCGCGCCGGTGCCGGGCCGGTACTGGCCGCCGTTGTTCCAGCCGTGCCCGCCGCCGGTGGTCGCCCACGCGCCGGACGCGGCGGCGACGGAGGCGGCGCACAGGGCGAGCGACGCGACGCCCGTCCCCAGCAGGCGGCGCGCGGTGACACTTCTCGCTATGGACATGCGTATCCCATCTCGGCGCATCGATCTGACGGAACCTCAAGTCAGTCGGAGCCAGGGGTGGTTGGTCGGATCACGTGGCTGGTCCCGCACAACTGCCGGGCTGTGGCAGCCGTATGGACCAGGAGGAACACCCGGCGCACGGATCGGTGCGCCAGGGGTGTGGGAGCCATCGTGATCTTCGCGTGGGAACGCTGTCAACTCGCCTATGGTCAAGGCGAGTTGACGAATCGTCAGCCCCCGTTGTTGTTACCGCCGTTGTTGTTCCCGCCCGCGTTCGGTGCCGACGTGACGCCCGCGCTGGCACCGGCGATCTTGTCGATGTCGACCGGCGTCGAGGTCGAGGTCGGCGGCGGGGTGAGGACGAGCACCTGCCCGCCGGGGACGCCGGGCGGCGGCGTCAGGTCGGACTTGGGCAGCTTGGGCGGTGTGGTCTGCTGGAACAGGGACTGGTCGATGTCGACGAGACCCGTCTGCTCCATCACCGTGATGTGGTCGAGGACCGTGTCGTTGGCCTGGTCGGCGAGCGCGCGCACCAGCGTGTTCTTGGTGGTCGAGCGGACCTTCGCGACGGTGTTGAAGATCGAACCGTGCGTGATGCGCAGGATGTTGGCGAAGTCCCGGTCGAACTGCTCGCCCTTGGTGTCGGACGTCAACTGGCTGACGAAGCCGACCTGTTGGGGACTGGCCACGTTCGGCAGGGTGACGTTGAGCATCGGCGCGATCTTGCGGCACGTCTCGTCGAGGGCGGCGTGGCCGTCGATGAGGTGCTGACTCGCCACGATGACACCCTGGCTGGTGCCCTTCTGCACGCCGAGCTGGCCCACCGGGTACTCCCACAGACCGGCCGCGCGCACCTTCACCACGAAGTCGCGGTCGCCCTCGGTGAGAGGGCCCCACTGGGTGTTGGCGATGATCCTGTCGTTGGAGGCGGATGCTGTCTCCACACCCAGCATCGATGGGTAGACGAGTGCGGCGAGGGTCATGCTCAGGGCGCCGCCCACGAAGAGAGTGCCCATCGCGTTGCGTGAAAAGCGCACCGTGCCTCCTGCCCGGTCGGGGAGCCCGCCGCGCGAGGGTGGCGGGATCGGACGTACAGGAGTACGGACGGAATCGGCCGGTGACTCACCCGGATGGCAAAAAGTTTCTTGGGCGGGCTTTGGGCAAAGTGCGGGCGAGCGCTTGCTTACCCCGGTCTTACATTCGCCGCATGCCCCCACAACCACGCGCACCGCAGCTGCCCGTACTGCCCTACCGGAAGCCGACCAAGGGCCGGGACTACTGGGTGATCGACGACGTCATACCTGAGGTGGACGCCGTACGGGAACGGTGTCTCGCCCACGACGACTGGGTCAGGGGGTACCCGTACACCTCCGAGACCTGGCCGGGGCTGCGGGCCATGCCGGGGCTCCAGCCCGGTGAACTCGCCCGGGTGGAACGGCTGGTGATGCGGGCGACCGGGGCGAAGAAACTGTGGGTGCAGGAGGCGCCCGGCGGGGGCACCCTCAACCACAACTGCGTGCAGGTCGTCGGCGAGGGCGAGAGCGAGCCCCGGCCGCACACCGACTCGCGGTCACTGTGCCGGTACGCCGCCGTCCTGTACCTCAACCCCGTAGCTCCCAAGGACTGCGGCACCGCCTTCTACCGCCAGTCCCTGTCCGGTGGCCGGCTCGGCGGCAACGTCGTCCAGTCCCCCCACAACAACCTCGTCGACGCCCTCGGCACCCGCTTCGTCGCCCCCGACGCCTTCGAGGAGGACGTACGCGTCCCCCACAAGTACAACCGCCTCCTCCTCTACAACGCCAACCTCGTGCACAGCGCGACGGGTTACTGCGGGACGACCCTGGAGGACAAGCGCATGACGGCGGTCTTCTTCTGGATGGCCTGAGCGAGACCGCCCCCGCACCCGGCCGCCCCGTCATCCCCCAACACCCCACCCTCCCCTCCCCTTTCACCCCTCGCGCACGTTTTCGAGCCCCGTCCCCAGGCCGAGTGATACCTACGCCTCCTCGCGCCATTCACGCTCGGCAGCAGTGTGCTTACGCTGTGATGGGTGACAGGGTGGCGACCGGCGCGAACACGGGGGACAGATGGGATTCGGCTTCGGACAGCGGCGGGGCGGTCAACTGCCGGTCGAACTCACGAGCTTCGTGGGCAGGTCGGAAGAACTCGCGCTGCTGCGCGACGCGTTGGGCCGCGCCAGGCTGGTGACGCTGGTCGGCCCCGGCGGCGTCGGCAAGAGCCGTACGGCGCTGCGCGCGGCCGGCGTCTCGGCGGCCCGGTTCGCCGACGGCGTCCGCCTCGTCGAGCTGTCGGCCCTGCGCGACCCGGAGTTGGTGCCCGCCACCCTGGCCGGCGTCCTCGAACTGCCGGAGCAGCCCGGCATGAGCCCGCTGGACGCGGTCGTCGAACACCTCCGCGACCGCCGCATCCTGCTCGTCCTCGACACCTGCGAACACCTCGTCGACGCCTGCGCGATGCTCTGCGACATCCTCCTGCGCGAGGCCCCGAGCCTCAGCGTGCTCGCGACCAGCCGTCAGCCTTTGGACGTACCCGGTGAGTACTGCGTCCCCATCACCCCGCTGAGCAGGCAGGACGCGGTCGACCTGTTCGTGCAGCGCGCGGCGGCGGTGAACGGCGGCGTGCTTCTGGACGAGGGCGACCGCGAGCGCACCCTCGCCCTCGTCGACCGCCTCGACGGCATGCCGCTCGCCCTCGAACTCGCCGCCGTACGCCTGCGCGCGGTCCCCCTCGCGGAGCTGGTCGCACGGCTCGACCAGCGCTTCGAGGTGCTGACCGGAGGCCGCCGTACGTCCCTGACGCGCCACCAGACGCTCCGTACGGCCATCGACTGGTCGTACGACCTGTGCACCCCGCACGAGCGCCTGCTGTGGGCCCGACTCTCCGTGTTCGCCGGGTCGTTCGAGCTGACGTCGGCCGAACAGGTTTGCGGCGACGGTGAGTTGCCGCCAGGCGAGGTCGTGGAGGCCCTGATCGGCCTCGTGGACAAGTCCGTCGTGCAGCGCATCGGCGAGGACGGCGGACGCTACCGCCTCCTCGACACGATCCGCGAGTACGGTGCCGGACGCCTCACCGCCGCCGACCAACAGGCCGTGGAACAACGGCACTTCGCGCATTACGAACGTCTCGTGGGCCGGTTCTGGGACGAGTTCCTCAGCCCCGCGCAGGTCGCCCTGCACCGTGCCGTCCGCGAGAACATCGCCGACGTCCGGGCCGCCCTGGAGTACGGCTGCGCGGCGGAGGGCCGGGGCGTGGAGGCGCTGTGGCTGGCGGCGCGGCTCGGGCCGTACTGGCGGGCCGCCGGCACCCTCTCCGAGGGCCACCACTGGATCGACAAGGGCCTCGGACTCACCCCGCAGGACTGCCCCGAGCGGGCCTGGGGCCTGCTGATGACCGGCATCTTCGGGGTGTGGGCGGGCGACCTGGAGACCTCCCTCGACCGCTTCCCCCAGGCGTACGACGTGGCCCGCAGGTGCGGCGAGGAGCGGGTGGTCCTCTCGGCCGAGGGATACCTGGGAGCCATGACCGCGTTCGGCGGCGCCGTCGATCAGGGGCTCGCCGAGGTCGAGGTCGCCCGGCGGCGCATCCTCGACTCCGGGGACGGCCTCGCGATCGGCGTCATCCACTACGAAGCCGCCCTGCTGCGGGCCGTGTTCGGGGACACCAAGGGCGCGCTGGAGCTGTGCGAGACAGGTATGACATACCTCGACGGGCGCGGGGAACGGCAGCTGTACGCCTCGACCGTCGCGACGAAGGGGCTCATCCTCCACCTCGCCGGGGAGCACGCCGAGGCCGTCGAGTGCTTCCGGCTCGGCCTGGACGCCGCCGCCGAGATAGGGGAGATCCTGGTCGCCGCGCTCAGTTGCCTCGGCCTGTCCTGGCACGCCGAGCAGCACCAACGCCACGTCCGCGCCTGCTGGTTGATGGGGTACGCCGAACACGCCCGGCGTCTCGGCGGCGACCCCGTCACGCTCCTGCCGCGCCTGCTGGAGGAGCAGGAGGCCGTCCAGAAGTCGGTGCGGGCCGCCCTCGGGAGCGAGGCGTTCGAGCGCTGGCGGGAGATCGGGGCGCGGATGTCGGGGCGCGAGGTGCTGGAGGCGGTCCGCGCCGACGCCGACGTACCCGTCCCCGCCGATGTCCCCGCCGACCGTCGTACCCCCCCTACCCGTCATACCCCCGACGGCCACCGCTCCCTGGACGCCCTCACCCGCCGGGAGCGCGAGGTCGCCGCCCTGGTCGCCCAAGGGCTGTCCAACCGGGAGATCGCCGAACGCCTCGTCATCTCCAAACGGACCGTCGACGCGCACGTCGAGCACATCCTGGCGAAACTCGGCATCACGTCCAGGACGGAGATCCCGACGACCGTCGGACCCTGAGGACTACGGGTATGACGCCGCCCGCCCGGTAGGGGTACGTACGCATACGGCAATCCGCCCGGACCGGCGGCTAGGTGTACGGATCTTCCCGCGCCGGACTGCGCCCGCCCCCTCCGGTACGGGAGCCTGGTCGTGCCGCCCAGGGGAACGGGAGGTGCCGGGGCCGACAGGCTGGACCCCCACGGCCACTGTCATGGCATGGCCCCCGGCACCCACCTCCCCTCGGCGGCGACAAGCGGGGCTGCCCCTGGTCGGCGGGGCAGCCCCACCCCGGCGCCGCCCGGCGGGAGCACACCGGCCTCCCGCTCGGCGGCGCCGGGGCAACTCGGCTACTTCTTGCGGAACTTGGCCGTCAGGGTGTGGTTGCGGCCGTCCGTGAAGCTGACGATCGCCTCGCCGCCGGGGCTGCCCGCGTACGGCTTCCCGTCGAGCAACCACCCTGCGAGGACATGGCCCTTGGCGGGCTTCGCCGTCACGATCGCGGTGTCTCCGGCGGCGTACCCGCCGGTGCGGGACGCCGTGAGCGTGCCGTGGCCGTGCGGGCAGAGTTCCAGGACGTACGTCTGCCGGGCGAAGACCGCCTCCAGTCCCTGGTCCGTCTCGCCGACCTGGACGCCGACGCGCGACATGTCACCCGCGTACGAGCCGCTGCTCAGCTTCCACCCGGCGAAGCTCCAGCCGGCCGCCGGGACCGCCTCGTACAGCAACTCGGTGCCCACGATGGGGTCTTCGGCGGCGAGGGACTTCTTCGTCGTCTTCGCCTTGACCGTCCCGCTGCCGGACGACTTCGTCGTCACCTTCGCGGTGGGCGTCGCGCCCTTCTTGAACACGGCTTGCAGCGTACGGTCGTTGGCGGTCGTGATCGCGAACCGGGTTGCCTTGGACGTCTGTTGCTTGCCGTCGAGCATCCAGTGGTCGAACACGTACCCCTTGGCGGGGGTCGCGGTGAAGTAGATGGTCGCGTTGTGCGCGTACGGGCCCGGTGTCTCGGGGGTGACCGTGCCGGAGGCGGCGGGGGAGACGGACGTCGTGACGCCGCACAGCGAGTCGTCCGTGACGGCCTTGCGGTACGCCGCGACCGCCTTGCCGCTGGTGCCGAGGACGGCCGCCGAGTCCGCCGAGTCGGTCTGCGTCAACGGCTTGCCGAGCGCCAACCCCCGGTAGTTCTGGCGGGCGTTGGAGAACCGGTTGACCCGCCCGCAGGTGCCCTTCGTCGCCGTGCGGCAGCTCGATTCGTACGCCATCAGCGTCGAGAACTCGCCCTTCGAGGGGAAGTAGCCGCTCGCCCCGTTGTCCGGCTGGGTCGGGTCGGTCGTCCAGTCGTGGTTGGAGCCGAGGTTGTGGCCGATCTCGTGGCCGAAGGAGTAACTCGCGATCGCGGACTGCGCGACGACCGTGTACGTCCACTCCGACCAAGACGGCCCCGGCGGCGCGGGGATGTACCCGATGCCGCCCGCCGCCTTGCCCCCGGCGATGACGCTGACCTGGTCCGCACCGTACTTGTCGCGCAGCGCGGGCAGCGTGTCGGCGACCCCGTCGACCTTCTTCGCGAACGCGGCCAGCGAGGCGCTGGAGACCGTGTCGTACGCCGCCGTCACGTCGACCGGCGTCGTGAACACCAGCCGCAGCCGGACCTTGATGCCGCTCGCCGCGAACGCCTCGTTGGCCAGCGAGACCCCCTTCACGACCTGCGCGCGGATCTGGGCCTCGCCGCCCGCCTCGGCCTTGGCCTTCGGGGTGTAGGCGACCAGCGTGTCCACGGTCGCGATGCCCGCGCCGCCCTTGCAGTTCGCCTTGGGCGCCTTGCGGGCCCGAACTCCCGGCCCTGGCGCGGGGTTTGCGACGCGGGGCGGGACGGCGTGGGTCTCGTGTTCGTCGACCAGGGGCGTCGTCTCGGAGATCAGCACCTTCCCGGGGCCGGTCGTGCTGATGTCGAACAGGGCGCCGCCCAGGGCGAATTGGGCGCCCAGGTACTCGTTGCCCGGCTTGGCGTCGCAGCCGCCGGCCAGGGTGACGAGGACCGTCTGGTCGGTTGTGCCGGGGACCTCGCCGTGCCAGACGAGGTTCCCGTCGATCGTCTCGCGGCCGGTCTCCACGGCCTTCACGAGGACGTCGTCGAAGAGCGGGAAGCGGACCTCGCGGCCCGGCTGCGGCGGCTCGCAGATCGGCGCGAGGCCGCTGTCGCGGACGGTGCCGGTGCGCTGGCGCACGGCGGTGCCGGGGGTGGAGGTGGCGTCGGGGGTACGACGGGTACGGGGCTCACCGGAGGTACTACGGGTCTCGGGGGTGAAGACGTCCGCCGGGTCGGAGGCCGCCCCAGCCGCCGTAGCTCCGAAGACGGAGGAGACCTGAGAGGTACGCCCTTGGGCGGAGGCCGGCGTGAGGCCCGCCCCGCCGAGGGCCACGGCGCCCAGAGCCGCGCAGGCCGCCCAGCGGCGGGCCCGTACCCCGGAGGTACCGGGTCTGAGTCGGATCTGACGGATGGTCATGCACTGCCTTCCTGGTTGTCCCCCGGCCGCTGTCCCGCTCCCTCCCCCGGAGGTGTGACCGGTCCTGCGGGCGCCCTGCGCGCACGGCTCCCCGGAATCACCCGTGAGTGATCGTCGTATTCACCCGTCAGGCCGGGGGAAATCGCGCACCCGTGCGGCTCAGCCTCCGGAGTGGCGGAGCGGGTGCGCGGGGGAGCGGACTCGAACATCGCCGTATGCGTACAAAACGACGGCTCGCCGTCCTCGGGTCGCTCTCCTGCTCGGCCCTGATGATGACGGGCCCCGCCTTCGCCGAGGCCGCCGCCTGCACCGCGCCCCAGGGCAACTGGACCGGCTTCCAGCTGGACGGCGCCCACACCAGCGTCAGCGCGCAGTGGAAGGTCCCGACCGCCGACTGCACGACCGCGACCGGCAACCCCAACGGCCTCACCGACGAGTGGGTCGGCTTCGGCAGCGGCGACAGCTGGAAGGACCCGCTCAACCAGATCGGCACCAGCGTGGAGTGCACCGCCGGAAAGGCGTCGTACTACGCCTGGTGGGAGCAGTTCCCGGCGAGCTACGTCTACGCCAAGCGCGCGGTCGGCCCCGGCGACGTCGTCCAGGCGAGCATCAAGACGGTCAAGAACTCGCAGGACTATGAGATGACCATCAAGAACGTCACCCGCGACTGGTGGCAGACGGTCCACGTCACCGGCCCGCCCACCGGCACGCAGGTCGAGGTCGTCACCGAGATTCACGACTGGGGCGCGGCCGTCACCAACGGCGTCCGCTACGACAACGTCCTCGTCGACGGGAAGCCGTTCACGAACTTCTCCAAGGCGTACTACCTGTACTCCGCCCAGTTCGGCGGCGTCTGCGTCGACACGACGACCAGCGGTACGAGCACGCTGCTGACGCCGACGAAGAAGACCCAGATGCGAGCGGTGGCCCGGGACGCGGTGATCCACCCGGGCTGACCCCCTACCGGAGAGGTACCCGGGTAGACCCCGGGGAGTACGCCCCGCGCCGTCCTCGCGCGGGGCGTCCCTCCGGAGAGCTACCGCACTACCCGTACCGACTTCCGCTTCAGCCACGGCAGCGGCGGCACCGCCGACCCCAGGTACGGGGTGATCCGCACCTCGAAGTGCAGATGCGGTCCGGTCACGTTGCCGGACGCCCCCGACAGCCCGATGCGCTGCCCGGCGGCCACCCGCTGCCCCTTGCGGACGTCGATGCGCGAGAGGTGGGCGTACTGCGTGAAGTAGCCGTCCCGGTGGCGGACCAGGATCTGGTTGCCGAAGCCGTCGCCGCAGGTGGTGACGCGGACCTCGCCCGCGCCGACCGCGTACACGGGCGTACCGGTGCCCACCGCGAAGTCCTGCCCGGTGTGCCGGTGCTGCCAGCGGCTGCCCTGCGCGGCGTACCCGGCGGAGAGCCAGTAGCCACGGGCCGGCGCCGTCCACCGGGAGACCGCGCGCGGTGCGGCCGTCGCCCGGCCCCGGGGGCAACTCGCGCCCTTCCCCGAGGGGTTGACCGCGACCGGGTCGCCGAGGGCGCGCTCGTGCGCCCGCAGCATGTCCCACAACCGGTTGCGGAGCGTCGTACGACGGCGCTCGGCGGCCCGGATCCGCTTCGGCGCCGCGTCCGCCCGGCGCAGCGAGCCGACCTGGGCGCGCGCCCGTTCGTGCTCCTGGACGAGGCGTGCGGCGCGGTCGCGGAAGGGCTCGCCGGCTCCGGCAGGCGCGGCGGTGAGGGCGACCAGCAGGACCGCTCCGATCGCGGCGCCGAGGCGGTGGGTGCGCGTGCGCTGTTTTCGTAGCATTGTCGGATCATCTAGGCCGGATGGAGTCCCTGAGAGGTACGACAGACGGGTTGCCCGGCCGTTCCCCCGGATGGCGTCATACCCGTGACCCAAGCGGGCGTGATCATCGGAATGTCGGGCCCGGCCGACGTACGGCCCGTGCTGGCATGACCCCGTGCCCGTACGGAAAGGACCCCCCACCGTGACCTCTGGTCTGCGCCTGTCCCGGATCGCCCTCGTCCCGGCCGCCGTCTGCCTCGCCCTGCTCCAGCCGGTCACCGCGGCGGTCGCCGACGGCCCCGACAAGGAGGGCGGGAAGAAGGCGGCGCCCCCGATGTCCATCGAGATCTCGGACGGCGTGGACAAGGCGGCCAGCGGCGACAAGCTCGCCTACCGGATCATCGTCCACAACCAGGGCGGCGAGGCCCTCGGCAACCTCCGTATCGAGCAGCGCGCCCCCGAGACCGCGGGCCGACCCGAGGCCTCCGAGGGCGGCCAGGTAGGCAGGAGCGGCGTCATCACCTGGACCGCCGACGTCAAGGCCGGGACGAAGGCCGAGTTCACCTCCCGCATCGAACTCGGCAGGACGGACCAGAAGGCCCTGCGCGCGGCCAGCACCGCCTGCGCCTTCCTCGACGGCGCGAAGGCCCCCACGGTCTGCGCCAGCGACCTCGACACCCTCCCCGGCGGCGCGGCCGGCCCCGAGGGCACCACCGCCGGGAAGAAGACCGGCGGCATCGGCACGACACAACTCGCCCTCGGCGGCGCGGCGGTGGCGGGCATCGCGGCGCTGTCCTTCGTGGCGGTACGGCGGCGGCGCGCCAACGCGAGCTGACGTCGGGCGATATGACGAACCATCACTTCTTGCCCATCAGCGCCCGGTACGCAGCCGACGACTTGGGGTTCGACCGGCACCGCCACACCCCGTGCGGACAGTAGTCGCTGATCGTCTGGTACAGCGGCTTCTGCCGGGCCATCCACGTCAACATGCCCCGTACGTAAGCCGAGTTGTCGCCGTTCTCGTACAGCCCCCACTCCGGGAACGCGATCGGCTTGCGGTGCGCGCGGGCGAAGCGGACGTGTTCCCTGAGCCCGTACGGCTCGTCGAGCTGAGCCGTGAACGACATGCCGCGCGGCGAGTCGTAGGCGTCCATGCCGATGACGTCCACGTGTCGGTCGCCGGGGTAGCAGCGGGTCCAAGGGATCGCGTCCCGGCCCCTGTTGGGTGTGAACTCGAACCGGAACCGCTGCCCGGGCACCGACCGCATCGCGTCCACGATCCGCACCCAGTACTTCTTCCACGACGCCGGGTCCGGGCCGCAACGGTGCGTGTACGTAGTGCCGTTCATCTCCCAGCCGAGCACGAGCACCGTGTCGCGCAGGCCGAGGGAGACCAGCCGGCGGGCCAGCGCGTGGAAGTGCGCGTCGTACAACCCCTGTGCCCCGCTGCGGAGTTCGGCGCGGACCGTCGCGTCGGGGAGGTGGGCCTCGTTGCGTTCCAGGAGCGGCACGTTGAGGACGAACAGGCGGTCCTCACGGGCCGCCCGCCACGTCGCCCAGTGCGCCAAGTACCCGGGCGCGCCTTCGATGTTGCTCCAGCGGTCGCCCGGCAGATAGGCGTGGCCGACGGTCGGGGTCGAGCGGCCCAGCCACGTGCCGAGTCCGGCGATGCGGGCGATGCCGTCGCTGCCGTAGCCGACGTACGCGCCGAACTTCACCGAGCGCGGGGACGGCGGACCCGACAGCGCCGGGCGCGCGTCCGCGTCGTACGGCGGCGGCACGCAGGACTGGCCCGCGAACAGCAGCAGGGCCAGCAGAGGGAGGAAGAGGACACGCACACGAGACGACACAGCGTGCCATCATCGCCGCGCACACCCCCGCGCGCGCCCCAACTCGCCCTCGGACCACTCGTACCGGGGATTTTCTGTCGTACGTTTCTCCGTTTTCCTACGGCGTTCCGCAGCCCTCCGCGGCTGCTTACGACGCCGGCGCGCGCGTCAGGTACACGTCCACGGCGTCCTCGTGGTCCAGGACGAATCCGTGCCGTTCGTAGAGGCGGCGGGCGGGGCTGCCCTGGAGGACGTTGAGGTGGACCGTGCGCGTCGTGCGGGCCAGGGTCTCGCGCAGGACGCCGCCGCCGATGCCCCTGCCGTGCAGGTCGGGGGCCAGGTAGAAGTGCTCCAGCCAGTCGCCCTCGGGCGCCCGGCGCAGGGCCACGCAGCCGACCGTGACGCCGTCCACCTCGATGATCCGGGTGTGACCCGGGTCGTACGCGTCCCGCAGTCGCTGGCGTACCCGGTGCTTGTCGTACCGGCCCAGGCGCTCCAGGTCCGGGCGCATCGCCTCCGCCCTGATGTCGAGCAGGGGTTCGAGGTCGGCGGGGGTCGCCGGGCGGGTGGTCCACTTTTCGGTCATGGCGAAAATCGTACGAGGTGGCTCTTGTGGGGGAGGGGTATTACTGGGGCGCTGACGTGGGTGTTTCCGGGGTTTCCGGCGGGGGGACCGGGGCGCCTGGGAGGGTCAGCCTCGCCATCGTGCCGCCGCCGTGGGCGCGGGTCAGGGTGACCTCGCCGCCCGCCTGCTGGACCGTGCGGGCCACGATCGACAGGCCCAGTCCTGAGCCCGGGAGTGCGCGGGCCGACGGGGAGCGCCAGAAGCGGTCGAAGACGTGCGGGAGTTCGTCCTCCGCGATGCCGGGGCCGTGGTCCCGTACGGTCAACGTGCCGTTCGTCAGGGCGACTTCGACCGTCCCGCCCTCGGGGCTGAACTTCACCGCGTTGTCGAGGATGTTGACCACCGCGCGCTCCAGCGCCGCCGGTTCCGCTCTCGTGTACCAGGGTTCCAGGGTCGCCGTGATCGTCAGCTCCGGGCCCCTCAGGCGGGCTCGGCGCAGGGCGTGTTCCACGGTGTCCTCCAGCGCGACCACCTGGACGCGCTCTCCTCTTTGTCCTTCCGATCTCGACAGTTCCTGCAAGTCGCCGATCAGCGAGGCCAGTTCGGTCATCTGTGCCTTCACGGACGCGAGCAGTGCCTTGCGGTCCGCCTCCGGGATGGGGCGGCCCGTCTCCTCGCTGCGGGTGAGGAGTTCGATGTTCGTGCGGAGGGAGGTGAGGGGGGTGCGCAGCTCGTGACCGGCGTCGGCGATCAACTGCTGTTGCAGCTCACGGGAGTTGGCGAGGGAGGCGGTCATCGAGTTGAACGACCGTGACAGCCGGGCGACTTCGTCCTCGGCGTCCTCCTCGACGGGGATGCGGATGTTCAAGTCCTCGGTACGGGCTACGTGTTCGACGGCTTCGGTGAGCTTGTCGACGGGCCGCAGACCGGCACGGGCGACGAAGAGGCCGGCGGCACCGGCGCCGAGGACTCCCAGGCCGGAGACGAGGAGCAGGATCAACGCGAGTTCGTTGAGGGTGGACTTGGTGTTGTCGAGGGGGAGCGCGACGAGGAAGGCAGCGGGGGACGACTCCTGGGTGTAGGCGTTCGTCACCGTCAGGTGGATGGTGAGGATGCGGACCTCGGTGCCGTCGCTGGCGGTGCCGTTGCGGTAGGTGCCGTTGCCGTCGGCGAGGTTCTTGATGACGTTCATGTCGGCCGAGGTCACCTTGATCAGCCCCTGGGAGCCGATGATGACGCACGAGGTGCCGTCGGCGGTGATCGCCTGGGAGAAGGTGCCCCGGATGCCGGGGTAGGTCTGCGCGGTCTGGGAGCAGCTGCTCAGCGCGTTCTCGATGGCACCCTTCTGCGGTCCGCTGATGCGGGCCGACCGGGAGAGGTCGTTGTCGACCTGGTCGTACAGTTTCCCCTGCACAAGGAACCAGCACGTCACCGAAACCGCCGCCACCGCGAACGCCACCGCCGCCGCGACCAGCATCGACAGCCTGGCCCGGATCGGCAGCGTCCGGAACCAGTGGGCGACCTTGCTCATTCCGCCCCGCCCTGGCGCAGGACGTACCCCACCCCACGCACCGTGTGCACGAGGCGAGGCTCGCCCCCCGCCTCGGTCTTCCGGCGCAAGTACATGACGTACACATCAAGGGAGTTGGACGACGGCTCGAAGTCGAACCCCCACACCGCCTTGAGGATCTGCTCGCGCGTGAGCACCTGGCGCGGATGCGCCATGAACATCTCCAGCAGCGTGAACTCCGTACGGGTCAGCTCGACTTGGCGACCGGCACGGGTGACCTCCCGGGTCGCGAGGTCCATCCGGAGGTCCGCGAACGAGAGCGCCTCGTCCTCCTCGACCGGCCCGGAGGCCGCCACGTAGGAGCTGCGGCGCAGCAACGCCCGTACCCGCGCGAAGAGTTCGTCGAGTTCGAACGGCTTGACGAGGTAGTCGTCCGCGCCCGCGTCGAGTCCCGTGACCCGGTCACCGACCGTGTCGCGCGCGGTCAGCATGAGGATCGGCGTCGTGTCCCCCGCGCCACGGATGCGCCGCGCCGCGGTGAGCCCGTCCATGCGGGGCATCTGGATGTCGAGGACGACGAGGTCGGGACGGTAGGCCGACGCCTTCTCCAGCGCGTCGGCGCCGTCCACGGCGACCTCGGTGTCGTACCCCTCGAAGGCCAGGCTGCGCTGGAGCGCTTCACGCACGGCCGGCTCGTCGTCGACGATCAGGATGCGCTGGATGTCACGGTCGCCTTCGGCGGGGCTCATGGGCTCGGTTTCCTCGGGTGCGGTGGGGGTGCGGCAAGGGCTATCAGCCTCGCATGTTTCCCCGGGAGCGCGGGTCTGTGACGGCCTCAGGCCGCGGCGCGACGCCGGTTGCGCAGGGCCCGGCGTGCGGCGGTCGTGCTGAGCAGGGCGACCTCGGGAGCGCGGCCCGCGCGGGCCGGCTCGTGGAGGGCGGCGGCGATCGAGAGGGCGAGGGCTGTGTCGGCGGCGCCGGCATCGGTGGTGGTGTGGGTGACCTGCTGAATCATGTCGTAACCCCTTACTGAGAGTTTCTCTAGCTGTCCGACCCGCCCGCCCGCAGCGTCGCCAGGTCCGTCTTCACCGTGTTGATCGGGATCGCGAACCCGAGGCCGACGCTGCCCGCGTCCGAGGAGCTGGACGAACTGGCCGAGTACATCGCGGAGTTGATGCCGATGATGTTGCCGTTCATGTCGATGAGCGCGCCGCCGGAGTTGCCGGGGTTGAGGGAGGCGTCCGTCTGAAGTGCCTTGTACGTAGTGGTCGACGATCCGGTGTCGCCGTTGAACTGCTGCCCGCCGAACTCGAACGGCCAGCCCCCGCCCTGCTGTTGCTGTTGCTGCTGGCCCTGGCTCTCGTCGGTGGAGACGGTGACGTCACGGTTCAGCGCGGAGACGATCCCGCTGGTGACCGTGCCGGTGAGCCCCTCGGGGGAGCCGATCGCGATGACCGAGTCACCGACGTCGACGGCGGAGGAGTCGCCGAGGGACGCGGGCTTGAGGCCGGACGCGCCCTCCAGCTTGATCAGCGCGAGGTCCTTCTTGCTGTCGGTGCCGACGACCTTCGCGGTGTACGTCTTGCCGTCGCTCGTGGAGACCTTGATCTGGGTCGCGCCGGCGATGACGTGGTTGTTGGTGAGGATCTCGCCGTCGCTCGTGACGATGACGCCGGAACCGGTCGAACTCCCGTTGTTCAGCGCCGCCTTGATCTCGACGATGCTCGGGCTGACGGCCGCCGCGATCGCCGAGATGTCACCCTTCTTGCTCGACGGCACGACGCTGGTCGTGGTGGCCGCGACCGTCTCGTCCTTGTGGGTGAGTTCCTGTATGCCGTAGGCGGTACCGCCGCCGATCGCCGCCGCGACGATCGCGACCGCCGCGAGGAGGGCGAGCGGGCCGCGGGTACGGCGCTTCTTCTGCGCGTGGACGGCGGTGGTCTGGCCGGGAGCTTCCGCCTGCGCGGCGTACCCCGGCTGATGCGGCGGCGGGGGCGGCCACTCCGGGTTCACCGGCGAAGGGTTCACGGGGGCGGAGCTGTACTGGTACGGGTTCTGCTGGTTCTCGTACTCGCCGTCGCGGCGGAAGCTCTCGGTCATGGAAAGAAGCTTCGTCCCCGACCATGAGAGCCACCTGAGTGCCCGCTGAGAACGACCCGAGAAGGTCGTTCGCCCTGCGTAAAGGCGTACGAGGGCGAATTGCCCGGCCTCTCAGGGAACTCTCAGAAACCGCCCCGGGCCTGAGAGAACGCCCGTCATACCTAAGAGGTAGGTACCTACTACGGGCACCCGCACGACCGCCGAACCACCAGCCGCGACTCGAACACCTTCACCCGCTCCCGCCGCGACCCCGCCACCCGCAGCCCGTCGTCCAGCACGAGGTCCACGGCCATCCGCGCCATCCCCGGCCGGTCGGAGGCGACCGTCGTCATCGGCGGGTCCGCCAGCGCCGCCTCCTTGATGTCGTCGAAGCCGATGACCGCCAGCTCACCGGGTACGTCGATCCGCAGCTCGCGCGCGGCCCGCAGGACGCCGATCGCCTGGTCGTCGGTGGAGCAGAAGACGGCCGGGGGACGCTGGGGCCCGGCGAGGATGCCGAGGGCGACGCGATACGCGTCGTACCGGTTGTAGGGCGCCTCGAAGAGCCGCCCCTCGGTGGAGAGGCCGGCCTCGGCCATGGCCTGGCGCCAGCCCTCCACGTGGTCGGAGACCGGGTCGCCTACCGCTGGGGTATCAGCCGTACCCCCGATACACGCGACGTACGGGTACCCATGGCTCAGAAGGTGGGTCACGGCGGCCCGCGCACCCGTGAGGTCGTCGAGTACCACGGCGACGTCGTCGATGGCCTCGGGCCGCTCATGCAGGAGTACGACGCGTGCGTCCCACGCCTCGATCTCGGCGGCGGCGAGGTCGTTGAGGGCGTGCGAGACGAGGATGAGACCGGAGACCCGCATCCCGAGGAAGGCCCGCAGGTAGTGGACCTCGCGCTCGGCGACGTAGTCCGAATTGCCTACGAGGACCATCTTCCCGCGCTCGGACGCGGCCTGTTCCACCGCGTGCGCCATCTCCGCGAAGAACGGCTGGCGCGCGTCCGGGACGATCAGGCCTATGAGGTCGGTGCGGCGGGACGCCATCGCCTGCGCGACGCGGTCGGGCCGGTACCCCAGTTCCTTGATCGCGGCGAGGACACGCTCGCGCGTGGCCGGGGCGACCGGCCGGGGTCCGTTGTTGATGACGTAGCTCACCACGGCGGTGGAGGTCCCCGCCAAACGTGCTACGTCGTCCCTCGTCACCTTGGCCACGGCGCGGAGTCTACGCGGATCAACCCCTCCCGGGCAGGGCGTGGCAGAGGTGACCGCACAGTAACCGCGCCCCGTCCGAGCAGGGCCTATACCTCGGCGGACGCCGGGACGGCCGACTCGTCCGTCTCCTCCGCCTTTGCCGGGGTCGGCTCGGCCTTCGGGGCCTCGGCGACGCGCTCCGCCTTCTCGGGCGTAACGAATCGATAACCCACGTTCCGGACGGTCCCGATCAGCGACTCGTGCTCCGGGCCGAGCTTCGCGCGCAGGCGTCGTACGTGGACGTCAACCGTGCGCGTACCCCCGAAGTAGTCGTACCCCCATACCTCCTGGAGCAGCTGCGCGCGCGTGAAGACGCGGCCCGGGTGCTGGGCGAGGTACTTGAGGAGCTCGAACTCCTTGAAGGTGAGGTCGAGGACGCGGCCCTTGAGCTTCGCGCTGTACGTCGCCTCGTCGACCGACAGATCGCCGTTGCGGATCTCCATCGGGGAGTCGTCGTTGACGATCTGCTGGCGGCCCATTGCGAGCCGCAGGCGCGCCTCGACCTCCGCCGGGCCCGCCGTGTCGAGCAGGACGTCGTCGATGCCCCAGTCGGCGGTGACGGCGGCGAGGCCGCCCTCGGTGACGACCAGGACGAGCGGACAGCCGGGGCCGGTCGAGCGCAGCAGCTGGCAGAGGCTGCGGACCTGGGGGAGGTCGCGGCGGCCGTCGACGAGGATGACGTCGGCGCCTGGGGTGTCGACGAGGGCGGGGCCCTCGGCCGGCGCCACTCGCACGTTGTGCAGGAGCAGGCCGAGAGCGGGGAGCACCTCCGTCGACGGCTGGAGGGCATTGGTCAGGAGCAGCAGAGAACTCATACGTCCGGTTCCTCCTCGGTCCCTGCGAGGACATGTGCGGCGCGGTGGATGCGCTGTACACCTGCGGTTTCCCGCTTCGTATACAACCCTTCCGAAAGCACAAAAGGACCCGGGGGCTTCGCTGCCCGAGTCCTCATGCCCAGCAGAATAGCCGACATGAGCGACAGTCCGGCAGGTCATGTGGCACGTTCCACCGTACGTCCGAATGGCGAGACGGCCAGACGCGTACCTATACGGACGTTTCTGCCTACCGCTGATGGAGTGGTGATCGATTCCGTATACGATCCTCCGCTCGCTGTATACGAAACGAGCGCCCTTGAGGGCGAAGAAAACGACACTTTCGATCAACCTCGTGATCACCTCGTGTTCGTGATCGCTCACGGGTTCACGGGGGCGGCGGACCGTCCGCACGTGCGGCGGGTGGTGACGGCGTTGCGACGATACGGTGCCGTCGTCACGTTCTCCTTCCGGGGCCACGGCGCCTCCGGCGGGCGGTCCACCGTCGGGGACCGCGAGGTGCTCGATCTGGCCGCCGCCGTCGACTGGGCGCACGGCCTCGGGCACGCGCGCGTGGTGACCGTCGGGTTCTCCATGGGCGGCTCCGTCGTCATACGGCACGCCGCGCTGCACCCCGGGGACGCGGACGCCGTCGTCTCCGTCAGCGCGCCCGCGCGGTGGTACTACCGGGGCACCGCGCCCATGCGGCGGCTGCACTGGCTCGTGACGCGCCCCTCGGGACGCCTCGTCGGCCGCTACGGCTTCGGCACGCGCATCCACCACCAGGAGTGGAACCCCGTCCCGCTGTCGCCCGTCGAGGCCGCCGCGCAGCTCGCGCCGACGCCGCTGCTCGTCGTCCACGGCGACGCGGACGGGTACTTCCCCCTCGACCACCCCCGCAGCCTCGCCGAGGCCGCCCCGGGGCACGCGGAACTCTGGCTGGAACCCGGCATGGGGCACGCCGAGCACGCCGCGAGCGAGGCGCTGCTCGCGCGCATCGCGCACTGGGGTGTCAGTCGGGCGGGCTAGCCTTTGACGTCCGGATGCCGATCGCTCACCGCATGTTTCAGAGGAACGGATGCCAAAGGTCACCGTGCGCTACTGGGCCGCCGCGAAGGCTGCCGCCGACGTCGCCGAGGAGGCGTACGACGCGGCGACCCTCGCCGACGCCCTCGCGGGCGTGCGCGAGCGACACCCCGGGGAACTCGTACGTGTCCTGGCTCGATGCTCCTTCCTCGTCGACGGTGACCCCGTCGGCACGCGCGCGCATGAGACGGTACGGCTGGCCGAGGGCGCCACGGTCGAGGTGCTCCCGCCGTTCGCAGGAGGATGAGTCACCGATGACCGACCAGCAGGGTCCCTACGACCCGTACGCGACGCAGTGGCCGCAGCAGGGCGCCCCGGAGCACGACCCCATGGACAACACCCAGCAGTGGCAGGGCGAGACCTGGGAGACCACGGTCCAGCCGTCCGTGCCCCCGCAGACGGGTTCCCAGCCGTACGGCGCCTACGCGCCCGAGGCCGCGCCGTCCCCGTACGGCTGGCAGCAACCGGCACAGGGCGCGCCCGCGCAGGGCGGCGGTCCGTACGCCGCCGACGCGTCCACCGGGGCCGGTCCGTACGCGCCCGCAGGGCACCCCGACGCGTCCTCCGGAGGGTTCGCGGCGCAGGGGCCGTACGCGCAGGCCGGGCCGTACGTGCCTGCCGGGACCGCCGGACAGGGCGTCGCGCCCGCCGACCGGTTCACGCCCGCCGAGCAGGGTGCGCCCTCCTTCGGTGCGCCGGTGGGGCAGTTCGCGGGTGAGGCCGTTGCGCCGTCCGCGCCCGCGCCCGAGCAGTCCGGCCCCGGCTACGGCCCCGCCACCCTCGCCGGCAACGCGCGCGTCACCGACGCGCAGCGGGCCCGCCTGGAGGGCCGTTCGCCGGTCATCGAGCCCGGCATGCAGCCCGCCGCGCTGACGGCCCTCCTGGGCCTCCTGCTGGCCGGTACGGCGCCTCTCGGGGTGTACGGGCTCCTGGTCCCCCTCGTCGCGCTCCAGGGCGTCACAGCGGCGGGCTGGTTCCGTCTGAACGGCATGTGGCCCGCCCGGCAGGGCATCGCGCTGGCGTTCCTGGGCGCGCTGGTCGCCGACGCGGTCCTGCTGGCCGCCGGCAAGGAGCACGCCCCCGCCGCGATCCTCGGCACCCTCGGTGTCTGGGTCCTGCTCTGCCTGATCCTCCAGCTCCGCTCCCACGCGGACCCCGACGAGCGCATGTACGGCCTGATGGCCACCGTCGCGAGCAGCGCGCTGGCGATCGTCGCGACGGGCTACCTGGGCGCGGACTCGGACGCGACGTCGGTGGGCGCCGCAGCGGTCGCCGTCGCGATCCTCGCGCGCGCGTTGCCGCTCCCGACCCCGGCGTCGGTCGTCGTCTCCCTCCTGGCAGCGGCCGGCGCGGGCATCGCGGTCGGCGGCATGACGGACGTGGGCACGGCGGGCGCCCTGGTGGGCGCGGGTGCGGCGGCCTGCGCGCTGATCGGCCACCGGGTCGCGAGCTACGACTACCCGTCGCGGTTCGTGCACTTCACGGCGGGCGTGGCCCTCCCGCTCGCGCTGGCGGCACCGGCGGTGTACGTCCTGGGCCGGGCGCTGGGATAGCCGTACGCGCGCGGGGGCTGCTCACTGTCACAGCCCCTCGACAGTTTCCGGAACCCCCTTGCCCTGAGGGTTACCGTGGGTGGCCGTAAGGACCAGGGGTCTCATGCGCCCCCGGTCGGCACTCACTGGGGGAACCACAGCAATGCGCGGCCTTCGCATACTTCTGATCGTTGTCGTCGTCCTGGGCGGGCTGTTCGTGCTCGCCGACCGGCTGGCGGTGAACTTCGCCGAGGGCGAGGCCGCCGACAAGCTGAAGACGACCGAGGGGCTCGCGGCGACGCCGGACGTGTCCATCAAGGGCTTCCCGTTCCTCACGCAGGCGCTCGGCGGGCAGCTCGACGACGTCGAGGTCGGCATCAAGCAGTACGACGCGGCGACGGGCACGAGCAGCGGCAGCATCCGCATCGACGACCTCAAGGCCAGCATGAAGGGCGTCGACTTCGACTCCAGCTTCAGCTCGGCGACGGCGGCGTCCGCGACGGGCACCGCGAGCATCTCGTACGCGGAGCTGCTGAAGGCCGCGAAGTCGGAGCCGACGCGGGTCATGGAGGGCGTGGAGGCCGAGGTCGTGGGCCTGTCGGACGGCGGCAACGGCAAGATCAAGGTCGCCGTCGAGGCGACGGTGCTCGGCACGAAGCTGCCCCAGCCGGTGTACGTCCTCAGCTCGGTGACCGTCGACGGTGACACCGTCCGCGTGCACGCCGACGACCTGCCCAGCTTCGGCGGTGTGGACGCCCCCGAGAACGAGGCCCGCAAGATCACCGACTTCGAGCAGAAGATCGAGAACCTGCCGGGCGGCATCCAGCTCGACAAGGTGACCCCGGCGCAGAGCGGCGTGGAGATCACGGTGAAGGGTTCGAACGTACGACTCGCGGGGTAGGGGGCGTAAGGCTCTACGTCCGAGGGGCGAGACGGGGGTGTCCGAACCATAGATACGGGACCCCCCCGGGTATTAGACGGGTAGTACTCAGGTACCCCCCGGGCGCCACCTGGAGCGTGATCGGTCTCGGTATCCGGACGATCGCGTCTCGCCATACGACACACCGGTGACAGCATGCCCGATCCGTCCCTACGATCGAGTCCATGCAGTGCTATTTGAGCGCCCCCCGGTCGCGGGGTCAGGCGGATCTCACGAAGCGGCGGGCAGTCGACCTGTGCCGCGTCGCCGCCATGCTCTGTATCGCTTCCTGAAACTCGCCGGCCCTTTTTCTGGGCATCGCGCGCCGCCCCCGTCTCTGTAACGGCAACTGGCGCGCCCGCAACCGCACTTCGCACACCCCCGCCGCAACTGCCCCGGAGGAGAACGAGCATGAGCCGCAGCGACGTCCTGGTCGACGCAGACTGGGTCGAGGCCAATCTCGACAACGCCGACATCGCGATCGTCGAGGTCGACGAGGACACGGCCGCGTACGAGAAGAACCACATCCGTAACGCGATCCGGATCGACTGGACGAAGGACCTCCAGGACCCGGTCCGCCGCGACTTCGTCGACCAGGAGGGCTTCGAGAAGCTCCTGTCCGCGAAGGGCATCGCCAACGACACGCTGGTGATCCTGTACGGCGGCAACAACAACTGGTTCGCGTCGTACGCCTATTGGTACTTCAAGCTGTACGGCCACGAGAACGTGAAGCTGCTCGACGGTGGCCGCAAGAAGTGGGAGCTGGACGCGCGCGAGCTGGTCGAGGAGGTCCCCGTCCGGACCGCCACCGACTACAAGGCGAAGCCGCAGAACACGGCGATCCGCGCCTACCGTGACGACGTCGTCGCCGCGATCGGCTCGCAGAACCTGGTCGACGTGCGCTCGCCCGACGAGTTCTCCGGCAAGCTGCTCGCCCCCGCGCACCTGCCGCAGGAGCAGTCGCAGCGTCCGGGCCACGTCCCGTCCGCGCGCAACATCCCGTGGTCGAAGAACGCGAACGACGACGGCACCTTCAAGTCGGACGACGAGCTGAAGGAGCTGTACGCCGAGGAGCAGGTCGACCTCGCGAAGGACACGATCGCGTACTGCCGGATCGGTGAGCGCTCCGCGCTGACCTGGTTCGTCCTGCACGAGCTGCTCGGTGTCGAGAACGTCAAGAACTACGACGGTTCCTGGACCGAGTACGGCAGCCTCGTCGGCGTCCCGATCGAGCTCGGCGCCAACAAGTAGCTCTCAGGTAGTCCCGACCTAGTACTGGAGTAGCAGCATGTGTGGAGCGAAGGCCGGCGGCCCGGACGCCTCGACGATCAAGCCCGGTGAGACCACGATCCAGGGCCAGGTGACGCGTGACGGTGAGCCGGTGACCGGTTACGTCCGTCTCCTGGACTCGACCGGCGAGTTCACGGCGGAGGTCCCCACCTCGGCCACGGGCCAGTTCCGCTTCTACGCGGCCGAAGGCACCTGGACCGTCCGCGCCCTCGTCCCCGGCGCCACGGCCGACCGCACGGTCGTCGCCCAGCAGGGCGGTCTGGCGGAGGTCGCGATCGCGGTCTGAGCGACGTTCGACCCTCAGGGCCGTACCCGTAGTACTCGGGTACGGCCCTTCGTGCTGCTCAGGAGTACGTTCGTACCGGCTGTCACGATTCCGTGACAGGGAGTCGATGATTCCGGGGAACCGCGTGCATAACGTTGTTCTCGCAGGTCACAGGGGCCGCTTGACAACAGAAAACATGCCGGGAGTTCTCATGCGTATCGCGCTTCGCGCAGCCGTCGCCGCCCTCGCCCTCACGGGGGTCGGGGTCGGCACCATCACCACCGCCCATGCCACCACCAAGACCGAAGCGGCCAACTGTGTCGGTACGGCCACCGTCGCGTCGGCGTACGGTGCCGGGTTCAAGGTGAAGCTCGTCAGCAGCGCCGACAACGGTGCGTCGGCGACGCTCGTCGACAACAAGGGCCGCTTCGTGGCCCGCGTCGACCAGAGCAAGTCGGCGAACCTCTCCGTCGGCATCAGGATCAACGGTGTGCTGAGCGCGAAGCCGGTCTTCCAGCAGCGCAGCCAGGGTGGGCCGACGCCGTGGAAGTCGGTCGCGTTCCCGGCGCTGAGCGCGAGCTGCACGCAGAAGGGCAAGCTGGTGCGCACGCAGAAGCTCGACGCCCACCAGCGCGCGCAGATCTTCAAGGTCGCCGACCAGCACTACCAGGCCCGCGTCTTCAAGGACAACAAGCTCGTGTCCTTCGTCGACGCGAACGTCCGCTCCGGCGCGGCGGTCGTCGGCAACCGCACGTTCGTCCTCATCTCCTCCGGGGAGACCCTCACCTGGACCGGCGTCGCCGGGCCGAAGGCCAAGCTGGGGCGGTACAAGCTGGTCAACGGCGTCAAGGTGAAGCTCGTCCACGACAAGAAGAAGGGGTACGGGGCCCAGGGCACCACGGGCCACGGCACCTTCCCTGTCGTCTACGCCCCCGCACGACCCGTAGTACTCCAGGACGACGCCACGATCGTCGTTCTGACCAGTAACGGGACCCTCAGCGGCTACGTCTACGGCCAGAAGCAGAAGGCCCCGGTCTACCTGGGCGCCTGATAGCTCCACGGACCTACCCTTGAGGTATGTACGCACGGCGGCGACACGTGTACTTCGCCATGATGGCCACCTGCATCGGCCTCTTCGTCCTCGCCTGGAGCGTGGTGCGGATCTGGTCGATGCCGGTGGCCGTGGGGATGTGCGTGGTGGCCATGGTCATCCCCCCGCTCGCGGCGATCGTGGCGAACCGGCGGGGCCCCGAGGACCGGTGGTGGGACGACCCGTCGGGGGACCCCAAGTCCGACGAGTGGTGGGACGAACTGGACGGGAAGAAGCGACCCCGGTAGCTCTCAGGTAGTACGACTGACGGCGACGAGCAGAGGCTCGCGGGCACCGAGCCGCGCGGCGAGCTCGGCGAGGTGGCGCGGCAGCTCCCCGATTACCTCGTCCCGCCCGCTGCCGACGACCACCTCCACGGGCGTCCGCGCCGCCGGATCCCCTGCCCGGAACCACTCCCGCGCCAGCATCGAGGGCACGGTCGCGTACGCGGGCCGCGAGGCGACGTCGATCGACCCGAGCGGAAGCAGAAGCTGGACGACGGAGACGTCCGCGGCCCCGATCCGCTCCACCACACTCCCGACACACCCCAGAAACGCCCGCACCGGCAACGGCCGCTCCCCGCTCACCGCAGCCGCCCCGACCTGGAACCAGGCGATCAACTCCGGGTTTCCGGCGGCATGTTGCGGATGCCCGATGCCGGCGTCGTTCATCCCCCACAGCGTGTCCAGCCACCCCATGGCGAGCGAGCGCTGATGAAAGAGCTGGTAGGGGTCGTTCTCGGGGTCGTGCCAGGGGTGCGGGGTGTGCTCGCCGTAGAGCGCGGCGAAGAGCGTCCCCGCCGTACGCGGTGCACCAGGGACCACCCCCGGCTGCGGGACGTTCTGTTCCATGTCACCCCTCACCATCCGCAGGACTACACCGGGTAGTCCGCGCGGTGTCGGTGTACCACGGATCGAGCCGGTAGAACGGTGGCATGAGCCGAACCGCGCACTCCCCCGAGCAAGTGGTCGCTGAACGGTTGCTCGATCTCGCGCGCCTGTTCGTCACCACGCACGTGTCCTGGAAACCCCTGTTCATCGGCGCGGTGGTCACCGGTGACGACCACGCGCGCCTCTATTTCCGTTCACCCGAGCGGGACCGTACGTACGGTGTGGACGTGCGGGTCGGCAGGACGGGTCCCGGTCTGCTCGGAGCCCTGGTCTCGCCGGGGTTCCTGGCGAACGAGCAGACGCATCGGCCGTCCACCGATCCGCACTGCGATGTGACCGTCGACCTCACGGACTACTGAGGTACAGGACCGGTAAATCGGTGGCTCCCGGCGTCAGTTCCAGGTCGGCATCATGAATTCCGGGTAGCGGGAGCCTGCCGAGCCGTGGGGGAGGATTTCGTCGATGCGGGTCAAGTCGGCTGTGGTGAGGGTTAGTTCGGCTGACGCGACGTTTTCCGCCAGGCGGGTGGGGGTGCGGGTGCCGGGGATGGGGACGATGTCCTCTCCTTGCGACAGGAGCCAGGCCAGGGCGAGTTGGGGTGCCGTGGCTTCCTTGGACTCGGCCAGGGTCGTCAACTCCCTTACCGCTTGCAGGTTCTTCTCGTAGTTTCCCGGCTGCCAGCGTTCGTCCCAGCGGCGCATGTCGTCCTCGGCGTACTCCGCGGCCGGCTTCACCGCACCCGTGAGGAAGCCGCGTCCCAAGGGGGAGTACGGGACGAGACCGATCCCCAACTCGCGCAGCAGCGGCAGGATTTCGGCCTCCACCGCGCGCTCGAAGACGGAGTACTCCGTCTGGAGGACCGACACCGGGTGTACGGCGTGGGCGCGACGGATCGTGTCCGGGCCCGCCTCACTGAGGCCGAAGAAGCGGACCTTCCCCTCGGCGATCAGCTCGCCGACCGCGCCGGCGACGTCCTCGATCGGGACGTCGGGGTCGACGCGGTGCTGGTAGAGGACGTCGATGTGGTCGGTGCCGAGGTGGCGGAGGCTCTCCTCGGTGACCTTGCGGATGTTCTCGGGGCTGCTGTCGAGGTGGGACCCGACGCGGCTCAGGTCGGAGAGGTCGGAGAGGTCGAAGCCGAACTTCGTCGCGAGGAGGACCTCATCGCGGAAGGAGGCGACCGCGCGGCCGAGGAGCTGCTCGTTGCTCCCCGTACCCCAGCCGTACAGCTCGGCCGTGTCGAAGAGCGTAACTCCCAGGTCGTACGCCCGATGGATGGTGGCGATGCCGCTCTGCTCGTCCCCGGCGCCGTAGGCCATGGTCATACCCATCGTCCCGAGACCGATCGCGCCGGCCGTCAGACCCTGGGTGCCGAGGGTGCGGAGGGGAAGTTTCGAGGTGTTCTCTGCCATGCCCTCGAAGCTACGGAGCGGACGGCCCGGCGGCATGGGGCAGCAGTCTCATAAACTTGCCTGATCCTCTCAGCCCCCGCAGCCAAGGGAGCCGCGTCGTGCTCGACCGTCTCGCCGCCGCCGTCGGACGTCACCTCGTAGTACCCGGGGGTGACACAGCCGTCCCCCACCTCATGCTCTCCGGGGTCGACGAGGAGGGGAAGTCCTACGACGGCCTCTACGAGCCCATGATCTGCTTCGTCGTCGAGGGCGCGAAGAGAGTCACGTCCGGGGACGTCACCGCGATCGCGGGCCCCGGCGAGCTGCTGCTCACGCCGCTGCACCTGCCGGCCGTCGTCGACCTGGTGAAGGTGCCGTACCGGTCCGCCGTCCTGCGGCTCGACGCGGGCACGGTCACCGAGTTGCTCATGGAACTTGAGAGCTACGGGGACTACGAGGGCTACGCGGAGTACGCCCGCTCCGCCCCGCAGGGGATCGTCAGCACGGCCATCACCCCCGCGCTCGTGGACGCCGTGACCCGCTGGGTGGAGCTGCTCGACTCACCCGAGGACATCGGCCCCCTCGCCGCGCGCACGGAGAGCGAGATCCTGTACCGGCTGCTGCGCACCGACCTCGGCCCCCTGCTGCGGGAGGCGTTCCTCACGGACTCGGCGACCTCCCGGGTCCGGGTCGCCGCGCGGTGGATCACGGAGCGGTACGACCAGCCGCTGAGTGTCGAGGAGATCGCGGCCGTCGCGCACATGAGTGCCGCCGGGCTGCACCGGCATTTCAAGGCGGTCACGGGGTTGACACCTCTGAAGTACCAGAAGCGGCTGCGGATGCAGGAGGCGCGGCGGCGGCTGGTGAGCGAGGGGGAGTCCGCCGCGCAGGTCGCGCACGCGGTGGGCTACTCCAGTGCTACCCAGTTCAACCGGGAGTACCGGACCGAGTACGGCTTGCCCCCGGGACAGGACGCGGCACGGCTGAGGGCGGAGCCGGGGGTGTACTCCGCCCCCGGCCGCGTCACCCCCTGAGTCACCCCAGGGGAGTCACCGGGTACATCTCAGGTACTAGCGCCCTGTCGGTTCAGCTGCCCTGCCCCGCGCTGTCGATCGGGCCGACCTCGACCGAGGCGCCGCCGCCCTCGGTGACGGGGAGGGAGGCGGCGCCCGGCCAGGCGAGGGAGACCGTGCGGGTGTCGTTCGGCGGGGTGACGAGGAGGCCGGTGATGCGGACGCCGGAGCCGCCGGAGTCGTTGGCCGGGTAGAAGACCGGGAAGAAGACCTCCGCGCCGCTCTTGAGGGTCGTGGCGGCGTTCGGCTGGCCGCTGCGCTTCGCGGAGATCGTGCCGGAGCTGGTCTTCAGGTCGACGCCCGCGAAACCCGAGATCGTGCAGGACTTGCCGCTCTTGTTCTTCAGCGTGACGACGACCGTGCGCGTGCTGTCGTTCTTGATCGTGTTGTCGGATGCCGTGATCGTCAGCGAGTCGGCGCCGCAACGGCCGCTCTTGGCAGCGGAGTTGGAGCCGGAACCTCCGGTGGTGGAGCCGCTTGAACCCGAACCGCCGTTTGTCGCCGACGTGTTGGAGCCCGAGCCGGTGCCGCCGGTGGCCGACCCGGCCGTACCCGAACCTCCGGTCGTCGAACCGGACGTACCCGAACCCCCCGTCGTCGCAGCGGAGTTGGAAGCAGGCGACGACGGGTCGCTCTTGGCCGTGCTGTCACTGGAGCCGCACGCGGTCAGAGACAGACCGGCGGCGACGGCAACGGCGGCGATGGTGAGCTTCTGAACGCGCATCGTGTTTCTTCCCCAACTTCGGTACGGGCGTGCCGTTTACGACTGTGATGAGAGGTCCCGGCGGCCCCTGGTTCCGCTCAACTCGCCTCTAAGACACCCCCGTTACAAGATCAATACACGAGCGCCTGCACCCCGTCCCCGAGCGCCTCCTGCACGAACACCTGCGCCCCGGCGATCCGGACCCCCTCGATCACGTCCTTCTCCGTGATGTCCCGCCGCGCCGCGCACTGCGTGCACAGCGTGACCTGACCGGCGGACAGGATCGTGTCGAGGAGGTCCGGCAGGGGGGCCGCGTGGGGGAGTTCGAACTCCGCCGCCTTGCCCGGCAGCGCGAACCACGCGGACTCGCCGGTGAGCCACAGCGACACCTCCACCCCGCTCGCCACCGCCACCGAGGCCACGGTGAAGGCCTGCGAGCAGCGTTCGGGGGCGTCGGCACCCGCGGTCACCTTGATAACCAGCTTCTTGGACATGCCGTGCAGCGTAGTGCGGCCTACGTCGCCGTCGCCGCGATCACCGCGACCAGCGTGGCGACGCTCAGCGCGGTCAGAACGCCGCTCCAGAAAGCGTCCTCGCTCATCAGCCGCCTCGCTCTGCGCCGCACCCGGCGCCCACGAGACGCCGCTCTCTGCGGCAACTCACTCTGTACGGTGGTGAGTTCGGCTTTCGGCGTCCACGGCAACGCGGGCGGGGGAACCGCGTACGCCGGGTACACCTCCTTGATCTGACCGGGGTCAGGGCGCCATGTCACGCCGGGTGCGCCTGCCTGTGGTGACGCCTCATCAGGACCCTCGCGTCCACCCCCGCGCTCAGGTCCTTCTCGTCGCTCGCGGTCTGTGCGAGCCGCACCAACTCCGCGCAGCGCGCGCAGTTCGGGTGCGGGTCGGGGACCTTCGTGATGTCCACGGTCGGCTCCAACAGCGGGTACTTGCGGGCCGCTTGGACGTTCGCCGCCTTCACGCCGGCGCCGATGCGCTCGCTGTCGGTGGGGGGCCGGAGGCTGTCGGGGTCGGCCTGCCACTCGATGCCGCCGCCGACGGGGCGGAGCATCGCGTACTTGCCGGAGCGGGCCTGGAACTCCCCCACCTTGTCGGTCGTGGGGTCGTAGAGGAGGGTTCCGGGTTCCATGGGTTTACATCCTTTCGCCCAACATCTATACGGAATGCGGTTGTTGTACTACTCTGCGCATTCCTGGGTAGTACGAGGATGACCCAAGCGGGGACGCCTTCGCACCCCGGACAGGCGCAAAGGCAACGCGGGAATGTCCATAGGCAGCAGGAGGGTGAGAAGGCGATGCCAGTCAGGAGGCCGATCACGGGGCGGAGTGGGGGACCCAGGGAGAGATTCGCGCAGGAGGTGAAGAAGGCGCGGCTCCAAAAGGGCGTCTCGTTAAGGAAGTTGGCGGAGGATCTGGGCTGGAGCGAGTCGCTGCTCAGCAGGATGGAGAACGGCGTCCTGCTCGGCGGACCGGACGTGGTCGAGGCGCTCGACGTCTACTACGGGACCGGGGACAAGCTGCTGATCCTGTGGGAGTTGGCGGTTGCCGACAAGAACCAGTTCAAGCTGAAGTACCGGCCGTACATGGAGTTGGAGGAGAAGGCCGTAGCTCTGTGGCAGTACTCCCCGACCACGATCCCCGGACTGCTTCAAAGCGCCGAGTATGCGAGGGCGGCGCTCATGGCTGGTGGTTACGAGGGGGAGGAGTTGGAGCGGCAGATCGAAGCGCGACTCGGCCGTCAGCGAGCGCTCTTCGATCCGGACAACCCGGTGCCGTTCCGGTCGATCATGTCGGAGGCCGTGCTTCGCAATCCGCTGCGTGATCCGCGGGAGTGGCGCAAGCAGTTGGAGTTCCTGCTGGAGGTGTTGGACCTGCCCAACGCCAACATTCAAGTGTTGCCGTTCGGCACGGGACTGCATCGTCTGGTCAACACCGACATGATGTTCCTGGAGCTGTCGGGCGGGAAGATCGTCGCCTACGGTGAGAGCGACGTACAGAGTGAACTGTTCGAGGAAACCAGCAGGGTTGCGGGCCTTAACCGCACTTATGATGCCCTACGTGACTTGGCGTACAGTCCCGCCGAGACACGACAGTTCATCATGCGTCTGCTGGAGGAATTGCCGTGCGATCCATCGACTTGAGCAGCGTCTCGTGGCGCAAGAGTTCCTACAGCAACACCGATGGCGGCAACTGCCTCGAAGTTTCCGACGACTTGCTCAGTACGGCTGCGTGGCGCAAGAGCTCCTACAGCAACACCGACGGCGGCCAGTGCCTCGAAGTCTCCGACAGCATCCCCTCCCTCGTCCCCGTCCGCGACAGCAAGGACCCCTCCGCCGGTTCCCTCCTCTTCGCCGCCGACTCCTGGGCCGCCTTCCTCGTTGGTATCAAGTCGTAACTCTTGGGTCGTACAACCACCCCTGATACCTACGAGTCTCCTGTGAAGCGTGCACGCCAAGTGCGCGCTTCACTTCTTTGTCCGGTTCTTTTCCGGGGGGACTTGTTGGAACGCCGGGGTCGTACGGCCCTACTCATCTCCACCGCCGCCTGCCTCGGGGTACTCGGCGGAGTCTGCACGGGCTACCTCGTCCAGGCCGAACGCTCGCCCACACCCTTGCCGCCCCTCTCCCAGGCGACGGTCCCACAGGCCAAGGGCAACACACCCGAGCCGCTTTCCGCCGCCCGCGACCGCCGCGTCAAGGTCGACGGGGATCTGAAGAAACTGCTGGTCGAGCCGCCGAAGGGAGCCAGGGAGAAAGGGGACGACGGCTGGCGGGGTGGTCCCCGCTGGATCAACCTCTCCCAGTACTCGTCCTCCTACGTCAACCCCTCCGGCGCCTTCATCAGCTCGGTCAAGAGCGAGTTCCGCCGCGCCGCCACGATCATCTGGGCCGAGGGCGGGAGCCGCACCGTCGAGGTGAAACTCGTGCAGTTCAACCAGAACGACGGCACGGTCGGCGCCTCCGAGGAAGCCGAGAACGGGCAGTACTGGTCCGACGAGAAGAGCGACACCCGGAGCTGGACCATCCCCGGCATGGGAACGCTGAACGGCCGGGCCTCCGTCCACGACACCCCTGAGCGCAAGGCCGGGTACCTCCCGCTCTACTCCGCCGAGGCCCACGCCTGGCGCGGCGACCTCTACGCCGAGATCTACATGTACGACACGAAGCCGATCCCCAAGGCCACGATCATGGGGCTGGCACAGCGGCAGATGGGGAAGCTGTGAGCGACGAGAACGCCGGGGACGTCGAGGAGACGCGTACCCCTGAGGTAGTCCCCGGGGACGACTCCGGGTCCCCCGCCGAGAAACCGGCTCGCCGGGGTCGTACCCGTCTCATACTCGGGTCCGCCCTCCTCGCCGCCGTAGTCCTCGCGGGGGTCGGGTACACCGTCGTCACCGTGCGGGGTGCCGAGCATGACCCCGGAGCCGCGCGCTGGAAGTTCCCGAAGCCTGTCGCGTCCGCGTCCGAGAAGCCGGCCGCAGGCACGTTGCGGGCGTTCTTCGTGCCCTACGGGACGTACGGGTTCCGGCCCGGTCCCGACCTGGAGGCCTACGGGCACGACGTCGAGTTCAACGAGCGGCAGGCCACCGCTGTGCGTGTGCAGCAGCTCAAGGACATGCCCCGGAAGTACCGGGACGCCGTCGAGAAACACAAGCTCAAGGGCATGGCCATGCGCACCTACCTGAGCGCGGAAACCGGCGACGACGACTCCTCCTTCATGGTCCAGGTCGGGCTGAGCCGTTTCGCCGACCGGAGCACTGTGAAGCTTGTCGAGGACGTGTACCGCGCCATGGCCGCGTCGGGCGACTTCGGCAAGGGGCCGGTGATCAAGGGGCACAAGAACGTCACGTGCCTCGCCGCGTCGGACGACAAAAAGAAGGACACGCTCGGTGCCGTTCAGTGCACGGGCGGCGTCGGTGACCTGGTCGTCTCCTTCATCGCGACGGGGACCGACCCGCTGGACACCAAGGGAATCGCCGCGTTCGTCACCAAGCAGCTCGACCGGATCGGGGATGCGGGGCGTGCGGTATGAGTGAGCAGACGCAGGAACAGGCTGTGCCGGAAGAGGTCGTCGCGCCGTCCCCCGAAGCGCCCAAGGCGCGGCGCGTGCTGCGCGGCATCCTGCGGTGGACCGTCGCCGTCGCCGTGTTCGGGGTGCTCGGCGCGGGGACGGCGTACGGGATCACGCGGATGGAGCGGACCGACGTACCCGGGCTCGGTACTACCTCCGACGGACGATGGGACTACCCCGAGATCCAGCGGCCCGTCGCCGGCGCCGATCTGCGGGCCTACGTGCTGCCTACCCCTCAGGGTGCAGTCGAGGACGTAGCTCTCAAGGGGGACGGCGGGTGGCTCGCCGTGAAGGACTTCCTCGCCGTGTACGAGTCCGCCGACAGCCGGACCAAGATGGGGGAGTACCTCAAGGACTACGGGCTGAGGCACATCGCCGCACGGGGGTGGACCACCGCCGACGGTACTCATACCTCCGTATACCTCCTGCGCCTCGACGACTCCGCCGTCGTCGACCGGCTGCGCGAGAACCTCACCGGGTACGACGCGCCCTTCTACCCCGCGCGCGGTGCCGAGGAGACCGAGTTCGACGACGGGATCCCGTACGAGTCCAACGTCCAGGGCGTCGACCGGGACGTCTACGACGAGAAGAAGCCCTACGGCGCCGAGCAGCTCCGGCAGGCGTACCTGTTCCACGCCGACGTCATGGCCGTCGTACTCCAGTCCCGCAAGGGGGCCGCCGCGAGCGTGCCGTTCCAGCAGACCGTCGTACTCCAGAGCCAGCTCCTCGCCTCCTCCCCCGGGGTGACCCCGGCCCGATGAGTGGCCCGGACCCCGGCGGCGTAAGCTGGGGTCCGGCCTTGTGTACCTGAATCGCGCCTCTAGGAGCACCCCGTGCTTGAAGTCTTCTTCGAAGCTCTCCTCGTCCTGGTCTGCGTCGGCGTGCTCGCGTTCGCCGGGCTGACCGTGAAGAAGCTGTACCAGGGCCAGCGCTGACCCCGTCCGACCAGGAAGCCTGATGATCGAGATTCCGTCCGACCTGCACAAGGACCTCCTCCCGCTGACGTTCCTCCTCGGCCAGTGGGCCGGCGCGGGCGTGCACGACTTCCCCGGCTCGGAGAAGTGCAACTTCGGTCAGGAGGTGTCGTTCACCCAGGACGGCCGTGACTTCCTGGAGTACACCTCTCATACCTGGGTACTGGACAACGACGGCAACAAGGTCCGCCCCCTGGAGTCCGAGCACGGCTTCTGGCGCATCGACGCGGACCGCAAGGTCGAGGTCACGATGGTCCGTGACGACGGCGTCGTAGAGATCTGGTACGGCGAGCTGGCGGCCAAGCAGCCCCAGATCGACCTGGTCACGGACGCCGTAGCCCGTACGGGTGCCTCCCAGCCGTACACCGGTGGTAAGAGGCTGTACGGCTACGTCAAGAGCGACCTCATGTGGGTCGGCGAGAAGCAGACTCCCGACGTAGAACTCAGGCCGTACATGTCCGCGCACCTCAAGAAGGTCGTCACCCCGGATGACGTGGCCCGCTGGGCCAGGGCCCTCCCGGAGGACATGCCGGATGACGGGATCGCTTTCTTCAAGTAGTCCTAGACTCTCCAGTGTGGTGAGCACCGACTGGAAGAGCGACCTCAGGCAGCGTGGGTACCGGCTGACGCCGCAGCGGCAGCTTGTGTTGGAAGCCGTGGACACGCTGGAGCATGCGACCCCCGACGACATCCTCGTGGAAGTGAGGAAGACGGCGTCGGGGGTCAACATTTCCACGGTCTACCGGACGCTGGAGCTGTTGGAAGAGTTGGGGCTGGTCAGCCATGCGCATCTCGGGCATGGCGCGCCGACCTACCACCTCGCCGACCGGCACCATCATCTGCATCTCGTGTGCCGGGACTGCGACCGGGTGATCGAGGCGGACATGGAGGTGGCGGGCGTGTTCACGGACGCGCTGCGGGAGCGGTTCGGGTTCGAGACCGACATGAAGCACTTCGCGATCTTCGGGCGGTGCGCGGAGTGTTCGGCGAAGGAGAGGGAGTAGCGGACTACGCGGCGGAGGGGCGGGAGCCTCGCCGGGTTCCGGGAGCAGCGTCGTAGGGTTGGGACCATGAAGAGTCCCTTGCTGTCCTTGCCGGGTGCGGTGTCCGCGGAGGGTGTGGACGACGGTGTCGCCGCCCACTACGGAGAGCTGTTCCGGGAGCAACGGGCGCTCGCCGACGGGCGGGGGTTCGTCGACCTGTCGCACCGGGGCGTCGTCGCCGTCACCGGGGACGACCGGCTGGCCTGGCTGCACCTGCTGCTCACCCAGCATGTGAGCGACCTCGCCGCGGGCGTCGCCACCGAGTCGCTGATCCTCTCCGCGAACGGGCACATCGAGCACGCGCTGTACCTCGTCGACGACGGGGCGACCGTGTGGGCGCACGTCGAGCCCGGGTCGCAGGAGGCGCTGATCGCGTACCTGGAGTCCATGAAGTTCTTCTACCGGGTCGAGGTCGAGGACCGGACTTCCGGCTTCGCCGTCGTCCATCTGCCGGCCGGGTCCGTGGTCGAGGTGCCCGCTTCCGTCGTGGTGCGGGAGACGCCGTACGGGCGTGATCTTTTCCTGCCTCGTGCGGAGCTGGAAGAGTTCGCGGGGCGGGTGGGGGATGCTGCCGGGCTCCTTGCGTACGAGGCGCTGCGGGTCGAGCAGCATCGGCCCCGGGTCGGGTTCGAGACCGATCACCGGACCATTCCGCATGAGTTGGGGTGGATCGGGAGTGCCGTTCATCTTCAGAAGGGGTGCTATCGGGGGCAGGAGACGGTGGCCCGTGTCCAGAACCTCGGGAAGCCTCCTCGGCGGCTCGTGTTTCTCCATCTCGACGGTAGCGAGGTGCAGTTGCCGGGGCATGGGGCGGAGGTTCGGGTCGCTTCCTCGGAGGGGGAGGAGGGGCGGAAGATCGGGTTCGTGACGACTGCTGCTCGGCATCATGAACTCGGGCCTATCGCGCTGGCGTTGGTGAAGCGGAATGTGCCGGTGGATGCGGAGTTGGTGGTGGGGGAGAAGACGGCTGCGGCTCAAGAGGTTGTTGTGGAGCCCTAGTTGTCCTCGGGCGGGGGGTCCGCCGTGATCTTTCCCGGGGGGGTGTTGAAGAAGGTGTTGCCGCGGATGCTGATGTCGCCGGCGCTCTGCATGATGTGGGTGGCCTGGCTGGTGGCTGTGAAGCGTGGTGGCGGGCCGAGTTTGCGGAGTATGGCCGCTGCCGCTGACGCCGCACGGGCGGCGGCGAGCGACTGCGCGCGCCGGGGATCCCCGGGAATCTTGGACCTGTCCGCTACATCGCTGATGCCACGGACCGTGAGCATCTCCAACCCGGTGGTCAGATGCGCCACATGAGCCACGCCCGCGCCTTCCATCTCGACGGCGAGCGCGTCGTTGTAGGAGCGCTTCAACTGGTCCAGCAGCGAAGCGCGTTCGTCGTTGAGTACGACGTCACTGGCCACCATTGCGCCGAAGTGGACCCCGGGCAGATCGCGTAGGGCGGACCGCGCTGTCTGCGTCATCCGGTAGGAGGAATGCCATGACTGGGGGCGGGCGTAGAAGCCCTCAGGCGTCTGCTTCCCCCCTTGAAAGGCGTAGATCTTGGTGGCGACCACGAGATCGCCGACCTCCAGGGTGTCCTTGAGGCCGCCCGCGATACCGATGAACAGGAGTGCGTCGGGGCGGAGTTGGCGTACGACATCCTCGATGAGGATCGCGGCAGGGGTGTGCGTGGAACTGACGTCCGCAAGCGCCACCTGCCAGGCGCTGTCCGGCAGTTCACCCACTTCGACGGAGAGCGCGATGCCGACCATCCGCTCCCCCAGGCCGGTGAGGAGTGACCGCACGGCCTCATACTCCAGGGGTAGTCCGGTGATGATTGCCACCAGGGGTTGCCCGTCCGGCATGTGACCACCTCGCCCGTATGCCGTCGTCCGCGTCCGTGCGACGGGGTTCGACCTCCAACACTCTAGTGTCGGCACACCGCGCGGGTACCCGTATCCAACTGCGGAATTCGGCGGACGGGGTGCAGCGCCGGGTGGTGCGGTACTACCGTGGACGGCATCCGCAGTACGGGGGACAGCATGGAGTCGGCCCTTCAAGCGCTGCTGAGCGCGCTGACCGACGGGGCGGCGGGCCCGGTCGGCCAGGACCTGGCGCGGAAGCTGGCCGAGTTCCTCGCCCTAGGCGAGCGCGGGGCCGTACCGCAGCCCCTGCGCGACCGGTTGGGGCAACTGCTGACCAACAGCCCTGACACCGCACGCGCGTTGGGCGCGGCCATGGAGAAACTCCGGCCCGGGAGCGCCGCGTTGGTGGGCGGGGACCACATCGACTTCGACGGGCTCTTCCTCGGCAACGTGACCGGCGCCGTACTGCACCAGCACTTCCACCCCGCGCCGGCGCCCGCCGAACCCGATCCGATCGCCGTCGGTTCCCTGCCGCCCGCGACGCCGAGCTTCACCGGGCGCGATGAGCTGCTCGAACAACTGGACGACTTCCTGCGCCCGGCCCCCGGGCCGCCGCAACCCGGCACGGTCACGGCGGCGGTGCTGGCCGGTATGGCGGGGGTCGGGAAGACCGCACTCGCCACCGAGGCGGCGCACGCGGCCAAGGACACGGGGTGGTTCCCCGGCGGCTTCCTCTTCATCGACCTGCACGGCCACGACCACGCGACCGTCGCCGCCGAACAAGCGCTCGGCACCCTGCTCGAAGACCTCGGCACACCGGCCGAGCACCTCACCACTCAGGAACAGCGGGTCAACCGCTACCGCAGCCAGTTGGACCAATGGCCCGACCGGGTGCTGATCTTCGCGGACAACGCGGCCTCCCCCGAACAGGTCCGGCCGCTGCTCCCCGCCGACTCCCGCCACCGCATCCTGATCACCTCACGCACCGCGATCCCCCAACTCGGCGCCCATCACCTGCCGTTGGGGCAGCTCTCGCCGAAGGCCGCGGTCGCCCTGCTCGACCAGGCGCTGCGGCTCGCCAACGGGACGGACTCCCGGATCGCCGACGCGGCGGACGCGGCCCTCGAACTCGCCGGGCTCTGCGGGTACTTGCCGCTGGCCCTCCAGATCGCCGCCGCGCAACTCGTCTGGGACCCGCACAAGCCCGTGGCCGAGGCGGTGAGCGAACTGCGCGATCAGAGAACGCGGTTGGCGTTCCTCGACGACGGGGAGCGCAGCGTACAGGCCGCCTTCGACCTGTCGTACCAGCGGCTGACCGCCGAACAGGCCGGCCTCTTAAGGATGTTGGCCGAGGCGCCGGGACCCGAGACAGGTGCCGAGATGCTTGCGGCGCTGCTCGGGGGCGCGCCTCGGCCGGGCGTGCTCGCCGCCCTGGAGCGGGCGTATCTCGTCGACCGCAGCAGCAGCCGTACGGAGTGGCGACTGCACGATCTGGTACGGGTGTTCGCCACGCAGGTCGCGGGCGACGACCCTGCCTGCGTGGCGGAGCGGGGGGACGCGCGGGAGCGTGCCCTCACGCACTATCTGGGCCGGGCCGACGAGGCCGACAACCATCTCCGGGGAATCTCAGGGGAGTTCCGCTGTTTCGCGAATCCGGACGAGGCTCTGGGCTGGCTCGACAAGGAGCGGCTCGGGCTGCTGGCCGCCGTCGAGTGGGGTGTGGCGGACCGGTACACCGCTCGCGCGCTCGACCTCGCGCTCTGCCTCACCGAATACCTGCGCGGGCGTGGGCTGTTGGAGGAGGTGCTGGCCGTCAACCGGCTGGCGCGGGAGTACGCCGCGCGCCTCGGAGACCGGCTGCGGGAGGCGACCGCCTGGCAGAACGCCGGTGACGCGCTGGCGAGTTCACGGCCGGACGAGGCGATCGAGGCATTCGGGCGGGCCGGTGACCTCCACCGGGCCCGGGGGGACCGGGTGGGCGAGGCCACGCAGTGGAACAACCGGGCGATCGCCGAGGCGTTGCGGGGTGAACTCGACGCGGCCGACGAGGCGTTCAGGCGGGCGCTCGCTCTGCGCAGGATGGCGGGGGACCTGCACGGCGAGGCGATGGTGTGGAACAACCTGGCTGTCGTACTGCGGGAGTCGGGGCGGGAGGCGGAGGCGTTCGGTGCGTTCGCCGAAGCGGGGAAACTGCTGGAGGGGCTGGGGGACCGGGACCGGGCCTCGGAGACGTACCAGAACCTCGGCAGGGCTCTGGCGGCGGCGGGGCGGGAGGAGGAGGCGGCCGAGGCGTTCGCTCGGGGGCGGGCGGTCATGGAGTCGCAGTGAGGGCGGGACTTGAGGACGGCGGGAGTGGGGCTCGTAACTGCCCTTCAGAGCACGGGAGTTCGCCGTGGTCAGTCCCGCTGCCGGGGGTTCTGGTACACGATCTTGCCGATGACGGGGGCGTTGTTGATGTTGTGCCGGAGGTCGATGTGGTCGCCGCCGTACGTGTTCGCGTCGCCCGCCTGAGCCGTGTCGGCCGTGCCGGGGCGGGGGGAGAGAGCGCGGATGACGGCGAAGGCGGCTTCGGCGGCGTTCGCCGCCGCGCGGAGCTGGGAGCCGGAGGCGTCCGCCTTCGCCTTGCGGCCGTTCGCCAGATCGCTGATGCCCCGGATGATGGCCGCGTCCACGCGGTCGCTCAAGTGGGCTGCGTGCGCAACGCCGTTGCCCTCCATCTCGATCGCCGCCGCGTCCTCGTAGTGGTCCTCAAGATGCTTCGCGACCGCAGAGAGGTCGTCGTCGAGGAGGACGTCGCCGGCGGCGATCGGTTTGAAGTGGGCCCTGGTGCCCAGCGTGTGGCGGGCCGCCTGGTCCAGGCGCTGGCTGGCCCGCCAGGAGTCGGGGCGTACCTTGAAGCCCTTCTTCGTCTCCCGGCCGCCGTGGTAGGCGTACACCTTCGTGGCGAAGACGACGTCGCCGAGCTTCACCTTCTTCTTGAGGGAGCCCGCCACCCCGACGAACACGACGGCCTGCGGCTTCAGCCAGTTGATGGCCCGCTCGGTGAGCACGGCCGCGTTCACCGCGCCCTCCCCCATCTGTACGAGGGCGACCTGCCAGGGGGTTTCGGCGAGGGGGCCGATCTGGGCCCGGGTGCCGGTGTCGTGCTCGATCGTGCGGAGGCGGTCGAGGTGAGCTCTCACCGCCTCGTACTCCAGGGGGAGGGCGGTCAGGACGACGATCGTGGGGAGCTCTGGGTTGGTCACGGAGACGGCCTCGCTTCGATGGGAGGTTCCTGAGTCCGACCGTAGAGGATCCGTCCCTCCGAAGGGGTAGGTACCTACATCTCCAGTAGTACCGTGAACGGGCCGTCGTTCGTGAGGGATACCCGCATCTGGGCTCCGAAGCGGCCCGTCGTCACCGTCGCACCCAGCGCACGCAGTTCCGATACGACGGCCTCGACGAGGGGCTCGGCGATGTCGCCGGGGGCTGCCGCGTTCCACGTGGGGCGGCGGCCCTTGCGCGCGTCGCCGTACAGCGTGAACTGGCTGATCACCAGCAGCGGGGCGTTGATGTCGCTGCACGACCTCTCGTCCGCCAGCATGCGGATCGACCAGAGTTTCCTGGCCAGTTGGGCCGCCTTCTCCTTCGTGTCCTCGTGGGTCACACCCACCAGGACACACAGGCCCTCGCCTTCGAACCCGCCGACCGTCTCGCCCTCGACGACCACGCTCGCGCCGTCCGCTCTCTGCACCACTGCTCGCATGGACCCATGATGCCGGGTGGCTCCCGGGGGCTACGCCGGGTGGTGGCTCCACGGTCGTAACCGGGTAGCTCCAGGGTCGTACAGGGTGGCTAAAGCCCCCCATCTGGGGCCGTTCGGGGGCACTCGGTCACATAGCGGCCACTTGGGGTGGCACCATGCTTCCCACACGCCCGGTCGTGGGGACGGTCGAGGGGACGGTAAGAGGCGGATGAGCACACTCAGTACATCGGGTACGCGGTACGAGGAGCACGACCTGTCCCGGCTCAGCCTGGTCGAGCTGCGCGACCTGCGCCGGGACGCGCTGCGCGACGAGGCCGATCTCAGTTACGTACGGCGGCTGTTGCAGGGCCGGATCGACATTCTGCGGGCCGAGCTGGCCTGCCGGGGGACCGCCGTGGTGGGGGGCGTGGTGGAGCGGCTCTCGGAGATCCTCGCGGACGGGCCCGCGCGGTACCGGTCCTCCGCGCGGCACGTCACCCTGGGCACCCCTCAGGGGGAGGAGTACCGGAAGCTGGCGGCGGAGATGCTGGGCGAGGTGGAGCTGTCGGACCTGTCCGCCCGTACGGACGGGGAGCTGAGCGAGGCGATGGGGAGACTGGAGACGTACGAGCAGGAGGTCTCGCGGCGGCGGCAGGGGTTGCAGCGGGCGGCGGACGACTGCGGGGGCGAGATCACCCGGAGGTATCGGGAGGGTGAGGCGCAGGTGGAGGATCTGCTGGGGTGAGGGTGTGCGCCGGGGAGGTCGTACCTCAGAGGTAGGCCGTACCTGAGAGTGAGGCCGTACCTGAGGGTGAGGCCGGTCGGGCAAATGGTTGGAGGCGTAGTCCTCAGGGTGCATAGCGTGGGCGTATGACGAACGAACCCGTGACACCTGCGCGCCCGGCCCCCGACCCCATCGACATCCGGTTGATCGCCGAGAGCGAGCGGCACGAGTGGCTGCGCGCGATGAACGTGGGGTTCCTGCGGTCCTCCGCGATCTCGGAGCCGCACGTCGAGGCGCGGCGCGTCGCGGACGCGGGGGCGCGGCCGTACGGGGCGTTCGACGGGGGCCGGATCGTCGCGACGTACCGCTCGTTCGCGCAGGAGCTGACCGTGCCGGGCGGGGCGGTCGTACCCGCCGACGCGATCTCCAACGTCGCGGTGCTGCCCACGCATCGGCGGCGCGGGCTGCTGTCGCGGATCATGCGGGAGGACCTCGGCGCCGCGAAGGAGCGGGGCGATGTGGTGGCCACGCTGATCGCCGCCGAGTACCCGATCTACGGGCGGTACGGGTTCGGGCCGGCGACGTCGGTCGCCGAGTGGAGCATCGACGTACCGCGCACGGGGCTCGACCCGCGCTGGGCCGCGCCCGAGTGCGGGGGCCGGATCGAGGTGCTGGAGCCGGAGGAGGTGCGCAAGGCCGGGCCCGAGCTGCACGAGCGGGTACGGCGCGGGCAGGTCGGCGCGGTCAGCCGCGACCAGCACTGGTGGGACCGTGATACCGGGGTACTACGGACGTACGAGGGTGAGCGGCCGGTGCCGACGTACGTGGCGTACCGCTCGCCCGCAGGCGAGGGCGCGGGCGGCGACGCGGGCCGGATCGACGGGCTGGTCGCGTACGAGGTCGACGACGCGTGGACCGCCGGCGGCCAGGCCGCCAACACACTGACCGTGAAGTGGCTGATCGGCGTAACTCCTGAGGCGGAGCGCGCGCTGTGGCACTTCCTGTGCTCGATCGACTGGGTGACCACCGTGAAGTCGGGCTGGCGCGGCCCCGACGACCTGCTGCCCCGCCTCCTGCCGGACCCCCGCGCCGCACGGATCACCCAGCTCTCGGACTGGCTGTGGGTACGGCTCCTGGACGTCGCACGGGCCCTGGAGGCACGGACGTACGACACCACCGGAGAGGTAGTACTAGAGGTGTACGACCCTGAGGGGCTCACCGGCGGACGGTTCCTGCTCTCGGTGTCACCCGGGGGTGCGTCCTGCACCAGGAGCACCCGGGGCGCCGACCTCGCGCTGGACGTGACCGACCTCGCGTCGCTGTGGCTCGGCGACGAGTCGGTGGCGCGGCTGGCGGCGCTGGACCGGGTGCGGGAGGTACGAGCGGGCGCCGTGCGCGAGGCCGACGCCCTGCTGCGTACGTCCGGGCGGCCATGGTGCCCGGACATGTTCTGAGTCGAGATCCCCCGCAGGGGGATGGTGCTGAACCTCCTCTCCGGTCACTGGTCGTACTCGGGTCGTACTTCTGACGGCGTAACTCTTCCGTAGCTGTGGCTTATGAAGTTGTGGCTGTGCTCGCGATGTTCGGTTGTGGCTGTGCGGTGGTGCCTCGTATGCGGTTGTGGCTGTGCTCATGCGGCCAGGGCCGCCGTCTGCGCGGGCTCCCGGCTCCCCTCCGGAAGGGAGCCCGACCAACCATCTGAAAGTCTGACCACGTTGACCATGTCAGGCGAAGTTGGTTGCCAACTTCACTGTACTTATGTCCGCTTGGAAGCGTCTCATAACCATCTCTCGGGGAACTGCCCAAAGATGGCGGGAAGTTGTACTGTTTCGACGTGGAGCCGGAACACGCCTCCGTCAGTGGACGGAAAAGGCCACAGCGGCCACAGAAGTCGCACCACCAGGTGGCCGACGAACTGCGCACCCGGATCAGGACCGGAGTGCTGCGGCCCGGTGAACGCATGCCCACACAGGCCCGGTTGGCCGACGAGTTCGGGGTCGAACGCGGGGCCGTACGGCAGGCCCTGCGCATCCTCCAGGCGGAGCACCTGCTCACCAACATGACCAAGGGCGCACCCGCAACTGTCGCTCTCGACCTGGGAGTTGGGCTCCAGGTGCGCGGCCCGGCGGCCCCGCCGCAGCCGACGACGGTCGGGCTCGCGCCGCGCATCGCCGAGGCGTTCGAGGCCGAGCACGTCAAGATCGACGCGCTCTGCCTGACCGCCGTGTCCCTCACACTTGCCATGGGCGAACCCCTCCGGCACATCCACGCGGGGCGAATGAAACCGGCCAAGGTCGAAGTCCGGGTGCTGCTGCCGTCGCGCAGCATTCCGCTCGCCTTCCCCGCGTCGCTGGACGGTTCGGCGTCCGGGCAACTGCGCGAACACTGGCTGCTGCACCGCAACGCGCAGGGGCAGGTCCTCAAGCACAACCTCCTCGCGCTGCGCCAGACGCACGACATCGACGTCCAAGTCGACTTCCGTGCACTGCCGTTCACGCCTCCGGTCAAGCTGTATCTGCTCAACGGGGACGAAGCGCTGTTCGCCTACTACACGTTGCGGCGGCGCGAGCAACTCATCAACGACGAGCGGGTGGAGACGTACGACGCGGAGGGCACGCAGTCGATGCTCTTCGGGTTCGGGCGGGGGGCCGGGGCGCGCGACACGGCGTTCGTCGAGCAGTCCCGGCTGTGGTTCGACGCGCTGTGGGGGACGATCAGCTCGGACCTTCAGCTCACGAGCTGACCGCCGGGGTCGTCATCAGCGCGGCCAGCATCACGGCTCCTATCGAGGTCAGGGTGGGGATCCTGGCCTTGATCCCGACGCTGATCAGCAGCAGGGCGACGGCGCCGGACGTGCCGTATCTCCACTGGACGGCCTGTTCGAGGGCGGCGGTGACGAGGGCGGCGGGCATGGGGCTCACCCCTTCCTTCTGTGCGGTGCCTTGAGGTGGACCGGCTCGATGCGGACCGGCTGGGATATGCCAGAGGCCTGCCAACTCGAACAAGTTGGCAACCAACTACACTGATGTTGTCCCCACTTGGCACCAACCTTCAAACAAGTTGTCGGCAACTGCCCTAAGATGGATCAGAGTTGTACCGTTCGACCGTGACGACCCAGGGGAAGGTGGCAGTGGACACCGGCAGAAGGCTCTCGCCTCAGGAGATCGCCGACACACTTCGGGAGCGGATCCGGGTCGGGGACCTCAAATCCGGTGATCGGCTGCCTACCCAGGCGGAGTTGGCGGACGAGTTCGGGGTCGAGCGGGGAGCCGTCCGGCAGGCGCTGCGGGCCTTGCAGGAGGACGGGCTCCTGACGAACGTCAGCAAGGGAAGCCCGCCGCGGATCGCGGAGGCGCCGGAGGGCGAGGGCGACGAGCCCCGCCCGACGATGGTCGCGCTCGCGCCGCGGTTGGTGGACGCGTTCCGGGAGCCGCGGGTGCGGATCGACGCAGTGTGTCTGACGGCGGAGAGTCTGATTCCGGCGTTGGGGGAGCCGTTGCGGTTGATCCATGCGGGGATCGCGCGGCCGGAGAAGCTCGACGTACGGATCATGCTGCCGTCACGGAAGATCAACCTCGCGTTTCCGGTCCAGGTGGGCGAGGTCGAGGGTGAAGACACCGTGCACAAGCGGTGGTTGGGAATGCGCAATGCGCAGGGGCAGGTGCTGCGGTACAACCTCAACGCGTTGCGCTCGCAGGGTGTGGACGTCCAAGTCTCCTTCCGGGCCCTGCCGTTCACCCCTCCGGTCAAGCTGTATCTGCTCAACGAGGCGGAAGCGCTGATGGGTTACTACACCGTCGCGCGCTACGAAGAGCCCTCCGACGACGGTGAGCTTCTCGACATGTACGACGTCCGGGGCACCGAGTCCCTGCTCTTCTCCTTCGAGAAGCGCACCGGGCAACGCGACGCCGCGTTCGTCGAGGAGTCGCAGCGGTGGTTCGACGCCCTCTGGGAAACCATCACGACAGACCTGACACTCTCCTAGTGACTTCTGATACGAAACAGACGGATCGGATGGCTCGTGACGGCGACAAGGCGACCGAAAAAGTCCAGGAGTTGATCGGTCGCGCCCGGGTCGTGCTGTGGGACTTCGACGGGCCCGTGTGCGGGCTCTTCGCCGGGCACCCCGCGGAGCAGGTCGCGGCGGAGCTGATGGAACGACTCGAACTGCGGGGCCTGCGGGGGCTGTTGAGCGAAGGGGAGCGCGCCAGCCTCGACCCCCATGTCGTCCTGCGCGCCGTGGACAGCCGGCGTCCCAGCAGCGACCTCGTCGTCGAGCTCGAAGAGTGGCTCACCAAGGAGGAGTTGACGGCCGCTACCTCGGCGCAGCCCACTCCGTACGCCGACCCGCTGATCCGTACGTGGGTGGCGGTCGGCGCGCGGATGGCGATCACCACCAACAACTCCCCCCGGGTGGTGGGGAAATACCTGGCGAGCCGCGGTCTGAGCGCTTGTTTCGCACCGCACGTCTACGGCCGTACCGCCGACATCCAGCTCCTCAAACCCGACCCGCACTGCCTCAACAAGGCGCTGCGGGCGATGGGTTCAGCGCCCGCGGACGCCTTGATGATCGGTGACACGCCGTCCGACCTGGAGGCCGCGCGGCGGGCGGGGGTGCCGTTTCTCGGATATGCGCGCAACAAGGTGAAGGAGGACTTGCTGCGCGAGGAGGGCGCGGAGGTGGTTGTCTCCTCGCTGGAGTCCGTACTGGTGGCGGTCAGGAAACGGGCGTAAGCGGTTGGGGAAGTCTTCCTCACGCCTGGATCATGAGGACCGTCAGCAATGTGGCGGAGGCGACTGCGAGTCCGCTGTGCCGGGCTCGCAGTCCGACTCCCAGGAGGAACAACAGGAAGACGCCGGAGGGGCCGAGCCGTGCCTGGGCCAGGAGGCCCAGGGCCAGGCTGAAGGATTCCGTCAGGGTGGACAACAGGAGCATGTTCTTTCACCTCCCGACAACTCTCGGTGAAGCCTGCAACTAGCAGTCCAATTGGACTGGTTGACGTAAGGTGGTCTTTCCCTGGTCGGTAGATCCCTTAACGGGCAGTCCAGTTGGCCGGTGGATTTGACTGAAAGTGGTTTGTCGCCGGAGCGACGGCGGTACGGTCGAAGAGTGGGCGAGCAACAGATCGGCGACGGCGGCGGCAGGGAGTTCCATCGTGTCGCCGGAGAACTGCGCACCCGGATCACCGACGGGGTCTACCCCGTAGGGGGTTTCCTGCCGTCGCAGCGGAATCTGGCGGACGAGTTCGGCGTCTCCCGGGACACCGTCCAACGGGTGCTGAAGGAGCTGGCCAGCGACGGGTGGATCCAGTCCCGGCAGGGCAGCGGATCGAGGGTGGTGTTCAAGACCCGGCGCATATCCTCCGGGGATCCGCAGCGCAAGGGCCGGGCACTGTCCCTGGGGCCGCTGCTCGCCGAGGCGTTCGAGGAGCCCGAAGTCACCCTGGATGTCTATACGTTGACGTCCGAGACGCTGAGTGCACACATGCTGTATCAGATGGAGCGCATCTACACGGGACAGATCAGCCCCAGACGGATCGCACTGCGGATGCTGCTGCCCAACGGTGCACTGTCGTATCCGCAGGTCAAAGGCGCCTGGGAAGACCGGCGGTTGCAGGAGCGAACGCAGGGCATCACCCGGGAGCACCTCGCCATCCTCACCCGCGCGTTCACGGACCTCCAGGCGCGGAACGTGGTGGAGGACATCTCCCTGGAGGTCAGGTACGTGCCCCTGACACCGACGTTCAAGCTCTACCTGCTGAACCACCGCAGTGTGCTGTTCGGTCCGTACGAGGTGGTCGAGCGTCCCATCGTCCTGGACACGGGGGAGGAGGTCGAAGCACTCGACGTGCTTGGGTACGGCGCCACCCTCACTCACCAAGTCCAGGACTCCGACCCGGACTCGGCCGCCTCCGTCTTCGTGGAGAGCATGCGGACATGGTTCGAGTCGGTGTGGAGAACTCTCGCCAAGTGACCTTGGTGTAATGGGAGTTGACTACCATGGCCGGACGACTCCCCCGCCCGCGCTGTCGAACAGGCAGACACCCAGGAGTGGTGACTACACCCACGTCCCCACTGGGTCGTTACACACATCGCGTGCCTGTCCTACCAGCGTGAGTCCATCGGAGCGGTCAGTGATCAAGCCCAGCGCCGCCTTGTCGTCGTTCGTCGAGGACGCCAAGAACAAGGCACCGGTCGCCAGCGGCCATCACAACGACAACTACGTGTGCGAACTGCCGGAGTTCCTGGCCGACAGACTGGGAGAGCAGGCCGGTACGACCGTGCTGGTGCGGGTCAGGCGGCGCGAGGCGGTGCCGGTGGTGATCCGGACCTGGCAGGACGAGGGCGCGATCCTGAAAGCCGTGCGCCCGCATCTGCCACACGCGCCGACCTGTTTGCTGCGCGCCCGGGACTTCAGCATCCACAGCTATGTGCAGGGTGTGCCGCTGTCGACGGTCTGCGGCGACGGCAAACCCGTGGACGCCCGGCTCATGTCGGCGCTGACCGAACTGCTGGCCCAGATGACGCGGGTACGGCGTACGGTACTGCCGCCGCTGCCTTCGGGCTGGCCCGCCCACGGTGCCGACAGCCAGGCGTTCCTCAAGACCCTTGCCATGGAGGCTGACCGGCAGATCAGGCTGCCCAACTGGCGTGGTTTCGGCGGCCTGTTCAGCTCGCTCGGCGTCCCGGAGGACGCGCTGACGCGCTTCGCCGAGCGGGTGCCGACGATGGCGCAGCGGCCGTACAGCCTGCTGCACACCGACCTCCACCGCGACAACCTGATCCTGCCGTACGCCCCGGTGGAGGCGGAGGTGGTCACCGTGGACTGGGAACTCGCCACGTTCGGCGACCCGTTGCAGGATCTCGCCACCCATCTGGTGCGCATGCGCTACCCGGAGCACCAGTGGAGCGAGGTGCTCGGGGCCTGGGAGTCGGCGATGCGCAGGGTGCGGCCCGTGGCCGTCACCGGCTTCGACTCCGACCTGCGGCACTACCTCGACTTCGAGCGGGCCCAGTCCCTCTACCCCGACGTCATGCGCGCCGCGCGGTCCCTCGACTCCTCTTTCACACAACGGGACTTGGACCGAGCGACCCGCGAGGTCGAGCGGGCGATGCGGGTCGCCGAACGGCCGTTGAGGCTGCGTTCCGTACCGGGCCGGGCGGAGATCGAGTCGGCGCTGTTCCGCTGGCTCGCCGCCCGGCGCGGTGGTGAGGTCAGCGGCCGGGACTGGCTCGGCAAGGCGTTCGACTGCCGGCTCGACACCGAACGGGTGCCGCTCAGCGAGGAGTTCGGGGTCGAGCAAGTGAAGGCCGTGCTCCTCGCGGAGGGCGCGGCCGGCGCCGACCAGGTGTTCAAGGGCGCCTCACACCTCAACACCGTCGTCGAGGTCCCGGGCATCGGCTTTCCGGTCGTCGTACGGCGTGAACTCCCCGACGTACGGCGGCGGGAGCGGCGTCCGCTGTACGAACACGCGGTGCTGCGCGCCATCCACGCCTCCGACGTACCGGTGCTGGCCCCCAAGACCCTTGCGCTCGGGGAGAGTTACCACGACGACCCGTTCGCGATCCACACGTACGCCGGTCCGGACCCCGAGCGGGCCCCCCGGCACCCGGTGGACGGACTGCGGCCGTTCGAGGCGGACGCGCTGGTGGACCAGTTGTGCGCGTTGACGCGGGTGGACTGGAAGTCGCTGGACCCTGAGGCCGAAAGCCGCGATTTCTACGGGCAGTTGACCTCCTTCCTGGTCGACCTGGTCTGGGAACTTCCAGAAGGCACAGCCGAGTTGGCGAGAGAGGTGGGGCTCCCCGAGGCCAACTTGCTGAAAAAGCTGCTGGGTCGGCACCGCATCACCCGCCGGGCCCCCTCTCTCCTCCACGGCGACCTCAACCCCTGGAACCTCGTCCGCCGTCACGACTCCGCCGAATTCACCATCATCGACTGGGAGTTGGCGATTGTCGGGGACCCGTTGTACGACCTGGTCCGGCACATGCACCTGACGCCGACCAAACAGGCCATCAGGGAGCGGATGTTCGAGCGGTGGGTGAAGAAGCTCGGGGCGGAGCGGGTCGCCGGGTGGGAGAACGACTGGCTGGTGTACCGGTGGCTGGAGATCGTCCGCTCCGCCTACATCGACCTCGACCGCCTCGTCAGCAGAGAGGCACTCGAAGCCCCCAACGTCCGCCGCGCCGTCGACTCGTACGGTCAGACCCTGAAAGCCGCCCTCGACGTCCTCGGCCTCCCCGTCCCCCGCGCCGCCAACCCCTACCTGGGGCTCGCGCTCACCGGGTGAGACCCCGCGAGGGCTACGCTGCGTACGCTCGTCGCATGAGTGAGAGCGGTTTGCGGGAGCGCAAGAAACAGCGGATGTACCGGGATGTGTCGGACATCGCGGTCCGGATGTTCATCGAACGGGGCTTCGACGAGGTGTCCGTCGCCGAGGTGGCCGCCGCCGCGGAGATCTCCAAGCCCACGCTGTTCAGGTACTTCCCGGCGAAGGAGGACCTCGTCCTGCACCGCCTCGCGGACCACGAGCGGGAGGCCGCGGAGGTGGTGACCGCCGGGCGGGCGCGGGGGCTCGCGCCGGTGGAGGCGCTGCGGCTCCACTTCCTGGCGGGACTGGAGGCGCGCGACCCGGTCACCGGACTCAACGATCACCCTCAGGTACGGGCGTATTACGCCTTGCTGTATGGCACGCCGTCGCTGGTCGCGCGGCTGTACGGCTTCCTGGAGCGGTCCGAGGAGGCCCTCGGTGAGGCCCTCGGCGGCACCCTCCCGGCACGGCTCGCGGCCGGGCAGATCATCGCCGTACGCCGCATCCTGGCGCTGGACAACTGGCGGCGGATCGCGGAGGGGGAGCCGCTGGAGGAGGTCGGCCGGGACGCGGTGGCGGAGGCGGAGCGGGCGTTCGGGGTGTTGGCGGCTGCGGTGGGGGAGTTGGTGGCGGGGGGTTCGTGAGGTGGGGGTCGGGCGGGTGCTTCGTACGGCCAACAGGCGGCGCACGACCGGCAGTTGCCGGGGTGCGCCGCCTGTGAGTGAACGGCCCTGTCATGACGTCTACTTGGGGTCCTGGTCGAACTTCGCGGTCGACCAGAAGTAGCCGAGGACCGTCAGGCCGACGCACCAACCCACCGCGATCCAGCCGTTGTTGCCGATCTCCGTGCCGAGGAGGAGACCGCGCAGGGTCTCGATCGCCGGGGTGAAGGGCTGGTACTCGGCGATCGGCTGGAACCACCCCGGCATCGTGTCGACCGGCACGAACGCGCTGGACAGCAGCGGCAGCAGGATCAGCGGCATCGCGTTGTTGCTCGCGGCCTCGGCGTTCGGGCTGACCAGCCCCATGCCGACGGCGATCCAGGTGAGCGCCGTGGCGAAGAGGACGAGCAGGCCGAACGCGGCGAGCCACTCCAGGACGCTCGCGTCCGTCGACCGGAACCCGATGGCCACGCCGACCGCGCCGACGAGGACGACACTCGCGACCGATTGCAGCACGCTGCCGATGACGTGCCCGACGATCACCGAGCCCCGGTGGATCGCCATCGTGCGGAAGCGGGCGATGATGCCTTCGGTCATGTCGTTCGACACGGAGACGGCCGTGCCGATCGTGGTGGAGCCGATGGTCATCAGGAGCAGGCCGGGGATGATGTAGGCGATGTAGTCGGAGCGGTCGCCGCCGCCGATGCCGGCGCTCATCGTGTCGCCGAAGATGTAGACGAACAGCAGCAACAGCATGATCGGGGTGAGGAGGAGGTTGAGGGTGAGGGAGGGGTAGCGGCGGGCGTGGAGGAGGTTGCGGCGGAGCATGGTGGAGCAGTCGCGGGCGGCGAGGGAGAGGGTGCTCATCTGGCGGTCTCCTGAAGGGAGTTGGGGATGCTGGTGAGGGGTGAGGGGTGAGGGGTGAGGGGTGAGGGGTGAGGGGTGAGGGGTGAGGGGTGAGGGGTGAGGGGTCGGGGTGGGGCGGGGGCGGGGGCAGTGCCGACCGTGTTCAGTGGTCGGCGGTCAATGCCCCAGTTGCCGAGGCCCCAGTTGACGATGCGCCGGTCGAGCTCTCGGTCAGCGCGAAGAACACGTCGTCCAAGTCCGGTGTGTGCACGGTGAGTTCGTCGGCCTCGACCCCGGCCGCGTCCAATCGGTCCAGCACGACCCGCAGTTCGCGCTGACTTCCGTCGCTCGGGATCTGGAGCGTGAGCGAGTCGTCCTGCCGGGACGCCTCGCCGAACGCGGCCACCGCGTCCTGGTACGGCGCCGGGTGCGCGAACCGGAGTCTGACGTGGCCCCCCGGCGCGAGCCGCTTCAACTCCTCGGCCGTACCCTCCGCGACGATCCGCCCGCCGTTCAACACCGCGATCCTGTCGGCGAGTTCGTCGGCCTCTTCGAGGTACTGGGTCGTGAGGAAGACGGTCACCCCGCCCGTCACCAACTCCCGGATGATCTGCCACATGTTGTGCCGGGAACGCGGGTCGAGCCCGGTCGTCGGCTCGTCGAGGAAGATGACGCGAGGACTCCCGACGAGGGTCATCGCGATGTCGAGGCGCCGCTTCATCCCGCCGGAGTACGTCGACGCCGGCTTCTTCGCGGCCTCGGTGAGGTCGAACCGGGCGAGCAACTCGGCGGTGACGCGCCGCCCTTCGCTCCTGGAGAGGTGGTGGAGGTCCGCCATGAGGAGCATGTTCTCCTCGCCGGTGATCAGCCCGTCGACCGCCGAGAACTGTCCGGTGACACCGATCGCCGACCTCACCGCCTGGGCCTGGGTGGAGAGTTGGTGCCCGGCGATGCGGGCCTCGCCGCCGTCCGGGGTGATCAGTGTGGAGAGGATCTTCACGGCGGTCGTCTTGCCCGCGCCGTTCGGGCCGAGCAGCGAGAAGACGGTGCCTTCGGGTACGGCGATGTCGATGCCGTCGAGGACGGTCTTGTCGCCGTAGGACTTGCGCAATCCGCTGGCGGAGATGGCGAGTTCGGTCATGTCAGGGTCTCTTTTCCGGGATCAGAGGCTGCGGGCGGTGATGTTGCCCTGGGAAGTGGTGGCGGTGATGACGAGGTCCGAAGTGCCGTAATTCTTGAGGGAGTTGGAGACCCGGCCGGACGAAGTCCCCGCGTCCAGCGAGGCGGAGACGCCCTGCGCGGCGCCGATCTCGATGTCGCCCTGCTGGGTCTTGAGGCCGACGGCGCCGCGCACCGCCTCGGTGACGCGGATCGTGCCGCGCTGGGTGCTGATCCCGGCGGGCCCGGTGAGGCGGCCGATCGTGATGTCGCCGTCGTGGACGGTGAGTTGGGCGCTGGCCGCCTCGTCGAGCTTGACCTCGCGGTAGCCGCCGTCGAAGGTGACGTCGCCGAGCCGGCCGACGCCGCGCAGTTCGGCGGCGCCCGCCTTGGCCACGACCCGCGAACCGGCGGGGAGTTGGACGGTGACCTCCACCGAGCCCTGGCCGCCGAGGAGTTGGGACTTCGGCGTGGGGCTCTCGATGCGCAGGACGCCCGCGTCGTACGAGACCGTCGTCTGCTCGGCCGTCTTCACGTCGCGGGACTTGCCGGCGTCGGCGGGGCGGATCTCGACGGTGGTGTCGGTGCGGTCGGCGGCGATGAGCTGGATACGGCCGGCGGGGATGGAGAGGGTGGCGGTGATGACGGCGGGGGTGTCGAACTTCTGCATGGTTCCTGTCCTTCGCTTCGTTGTTTCTGACTTTGGAAAAGCTACGTTGCGTTGGCGGATCTGGCAATGAACTCGTTGCGATGAAGTGTTATTTATGCAGGTCAAAGCCTAGAAATCGTTGCAACGGGTCTATCTTTAACGCAATGCGCGAAGGTGTGTGCGTTGCAATGAATCAGGATTGAAAGCTATGCTGGCGAGGTTCTCGAAGGTCGGTGGAGGAGGGTGCGATGCCTGGAGGCAGGCTCAGTCAGCAGGAGCGTCAGCAGATCGCGGTGGGGCTGGGGGATGGGCTCGCCTATGCGGAGATCGCGCGGCGGCTCGACCGGCCGACGTCCACGGTGACGCGTGAAGTCATGCGCAACGGCGGGCCGGTTGGGTATCGCGCCGACCTCGCGCACCGGGCCACCGAGACCCGCGCGCACCGGCGCAAGAAGGCCGCGCCCCGTGCGGCCGGTGTGGTGGTGGCGGTCGAGGGGCGCGACGCGGAGGCGGTGCGGGAGTACGAGGAGGCGTTCGCGACGCTGTTCACCCAGCAGGGGCTGCCGAACATGACGTCCCGGGTGCTGGCCGCGCTCTACGTCACGGACGGCGGGAGCCTGACCGCCGGGGAGCTGTCGGGGCGGCTCGGGATCAGCGGGGGGTCCGTGTCGAAGGCGATCGCGTTCCTGGAGGCCCAGGGGCTGGTGCGGCGGGAGCGTGAGGCGGAGGGGCGGCGGCGGGAGCGGTATGTCGTCGACGACGACGTGATGTACCAGTCGACCATCGCCAGCGCGAAGGCGACCGCCTACCTGGGGGAGGTGGCTCGTAGGGGGGTGGGGGTACTAGGCGCCGGGACGCCTGCGGCCGTACGGCTGGAGAACATGGCCCGGTTCATGGACTTCGTGGCCGAGAGCATCGCGCGGGCGGCCGATCAGGCGCGTGAGGTTCTGTACGGGGAGCCGGGGAGCGGGAGGCCGGAAGGCGGGAAACCCGAAGGTGGTCTGAGTTAAAAATGTGACTCGGTTAAGTTATGGGTTTAGGCTTGTGCCATGACTGGCGAGCTTGAACTGGAAGCGTCCCTACGGCACGAGCGAGCCCATCACGACCGCTGCCGGGCCGCCTTCGAGGCGATGGTGAACGGCGCCGACGAGCAGGTCGTCGCAGGTGAGGACGTTTCTGCATCGGGCGCCGACGCGGAGGTCCTCGGGTACCGGCTGCGCAGCCACGCGAAGGCGCTGCACGAGCTGCCGGAGGGGCCGCTCTTCTTCGGACGGCTGGATTTCGGGGACGGCCGCGCCCATCACGTGGGCCGGGTCCGGGTGAGCGAACGGCCCGCCGATCCGCCGCTGGTCGTGGACTGGAGGGCACCGATCTCCCGGGCGTTCTACCAGGCATCGGCCCGCGATCCACAGGGTGTGGATGTCCGGCGGCGCTTCGGGTGGGCGGCAGGGAGCCGGGGGAACTCGGGGGATCTGACGGGGCTGGAGGACGAGTGGCTGGGGGGTACTACCTCCGCAGAGGGACCCGGCGCCGTAGCTCCGGAGGGGTACGACGTCGAGGCCGGGGTCGATACTGCCGTCGCCGGTCTCCTCGCCCGCGAGCTGGAGCGTCCCCGGGTAGGACCCATGAGGGACATCGCCGCGACGATCCAGCCCGAACAGGACGACCTCGTACGCGCCGAACTCGGCGACTCGATCTGCGTCCAGGGCGCGCCCGGCACCGGCAAGACCGCCGTCGGCCTCCACCGCGCGGCGTACCTCCTCTACACGCACCCGCGCCGCATCCAGCGCGCCGGCCTGCTGATCCTCGGCCCGAACCGCACCTTCCTCTCCTACATCTCCGAGGTGCTCCCCTCCCTGGGCGAGACCGGCGTCCGCCAGTCGACCCTCCTCGAAGAGATCGCCCTCCACCCGGTCACCGGAACGGACCCCCGCGCCGCCGCCGTCCTCAAGCACGACCCCCGCATGGCGGAGGTACTACGCCGTGCGCTGTACGGCCGGGTCCGCGCGGACGACGCGCAGGGCGCCGTGGTCCAGGAGGGGTCGTACCGCTGGCGGGTACCGGCGAGCGAGGTCGCCGCGATCGTCCGGGCCGTCCTCGCCGAGGAGCCGCCGTACGAGATCGGCCGCGAGCGCGTACGGACGCGGATCGTCGTCCGGATGCGCGCGGAGGCGGAGCGCCGCAGCGGGACCCGGAATGCCGCCTGGGTACGACGGGTGGAGCGTGCGGTCGGCGGCTGCGTCGACGCGGTGTGGCCGAAGGCCCGGCCGGAGGAGGTGGTGTACGAACTCCTGTGTGGCGGCGAGGAGTTGGACCGGTACGCCGACGGCGTCCTGTCGGCCCAGGAGCGCACGGCGCTGGCCTGGACGCGGCCGGCCCGCTCCTGGAAATCGGTCCGCTGGTCCGCCGCCGACCTGGTCCTTCTGGACGAACTCTCAGGTCTTATCACCCACCCCGCCGGGTACGGCCACGTCGTCGTCGACGAGGCCCAGGACCTCTCCCCGATGGAGTGCCGCGCGATCGCCCGCCGCGTCGAGTTCGGCTCCCTGACCGTCCTCGGCGACCTGGCCCAGGGGACCACGGCCTGGGCGGCCCGCTCGTGGCCCGAGCAGATGCGCCACCTCGGGAAACCCGACGCCGTTGTGGTACCGCTTACTGTCGGTTTCCGCGTCCCCGGTGTCGTGCTGGAACTGGCGAACCGGGTCCTGGGAAGGCTGGAGGTCCGGGTCCCCGCCGCTCGATCCCTGCGTGGGGGAGGGGAGTTGAGGGTCACCCGGGTCGCATCCGCCGGAAAGCTGTACGACGGGGTGGCGGAGGCCGTCCGGCGGGCGCTGAAGTCGGAGGGATCGGTGGGGGTGGTCGTCGCCGACGGCCAAGTGGACCGGTTCCAGGGGATGTCGGGCGACCGGGTCGAGGTCGTCGAGGCAGGGGTGGTGAAGGGGCTGGAGTACGACCATGTCGTGGTCGTCGAGCCGGTGGCGATCGTGGAGGGGGAGGAGCGAGGGTGGCACCGGCTGTACGTGGTGCTGACCAGGGCGGTTTCGCGGATGGAGGTGGTGCACGGGAGGGAGTTGCCATGGTGAGGGGATTATTTCGATGGGGATCGGAATAAGGGGTGGGGGTGGAGTGGTTGGCCCGGGTATGACGACGATCAGCGACCCCGCGCCCCTCGGCCTCGGTACATACGGTGTCTGGCGGATCTCCGAGACACCGTCCGAGCTTGCCGTGGAACTGGAGGCGCTCGGCTTCGGTGCCCTGTGGCTCGGGAACCTCCCGGTCTCCGAATTCTCCACGGTGGAACGGCTGCTGGACGCGACCGAGACGCTGGTGATCGCGACGGGGATCGTGAACATCTGGGCCAGCCCGGCGCCGGAGGTGGCTCGCGCGTACCACCGGGTGGTCGAACGGCACCCCGACCGCTTCCTGTTGGGAATCGGCGCCGGGCACCGGGAGGCCACGCAGGAGTACGCACGGCCGTACCAGGCGCTCAACGACTACCTCGACGTCCTCGATGAGGCCCAAGTCCCGGTCAGTCGCCGGGTATTGGCGGCGCTCGGGCCCAAGGTGACGCGGTTGGGCAGGGACCGGGCGGCCGGAGTGCACCCCTACCTCGTCACCCCGGAGCACACCCGTCGTACGCGTGAAATCCTCGGCAAGGGACCGGTGTTGGCGACTGAGCAGAAGGTCGTCCTAGACCAGGACCCGGTACGGGCGCGGAAGTTGGCCATCGAGCGGGTAGCGCCCTACCTCGCACTCGCCAACTACACCGCCAACCTCCGGACGTTGGGCTACGACGACGAGGACCTGACCGCGCCCGGCAGTGACCGGCTTCTCGCCGACCTGGCGGTGCAGGGCGGGCCGGAGGCGGTTGCGGCGGGGCTGCGGGCGCATGTCGAGGCGGGGGCCGACCATGTGGTGGTGCAGCTGCTGGAGGCCGGGGAGGGCAACTCGGCTGCCGGATACCGGGAGTTGGCGCGGGCGCTCGGGCTGAGCTGAGCGGCCTCTCGGTCTGGGCAGGCTCCCCCAGACCGAGCTGTTTCCGAAGTCGCCGCGAGCGGGCCCGCCCAGGCAACAGGCGGGCCCGCTCGCCGTATCGCCGTCAGTGGATCACAGCGTCACGACCACCCCGCCCAGCGTCACCACCAGCTTGCCGTCCGACGCGAACGACCACTTCAGCGCACCGGACCAACTCGACGCGCAGCGCGAGCCGTTGGTGCCGGTCCAGAACTGGTTCGTGCTGTCGGCGTCCCCGATCGTCTTGTCGTTGGAGCCGCTGACGGCGTACCGGCAGGACGTGTTGGTGCGGAACACCGAAGTCCCCGCGTCCCACGAGTAGTTGCGGGTCGTGTTGTCGATGCTGAGGTTGTTGGAGACGGCCATCGACCCCGGGTTGCTGTTGTACGTGAACCCGTGCTTGCCGTTGCGGTAGGCGATGCTGCGCCGTACGACGTGGTTGACGGCGATGTCGTCGCCGCCGAGCTTGTACCCGTTGCGGTCGCCGTTGGAGTTGACGGTGCCGTCGGACAGCGTGCCGTTGCTGTAGGAGAGCGAGTCCTCGATGGTGACCGGACCGATCGGACCCGTGTCGGTCTTGGTGTAGAGGTCCCAGCCGTCGTCGATGTTGTTGTGCGAGACGGAGTAGCGGAAGACGTTCCCGGTCCCGGTCGTCAGCTTCGCCGCGAACCCGTCCGCGTCCTCCCCGTCGGAGTCGGCGTTGTCGTGCGACTCGGCGCTGAGGATCAGGTTGTCCGAGGGCCAGTCGCTGCTCGGCGTGGAGGAGGCGATCCGCCCCAACTGGAGCCCGGTGTCACGGTTGTAGCGGGTGATGGTCCGCTCGATGACGTTGTGACTGCCGCCGACGTAGATCCCGTTGTCCCCGGCCCGCTCGACGACGACCCCGTACACCTTCCAGTACGACCCGAAGAGTTGGAGCCCGCGGTTCGACGAACTCTCGCTCTGTGCCGAGAAGTTGAGCACGGGGGTCTCGCCCGGGTACGCCGTGAGGGTGGTCCGTGCGGCCGAAGTCCCGTTGCTGGTCTGGGGGATGGTCACCGTGGCGGACTGGTTGTACGTCCCTCCCCGGAGGTAGATCGTGCCGCCCGCGGTGACGCGGCTGATCGCCGAGGTGAGCGTCGTGGGCGCGGACTGCGTGCCGGCGGCGCTGTCGGTGCCGGTCGGGGAGACGTAGAGCGCGCCGGTCGCGGGCGGTGTCGTCGAGTCGGTGGTCGTTGCCTCGGCGTAGTCGACGTTGGGCAGCCCCTCCGACGTCGTAGGCGTCAGGCGGATCGTGTTGCTGCCCGCGTTGAGCGTGACGGTCAGCGTCTTGGTGACCCAGGTCGACCACGCGCCGGTCGCCTCGAAGGACGGTGTCTGCACGGTCGTCCCGTTGACGGCGAGGGAGGCCGGGCGGGCGGCCGAAGTCCCGTTCGCGAAGCGGATGTTGAGCGTCGCAGTCCCGGCGACGGCCGCGTTCACCGTGAACTGGGCGTACCCGCTCGTGGAGTTGGTCCCGTTGCAGAAACCGGTTCCTGAAAAGCCGGTCCAGTCGGAGTCGATGGTTCCCGTGCAGACCGCCGGGGAGGTCTCGGCCTCCTGGCGGACGGTCGCGGCGGTCGCCGGGGAGGTGCCGGTGAAGGCGACGAGGGTGCCGGCCAGGAGGGCGGAGGAGGCGAGGGCGGCTGTTCTCGCTGATCGCTGGTGCATCGTGCGGCTCCGTTCGAGTACATGACTGAGGGGTGTGTACGTGAACAGGTAGAGCTCCCGGATCTGGGGTATCCGGGCGATAGCAAGCGCTTTCTCTGGAAAGTAGGCTCACGGTGTGGACACGTCAAGAGTCACGTACTTGATCGTTGTCTATGAATGTGAACCTTGAGGTGTGGTTGGCGCCGGCCTGTGCTGTGAACGGACAGGCATCCCGAAGGCAAAGAGCGGAGGCGCTCAGGAATACTCGGTCCCGTAGTAGTCCCGCAGTACCCCTGAAGGACCAACCGGAAAGAGACCGGACAGCACCGTGAAGAAAGTCCCGTTCCCCCACACCGGGGCAAGAATCGCTTCCCTCGCCCTCCTTGCGGCCCTCGCAGGCGGCCTGGCCACGGCAACTCCCGCCCTAGCGGCTCCCTCCACCCCGGCGGCGACTACCGTCACCGTCGCCCCGGCCGCCGAACCGGCCCCCGTACCGGTCGAGTTCGTCGACCAGGCGACCAGCGCTCTGCCCACCGACGGCAAGAGCCATGAATTCACGGTCACTTACGCGAACACCACCGCGTCCGGCCTGATAGTCGCGCCCCAACTCCTGCTCGTCTCACCGGACTTGGGCCCCTTCCTGAAGCCGGCCGACGTCGAGCTGGAGCTGCGCAAGGCCGACGGCTGCTGGACCGCCGTCACACCGGGCACCCAGACCGGCACGCTCTACACGGACCTCACGACCGCGCAGCACACCCTCGCGCCCGGCGAGACACTGACCCAGGCGTACCGCCTGACCGTCACGTCGCCCGGTGTGGTCGGGACGGTGCAGCCTCGGGTGGTTCTGTACGGCTGATCGCTGATGCCGAACGAGCCGGAGTCCGCACCTTGCGGACTCCGGCTCGACTCGTTCTTTGCGTCAACCGGCCTTCATGTGAACGCAGTTGTTTCATCCGGCCGGTGCTCGCGTATAGCGGGACCTTGAGGCGGGGGCTGTGTGAGTGCAGCCGTCGCGATGCTCGGTGACCGTGTGGCAGCGAAGGTTTGCCGTGCGAGGTTACGCAACTGTGCTAGTGGAAAGAAAGAGGAAACAGGAAACTTTCTTTCAGCGCTGCCGCAAGCCCATCGCGCGTGTCACACTCGTCTTCGGTCCGAGATCTGTAGTGCTCAACTGCCCTGGATTTCTTGGTGAAGGAGCTTCCAGTGGACGTCCCCTTACGCTTCGGTGCCGAGCTGCGCAGGCGCCGACAAGAAGCTCGCAAGACCCTGCGAGAGGTAGCTCGGGAGGTTAATTACAGCAAAGCCCATTTGTGTAAGGTTGAACGAGGGGACAAGAAGCCCTCGGTCACCCTGGCGCGTCGGTGCGATGCTTTCTTCGGTACGGACGGTCTCTTCGGCCGGCTGGTGGGGGACGCGCGACCTGCCGGGAAGGGGCGGGATCGACCCCGGCGCGAAGCGATTGCCCTCGGCACCGGCTCCTTGTTGGCCTTCACCGCGGTCGCCAAGAGTAGGGGTGTCCGTGCAGATGAGCCGGATCCACCCCTGATCTCTCTGTTCCAGGATCAGTTACGGCAGATGCGGAAGATCGGCCAGGCCAGCGCTCCAGGAGCTCTGCTGGCTCAACTCCGGGATCAGACCACCGCCATCGTCGCTTTCTCGGCCCAATCCTTGGGTGCTACTCGAACGGGCCTGCTGGCAACTGCGGCCCGCTTCGCCGAGTACGCCGGTTGGATGGCCCAGGAGGCAGGTGACGTCCGGAGTGCTATGCACTGGACCGCGCAAGCGGTCGAACTCGCGAAGGCCGGGGGTGACGACCACCTGGCGGATTACGCGAAGGTTCGCCGTGCTCTCGTCACTCTCTACGACGGGGACGCGGAGGAGACGATCGCGCTCGCCCGCCAAGCGCAGAGGAGCGCTCTGCCGCCTCGGATCCGTGGACTGGCCGTCCAGCGTGAAGCCCAAGGGCACGCTCTGGCCGGCGACGTGAAAGCCTGTTTGAGCGGACTGGACCGCGCGCGCGAGTTGTTGGCGCGGGACGAGGCTGAGTCGGACGGCCTCGCGCTCGGCCCTACGCATCTCGCCGATCCCGTCTCCGTGGTCACCGGTTGGTGCTTGTACGACCTGGGTGAGCACCGAAAGGCCGCTGAGGTGCTGGACCGGGAGTGCCTGCGGATTCCACAGCACGCACTTCGTAATCGCGTCCGATATGGAATCCGCCGGGCCTTGGCTCACGCCGCATCCGGAGAGGTCGAGCAATCCTGTCAGGTGGCCGAGGAACTGCTCTGGTTCACCGGCCTCGTTCCCTCCGCCACCGTCCGAGCGGATGTCCGCCGGCTCGATCATGAATTGGCACGGTTTCGGTCCCTGCCCGTGGTGCGGGATCTCCGTCCTGCTCTGGTGAACGCCATGACCGTTACCTGACCCTGCTTGCCGCGCTTCGGTCCCAGACGGTTCCCCGGCCTGCGGTCACGCTCGCCGACTGCCGAGATCTTCACCGGTGGCCGACTGGTTCAGAGCAAGGCGAAGTCACCTGTGCCGCCCGGACTCCTGTTGAGGACGTCCGGGTGGGCAGTGCCAAAAGCCAGCCTTCCCTCAGTGGCAGAGATGCCGCTCGCACAGAAGAGAGTTTGTCGTGTCCATGATATTCGTGAACTATCGGACCAACGACGAGGAGGCAACTGCCACGCTCGTCGAGAGGGAGCTGTCCAGGGTGTTCGGAGACGAAAACGTCTTCCGGGCCAGCAAGTCGATTCCTCCGGGCGGCAGGTTCCCGCAGGAGCTTCTCACCGCTGCGCGACATTGCCGGGTGCTGCTGGCGCTGATCGGCCCCCGCTGGGCCGAGGCTCGGACCAGGGACGGCCGGCCGGCTCTTGAGGACCCCGAGGACTGGACCCGCAGGGAGATCTTCGAAGCACTGGAGACCGGAGCGCATGTCATTCCTCTGTTAGTAGGCAATGCGGTACGACTCCGGCACGATGACCTGCCCGCCGTACTGGAGGATCTGGCCGACTGCCAGTACCGCAGGTTCAGCCACCGCAACGCCGAAGCGGATCTGGCACGGTTGGTGTCCGACCTCGTCAGCCTGGTGCCTGAACTGGCGGCGGCAGCCGACCAGCGCGGAGGCTCGAAGCCCGCAGACACGGAGGAACCCGCTGAGGCGGCCGAACCGGCGATCAGAGCGCAGGTGAAGACCAAAGGGCATCGCCAGCGAGGCGGCATCGGTAACGTCAACGGTGATTTCTCGGGCACCTTCGTGAGTGAACCGCAGGGTCCTGTCCACACCGGGAAAGGGAATCTGTACCACGGCTCCGGTGACGGTGGACGGTGACCGGTCCTGGAGGTACGACTGTCAGCGACCCACAGGCAGGCGTACACACCGGAAGCGGAGATCAGTACAACTACACCTGGATACTGACCGCGACCGAAGAGCTGGTTCGCGCCGGCGCGAAGCGTTCGACGATCGTTCGCGAGCATCGCCGACGGCTCGTCAGGTGCTTCATTCCTCCTAGTCGTTACGGCAGGGCCGCCGAGCGTCTGGAGAATCCGGGCACCGTGGTTCTTCTGGACGGCCCGCCCGGTCTCGGCAGACGGACGGCGGCCACCATGCTCCTGGAACAGGCTCCGGGGCCGAAGGACCGTATCGAGGAACTCTCCGTCATGGCAGGGGACGACTTCACGGGTTCCGCGGACCGGTACCTCATGGACCTGTCGGGTGTCACCGACGCCGACTATCCGGCGGCGCAGAGCACTCTCATGCGGTACAGGTCCGTCGTCGAGGAGAAACAGGCTCGAATGGCGGTAGTCCTGCCGGCGGGATTGGGCTGGATGCTCCACACCGACCTGTCGCCGCTCGTCGTGTCACTGGAACGTCCCCGAGGCAGGGCGGTCCTCGGCAGTCACCTCCGCGTACACGGCGTCGGGTTCTCTCCCGAGCACTTGGACACCGAAGAGCTGCGGCAGATGTTCGCCACCGCTCCGATGCATGACCTCGCGCGGCTGGCCGAACTCGTCGTACAGGCACGTGACAGCCGTCGCTACGGCACCTCCTTCATCTCGTGGAGAGACGAAGCGGTGGCGGCCCTGACCGACTGCGCGGAGCAGGCAGCGGGACAGGTGCGTGTACATCGAAGCGCGGAGAAACGAGCGTTGCTCTTCAGCGCGGCGATGACGAGCGGAGCCGTGGCCGAAGTGGCGGAGAGGGGCGCAGATCTGCTTCTGGAGGTTCTTCGGTACGAACCTGAGGACACTCTGAGGCTCGCGCAGTCCGATCTGGGTGAGCAGTTGGAAGAACTCTCCATCGAACGGGACGGAACCGGGAGAATCGCCTTCAGGCGGCTTGCCTACGACAACTCGGTGAGGCGCCACTTCTGGGAGAACTTTCCGGGTCTGCGCTCCGCTTTCCGGGACTGGATGAAACGGTGCGTCGAGTTACCCGGGCTCGGGGCGGAAGACCGTATGCATCTGATCTCCAGGTTCGCTGAGCAGGCGCTGTCCGTGGGGCGTCCGGAGGACCTGTGCGACCTGGTCGAGGAATGGACGCGGCGACCCGGTAAGCGGTTTCACGCAGAAGCCGCCGCATTGCTGGAGCTCGGTCTCAGCCACGAGCGGTACGGAGCACGGTTCCGCGCGAGGGTCTACGCCTGGGTCACCAACCAGATCTCTCCGGGACTGGCCCGCGTACTGACAGATGTCTGTCGACAGGTCATCGGGGTGACTCACCCTGAGCAGGCCGCGGTCAGGCTTCGTCACCTCGCCTTTCGTCAGGATGGGAACGAGGCCCGATCGGCCCGGGAAGCCCTCCTGGATCTCGCCCGGGGAAACGGGCGTGTGTTCCGTCGGCTCGCGGACTTTCTCGCCGGTCGTCCCTCGCAGGAGACCGGGAGGTTCCTCCTCGAACTGCTCGACCCCGAGGAAATGCGCGTCGCACCCCCCTGGAAGGAGTTCACCCTGGCCTGGCGGGCCATGTCGGCCACGAACACGACGGCGGACTGGACTCCGGTCCTCCGACGATGGCTGGACCTGTCGGCGCGTGGCATCGCCGACGGCCGGTTCATGTACGCGGTACTGCTGGCAACCGTGGGTGACGACGTCCAGCTCAACCGTCTCTACGCGGCAGTCTGCGAGTGGGGTGTTCTGCCCTCCGCGGAGATGACGAACGAAGCCCGTGAACGGCTCACCGAACGATTCTGCTGGGAGATCGACCGGGCGCTCGGGCTCGACGGGGGACCAGTGGGGGTCGGTGGGCGGACGACAGGAGAAGGCTCATGAATACTCGCCGCAGGTTGCGTCTGGTCCTCCTGGGCATCGTCGGCTGTGCCGTGGCAGGCGCGGAGGCGGTCGGTTGGAGGAACTGGATGTGGTTCCCTCTCGTCGCAGTCGTCGCCGGAGCGTTCCTTGTCGTCCTCCTCGTGCCGAACACAGGTGGGAGGCATGCACGGGGCGAGGACGAACCCCTCCAGGACACTCCTGAACCCCCGACCGAGCTGCCCTATCAGGAGACCTTTGTTTCAGATATCCCGGTCCGGAGTGCCGTCGAGGACTGTCCCTTCCTGTTCTCCGCGACGATCCGGTGGCACGCTCTTCCGGATTCGCTGGGAGCGGTACCGGGGAGTGTGAGCGGTCAGGCGGTGAGTGCCGTACTGCGCAGGGTCGAGAACTGTACGGCCGGCGAGCATCCGAACCGCGCCGAATTCCTGCGTCATTGGGTGGAGGGCACAGTGGGGATGCCCTTCCGCGCGGAGTCGGGAACGCTCATGGTCCATGCCGTCGATGTGCAGTTCACCCTGCGGCACGCGGACCGCCGCCACTTGGAGGAACTCGACGACCTGAGAAGGACCGTCAGTTCCTGGGAGCGCCATCGGGACCACGAACGGAATCGGCGTGCCTATCTCAAGGACGACGTGCTGAGTTCTCCGGGGAGCGCCGCGGTCTGGTGGCTGCTTCGTCACGAGGAGGAGATCGAGCGCGCTGTGGAGATGGTCGGGCCACTGAGTTGCCTGTCCGCAGTCGCCAACGACCGGGAGATACCAGAGCCTCTCCGTCACCTGTCCGAGCCGCGTACTTCACCTTCTTGGGCCCGGGAACGGGAAGGCCGTGACCATCCGGGACCGATCGACGAGACCGCGTTCCAGGACGATGCCGTCCGACGGCGCGAGGTCGGCGAGTGGGTTTCCGCTCTGCTCGACGACCTCGGCTATGCCCGGGGTACTGACGAACGCCGAGCCTTCGTGCACCGCCTCGTTCGTATGGTGGAGACGAGCGGTCGAGCAGGAGCCGCAGAAGCGCTGAGGCAGGACCTCTTTCCCGAGCGCGAGGAATTTCCCGACGGCGGCAGTCAGAGCACGCCGACAGAAGAGGGGCAGGACCAAAACCGAGGTCATCATGCCGATCACGTGAACGCCGGACAGCCGGGGGACATGCCTGAGGCGGCAACGGACTGGTGGCACGCACTGTCCAGAGGGCCGATGCCGACCGAGGACGGAACTACTCCGCCGCAGAACGGAGTTCTCCTGCGCGAGGACCGCGACGGAGACTTCGGAGAGGGGGAGTCCCGATGACGGTACTGCCCTACACCGATTTCTTCGCGAACCTGGAGGTCTGGATCGAGAGCTGCTGCTCTCACGAGCGGTTGTGCCGACATGAGGGCGAGTGCGTCGAAGCGCCCGTCGATCTCTGCCTCCCGTTGGACGCACTGCGCGTAGCCGTACGGAGGCCGGACGCTGACGCCGAGCGCGGGGGACTGTGGCAGGACATCCTGGGCCAGTTGTGCCAGGACAGGGAGCAGCGGTGGACGCTCATCGTTCTGTGGTTGCTCGCACCCCGGTTGAAGGGGATGGCCCGTAGCGTGGCTCGTCGTACCGGAGCGGACGTCGGCGATGTTCTGTCGGAGGTTCTGACCGGTGCGGTTGAGGGCATGCGAACGGCTGTCGCCGTGACACCGGGGAACGTGGAGGACCACGTGCTGGATGCTGCCTACGCCGGTGGACGGCGCACCGGCAAACGGCCATTGGCCGAGCTGCCGGCAGAAGAGGTCGGTACCGAGTCAGGTCCCCTTGACCTGCCCGAAAAGGACATCGAGTTCGCGGAGAGCGAGGTCGTGCCGGTCCACGGGATGACCATGGGCCTCGTACAGCAGGCGAACGGAGAGCGGCTCGGCGCCATGGCACAGCGCCTCGGTCTGATGCCGCATGTCCGGGAGACGCGCAGGCTGCGCAGGGCGGGGCTGAGGAGGGCCGATGTCTGCTGCGGGAACAAGGACATACGGCAACAGGAGTTGTTCGAGACAGGGGAGGCCGCGCATGACTCGACACCGTGATGAGTCCGTACCGTTCTCCGAAGTCTTCGGTCTTCCTCCGACAGTGAGCATGAAGACCGCGGCGCGGGCGCTGAACCTCAGTGTCAAGACCGCTTACAAGCGGGTGAAGCGTGGTGAGTTCCCGTGCCGTATCCGCAAGGAAGGACGGGCCTACGTGATTCACACCCACGATCTGATGCGTGGACTCGGTATCCAGGACGTCAGGGTGCATGACGACGACGTCGAGATGGGGGCCAGGCTCGCCGATGCCACCGGCGGCATCTCACCCTTTGGGGAACCGTCGGGCTTCGTGTCTTCGTTCGCTTGATTCTCCGAATCATGTGCGGGTTCGACTCGGGTCGTCCTCCTGCACGGTTGCCCTTGCTCCATCACGTCCGGGTACCGTGCGACGAATCAACTCCTGGAGGATCGCCCCGAGTTGTCCCCCGAGCCCGACAGGTACGGCACCAACCCCCGTTCCAGCAACGCTCGTTTCCACTCCAGCCGAGCCTGCTCGATGTCGGCGGGTGAGGCGGGACCCCGGCGGGTCTGGATTGCCGTGCGGAAGACGGCCGCGACGGCGATGAGGGTGCTGAGGACGGCGATGACTCCGAGGAACCAGCCCGCGGTGATGAGGGACGCGGGCAACGGGGCGGACGCGTCGGCGAGTTGGAGGATGTAGCCGGCGAGGAGGAGGAACACGGCCGACGTCGCGGAGATGATCGGCGTGAGGACGGCGAGGGCCGCGAGCGCGGTGCTCTGCGCGGCGGGCCGACGGCTCGCGTCCTGCCGTACGGCGACGTACGCGGCGTACTCGGCTCCCGCCGCCGCCGAGATGACGTCGGCGTCGGCCAGCGCCTGTTCCTTCAGGGCGCGTTGCCCCGTCCTGACGAGTGCGAGGCGCAAGGTCTCCTCGAAGTCCGCTCGGTCCTCCGGGCGGAGGTGGTGCGGGACGGCCATCTGGTCTCCCGGTGGTGGAGTGGGCGGAGGGGGATCACCCTAGGGATCGCTCCGGGGTTCGCCCAGGGGTCGGCCGGAGATCACTCCCAGGGCCTACCCGGGTACGACTTCAGAGCCGGCCTCAAGGGGGGCACCCCCAGGGCCTACCCGGGTACGACTCCGGAGCCGGCCCCAGGAGTCACCCTCAGGAGGTCACCCCCAGGACCTACCTGGGTACGACCTCGGAGCCAGCCCGGGGGCCACCCCGAGATCTGGCTGGGTACGACCCCAAGGGCTAGCCCGGCGCTGCTAACCCGAGAGCAGGCCGGGGAATACCTGAGAGCTAACCGGGGACTACCCGAGAGCTCACCCGAAGGCGCCCCCTCAAGGTGATCCCCCAGAGGCGATCCCCGTACATCCAGCGGCAGATCAGACGTTGACGCCGAAGTCGGCCGCGATGCCGCGCAGCCCGGACGCGTACCCCTGGCCCACCGCGCGGAACTTCCACTCCGCGCCGTGGCGGTACAGCTCGCCGAAGACCATGGCGGTCTCGGTGGACGCGTCCTCGGACAGGTCGTAGCGCGCGATCTCCTGCCCGCCCGCTTGGTTCACGACGCGGATGTACGCGTTGCGGACCTGGCCGAAGCTCTGGCCCCGGTTGTCCGCGTCGTGGATGGAGACCGGGAAGACGATCTTGTCGATCGAGGCCGGTACGCCGGTGAGGTTGATCTTGATGGTCTCGTCGTCGCCGTCGCCCTCACCGGTCAGGTTGTCGCCGGTGTGCTCGACGGAGCCGTCCGGGCTGGTGAGGTTGTTGTAGAAGATGAAGTGCGCGTCGGAGGCGACCTTCCCGTTCGCGTCCAGCAGCAGCGCGGAGGCGTCGAGGTCGTAGTCGGTGCCGGTGGTGGTGCGGACGTCCCAGCCGAGCCCGATGACGACAGCGGTGAGGCCGGGAGCCTCCTTGCTGAGCGAGACGTTTCCGCCCTTGGACAGGGTTACTCCCACTGCGAACTCCTCCTCGGGGGTGGGTACTACGACCGTAGGTCGCGAGGGTGACCCGTGGGGATCGACCCTGGCCATTAAATCTACATCACTGTAGAAGTAATCGGAGGGGGAGGGTATGACATACCCCGATACCATGGAGCTACATCCGGTGGGGTAGAGGAGAACAGGGCGTGACGGACCACGAACAACGTCCCCGGCGGCGGGGGCAGGGTGAGCTGGAGGCCCTCGTCCTGGAGGCCCTGCGCGCGGCCGACGGCCCCGCGACGGCGGGCTGGGTCCAGGAACGCCTCGGCGGCGACCTGGCGTACACCACCGTCATCACGATCCTCACCCGTCTCCTGGAGAAGGGCGCCGTCACCCGCGAACGCGCCGGCCGCTCCTTCGCCTGGACCCCCGCGTCCGACCAAGCCGGCCTGGCCGCACGGAAGATGCGCAAGGTGCTCGACGGCGAACGCGACCGCGAGGCGGTGCTCGCCAGCTTCGTCACCGGCCTCGGCGCGGACGACGAGCGGCTGTTGAGGGAGCTGCTGGGCGAGACCGGGAGCGAAGGGGAAGGCTGACGCCGTATGGGGTTCTTCATCTTCCTCCCCCTGGTCCTGCCTCTGACGGCCTGGCCGATAGCGCGCCTCGCCGAACAGCACCTCCACCCGCGCGCCGCGACCCGCCTGCTCACCACGATGGCCGCCGTCATGGCCCTGTGCAGCACGGTCTGCCTGGCTCTTCTGATGGTCGTCGGAACGGCGCAACTCCCAGGTAACCCCCTGCCCGACGGGTGGTCCGACCCCGAGGTCCGCGCGGCCGTCCCGTACGACGAGGTCGCGGGCAAGGGCGCCATCCCCGCCCTCTTCGCCGTCGCCGGGGTGTGCATCCGTACGGCCTGGCGCCACTTCCGCCTCCGCCGCCGCGCCCACCGGGCGCTCGCCGGGCTTCCCTCCACAGAGGTAGCGGTACTACGGGATGACACGCCGTACGCGTACGCCCTGCCCGGCGCCCGCCGGGACCGCATCGTCGTCACCACGGCGCTGCTCGGGAGCCTCGATCCCGGTGAGCGCCGGGCCCTCTTCGCCCACGAACGCGCGCACCTCACCGCGCGGCATCACCGGTACCTGCTCACCGTCCAACTCGCCGCCCGCGCCAACCCGTTCCTGCGTCCGCTCTCAACTGCCGTCTCCTATACGGCGGAACGCTGGGCGGACGAGGACGCGGCGGCGGTGATCGGCAGCCGCCGTACGGTCGCGCGGGCGATCGGCAAAGCGGCGCTGCTGTCCCGTGGCGCACCGGTCCCCGCGCTCGCCGGGTTCGCCGCGCCGGGGCCAATTCCTCGCCGGGTGGCGGCACTTCTGGGTCCCGCGCCGTCCGTTCGGCACTGGCCGTCCGTGTTCACGGGGGTGGGGCTCGCGGCGTGGGGGGCGGCTGCGGGGACGGCCGTGTCGGCGATGTCGTCCGCGAACTCGGCGGTGACGATGTTCGTCATCCTGCATGCGGCTACGCCGTTGTGAGGTGGGGCGTCCGTCGGTGAGGGACTACTCCAACTCCGGGTGTGTGTAGGGGTGTTCGGCGTCGTGCGCGAGTTTTGGGCGGTCGGGTAGACGCCAGACGTACGGGTCCGGGACGCGGACTTCGGAGCCGGGGTCCCTTTCGGCTGCGCGGCCTCGTCGTGCCAGTGCCTCAGAGATCCGTCGGAGCACAGGTCCTCGCCGGGTGCAGGGTGAAGGTCGCCCATACGTGTTTGGTGTACGGGCCCGTCGCGTGGCCCCAGTCGCTGGCGAGGCGGTCGACGAGGATCAGGCCACGGCCGCCCTCGCCCTCCAGAGTGACGGGGGTGAGGTGGGGGAGGTGGTCGCGGTCGGGGTCGGCGACGGTCAGGTGGAGGTGGTCGGGGGTGAGGCGGAGGGTGATCTCGATGCGGGCGAGGGGGATCTTGCAGTGGGCGACGGAGTTGGTGACGAGTTCGTTGGCGGCGAGGGTGATGGCGTCGGAGAGGTCGAGGTCAACTCCCCAGTCGGCGAGGGTCTTTTGGATGCGGTGCCTGGCGGTGGGGACGTGGCGGCGGTTCTTGGGGATCTGGAAGGTGACGGTGTCGGGCATGGGGGATTGCCTCCTGACGGCTCGCCAGTCAAGGGCCGTGGAACAACGGCCTGTTGCTCATGAGGCTAGGGGCGGATCAAGGACCATCGCAATCAGAACTCATGAATGCATGCATAGGTGTCACTCGATCGTGTGATGCTGGCCTTGGGTTGACGGAGCGTGTGGCATGGTGGCGGCGAGAGGGGAGGCAGACATGCCCGCAGGTGGACGGCCGACGGTGCGCAGCAGGCGACTTGGTGCGGCGCTGAAGAGGTTTCGGCAGGCGGCGAAGTTGGATCAGCCGCAGGCTGCCGAGGTCATCGTCACAAGTCAGGCGCGGATAAGCCGATTTGAGACCGGGCATGCGACGCCACGTGTCATCGAGGTGCGGTTGCTGTTGGACGCGTACGGAGTCGTCGACCCGCAAGTCCGGGACAAGTTGGAGGAGTTGGCGAAGAACCCGAAGCCCAAAGGGTGGTGGACGGAGTACGCCGATCTGCGGCCGGACTACGTCGACTACATCGGGTTGGAGAACGACGCGACGTACATCCGCGAGTGGCAGCAGGTGTTGATCCCCGGGATTCTGCAAACGCCGGCCTACATGGATGCGGTGTTCACCACCCTGCCCGGCTTCGTCAGCCCCGAGCGTTCCGCCTACCTGTCCGAGGCGCGCCTGAAGCGACAGGACACGATCGGCGAGGGTGGGACGCGCTACTCGGCCGTTCTCTGGGAGTCGCTCATCGCGTACCCGATCGTCGGCCCCGAGGTCCACCGGGAACAGCTCTCCGCGCTCCTCCAGATCGGTAAGCGGAAGAACGTCACCATCCAGGTGCTCCCGTTCGGCGCCGGAGCCATCGCGGCGTCGCACGCCTTCTCAGCCTTCACTTTTGACGCCGAACCGGTCGTGGAAGCCGTGCACGTGGAGAACCTGTGGGGCAGTTCGATCCTTGAGGACCCTGTGGGGCTTGCCGCTTACAGTGATGCGTACGACCTACTACGATCGACGGCGCTATCACCCGAAGCGAGCGCGCGAGTTATCCGGAGCGCGCTGCGAAGCGCCAAGGAAGACGGATCGTGATTGAGGTAGTAAGTCCTTTCTGGAAGTCGTCCTACACAGTCGGCGAAGGCCAGTGCGTGGAGGTCGCCCTCACTGCCCCTTCCGGCCTCGCCGTTCGTGACAGCAAGCTCACCACCAGCCCCCTCCTCACCACCTCCCGCAAGACCTGGACCTCCTTTCTCGGCCAGTTCGGCGACGACCCCCAGAACTGACTGACCTACGGCGATATCCAGCCCCTCTCCGTCTCCGACCGAGAGGGGCTTCGTCGTCCCCGCATCGCTCAAGTGCCCTTTCTCCACGCCCAGTTGAGCCCGCGTCGATATCCAGCCTTCCAGCCCTGTTGAACCCATTGACAGGACTTACACAGACTTTAGAGGCTTGCGTGGACATGCCACTGGATGGGGAGGGTGTCACGTGTTACGCAATCGCTGTAGATATCTGCTCGCCGCCTGCGTCGCCTTCGGGCTCGCCTTCGCGCCGTCGACGGTCATCGCCGCCGAGGGCCAGGCAACGGCAGCCGCTTCGGGTGCCGTCGAACACCGCGTCTCGCCCAGCGCACAAGCGCTGACCGCGCAGTACTGGACGCCGGAACGCATGGCAGCGGCCGTACCGCCCAAGGCAGTTGGGAAGTCCGTGCCGGACAGCGTCATCGAGGAGGCGATCGGCGGGGCGACGACCGGCTCACAACCCGTCGCCGGTAAGGGAGTTCAGGGCACGCCGGGTGCGCCGAAGCTGAAGGTCTCGGCAACTCAGGTCGTGGGCAAGGTGTTCTTCCGGGGCTCCGACGGGATCGACTACGTCTGCTCCGGGTCCGCGGTCAACAGCACCAACAAGAACATGGTGTTCACCGCCGGGCACTGCGTACACGGCGGTCCCGGTCAAAGCTGGTCCTCCAACTGGCAGTTCGTGCCGTACTACGACCACGGCAGCCGGCCGTACGGGACGTGGTGGGCCGAGACGCTCGTCGCGTTCAACGGGTGGATCAACAGCGGGAACTTCGGCTACGACGTCGGCATCGTCATCACCTCGCCGAACTCGTCCGGTGAACTCGTCAACTCCGTAGGCGGGTTGGGCATTCAGTGGAACTACCCCAAGAACCGCTTCATGGTCGCGATGGGGTACCCGGCATCCGGTGCGTTCGACGGACAGTGGCAGTACTTCTGCTCCGCGACCACCTCGCAGCGCAGCTCCTCCGTCACCGACCAGATCAAGATGCCGTGCAACATGACCGGCGGCTCCAGCGGCGGGCCGTGGATCTTCGGCAAGGACGACAACGTCTACTACAGCGGCTACGTCAACGGCGTGAACAGCAACACGGAACGCCGCGACAACCCGACCGAGATGCGCTCGCCGTACTTCGCGACATGGGTCGGCGACGCGTTCAACACGTACTCTTCCTACTGACGTTGATGCGCCAACCGGCGTCCGCCGACTGACGGACGTACGACGTGGAGGGGCCAACTCATGCCCGGATCCTTACGAGTTCGGCTCGCCGTCACCATCGGCGCGCTGGCCTGCACACTGGTCGCCTGCGGAGCGGAGCAGAACAATCCCGGCTCCCCGCCAACTGGCGTCTCGGGCACGGGATCAGAGGCGGGGTCGGGCACGGGATCGGGGGCGAGCCCGGCACCCAGCACGGGCAGCGGCTCCGGCCAGAGCACCGGCTCCAGCACCTCGTGCGACCCCTCCACGTCCACCACCCCGGAGGACGCGAGCACTGCCTCCGGCACAGCCCCCGGCGACAGCCAGACCCACACGCAGGACCCCGCCGACAACTGCGTCATCGACAGCGGGATTCCCAACATGCCGGTGGATCCGTGAGCGCTTCGAGCTTCTGTTCGCCAGGGCGGTCAGTAGTACCCGTGTAATACCTCCGGGAAGTCCCGGACCCCTGAGCGCCAGGCCCCGTAGTACCCGTAGTACCTGAGGCCCGGCGCTCGATCGGCGTAACTCAGAGGTCGAACTCGTGCGGCGGCAGGTCCAGGGCGTAGCACGCCTCGCGGACCACCGCCTGCTCGTCCTTGTCGAAGTCGCCGTCCGCGCCGCCGATGACGATGCCGATCTGGATGACCGCGCGGGCCTCGGCCGGCTTCTTCTTCGCCTTGGCGATCTCCTGGAGCACGCTGACCTTGCCGAAGTCGAAGTCGGTGGTCAGCTTGTTGAGGTTGTCCTCGAAGCGCCGGCGCAGGTCGTCCGCCGGGAAGTTCTGCAACACCTCGTTGTTCGCGATGAGTTGGGCGACACGCTGCCGCTCCGACGGGTCGATGTGGCCGTCCGCCGCCGCCACCAGCGCGCACATGGCCATGCTCGCGTCCCGGAACGCGCCGCTCTTGAGGTCGTTCTTCTTCGAGACCAGCTGCGTCTGCATCTGCGTCGCGGAGTCCTTGATGCGGTCCCACAGGGCCATGAACACTCCAAAAACCAGGGGCGCCCACTCCGGCCGCCCTACCGTTGCCTGCCTATATCTTCTACAGGAACGTAGAAGTTGATGCGCCGGTTCCCGGCCAGGTCCTGTTTCTCAACCGGTTTCTACGGCCGTTTCTTTCCTCCCCGTCCGATTCATTCAAGATCCTCGCCCCGCCCGCTGAGTACCCGCACTCACGACAGGGCCGGGGTAGCCCTCTAGGGTGAGTCCGGCCTGTAACGGGGGAGATGGATGTGCCGGAGGTACGCATGAGAAAAGGCGCTGCGACAGCGGCCCTGATCGTCGTCACCGCACTGACGCTGAGCGCGTGCGGCAAGGAGCACACGTCGGCGGACGTCGGCGGCGGTACGACGGGGTCGAGCGCGGGTACGGCGGCCGAGGGAAGCACGGCCGGAGCCGGAGGAGTTACGCCGGAAGGGGCAACCCCCGGCACCCCGAGCCCCGGTACCCGTAGTACCCCCGAAAGCCGTAATACCTCCGGCGGTCCCAGTACTTCCGCCCCACCCGCCCCCGCCTACGTGGAACCCGGCGCCGGCGACGGAGCCCCCCACTACCGCGAGAACAACGGCTTCCGCATCCCTGCCGACATGTCCCCCGCGAGCGCCGCCGACGCCCAGCGCGAAGCCGCCCGCATCGAACCCGTCCTCAAGCGCCTCTGGCAGCAGAAGAAGTGGGACCCGGCGACGGTCCGCACAGCGATGCTCCAACTCGGCTACAAGGAACAGCACTTCGACGCGAAGGGCCGCTCCCTGGGCGGCACGCTCCAGGTCAAGCCGATGGACTCGCGCTACGAGAACGACGGTTACGTCACCCCCGAGGGTGCCCGCGTCGGCCTCTACGTCCACGACGACGCCTGCGTCACCGCGTTCATCCAGAAGACCAACTACCAGGTGTCGACCAACGGTCCCTACCCGGAGGGCGGTTGCTTCGAGCCGCGCGGCGGCCACTGAGCGACTAGTCGGCCTTCACCTCCGTGTTCTGGCACGCGTGCAGCAGCCACACCCCGTCGCCCCGTCTGCTCATCACGTAGAGCGGGGCGCCCTCGGAGTCCCCGTCCACCGACCGGTACACCTGCCGCACCTTGACCGCCGCCACATCGGGCCGCAGGAACTGGATGTGCACCGGCTCGTAACTGACCTCCCCGTCCCAGCTCGCCGCAGGCAGCACGGCCCGCGTGAACTCGGCGATCGCGTCGAGCCCGATGAGCACCTTGCCGTGCCCGGTCGTCCAGAGGGCCTCGGGGTGGAACAGCGCGAGAAACCCTTCCACGTCCTTGGCGCGCTGGGCTCGCTCGACCTCGGCGACGACCTTCTCGATCGCCGCGATGTCGGCCGCTTCGGTGTCTGTCGTGTTCGTTTCCATGTGGCTCATCCTTGGACCTCAAGCAAAGTCGAGGTCAAGGACAGGTTGTCGGCTCCCCGCCCGCCTGCGTCATACCTGAGAGGTAGTACTACCGTTTTGCCCCGAAGCAATACCTGAGAGGTACGACCCTGATGAGCGCCCTGCCCGCCGCGACCCCCGGCCACTTCCTCACCGCCTGGCAGCTCGACGTCCCGGCGCTGCTGCTGATCGCCGCGCTGGGCGGGGCGTACGGCTGGGGTGTGCTGCGGCTGCGGGGACGCTGGCCGGTCGTACGGACGCTCGCCTTCGCCGTCCTCGGCCTCGGCACGCTGCTCGTCGCGACGATGTCGGGACTAGCCGTGTACGACCACGTCCTGTTCTGGCCCGCCGCCGTCCAGAACATCCTGCTGGACCTGGTCGCCCCGCTCGGCCTCGCGCTCGGGGACCCGCTGCGGCTGGCGGTCGAGGCGCTCCCGGAACGGGCCGCGGGCAGGGTACGGCGGGCGATGACCGGACGGGTCGTCCGCGCGCTGACGTTCCCGCTGGTCAGCACCGCCCTCGTCCTGCTCACCGAGCTGACCGTCTACTTCACGCCGTACTTCTCGACGGCCCTGCGCGACGGCTGGCTCCACGAGCTGATGTACCTCAACCTCCTCGCCGCCGGGTGCCTGTTCGTCGTACCCGTCCTCACGAAGGAGGAGACGCTCCCGGCCTGGTGCACCCACCCCGTACGCGCCGCCCTCGTCTTCCTCGACGGCATCATCGACGCCGTGCCCGGCCTCGTCGTCATGACACACGGCTCGCTCATCGCGGGCGCCTGGTACCTGAACCACCACCCCGCCTGGGCGCCGAGCGTCCACTACGACCAGCAGCTCGGCGGCGGCGTCATGCTGAGCATCGCCGAACTCGTCGCGCTGCCCTTCCTGTTGGCGATCCTCGTGCAGTGGGCGCGCACGGAACGCGTCCAGGCGGCGGCACTCGACCGCCGCCTCGACGAGGAACAGGCGGCCCGCGCCGCCCGCTCCCATACCACCGAGCGCGCCGCCGACACCGGTGACACCGGCCGCGCCGGTCAGCCCGGGCAAGCGGATCACTCCGGTCACCCCCGTCACTCCGAAGAGCCAGACCGCGTACGCCCCTGGTGGGAGACCGAACAGAACGAGATCGCCTCCAGGATCCGCCGCCACCACGGGGACGACTGACCTGCCAGGGGACCTGAGTACTACACGGGTACTACCTCAGGACGCCGCCCGCTGATCCGGTGGCACCTCTCCCCGCTTCACGGTCTCCCCCTGTACGACCCGAGGCGTACCCTCGCCCTCCTGGGTCACCTGGTTCCCCTCCTCCTTCGCCGCCCGCGCCTCCGCCTTGAGGATCCGCGCCGACTTCCCCGCCGACCGCGCCAGGTCCGGCAGCTTCTTCGCGGCCAGCACGGCTATGACGACGATCAGGATGACCGCCAGCTCACTGAGCCCGAACACGTCAGTCCTCGCCCTCTTCGTCGTCGCCCTCGAAGAAGTCGCCGATCTCGTCGACGACCTCCGCCGCGACCATCCCGCCGACGACACCGACCGCGAGCCCGGCGGCCCCGGCCGCGACCGCCGTCCCCATACCGGGCCCGGAACGCCGGTGCTCCTCGTGGCCGACGCCGCCATGGCCGTACGCATCGTGCTTGCCGGGCTCGCCGTAGGACCCGTAGCTCCCAGGTACCCCCTGACCGGCGTACCCCGTACCCCCGTACCCGTACGACCCCCGGTGCTCCGCGAGCTGCCGTACCCACCCCTCGACCTCGGCGTTCCAGTCGCGGACGTCCTGGTGCCCGACGACATGGCGGCTGAGGGTGTCCGAGGAGGAGTACCCCGCACGTTTGTCGGCCTCAAGTACTACCTCTACCCCGGAGGGAGCAGCCAGGAAGGTCACCTCGATCTCGTTGAGGACGCCCGCGTACTGCGGCGACGGGGTGATCTCGATCTCCTGGTAGAAGGGGAGCTGCTGCCCGGTCCCGGCGATGCGGCCGTACTCCAGGTCGGCGGAGCGGAAACCGAAGCCGAGCTGGCCGAACGCCTCCAGGACCGCCTCCTGCGCGGGCAGCGGCGTGACGGTGAGCTGGTCGAGGTCGCCCTTGTCCTTGGCGCTGGCGACCGCCAGCTCCGTACGCACCCCGAGTACTACGCCCAGAGGCTGACCGTACAGCTCGGTGACCGGGGTCTCCCAGGGGAGCGTCAAGGTGAAGGGGACGCTGCGGGTCTCCCCCTCGGCGAGCCGGAAGCCGCCGCCGACGACGGTCCGGTCGAAGACGGTGACGCCGTCGCTCTCGCCCTCCTCGTGCTCCACCTCCACTCGGGCGACGAGTTCGAGCATGAGGTGCTCGATGTCGAAGTCGGCACTGCCGCCCTTGAGATGGACCTGACCGGACAGGGCGCCGCCGGGGCGGACGGGAGCCGGGTCGAGGACCGTGTCGACCGTGGGGCCGCCCACGCCGAGCGAGCCGAGCAGTCGCTTGAACACCATCGTGGCGTCCACTCCTTCTTCACGGGCCGGTACGCGCGAGGTTCTTCACACGTGGGCCTTCTACATTCAAGTAGAAGCAGCATAGGGTCGGTGGTACGGGGCGTGGCAGAGGCTTCGCGCCCGTGGGCCGGGAACGGCTGAAAACGGTTGCTGTGCGTTTCTGTGCGCGCAGGTGGGGCCGGTCTCCCGCCGGGCGCGGGAACCGGGTCTCGGCCACAATCGTTGCCAAGGTGAACGTTCGGAGTGAACGTTTCTTTGATCAAGGAGTGAACGCGTGTCCGCCAGATCGACGGACTCCCCGGGACACAGTCCCGGACCATCCCGCTCATACCTGAGTACTACGGGTCTCACAGACCGCGGCGCCCGGCGGGGTGGTGTCCGATGAGCGCCGCGGAAGCCTGGCTCGGCCTGCTGGCCGTCCTGGTCCTCACGCTGGGGACCGGGTACTTCGTCGCCCAGGAGTTCGCATACGTCTCCGCCGACCGGCTGGCTCTCGCGAGGGAGGCCGAGAAGGGGGACCGGAGAGCCACCCGCGCCCTGAAGGTGCTGGAACGCCTCTCCTTCATGCTCTCCGGCGCCCAGCTCGGCATCACGGTCACCGGTCTGGTGGTCGGGTTCATCGCGGAACCCTCCGTCTCCGCGTTGCTGAAACCGCTGCTCACCGACATCGGTGTCCCCGAGGGCGCCGTCGGCGGGATCTCGGTCGTCCTCGCCTTCGTGCTCGCGACCGTCGTCCAGATGGTCATCGGCGAGCTGGCGCCGAAGAACCTCGCCATCGCCGTACCCGAGCGGCTCGCGAAGGCGCTGGCCGGCTCGACCCTGTCGTACCTGAAGGTCGTCGGACCGCTTGTGCACGTCTTCGACGGCGCCGCGAACAGGTTGCTGCGCAAGGCCGGTATCGAGCCGGTCGAGGAGCTGCACCACGGCGCGACGCTGGAGGAGCTGGGCCATCTCATCGGAGAGTCCAGGGAACAGGGCGAGTTGCCCACCGCGACCGCCCAACTCCTGGACCATGCCCTGGAGTTCTCCGAGCGCACGCTCGACGAGGTGATGGTGCCGCGCGCCGACGCCGTCTTCATCCGCAAGGACGCGTCGCTGGCCGAGGCGGTCGAACTCATCGCGAAACACGGCCACTCGAACTATCCGGTCCTCGGCGACCACCCCGACGACGTCGCGGGGGTGCTGGGGGTACGGGAGTTGATGGCGCTGCCCGCTGATCGGTTCGCGGCCACGGCGGCCGGAGCCGCGGCCCGCCGCCCTCTGCTCCTGCCCGACACACTCCCGTTGCCCGACGCTGTGGAGCAGATGCGCACCGGGGACGACGAGTTCGCGGTCGTCCTCGACGAACACGGCGGTGTCGCCGGGATCGTCACCTACGAGGACATCGCCGAGGAACTGGTCGGTGACATCGCCGACGAGAGCGACCGCATCACCGAGATCGCCGTCGCGGACGGCGACGGGTGGCTCGTCGACGCGGGCCGCCGTCTCGACGAGGTCGCCGAGGCCACCGGCGTGGTCCTCCCCGAGGAGGAGGACTACGACACCGTGGCGGGCCTGATCGTCGACCGGCTGGGCCGCTTCCCGACCGTCGGGGACAGCCTCAACATCCCTCTCATGGACGGGAGTTCGGCAACGATCGACGTCCGTACGCTCGACCGGCACGTACCGGAGCGGGTCCGCCTGGAGGTGCGGTCGTCATGAGCTTCCCGATGGCACTCTTCGTGACCCTGTTGCTGCTCGTCGGTAGTGGGTTCTTCGTCGCTGCCGAGTTCGCGCTCGTGGCGGCCAAACGGCACCGCATGGAGAAGGCGGCGGCCGAGGGGCAGCGCGGCGCGGGCGCGGCTCTCGCGGGTATGCGGGAACTGTCGTTGATGCTGGCGGGTGCCCAACTCGGCATCACCGTCTGTACCTTGGGGCTCGGCTCGGTGTCGAAACCGGCGATCTCCCACGAACTCGACCCGCTCCTGCATAACTTGGGGCTGCCGAGCGCGCTCAGCTACGGGATCGCCTTCGCCGTCGCGATGATCGTGGTCGTCTTCCTGCACATGGTCGTCGGTGAAATGGCCCCGAAATCCTGGGCGATCGCGCACCCCGAGCGCTCGGCGATGCTGCTGTCCCCGATGTTCCGGGGCGTCGTGAAGGCCGTCCGCCCGATCATCCGCGTCCTCAACGCGCTGAGCAACGCGCTGGTCCGGCTCTGCCGGGTCACCCCGCGCGACGAGCTGACGTCCGTCCACAACCGGGAGCAACTCGCCCACCTCGTCGAGGAGTCGGAGCGGCTCGGGCTGATCAGCAAGGACGACTCCGAGCTGATCACCAACTCCCTGACGGAGCCTCAGGTGCCGGTCGCCGAACTCCAGGTGCCCGCCGTCGAGATCACGTCGATCCCGGCCGACGCGGACGTCGAGGCGATCCTCGCGCTCACCACCGCCCATGACCGCAGCCGCCTGCTGGTCCGCGACGGCGACACGGTGGTCGGCTCGGTGCACGCGCGCGACGCGCTCGTCGCCCGCTCCCGCCAACGCACCACCACCGCACGGGAGTTGTCCCGCCCGGTCCCCGAACTGTCCCCGGAGAACACGGTCGCCGAGGCGATCGAACAACTCCGGCGCCGCAGGGCGACGTTGGCGGTCGTACGGGACGAACAGGGCCGTCTCACGGGGCTGGTCACACTGGACGACCTGCTGGCGAGGCTCCTGCATCCCCAAACCGGCTGACCCTGACGGCCAACGCGCTGCCGCGCAAGGGTTCTGCAAGGCGGATGCAAGGAAAGTGCCGTACGGACCGGGCACGCGCTCTCTCGGCTGCAGTACGCAGTGAAGAGCGATAGGGGGATCGCGTGTCTTTGGGATTCACGAGCCCGGCCCTGATCGAACAGGGGCACTGGCTCACCGTACGGGACTGCAAGCGAGTTCTGGTGGTCGTTCACACATTGACGTTCGCCCAGCGATTGAGGGAGGTGTTCGGGCTGCTGGAGGGGGACTTACGCGTCCAGGTGGTGTTCACAGCGGCACCGCACGCGTTCGGCGCAGGAGTCACGCAGTATCTGGAGGGCCTCGGCATCGCCGTCGTGCCCTGGGAGGAGGCGCTGCGCACCGAGTTCGACCTGGCGCTGGCCGCCAGTTCCCGCGGGGTGCACGAACTGCGGGCCCCGGTCGTGCGTGTCTCGCACGGGGCGGGACACAACAAACTGCTCACCGACACACGGCTGTTGGCGCCCGGCGAGGTGCGCGTACCGGGCATGCTCAGCCGGCAGCATCTGCTGCACGAGGGCCGTGTCTTCCCCGCCGCGATCGTCTACGGACACGACCGCGCGCTGGAGGAACTGGCACGTTCCTGCCCCGAGGCGCTGCCGGTCGCCCATGTGGTGGGTGACCCGTGCGTCGACCGGATCGTCGCCGCTCGGCCTCAACGCGACGAGTACCGCCGGGCGTTGGGCGTCGAGGAGGGGCAGCGGTTCGTGGTCGTCACCTCGACCTGGGGCCCGGCCTCCACGTTCGGGCGGCTCGACGCGCTGCTGCCGCACCTGGTCAGCCGCAGGTCGGGCGACCGTGACCGGTTCGCGCTGCTGCTTCACCCCAACGTCTTCGCGGGGCACGGCACTTGGCAGGTACGAGGCTGGCTCGCCGGCTGCCGGGACCGCGACATCGCGATCGTGCCGCCGGAAGCGGACTGGCAGGCGCTGCTCGTCGCGGCCGACCTGGTCATCGGCGACCACGGGTCACTGACCGCGTACGGAACGTTGACAGGCGCGGCGCTGCTGCTCACCTCGGGTCCGCGCCGGGAGATCGCGGCGTACTCCCCGGCGGCGCTGCTGGCCTCCGCCGCTCCCGTCCTCGCTCCCGGACTTCCACTGGCCGACCAACTCGACTACGCGGTACGGCAGTACAGCCCCGGACAGTACGACGAGGTCGCGGCGTCGCTGTCCTCGGCGCCGGGGCAGTTCCACCGGCGGATGCGGTCGTTGCTCTACCGGCTGCTGGAGATCGGCGAACCCGCCCGCGCACCTGTCGTCCCGCCGCTGCCCGCGCCGCCTCCACTGCGCACCTGGGAGGTCACGGAGGCAGCGGGGGCGAACCGGTGAAACGCGTACCTCGTCCCGCGGTGCCGATTACCGTGCCCGCCATGCCGGTCGGTAGACCCGCGGCGTACGGCGCCGTGCGGATCAGCGTCTGTTTCCTTCCTCACGACGACAGCGGACGATCCGCTGTCCTCTGGCGGTCCGATACAGCGCACGGGACCGCGCTCGTCAGCGCCGCGCGGTACGACGAAGAAGCGGTGGCGTGCGGACACCCGTCGGGTCTGCTCCCGTGCGACGAGCACCTCCGCATGGATCCCGAACGTCCGGAACATCAGCCCCTGTTGGAGCACGCCGATGTGCTGGTGACCGGGGAGCTGCTGAGGTTCGAGGCGGCCCTGCGGCGGGTCGACGCCCTGCTGGCGAGGCATCCGGGATGCCTCGTGGCCGCCGTGCCGGGTCCCGGTGCCGGGTGCGTGATCGGCGTGCGGGACGCGCTGGGCAGCGTGCGGTTCCTGTGGCCGGAGCGGGGCGCGGGCGGGGCGCCGGCCTCGCCGGGTGTGGTCGCGTCCGTCGTCCACGCCTGGACGGCGGCGGGCAGAGCGCCGGACGCGCTGCGGTCCGTCGTACCGCTGCCGAGGCCGTAGCGCGGGCCGGCCGGGGGTGGCGGACGGCTGTCACCCCCGGCCGGTGCGTGCGGTTCACCGGTCGCGCAGGCGCGCCTCCACGCGCTCGGCGTCGGACGGGCTCAGCCGGGCGAAGAGGTCCCGGGCGTTCTCGTAGAGGCGGACGGCCGCCGCCGTGTCCCCCTGGGACGCGGCGGCCTGGCCGAGCCATTCGAGGCAGCGCGCCTCCCAGTCCACGGCCCTGACGGCTCCGGTCCGAAAGACGGCAAGTGCCTGTTGCAACAGCCGAGTTCCCTCGGTGCTCTCCCCGGAGCGCTCCAGCACGTGACCGAGCAGCGCTTGGACCCGGGTCGCTTCGTACGACTCCTCAAGCTCCGTCAATTCATCGTAGGAGAGCCGTAGTTGGTGCATCGCATCGATGAAGTCCCCTTCTGCCAAGGCGGTTTCGCCGAGGCGGCGCCGGGTGAGTGCCACTCTGTGCCGGTGACCGGCCGCCTCCCGCAGCCGCAGGGCCTCCTCGAAGTGGGTGCGCGCCTCGGCGGTTCGGCCGTCGAGAAGACTGATGTGTCCGAGGCCGCTGACCGCCTGCGCCTGCTGCCGTACGTTGCCGTCCTCGACGGCCATCTCCAGCGCCAGCCGGTACCACTCGGCCGCCTCCGCGTACCGGCCCGCGCCGCGCAGTCCGATCGCCCCGGAGGTGAGCATGCGGCCCTCGCCGTCCCGCGCGCCGTCGCGGCGGGCCGCGTCGAGGCCGAGCCGATGAGCTTCGATCCACATCCCGGTCGGGCGAAATCATAGGAAAAGGGGCCAAAGGACATCGACCAGGCGCCAGCATCGCGTGTCCCAACCCGCCCGCGCACACTGCCGTACTGCTCCCATCAGGCCGTCCCGGTGCGTGTCGAGCCAGGTCAGAGCCTCGGTGGGACCGTCGAGCGGGGTGGGTTCGGCGGCCTCCAGCGGTCCGTCGTGACCCGGCAGCCGGTGCCGGGGCACGAGGATGTCCTCCGCCGCGGCCGAGGTGGCCAGACACCAGTCCACGAACCGGCTCAAGGTGTGTTCCCGACCGGGTGGTTCCTCCCGCTCCTCACCCACTGCGCGGGCGTGCGAGCGGACCAGATCGTGGAAGCGGTACGTCGTGGGGCCGGTCTCCTGGAGGAGGTTCGACTCGACGAGCAGGTGGATGTGCTCGTCGACCGTGTACGGGCCGGTGTCCGTGACCGCGGCCAGCATGAACAGGTCGTGCACGTCGGCAGGCAGCAGACCCATCCGCCGGTAGAGGACGGCGGATTCGCCGGGCAGAAGGCCGTACGACAGGTCGAGAGCCGTCCGCATGACGGCCTCCCCGTCGACCCGCAGCATGTCCAGCACCCCTCGTCCCCGCGACAGGCTGCCGGCGAGAGCCGACACGGACTGGTGCGGGCGGACCGCGAGTTGGGCCGACGCGAGGGAGACGGTCAGCGGCAGCCGACCGCACAACTCGATCACGTCGTGAGCGGCGGAGGGGTCCGCCGCGACCCGCTCCCCGCCGCCGACGGCGAGCAGCTCGACGGCCGACTCCGGTGACAGGCCGTCGAGTTGATGCACGAACGCTCCGTCGACCCGGAGTCCGGTGAGGCCGCTGCGGCTCGTCACCACCGTCAGGCCCGTCGATGTGCCGAGCAGCAACGGCCGTACCTGCGCGGCGGAGAACGCGTTGTCCAGCAGGATGGCCAGCCGCAGTCCCGAGGTCAACGTTCGCCACAGCGCGGCGCGTTGGGCTGTGTCGGCCGGTACCGACGGTGCACCGAGCGCGATCAGGAACGCCTCCAGGACCGTCGCGGGGGACCTGGGGCCGTCCTCGCCACCCAGGTCGGCGTAGAGCTGACCGTCGGGGAAGGACGCGGCGTGCTCGTGCAGCCAGTGGGTGGCGAGGGTCGTCTTGCCGACCCCGGCCAGTCCGCTGATCACGAGAACCGGGGACGCCTGCGCGGAATGGCCCGCGCGGAGGTCGTCGAGTGCCTGCCGGTCGCTCTCCCGGTCGACGAACCTGGCGTGAGCCGGGGGGAGTTGGCGGGGTACGGGAGGGCGAGGCGGTTCGGACGGCGCGTGGAAGTGGACGCCGCCGTGGATGTCGCGAGCCTGCACGCTGGGGCCGTGGAGCACAGAGTTCCCGCCGATGACGTTGGCGGTGTGGCCCGGCAACTCGGGTTCAGGAGTGGGCTGTTGATCGCTCCGTGCCGAGGCGTGACGTCGTAACCACGCCATGACGGCGTCGTCCGTCGCTGTGTCGCGCGCGGCGAGCAGGTCCAACGCCTCGGCGGTGACCGCGTACTGAGCCGGAGCGGGTGGCCAGAGCCGGGCGAGCGCTGTGTCCGTCCGGCGCGCGGCGTCGACGAGCTGCGCGAGCTCCCGCCACGCCGGGGAATTCCGGTCGTTCCCGTGCTCGACCATGGCCGACAACAGCGCTTCCCGTCTGTCCGGTTGCGGATATCGCATGTCGGTTCCTTTCGGCTCTGTCTGTCGAGGAAGGCCCCTCGCACCAGGTGGAAAGCGAACGGAATCGTCTGGAGAGCGGTTACTTCTGGACTTATATGGTGGGCATATGGTCATGAATGACAAGGCCATGACACTCTGAATACCCGGCCAGCAGAAGGCCCTACCGGCGGGAGGACGCTGGTGGAATTCACGATTCGGCTATCGGGATCGGTCGAAGTGAGAGCCGCCGGCCGCTGCGCCGAACTCGGCTCCACGAAGTCCGCGGTCGTCCTGGCCTCCCTCGCCTGGGACGCGGGACGGCCGGTGAGCGTGGACACCCTGGTCCACCGCGCCTGGGACGACCATCCGCCGGCCAAGGCCAGAGAAGCGCTGCACGTTCACATCTCCCGGATCCGCGCCGCGTTGGGGATCGCCGGGAGCGAGGCGCCGCCCGTCGTCAGCCGAACCGGGTCGTACCTGCTGGACGTCGACCCCGACCGGGTCGATCTGCGGTACTACACGGACTACGTCGAGCGGGCGCGCGCGTTGCGGACCGGCGGCGGTGACGACGAGGCGGTGCTACGGCTGCTCGACCGCGCTGCCGGGCTCTGGCGAGGCGAACCGCTCGCCGGCATCGCCGGCTCCTGGGCCGAACACCTGCGCACCACCGTCGCCGAGACCGTCGCCGCCGCGGCGATGACCCGCGCCGAGATCCTCATGGGCGCCGGACGGTTCGCCGACGCCGTACCGGTGCTGCTGCCGCTCCTGGAGGAGCACCCGCTGGACGAGGCGCTGGCCGAGCGGTCGGCCGTCGCGCTGTACGGCAGCAGTCGTACGGCGGAGGCGACCCGGTTGCTCCAGCGGACCCGGCAACAGATCGTCCGCGACATCGGGCTCGACGCCGGCCGCCTGCTGCACCGGGTCCATCAGGGCATTCTGTCGGGGGCGTCGGCGAGGGCGCTGCTGCGGACCGGGGGTACGGGGGGTCCGACGGCGGGAGGCTTCGCGGAGAGGGGTGCGGCATCCGGCGCCTCGGTGCCGGGTGCGTCGTCGGGGGCGCCGAATCGCGGGGTGCCGTCGGGGAGTTCGGCCCATGGGACGTCGCCGGGGAGCCCGGGCGAAGGGCCGGACAACCTGCCGCGGGACGTGCCCTGGGTCGGGCGGCGCGACGAACTGCGGCGGCTCACCGCGGCGTTGCTCGACGGCGACGGCTCCGCCGCGGTCGTCACCGTCGAGGCGATCGACGGTATGGGAGGAGTCGGAAAGACCTGCCTCGCTGTCCACGCCGGACATGTCCTGCGGGGCCGCTTCCCTGCGGGGCTCCTCTTCCTCCACCTCGGCGGCCACGCGTCCGACCGGACCGCCCTGACTCCGGTGCGCGCGCTCACCGAACTGCTGCGGCTGGCCGGTATGGACAGCAGTCGATTACCCAGCGGACTCGACGAGTTGACGGAGTTATGGCACTCCGTCACGCGGGACCGGCGCATGCTCGTCATCCTCGACGACGCGAGCGGGTCCGACCAGGTCCGCCCGCTGCTTCCCGGGCACTCCCCGACCGCGGTCGTCGTCACCAGCCGGCGTCGGCTGGTCGGTCTGCCGGGGGTACGGCCCGTCTCGCTCGACGTGCTTCCGCCGGACGACGCGGTGGCGCTGTTCGTGCAGCGGCTGGGGGTGCGGGCGCGCACCTCCGAGTCGGAGGTCGCTGAAATCGTCCGTATATGCGGCTATTTGCCGCTGGCCGTCGAGATCGCCGCCAGCCGCCTGCTCGCTCGGCCGTCCTGGTCCACGGCGGATCTGCTGAGTCAACTCACGGACGGCAGTGGACAGTTGGCCGCGTTACGGGACGGGGACCGGGCGATGGCCCCTGTCTTCGCCCTGTGCTACCGGGAGTTGGACGCCGAACAGCAACTCGTCTTCCGGCGGATCGGGCTGCACTTCGGGGTGGAGTTCGGGGTGCACGCGGTGGCGGCGCTTGCCGGGATGTCCGTCGACGCGGTCGAGAGGGTGCTGGATGACCTCTATACACATCACCTTATTTCGGAGCCTTCTCCCCATAGGTTCACCATGCACGACCTTGTGCGCGGGTATGCCCGATCGTTGATCGGAAATGGCGATCCGGCAGGTGACGGAGATTCCCGGCTCGCGATCGGGCGCATGGTCGATTTTTACCTCGGTGCCGCTGATCATGCCGACCGGTTGGCCTATCCGTACCGCTCTCGCATGTCCGTTCCCGCTGGGGGTTTCTCAGGGGTGTCGTGGCCGGAAATGCGGGATGCGCATGCGGCGGAACGGTGGTTTCTCGCCGAGAGTGCGAACCTGCTGAACGTGCTGGAGTGGCTGACAAGGAACGGGTCCGATGGTCAACTAGCTGTCTGTGTGCATGTGTTGGCCGGTTTCTTGGACCATGAAGGGTGTCATCTCGTCATGGCCGATCCGCTCCTGCGGCGAGCCGTCGAGCACTGGAATGCCGTGGGTGACCCCGCGTCCCAGGCTCGTGCCCTGCTTGACCTCGGCACCATGCAGTGCCATGGGTCGCGCTACGAGGAAGCCGTCGCGGCCTTCCGGGAGGCGCTGGAGATCACCCGCGAGGTCGGGGACCCGGGGCTGGAGGCCGAGTGCGTCCACCAGCTGTCGATCCCGTTGTGGCAGACCGGGCAGTACTCGGTGGTTCGCGATCTTCAGGAACGGACTCTTTCTTTTCTGTTGCAAACAGGCGATGAGTTACAGGTTGCGCGAAGTGTCAACATGCTGGGTATAACGCATCTCCATATGGGGGAGTACGGCGATGCGTCGAGATTATTTCAGGATGCCCTCCGTCGTTTTTCCGCGCTGGGAAGTGAACGGGGCAGGTTCAGTGCGTTGAATAATTTGGCCGAGTTACGGAGAAAGTCGGGGGAGCCTGAAGCGGCTGAGCGGTTTTACTCGGAAGCGCTGAAAATCGCGGAATCCTGGGGTGGGAAGAGGGAGCAGGCCGCGATCAAAATGAATTGGGCCGGGGTGTTGAGCGAGCTGGGCAGGCCGGATGATTCTCTGTCGCTTCTGGAGAGCGTCTTGCCGGTTCTGCGCGAGGTGGGGGACCGGCGGACCGAGGCCATCGCGCTCAACCGTATCGGCACGGCGTATCGGGCTGCCGGTCAAGCGCAACAGGCGTTGCCGAGGCATCTCGCCGCCCTTGACGTGGCTCGTGGAATTCACGCGGCGGGCGAGGAGGCGGAGGTTCTGCACGATCTGGCGAGGGCTGAGGAAGAGGTTGGGCAGATTGAGCAGGCGATGGCTCATCTGAGGCAGAGTGTGTCCATTTTCAGGCGAATTGGGGCGTCGGCTGAAGAGGCTCAGGTCGAGCGTGCGTTGACCCGGTTGGCTGGGTTGCCGCGTGGGATGGGTGGGCGTTCTTAGCGGATCGGGGTTGCTCCCTTCACTAGTTGAACATCCTGGGGGTGCTGGGGTGTTTGGTGTGTGCGCTCCCTGATGGCAGAGGTACAGTGATGCCTGGTTACGGGTGCGGCGCTGCTCCGGGGGCGTCCCGTCGCGCTTGGTTATGTTCAGTTTGCGAACGCAAGGGATGCGAGTGAAGAACGTCCATTCCGGCCTCCTCGGCTTTGCTCTTACCTGCCTGGCCTTCTATGTGTACTTCAGTGGCGGGGGTGGGGTCGGCCCGAGCTGAAGGTCCTCCAGTGGCCGGTATCGCTCCCTGTATGGCTCGTGGTGGGGGCAGTACCGGCCACTGTGGGCGTTCGGGGTCTCGGTGAAGGGTTCGGTGAGGCTCGGGTAACAGGGGGGTAAATCGGCGGAAAGTCGCCCATTGGGCGTCACTCCGGGTTCACCGAGAGGTTCCTGTGCCCGCCCGAGCGCGGTGCTTATCGTGCGGAACGCCCCCTTCCGTATCGATTGCCCGGAGCCCCACCATGCCTCACCGGATATCCGCCCGCTCCACGCGCACGGCCGTCGCCGTGCTGTGTGCCGGTGGGCTCGCCCTCGCCGCCTCGGCCTGTTCGTCGGCCTCGGCGAGCGGTGGCTCGGACCACCACCTCACCGCGTACGTCGGCGGGGACACGAACATCCAGACGCTGTGGCAGGACATCGTCGTCCCGGCCTTCGAGAAGGCGAACCCCGGATATCAGGTCAAAGTGGTCTATTCGGCGCACGGTGTCGCCGACGCCGCGACGCTCGCCAAGCTCCAGGCCGCCTCGAAGACGAAGCGCGACGCCGGGTACGACGTCATCGAGTCCTCGATCACCCCGGACGCGGCGGCAGCGGGCCTGCTGACAACGGTGTCATCGAAGAACGTGCCGAACCTGGCCAAGGTGGATCCGAGCCTGCTCGGTCCGGTGAACAACGCCGCCGTCCCCTACCGGGGCTCCTCCGTAGTCCTCGCGTATGACTCCACCAAGGTGAAGACCCCGCCGAAGACGTACGACGACCTGGTCGCCTGGATCAGGGCAAACCCCGGCAAGTTCGCCTACAACAGCCCCTCCACCGGCGGTTCCGGCGGCTCGTTCGTCGAGACGACCCTCGACCGCCACCTCGACGCGGCGACCCTGAAGACCTTCCAGACGGGGTATGACGCCGCGCAGGAGTCCAAGTGGGACGCCGGGTTCTCCGACCTCAAGGGTCTAAACGGGTACGTCTACGGTAAGGGGGTCTACCCCAACGGCAACCAGGCCGTCCTCGACCTCCTCGCCAAGGGCCAGATCTCCATCGCGCCGGTCTGGTCCGACATGTACCTCTCCGCGGTCCAGAACCACACGCTCGACTCGACCGTGAAGTTCACCCAGATCTCCTCCCCGACCTTCACCGGCGGCGCCGCCTACATCGGCATCCCCAAGGGCGGCACCAAGCAGAAGGCCGCGCTGAAGCTCGCCGACTTCTTCCTGGAAGCGGCCCAGCAGGACGCGATCGTCAAGAACCTCGCCGCCTACCCGGTGATCCCCCTGACCGAACTCCCGAAGGCAACTGCCGACCGTTTCGCGGGAGTTGACGTCACCAAGCTGCGCCCCGGCTACTCCGGGAAGACCGGCAACGACATGAACAACCTGTGGCAGCAGAAGGTCCCCGGTCAGTGAGTCTCGCCGAACGCGTACGGGGCAGGGGTGCGGGGCATCGCACCCCGGGCCCCGGCCCGGCCGGCGCGACAAACCGGCCGACGGGCGGCGTACGACGCCAACGCCCGCGCCCCGGCGGCCTGTTGGTGCTCCCGCCGCTCCTCCTGGTCGCCTTCTTCGTCGGCATCCCGGTCGTCTCCGGCGTGCTGTACACGCTCGGCCACTTCGGCGGCCTCAACTCCGTCATCGCCGCGATCGGCCTGCACCAGCACACCGCCGACCACTGGTGGGGCACCCTCGGCGCCTACCGCGAGGTCCTGACCAGCGACCCCTTCCTGCGCAGCCTCACGGTCACGGTCGAGGTCACCCTCCTGAGCGTCGTCGCCGTGTTCGCGCTGGCGCTGACCGTCGCCCTGCACGCGCGCCTCACCGGCGGCCGTACCGCGAAGATCGTCAGCGCCCTCGCGATCACCCCGCTGTTCCTGCCCGCGGTGATCGGCTCGTACGCGATCCTCACCTTCTACGCGGGCGACGGCGCCTTCACCACCCTTGCGCACGCGCTGGGTTGGAGCCACGCGCCCCGCCTCAGCTACACGATCTGGGGCGTGGTGATCGGCCAGGTGTGGACCAACCTCCCCTTCGCGGTCCTCGTGCTGTCGTCGGGGCTGGCCGCCGTACCGGACGCCCTGATCGAGGCGGCCCAGGACGCGGGGGCGGGTCGTACCCAGGTAGTACTCCGGGTACTGCTGCCGATGGCGGGCGTACCGGCCGTGATCACCGCCGCGTTCACCACCATCTCCGTACTCGGGAGCTACACCGTCCCCTACCTCGTAGGTCCTACGGCGCCGACGATGCTCGGGGTGCAGCTCGCGAACACCTTCCAGTCCTACAACCAGCCTCAGCAGTCCCTGGTGATGGCGGTCGTCGTGTTCGCGCTGGCCTCGCTGGTGGGGGTGGCGTACGTCCGGGCCAACGTCCGCGAGGCCAGGAAGGCGGCGGCGACGCGATGACCGTACGCATCCTCCGAAAAGCCCTTACCGGCCTGGGAGTTGGGCTCCTGGCCCTCTTCATCCTCGGCCCGCTGCTGTGGCTCTTCCCGCACGCCTTCGCCGGCACCTGGCGCTACCCCGGACTCCTCCCGCAGGAGTGGACGCTGCGCTGGTGGCGGGCCGTCGCCGACAACCCCGACCTGGTCGCGGCGGTGCGCTGGAGCTTCATCTTCGCGCCGGTCGCCACGCTGCTGTCGGCGGTCGTCTGCCTGCCCGCCGCGTACGCGTTCTCCCGGTTCGACTTCCCCGGCCGCCGGTTCTTCCTCGTCGCGCTGTTCTCGGTGAACGCCTTCCCGAAGATCGGCCTGTACGTCGCGATGGCGTCGCTCTTCTACACGCTGAACCTGATGACGACGTTCTGGGGCGTCGTCATCGTCCAACTCCTCGGCACCGTCGTCTTCATGACGTGGCTGCCCGCCGCCGCGTTCTCCTCGGTGCCGCGCAGCCTGGAGGAGGCCGCGCGCGACGCGGGCGCAGGGCAGCTGACCGTGTTCTGGCGTGTGACCCTGCCGATCGCCCGCCCCGGCATCCTCGTCGCGGTGATCCTCTCCTTCCTCGCCGCGTTCGACGAGGCCCAGGGCACGCTGCTCGTCGGCGCCCCGGTCTACCTGACCATGCCGACCGCCATGTACAGCATGGTCACCAACTACCCCGAGGGCGTCGCGGCCGTCTTCTCGCTCCTGCTGTCCATCCCGTCCGTGGTCCTGCTGTTCGGCGTACGCCGGCACATCATGGGCGGCCATCTCGCCGAAGGGTTCCAACTGCGATGAATTCAGGGCTGGTTCTGGCCGGTCTCACCAAGACGCTCGGTGGCCGGACGATCGTCGACGGCCTCGAACTGCGGGTGGAACCCGGCGAGATGGTCTGTCTGCTCGGCCCCTCGGGCTGCGGGAAGACCACAACTCTCCGTATGGCGGCGGGATTTCTGGCCCCCGACTCCGGCCGGGTCGAGATCGGCGGCACCGACTACGCGGCCGTCCCGCCCGAACGGCGGCCCACCGCCATGGTGTTCCAGAACTACGCCCTCTGGCCGCACATGACCGTCGCGGGCAACGTCGGCTTCGGCCTCAAGATGCACAAGGTCCCCAAGGACGAGGCGAAACGGCGCGTCGCCGAGGCCCTCGACCTGGTCGGCCTCACCCACCACGCCGACAGCTACCCGGCCCGCATCTCCGGCGGCGAACAGCAACGCACCGCGCTGGCAAGGGCGTTGGCACTCCAGCCTCAACTTCTGCTGCTGGACGAGCCGTTGTCCAACCTGGACGCCAAACTCCGCGAGCGCGTCCGGGAGGAGATCCGCGACATCCAGCAACGCCTCGGCATCACCACCCTGTTCGTCACCCACGACCAGGACGAGGCCCTCAGCGTCGCCGACCGCATCGCCGTCATGAACGCGGGCCGCATCGAGCAGTACGCCGCACCCGACGACCTGTACCGCACACCGGCGACCCTCTTCACCGCGGAGTTCGTCGGCAGCCTCAACCGGCTCGATGAGGTCACCGCCGACCAGGGCGTTCTGCGCCACGCCGACGGTACGGAACTCCTGCGCTGCACCGAGCTGGTGGGCCCCGCCGGGCCGGGCAGGACGGTCGGCATCCGGCCGGAGGAGATCCGGATGGGGGCGCAGGACGGTACCCCCGCGGTAGTCAGCCGGGTACTTCCCAGGGGCCACTTCACCGAGGTGGTCCTGAGGCTGGATACCGGAGGGGTAGCTCTCAGGTCGTACCTCACAGGGGGTACGCCCGGGGTGGGGGAGCGGGTACGGGTGACCGCCGGGCGGGCCCTCTCGTACGACGCGCAGGGCGCCGCCGCGTGAGCGCGCTCGCCGTCGCCCATCGGGGCGACCCCCGGGGCGCCGTCGAGAACACCCTCGCGGCGATCCGGCTCGCGGGAGCCGCCGGGGCCGGCGCGATCGAGGTGGACCTGAGACGTACCACCGACGGCGTACTCGTCCTCCATCACGACGACGACCTCAGCCGCCTCTGGGGCCGCCCGGAGCGCATCGCCGACCTCACTCTCCCCGAGCTGCACGCCCTCGCCCCCGAGGTCCCCACCCTCGCCGAGGCCCTGGAGACCGCCGACCGCCCGCTGCTCCTCGACACCGGTGACCCCGCGCTGGCGGTCGCCGCCCTCGCCGAGATCGGCGGAACGGACGCCATGTTCTGCGGCTCGGCCGAGGCGATGGCCGCCGTCCGGGCCCGGGACGACCGCATCACCCTCTTCCTCAGCTGGTACGGCGCCGAACCCCCGGCCGAGCCGGTCCTCACCGCCGTACGCCCTCAGTACTACAACCCCGAGCACCGGTTCCTGAGCTCCGAAGAGGTACGGGTATGGCATACCCGGGGCATCAAGGTGAGCTGCTGGACGGTGGACGACGCCGCCCGGCGGGAAGAACTGATCTCCTGGGGCGTGGACGCGATCATCAGCAACGACGTGGAAGGCGTGGTGAAGAGCTGTGCGTGACGAGGTGGACCTCGACGCGGCGATGGAGGTCGCACAGGAGCTGGCGTACTGGGCGTCGGAGGTGATCCGCCGGCCTCGTCCTTCGGAGGTACGCCAGAAGGACGGCCCGGCGGACATCGTCACCGACCGTGACGAGGAGGTGGAGGCGCACGTCCGCGAGGTCCTCACCCGCGCGTTCCCGTCGTACGGGATCGTCGGCGAGGAGTACGGGACCACGGACGGCGTCCCCGACGCGCCGCACTGGCTGATCGACCCCATCGACGGCACCACGAACTACGCGCACGGCATCGGCTGGTGCTCCTTCTCCCTGGGCCTCGCCGCGCCCGACGGCAGCCCGCTGCTCGGCGTGGTGGCCGACCCGTGGCGGGGCGAGGTCTTCACCGCGCTCAAGGGCCGGGGCGCTCACCTGAACGGCGTACCTCTGAAGGCCGACCCGTATACGACCCTCACGGGCCACGTCTTCATGACCGAGTGGGCCGCGCACCGGCACTGGACCGGCCTCGACGCGCTGCTCGCGGCGCTCGCCGAGCGGCACTGCACGGTCCGCGTGATGGGGTCCACCGCCCTCTCCCTGGTCCAGGTCGCTGCGGGCCGCGCGAGCGCCGCCGCGATCGGCGAGTTCCACCCGATCGACGGCCTCCCCGCCCTGCTGATCGCGACCGAGGCCGGCGCGGTGGCCCTGCCGGAGCTGCCCGGGTACGACACACCGCTGCTGCTGGCGGCGCCGGGGGTGGCCGAGGAGGCGGCGGAGCTGCTGCGGGCCGCGCGGGGGTGACCTGTATTAACCCTGGAGAGGGACGCCGCCCGTCCCCCTCCAGGGTTACCCCGTAAGGGACCCGTCAAAGGGCCGTCCCGCGCCGTATGGGACCCGTCAAGAGGGGTCGGAAACAGCCGCCCCGGGAGGTTTGCTCGAAAGCGTCCGATCCGCTTGCGGATGCATTCGATCCTTTTCAGGAGCTCGCGATGGCCGATCTGGCCTTCGTCGTCACCACGGTCGCGGTGTTCGCGCTGGTGGCTCTCGCCGCCAAGGGGGTGGCGAAGCTGTGACCGTCGAGAACGTCGTCGGCCTGATCGTGGCCGTCGCCCTGCTGGGCTATCTCGTCCTCGCCCTGATCTTCCCGGAGAGGTTCTGAGAGCCCCATGGGTCCCGTACTCGCGGGGGTTCTGCAACTCCTCGCACTCATAGGCGCGTTGGCACTCGCCTACGTCCCCCTCGGCAACTACATGGCCCGGGTCTACTCCACCGACAAGCACCTGCGCGTCGAGAAGTGGATCTACAAGGGCATCGGCGCGAACCCCGACACGGAGATGACCTGGCCCGCGTACCTGCGCGGAGTGCTCGCCTTCTCGGCCGTCGGCGTGCTGTTCCTGTACCTGTTGCAGCGCCTCCAGGGCATCCTCCCCGGCTCGCTGGGCTTCGACTCGGTGAACCCGGCGCAGTCGTTCAACACGGCCGTGTCGTTCGTGACGAACACCAACTGGCAGTCGTACTACGGCGAACAGACCATGGGCCACGTCGTCCAGACGGCCGGCCTCGCCGTGCAGAACTTCGTCTCCGCGGCCGTCGGCATCGCGGTCGCGGTCGCCCTCGTACGCGGCTTCGCCCGCTCGCGCACCGGTGAACTCGGCAACTTCTGGGCCGACTTGGTGCGCGGTGTCACCCGCATCCTGCTGCCCGGCGCGGCGATCGCGGCGATCGTCCTCGTCGCCTGCGGCGTGATCCAGAACTTCTCCGGCATCCATGAAGTCGGTCAGTTCATGGGGAGTTCGCAGCAGTGGAACGGCGGCGCGGTCGCCTCGCAGGAGGCCATCAAGGAACTCGGCACCAACGGCGGCGGCTACTTCAACGCCAACTCGGCGCACCCGTTCGAGAATCCGACGCCGTTCACCAACCTCTTCGAGATCTTCCTGATCCTCGTCATCCCGTTCTCGCTGACCCGGACGTTCGGCGTCATGGTCGGCTCGGTGAAGCAGGGCTACGCGATCCTCGCGACGATGGGCGTCATCTGGGTCGGCTTCGCCGCGCTGATGATGTGGACCGAATTCGCCCACCACGGACCGGCGTTGACGGCTGCGGGCGGCGCGCTGGAAGGCAAAGAAGTGCGCTTCGGGGTCGGCGGATCGTCCATCTTCGCGGTGTCGACGACGCTCACCTCGACCGGCGCGGTGGACTCCTTCCACTCGTCCTTCACCGGCCTCGGCGGCGGCATCGCGATGCTGGGCATGATGCTGGGCGAGATCGCGCCCGGCGGCACCGGCTCCGGCCTCTACGGCATGCTCGTCATGGCGATCATCGCGGTGTTCATCGCGGGCCTCATGGTCGGCCGCACCCCCGAGTACCTGGGCAAGAAGATCGGCGCCCGCGAGATCAAGCTCGCCGCCTGCTACATCCTCATCACCCCGGCGCTGGCCCTGGTGTTCACGGCCGTGTCGATGGCGATGTCGACGCCGCCGCACTCGATGCTCAACTCCGGTGCGCACGGCTTCTCCGAGGTGCTGTACGCGTTCACCTCGGCCGCGAACAACAACGGCTCCGCGTTCGCCGGACTCAACGCCAACACCGACTGGTACAACACAACGACCGCGCTGGCCATGGCACTTGGGCGGTTCCTGCCGATGGTGTTCGTGCTGGCACTGGCCGGCTCGCTCGCCGAACAGCGTCCCGTGCCGGTCACCGCGGGCACGCTGCGCACCGAAAAGCCCTTGTTCACCGGCCTGTTGGTCGGCGCGATCCTCATCATCACGGGGCTGACCTACTTCCCGGCGCTGGCGCTGGGACCGCTGGCGGAGGGGCTGGCGTCATGACGACTCGTACGAAGGATCAAGAGGACGCGATGTCCACTCCCACCCTCGCACCCCACCAGGACGCCCCGACCGGACGGGACTCCGCCCAAAACCGCGTGGGCGCCGGGCTGTTCGACCCGAAGCAGCTGCTGAAGTCGGTTCCCGAGGCGGTCCGCAAGCTCGATCCGCGGGTGATGGTCAAGTCGCCCGTGATGTTCGTGGTGTGGATCGGGTCGGTGCTGACGACCGCCTTCTCCTTCAAGGACCCCACGGACTGGTTCGGTTGGACGATCAGCGCCTGGCTGTGGCTGACCGTCGTCTTCGCCAACCTCGCGGAGGCGGTCGCCGAAGGACGCGGCAAGGCGCAGGCGGACACGCTGCGCAAGGCCAAGACCGACACGGTCGCGCGCAAGGTCGACGGGACCGAAGTCCCGGGCACGGAACTGAAGATCGGGGATCTCGTCGTCTGCGAGGCGGGCGACGTCATCCCCGGTGACGGCGACGTCGTCGAAGGCGTCGCCTCGGTCGACGAGTCGGCGATCACCGGTGAATCGGCCCCCGTCATCCGGGAGTCGGGCGGTGACCGCTCCGCCGTGACCGGCGGGACGAAGGTCCTCTCCGACCGCATCGTCATCAAGATCACGACGAAGCCCGGCGAGACCTTCATCGACCGGATGATCAACCTCGTCGAGGGCGCGGCCCGGCAGAAGACGCCCAACGAGATCGCGCTGAACATCCTGCTCGCCTCGCTGACGATCGTCTTCCTGCTCGCCTGCGCCACGCTCCCGCCGTTCGCCACCTACGCGGGCACCCACCTGACGATGGTCGTCCTGGTCGCGCTCCTGGTCTGCCTCATCCCGACCACAATCGGCGCGCTGCTCTCCGCGATCGGCATCGCGGGCATGGACCGGCTCGTCCAGCGCAACGTACTCGCCATGTCCGGCAGGGCAGTTGAGGCCGCCGGGGACGTCTCCACACTGCTGCTCGACAAGACCGGCACCATCACCTACGGCAACCGCAGGGCGGCCGAGTTCGTGCCCGTGCGCGGTACGACCGAGGCCGAGGTCGCCGACGCCGCGCAGCTGTCGTCGCTGGCCGACGAGACCCCCGAGGGCCGCTCCATCGTCGTCCTCGCGAAGGAGAAGTACGGGCTGCGGGAGCGCCACGAAGGGGAGTTGAGCCACGCCGAGTGGATCGCCTTCACGGCCCAGACCCGCATGTCGGGCGTCGACCTGGACGGCCGAAAGGTCCGCAAGGGGGCAACGGCCTCCGTCGTGGCCTGGGTTCGCGAACAGGGCGGTGACATCGCCGCCGACGCCCAGGAGTTGACCGACCACATCTCCCAGGCCGGCGGCACCCCGTTGCTGGTCGCCGTCGAAGACACCGACGGGGCACGGGTGTTGGGCGTCATCCACCTCAAGGACGTCGTCAAGGACGGCATGCGGGAGCGGTTCGAGGAACTGCGCCGGATGGGCATCCGTACGGTGATGATCACGGGTGACAACCCGCTGACCGCCAAGGCGATCGCGGAGGAGGCCGGCGTCGACGACTTCCTCGCCGAGGCCACGCCCGAGGACAAGATGGCGCTGATCAAACGGGAGCAGGCGGGCGGCAAGCTGGTCGCCATGACCGGCGACGGCACCAACGACGCCCCCGCGCTCGCACAGGCCGACGTCGGCGTCGCGATGAACACCGGTACGTCGGCCGCGAAAGAGGCCGGCAACATGGTCGACCTCGACTCCGACCCGACCAAGCTGATCGAGATCGTCGAGATCGGCAAGCAACTCCTCATCACCCGGGGCGCGTTGACGACGTTCTCGATCGCCAACGACGTCGCGAAGTACTTCGCGATCATCCCGGCGTTGTTCGCGGCCGTCTACCCGGGCCTGGACAAGCTCAACATCATGGACCTGGCCTCGCCGGACTCCGCGATCCTGTCCGCCGTCATCTTCAACGCGCTGATCATCATCGCGCTCGTGCCCCTCTCCCTGAAGGGGGTGCGCTACCGGCCCGTCAGCGCCGACAAGTTGCTGCGCCGCAACCTCACGGTCTACGGACTCGGCGGGCTGATCGCGCCGTTCATCGGCATCAAACTCATCGACCTCCTCATCTCCCTCATCCCTGGGATCGGCTGACCGCCATGAACAACTCCCTTACCAATACAGCCCGGTTGCTGGTCGCGGGTCTGCGGGCACTGCTTGTGCTGACCCTGGTGACCGGCGTGATCTACCCGCTCGTGGTGACGGGGATCGCCCAGGCCGCCTTCCACGGCAAGGCGAACGGCTCCGAGGTCAAGTCCCAAGGAAAAGTGGTCGGTTCGGCCCTCATCGGCCAACAGGGCTACAGCCTCGGCTACTTCCAGGGGCGGCCCGCGAACGGCCTCGGCGCGAACTCGGTCAACACCCGGTACAAGCTGCTGCTTTCGGGGGCGACGAACCTGTCCGCCGACAGCAAGACGCTGATCAAGCAGGTCGACGACGCCAAGGCGAAGGTCGTCAAGGACAACTCCGTACCCGGCTACCCGGTGAAGCCGTCGGACGTACCCGCCGACGCGGTCACCTCGTCCGGCTCCGGCCTCGACCCCGACATCTCCCCGGCCTACGCCCAACTCCAGGTCCACCGCGTGGCGTTGAACAACCACCTGTCGGTCGCGGCGGTCGAGAAGCTGGTCGACGACCACACCGAGGGCCGCACCCTCGGCTTCATCGGCGACCCTCGGGTCAATGTCCTCCAACTCAACATCGCTCTCAAGGCACTTGTGGCCCGACAGTGAGGAAGGCGCACTGAGATGACGCGGGTGCTGGTGGTCGAGGACGACCCGCAGCTCGTCCGAGCCCTCGTGATCAACCTTCAGGCACGGCGCTACGACGTCGACGCCGCCCCCGACGGTACGACGGCCCTGCGCCTCGCCGCCGCCCGCCCGCCGGACGTCGTCCTGCTGGACCTCGGCCTGCCGGACATGGACGGCGTCGAGGTCATCAGGGCGCTGCGCCTGTGGACCCGTGTCCCGGTCATGGTCCTCTCGGCCCGGCAGGCGTCCGAGGACAAGGTGGCGGCGCTCGACGCGGGGGCGGACGACTACGTCATCAAGCCGTTCAGCATGGACGAGTTGCTCGCCCGCCTGCGGGCCGCCGTCCGCCGTACGGAGGAGACGCCCCTGGCTCCCGAGTCCAGCCGGGTGGAGACGGACGCCTTCACCATCGACCTCCTCGCCAAGAAGGTCGTACGCGCGGGCCAGGACGTAAGGCTTACGCCGACCGAGTGGCACCTCCTGGAGATCCTCGTCACCCACCCCGGCCGCCTCGTCACCCAGAAGTACCTCCTCCAGGAGGTGTGGGGGATCACCCGGGGCAACAAGACCAACTACCTGCGCGTCTACATGGCGCAGCTCCGCCGGAAACTGGAGACGGACCCGTCCCACCCCCGCTTCCTGATCACCGAGCCGGGGATGGGGTACCGCTTCGAGGGGTGAACCGGTGCAAGGGGCTTAGGTATACGGCTTGTTCAGGGTTTCCGGGCGGATTCCTTCCGGCGCGTGGATGTTTCGTGGATACCGATCGGTACAGCGATCGCCGGCCCGATCCGGTCATAGTGGACTGATAACTTCCGTTTCATCGGCCCCGGCCCAAGTGCTGTGCGGCCACCAGACCTTCGCCGATGCGCGCGACGCATCTGGACGGAAACGGAATACCCTTGCGCGTCTTTCGTGAGAACACAGGAGGAAGGCACCGCTGGCGGGTGCCGAAAAGCAGGCGGGGGCGGATGGCGGCGGCCGGGGTGATGTCCGTGCTCGCCACGGCGATCGTCGCCCCCCTCGCCTCGGCGACACTGAGCGGACCGTCGTCGCCCGACGGCGCCGCCCCGCCGGACCGCGTCACCGACACGTCCCAACTCCCGTCGAACTGGCGGAAGTCGGGGGACCGGATGGTGACCTACGACGGCGACGCGACCGGCTTCCACGTCCTCGTCGCCGACTCCGCGCACGCCTACGCCTGGCGTACCGCCGCCACCCTCTCCGAGCCCGGCGTCGACACCGACCAGTGGATCGGGCAGACCTGCGTGACCGGTTCGGGCGACAAGGCGGTCGTCGTCTACGCGCCCCGCCAGGCAGCCAACGACCAACAGGGCTTCCAGGAAGGCGCGTTCGCCGCCGTGGTCGACCTGACCGACGGCGCGGTGACCAAGCTTCCCGAACTGGTCTCCCTCGCCTACTTCAACCCCGGCTGCGGCGACGGCGAACAGGCCGTACTGACCCGGCCGCAGGGCGACGACACCCGACTGCTGACCGTCGACGCCGGACAGGGCAGGATCATCCGACAGCAGTCCGTGGCAGGGCAGTTGACCTCGGCCGTGCCCTTCGGGAACGGGATCGCCGCCTCGTCCGGCGACTCTGTCGTCTCCGTGAACGGCAAGGGCGACGTCCGTACGCTCACCCGGGCCGGCGGCAGGCCGTTCCGGCTCGTGCCGGACGCACAGACCGGTCTCGCCTACCAAGTGCCCTCCGGGGACACGGCAGTTCAGGTCCGCCGGGTGACGGCCGACGGAACCGACCACGTGCTCGGTTCGGGCGCGCTCGGCAGCCTCGCGGTGCACGGGACCGGCGGACAGGTCTTCGTCACCGGCGCCGACGCCGGAGAGAAGCTCAAGAACGCCGATCTGCCGAAGAGTTGGCGGACCCTGGACGGCGTACCCGCCTTCGCCGAGGTGTCCACGAAGGGCGCCCTCGCCCTGACCGGCGTCGGCAGCGGCACGGAAGCGGCGGGTGCCAAACCGGGTGCGGTCGCGGACGCCGGGACTGCGCAGCCTGTCGGCATCGACGCCCTCGCGACCGGCACCGGCGCCGACTTCGCGTTCCGCGTGCAGCCCGACGCGCTCGAGACGGCGCAGGGGCTGGCACGGTCACCGGCGCTCGGCGGCGGCAAGTCCGGTGCGGGCAAGGCGAGTTCGGACGCCGGTGTGCACACCGACAGCGTCCGCACGGAGCCCGTGGGCACCGAGTCCGGCGTACAGCCCCCGGCCGACGACCCCGCCCACACCACGACCGACCCCGACCGCGCCTGCGCGGTCACCCGCAACGACCCGGGCCTCCAGTCCCTCCAGCCCTCCCCGGCGATGGCCGAGTGGGCCACCGACCTCGCCGTCCAGGGCAAGCTCGACGTGCGGCGCCGCAAGGGCTGGAACGGCACCGACCTCGCGTCGTACACCCCGCAGGGCATGTTCCCGCCGCTCCAGCTCAAGGGCGGCGGACGGGTTCCCGCGCAGATCATGCTCGGCGTCCTCGCGCAGGAGTCCAACCTGGTGCAGGCGACGCCGAGGGCGTCCGCGGGGGAGAGCGGCAACTTCACGCAGGGCGGTTACTACGGCAACGCCGGCAGCGTCCACACCATCAACTGGGCCGGTGCGGACTGCGGTTACGGCATCGCGCAGGTCACCAGCGGCATGGCGAAGACGCAGACCGACTACACCGCCGAGCAGCAGAAGGCGATCACCGTCGACTACGCGGCGAACATCGCGGCCGGGCTGCGCATCCTCCAGGACAAGTGGAACCAGCTCCACGACAAGGGCGTACTCGCCAACGGCGGCGACCCGCAGTACCTGGAGAACTGGTGGTTCGCGCTCTGGGCGTACAACAGCGGCTTCAACCTGCCCAGTACGACGGACAGTTCGGCACCCTGGGGCGTCGGCTGGTTCAACAACCCGGCCAACGGCCTCTACCCGGCGGACCGGAAGATGTTCCTCTCCTCCGGGTACGGGGACTCGCGTACCCCCAACCTGTGGACCTACCCCGAAAGGGTGATGGGCTGGGCGGCGTACTCCCTGCAGAAGAACGACCCGGAGACCGGCAAGCCCGCCCCCGCGTTCACCGTCGGCTCGTGGCCGACCGGCAACGCGCCGGACGCGCAGCCGCCGCACGACACGTTCTGCACCCCGGACGGCAACGACTGCGACACCGGCAAACCGCACCAGGTGCCCGGCTCCACCCAGCCGGTGGGACCCTGCCAGCGCGACGACTTCAAGTGCTGGTGGAACAAGCCGGTGACCTGGACCGACTGCGCGAAGACCTGTGGTACCGAGGTACTCAAGTATGAGACGACCGACCCGGAGCCGAAGGTCACGCCCGTCCACCCGGCGGCCTGCACCTCCACCCTGCCGCCGAACGCACTGATCGTCGACGACGTCCCGAACACCGTGAAGTTCCGCGTCGGGTCCACCAACCCCTGTGCGGGGCAGCGGAATTGGGTCAGCCGAGGCACGCTGACGTTCACCTTCGGCTCGGCCGTGCAGAACGGGACGACGGTCTACCCCTCGAAGATCGACTTCCATCAGCTCGGGGCCGGGTTCGGCGGGCACTTCTGGCTCACCCACACCCGGGTGCCGACCTTCACGGACTCGGTCGTCACCGGCACCTGGACCCCCGACCGCACCCTCAAGGGCTGGGCCCGGGTCATGGTCCACCTGCCCGACCACCAGGCCGACACCCCCTCGGCGACCTACCGCATCGACCTCGGTGACGGCACGGTCCTGGAGAAGACGGTCTCGCAGGACACCGGCGGCAAGAACACCTGGCTCTCCCTGGGGTCGTACGACTTCCGGGGTACCCCCAGCGTCTCCCTCGGCTCGGCCACGGCCGACGGCACGGGCGACGCGGCGATCGCCTGGGACGCGCTGGCCTTCGTACCGCAGGCCGGTACACCGTCGGACGCGGTCACTCCGTAGTACCTCAGTAGGGGGTCACCGAGGCCGGGAAGGGGAACGCCCTTTCCCGGCCTCCGGGCGTGCGAGCGGCTGGTTCGGCAGCCCCCTGGACCCCGCCGACGTCATCCGCCCCTTAGGCTCCTGTTGATCGTTCGAACAGCAGGGGGGAAGAACGGCCTTGGGGAACGAGGGCGGTGGGTTCGAGGCGCTCCAGTGGGACGACCCTCAAGTGGCGGGCGGATACCGGCTGGTGGCGCGGCTGGGCGCCGGGGGGATGGGGCGGGTCTATCTGGCGTACACGCGGGGCGGCCGGGCCGTGGCCGTCAAGGTCGTGCGGCCGGAGCTGGCCGACGACCCGGTTTTCAGGAAGCGGTTCCACCGGGAGGTGAAGGCCGCTCGGCGCGTACAGGGCGCGTACACCGCGGAGTTGGTCGACGCCGACGCGGACGGCGTACCGCCCTGGCTCGCCACGCTCTACGTACCCGGGCCGTCGCTGTCCCAACTCGTCGCCCGGCGCGGGGCGTTGCCGGTGTCGGCGGTGCTGTGGCTGATGGCCGGGGTCGCCGAGGCGCTCCAGGCCATCCACGAAGTCGGCGTCGTGCACCGGGACTTGAAGCCGTCCAACGTGCTGCTCGCCTCCGACGGGCCCCGGGTCATCGACTTCGGGATATCGACGGCCCCCGACAGCACCGTGCACACCACGCAGGGCGCCACCATCGGCACACCGCAGTTCATGGCCCCGGAACAGGCGTCCGCCGGTGAGATCACCCCGGCGGCCGACGTGTTCTCCCTCGGCCAGACCGTGGCGTTCGCCGTGCTGGGGGAGCCGTTGTACGGCAGCGGTACCGCGCTCAACGTGATGTACCGGATCGTGAACTCCGAACCCGACCTGTCGGCGCTGCCCGGACAGCTCCGGCCGATCCTCGCGCGGTGCCTGGCGGCCGACCCGGCGGAGCGGGCCACCCCGGCGGAGGTCGTCGCGTGGTGCCGGCGGGAGTTGGGGCCCGAGGCTGATACCTCCGGGGGACCGGAGGTATGGCGCGAGGTCGTGGGGCCGCCGGTGCCGGCGCCCGAGCCGGTATCCCCGGTCGTTCCCACGCTGTCGGCCACCAGCCCGTGGGCGCCTCCCCCGGAGGTACTACATCCCTCCGAGGTACTACGGGCAGGGCGGCGCCGTACACGGCTGATCGCGGGCGTCGGCGCGCTGATGGCCGTTCCGCTCCTGGCGGCGCTGGCGTGGCTGGGCTCGGAGATCTCGGAACTGAACCGCGACAGGGCCGGTGCCTCCTCCTCGGCCGCGCCGTCGCCGTCGGCCTCGGGGAAAGAAGTGTCGGAGAAGGGCCTCCCGGAAGGGGCCGCCGGTGGCAAGGCGGCGGGATCGGCCGACCAGCCCTCCTCCGGCCCGCCGGAAGCGGTCGCGCATCCCCTGGTGAGGCTGGACGAGAAGAACTCGATCAGCCTCGACGCGCAGGGCCAACGCGACGACCGTAAAGGGGATGTCCGGCTCGTCTGCGGCAACTCCAGTTGCACCTTGCGGAGCAGCACCAGCGCGATGAGCTATCTCCCGGCCAAGCCGACCAATTCCTATGAGGAGTGCCGTACTTACCTCGCGGGGGCCAGCACTCGCGGCAGCGAGCTGTCGCTCGTCGTCGTGGCGGAGGGGAGCCGGATCTGCGTCAAGCACCGTTCCGGGGCCATCGGCATGCTCGTGATCCAGATCAAGTCGACCTACCTGCCCGACAGCGGGGTCAACTTCCTGATGGGGGACCTCACGGTCTGGCCGACTTCCTAGGGCTACCTCTCCAGGGCTACCTCTCCGGAGCTACCTCCTTGGGGCTACTTCTCCGGAGCTACCTCCTCCGGCGAGCACCCCGCGTTTCCCGCCCGTCACTATCATCCGCACGTGGAACGTCCCCGAAGCTCTCCCCCGCACACCCCCCTCGTCGTCTGGGACCTCGGCGGCGTCCTGGCCCCCTCCGGACAGGCCCTCACCGCACTCGCCGAGGCGCTGGACCTCCCCGAGGCGGAGTTCGCCGCCCTCTACTGGGCCCACCGGGACCCGTACGACCTCGGAGGGACCCCCACCCAGTACTGGAGTCTGATCGGCGAGGCCCTGGGCCGGACGTTCGACGCCGAGTGGATCGCGCGGCTGGACCGGATCGACACCGCCGCCTGGGCCGTGCTCGCCGACGACTCGGCGCACCTCCTGGACCGGATCGCCCGGCGGGGAACCCCCCTCGGGGTGCTGTCCAACGCGCCCGCGTCCCTGGCGACGGCCGTCCGGCAGGCCGCGTGGAGCGCGCGGTTCGAGACGCTCGTCTTCTCCTGCGACCTCGGGCTCATGAAACCGGACCCCCAGGTCTACCGCAGCGCCGACCGGCACTTCGGGCGCCCGCCGTCCGACGTGATCTTCTTCGACGACCGTCCCGTGAACGTCGAGTCGGCACGCGAGCACGGCTGGCGCGCCCACGTGTGGACGGGCGTCGCGGCGGCGACTCAAGTCCTCGTCACCGAAGGGGTGTTGGCGGGCTGACCCGCCATGCGGGGACCGACGATCACCGATACGGCTCGGCTCGCCGGGCCCCTGACACATGACGCGAAGCAGTCGACGCAGGCATTGACGCCCCGATCCGACGCGGTCACCTTGAACAGGGCCCTTGTGGGAGCGCTCCCGCATCCGACTCGTCGACGAGGACGATCACATGCCTTCTGGATCCCAACGCCCCTTGTCCCGCCGGACGTTGATGGCCGCGACCCTCGCGGGGACGGTGGCCGTCGTCGCCACCCCCGCACAGGCGACCGCCGCCACGACCCGGTTCCACACGGTGGGCCGGACCGTGCCGGGCGCCGACGGGTTCGTCCAATTCACCTGGCCCGGCGTCTACTTCGAGGCCCGCTTCAAGGGGACCGGAGTGGGCGTCGTGCTCGACGACTCCGTCAACGACTACGACGTACAGATCGACGGCGTGACCGTGACGACCCTGGTGACACCGGGCCGGACCACCGCCCGGATCGGCGGTCTCGCCGACGCCGTACACCGCGTGCGACTCGTCAAGCGGACCGAAAGCCCTTGGTCTATAGGGAAGTTCGGGGGTTTCGTGGCCGTGCGCGGTGGTGCGATCCTGCCGGCGCCGAGTGCCCGGCGCCGGCAGATCGAGTACATCGGGGACTCCTTCACCGCCGGGTACGGCGATGTCTCCGGCGTGCGTGACTGCTCGGCCGTCGGGGGCGTGGACCGGAACACGAACGCCGACCTGTCCTTCGGGGCGCTGACCGCCAGAGCGCTCGACGCGGACTACCAGATCAACGCCTTCTCGGGCCGGGGCATGGTCCGCAACTACGCCGGTACCAGCCCCGGCACGGACTACCGGACGTACTACGACCGGGCGTTGCTGAACGTCGACGGCGACATCTGGCACCGGCCGCCGAGCTGGCGCCCGCAGCTCATCGTCGTAGGTCTCGGCATCAACGACTTCTCCACCCCTCTCCACCCTGGCGAGCCCTGGACGACGCAGGACGAGCTGGTGACGGCGTTCGAAACCGCCTACCACGGCTTCCTGGACAAGCTCCGGACCCGCTACGGCCTCCACCCCCACCTCCTCCTCAGCTCCACCCAGGTCTCCACCGCCCCCTACCGTGAGACCGTCGAACGCATCACCCGTACCCGTCATACCCAGGGTGACCCCCGCGTCCACCACTGGTACTACGGCGACGCCCCCTTGGACCTCCTGGCCTGCGACTGGCACCCCTCGGCGCAGGACCACCGCACCTTGTCGGCCCTGCTCCTCGACCGCGTCTCGACCATCGGCCTGCGCTGGTAGAGCCGCACCCCCGGGCGCGGCAGGCCACCCTCTGTTGACCCGCCGCGCCCCGATGGAATCCGGGCTCAGAAGCCCAGCCTCCACCTCTGGAACCCGCCCCCGTTGCACCCCAACATGTAGGCGTTTCCTGCCCTGTTGCTGTCGAGGCAGCTGCCGCCGCCCGCGTCGGTGAGCTGGACGTTGTCCCAACCGGAGCCCACGGCACGCCAGATGCTGAGGTTGTGGCCCCAGTCGCCGGAGGAGGTGCAGGGGGCGGTGCGGACGCTGCCGTCGGCCCAGTAGAGGCAGCGGCCGGTCGCGTTGTTGCGGAAGGTGACTTCGTCGTAGTCGCTGTGGCGGTAGAGGTCGACGGTCCAGGTCTGGTAGGCGTTCCCCGGCTGACAGGGCAGGGTGTAGACGTCGCCGTTGCCGTTGCTGTCGAGGCAGCGCCCGGTCTCCCAGTTGCGCAGCAGGTTGGTGCCGATGGCGGCGGACGCGGGGGAGGCGCTGACGAGGGCCATCGCGAGGGAGAGGGCCACGGAGAAGAGCCCCGCGTACCAACGGAGGCTGAGAGCACGGGACTTCGGCAAGGATTGCCTGTTCATCGTTCGGTTCCTTCTCGGATGCGGGGCAGCGCGGGGAGCCGTGAACTGGCGTGCGCTGTCTTCCCGTTGGGTTGTGTTTCGATGTACGCGATCTACGGGACCTGTACGCACGGCGAGGACGGTCAGGTTGCACGGCACTTCCAGACTTCCGGCGGGGGCATGACCGAGGACGAGTTCGACGCGTTCTACGCGACCGCGTTCCCCCGGCTGACCGGCCAGCTCACGGCGTTCACCGGGGACCACGGGGAGGCGCAGGACGTCGTCCAGGAGGCGTTCGTACGCGCCTGGAACCGCCGCCGGGACTTCCTCGCCGACGAGGCGCCGGAGGCGTGGGTCCGCACGGTCGCGATGCGCCTCGCGATCAGCCGCTGGCGCCGGGCGCGCCGCTGGCTGGAGCTGGTGCGCCGCACCCCGCCGCCCGAGACCGCGCCGGGCCCCGGTCCCGACCGCACCGTGCTGGTCGCCGCGCTGCGCCAACTCCCCACGCCCCAGCGGATGGCGATCGTCCTGCACCACCTGTGCGACCTGAGCGTCGAGCAGGTAGCCTCCGAGACGGGCGCGCCGGTGGGCACGGTCAAGGCCAGACTCTCCCGGGGCCGCGCGACCCTCGCGAAGCACCTCGCGGTGGACGACGCACGGGACGAGGCGCGGGACGATGCGCGGGGCGGTACGGCCAGGAAGGAGAACGGCCGTGTCGGATGAACTCACCCACGCACTCCACGAGTTGGCGTCCGCCCACGAGACGCCGCCCCCGCTGACCGGCCCGGAGATCCGCGCCCGCGCGGTACGACGGTCCAGGCGCCGTACGGCAGTTGCTCTGGGCGCGACCGCATCAGCCGTCGCCCTGCTGGTCGTTGGCCTGACCCGGGGCGCCGACGACCCCGCTCCCCGCAACCACCCCCCGGCCGTGAGCCGGACGACCGGCCCCGCCCCCACCACCTCGCCCTCGCCCGCGAGTTCGGATGCGCCCGCCCCCACCACCGGCACCGTCGACCTCACCGGCCGCACCCTCACCATCGGCGGCAGACGCATGGAACTGGCCTCGGGCTTCGACAACTCACCCACGCTCAAAGGCCCGTTGACGGTCGGCGAGAAACCCGGCACCAAGACGGTGACCGTCACCAACACCACCGACGGCACCCGCTACAACGCGGTCATCTCCTCCGCGGTCGAACTCCTCGACGCCGACGGGCGGCCCGTCTTCATCGGCGCGTCCGACTCCTACAACACGGAAGGCATCGGCACGTACGAAAAAGCCGACGGCTGGCTCGCGTTGAACCAGTCCGACGCCAAGTGGTTCTACGGGGAAGCGGAGTTGGGAGAGGTCCTCTCCGTGAACCCCTGATCTGCCTTTACCGCACCGGGAACCCGAACACGTACCCCTCCGCCTTGAGGCGCGGCAGCACCCGTCGCAGCGCCGCCACCGTCTGCGACCGGTCCCCGCCAGCGTCGTGGAAGAGCAGCGTCGGCCCGTTCGGCAACTCCCGTTCCACCGTGGCGACTATGGCGTCCGTGCCGGGGCGCTCGAAGTCCTTCGTGTCGACGTTCCAGCCCAGCGGGCGCATGCCGTGCGAGGCGGCGAGCTTGCGGCTGTACGGCGTGAACGCGCCGCCCGGCGCCCGGTAGTACATCGGCCGCACACCCCCCGACGCCTCGGTGATCATGCGCTCGGCGTCGACTATCTGCTGCGACTGGTACGCCTCGGACTTCTTGTCCATGCCGGTGTCGTGCGAGACGGTGTGGTCGCACAGCCGGTGTCCGGCGGCGACGACCTTCTTCACCATGTCGGGGTGCGCCTGCGCCTGCGTCCCCACCATGCAGAACGTCGCCTTCACGCCGAACTCGCGCAATATGTCCAGCATTTGGGGCGTCCACACCGGGTCGGGGCCGTCGTCGATGGTGATGTTCACGCCGCGCGGGCCCGCGTCCGACGCGTGCACGATGGTGACGTCAACTGCCTTGGCCCGGCTGCCCGGTGACGCCGGCGCGCTCGCCTTCGGCGCCGAACCCGCCGACCCCGACGCCCCGTTCGTCGCCGGGCCCGCCTGCGCCGTCCACGCCGCCGTGCCGGCCGCCAGCAGCGTCACGCCGAGCGCGGCCCCGATCATCTTGCCGTACCAGCCCCGCCCACCGTTGTGCCGCGCCATGTCCGCCCCGCTTTCCTCGCCGGTGTCTCCCCGCAACCACCTGGCATGACGGAGTCCGGCGCCCGGCGGCTCCCTCCGTTACGGATCACGGACATTTCCGGGGGAGTTCGGGGACATAAGGGAACGGGGGCCGCGCGATCGACTCGGCGTGCGGGAAGCACCCCCGCTCGGTCAGCCCCGCCCGTCCGGCCCCCGCGAGAACGCCGTGTCCCCCGCCGTCCCCACGATCGCGTCGTCGACGAGTAGTACCTGAGGGGGATACCCCTGCACCTTGTCCCCGGGGTCCGGTAGCGCTGAGGTAGCCCATACCTCCGCCCCCGTACGGCTGTCGAGCGCCAGCAACCGCCCGTAGCGGTTGGCGAAGTACACCCTCCCGTACCTCGTCGACACCACCGGCGCGGACAGGCTCTCCACGTCCGTCGCCCGCTGCCAGAGCTGCTTCCCGTCGGCCGCCGACACTGCCGTGACCGTCCCGTCGGCCCGGACGAAGTAGACGACGCCGCCGATCAGGGTCGCCGTACCGGTCAGCGCGCGGGCCAGCGGGACGCGGGTGACGTGCCCGGTCGCCGGGTCCACCCGCAGCAGCGCGTCGTACGGACGCTCGTACCCGGACTCGTACACGTCCTCGGCGGTCTGCGGCGCGAGGAACAGGGGCTGTCCGCCGACCGCGCCGAGCGCCACCGCCTTCTTCGGCAGGGTGGCGGTCGTGGACAGGCTGCCGGCCTCGGCCCGCATCAGCTCGACCGGCGCCTGCCCGGGGTCGGTTCCCTGCTCGCACAGGGCGTACGGCACGCCGCCCAGCGCCGCCGGGGTGCAGTAATCGTCCAGCGACGGCGCCCGCCACAACTCCGCGCCCGTAGGGCCGTACGCCACCAGCTCCGAGGCGTCCGGGGACAGGGTCAACAACCCGCCGTCGTACAGCACCGCCCTCTCGGCCGTGTTGATGTCACGCCGCCAACGCGCCTTCCCCGTACGGGAGTCGAGCGCCACCACGTGCCTGGTCCGGTCCTCCGGATGCTCGTAGGCGTAGACGATCCCGCCGCGTACGCCGATCGGGCCCGCCGCCTGCGGACGGGTTCCGGTCCGCCACGCGACCTTGCCGGACGCCGCGTCGACCCTGGCGGTCGTGAACCCCGTACCCCCGCAGTAGAGGGCGCCGCTCTCCGTCACGCACGCCGGGGTGTCGTACTCAAGAGGGATGCCTTTCACCTCGTACCTCAGAGCTACCTGCCATGGGTGCCAGCCGGCGGGTAGCTCTGGGGTAGGGGTGGTACTAGTACTCGCCGCTGTGCCTTCGGGGTCCCGGCTCGCCAGGAAGACACCCGTCGTACCCGTGACGGCCAGTACCGTGCCGAGGGCGGCCAGCAGCAGCTTCGTACGGCGCTTGCGGCCCGTGCCGGTCGAGGTCTCCACCGGGATCGTGGGCGAACTCCCGCTTGTCGGGCGGCCCTTGGGGACCGTGTCGGCGGGTGCGTCCTCCGGCAGCGCCTCCAGCATGCGCTGTACGTCCGCCAGCTCCGGGCGGTCGGCGGGGTCCTTGGCCAGGCAGCGTTCGATCGTACTCAGGAGTTCCCCGGGTACCCCTGTGAGGTCAGGGGTACCGAACGCCACCTGGTACCCCGTGATGTACGGGCTGTCCGAGTCGAACGGGCCCGCGCCCACCGCCGCGAACACCAGCAGCGAACCCAGCGAGAACACGTCCGAGGCCGGGGTGACGTCCCGGGGCGACGCCATCTGCTCCGGAGACATGAACGGGGGCGTACCGATCATCCGGCCCGTCGTGGTCAGGCTCTGGTGATCGGCCGCCCGCGAGATCCCGAAGTCGATGACGCGCGGGCCGTCCTCCGTCATGAGGACGTTTCCCGGTTTGAGGTCCCGGTGCACCAGACCCACCCGGTGGATGTCCCGCAGCGCCTCGGTCAGGCCCAGCCCCAGCGCGCGCACCTCGCGCGTCCTCAACGGGCCTTCTTTCTAGACGACTTCGGCGAGATTCAGGCCCGGTACGTACAGGGTCGCCATCCATGGGCGCTCCGCGTCCGGGTCGGCGTCCACGACCGGCGCGGTGAACGCGCCGCTCACTCGGCGGGCCGCCGCGATCTCCTGCCGGAAGCGGGTGCGGAACTCATCCTCCTCCGCGTATGCCCCGCGCACGAGCTTCACCGCGACCTGTCGTCCCGACGCGGACACCCCCAGATACACGACCCCCATCCCACCTGCCCCGAGCCGCTCGAGCAGGGTGTACCCGCCTATGGACTCCGGGTCCCCGGTGTTCAGGGGTGTCATCGCCGGTCATCCTTTCCCGGGTGGGGTGGGTTACGGGGATCACAGTAGGGCCTGGGGTTTTGGGGGAGGGGCGGAGGTGGGGGAGTCTTTTGGGGCGGCAAGTCGGTGACCGTAGAGGCGTTTTGGAGCCGTTTCGGGTGAACTGCGGTTCTGCCGAGTCCAGTTGGCTACCGCTTCTGCGCCCTGTACCGCTTCATCAAGGCGGCGATCCGCGTCGGGTCCGCCTTGCCGTTGAGCTCCGTCAGGAGATCGTCGGGGCACAACTCGTAGAGGTCGCCCCACCATCGGCGTCCTCGGTTGTTCCAGATCCGGTAACCGCCCGGTACGCCCCTGGCGACGTAGCGTCTTCCGCTCACACTTCTCCGTTCCGGCGCGGTTGGCTTCAGCGCGTGACGGTACGTGGGGTGCGGGCAACCGGCGAGTGAATATGGGGGAGTTGGCGGTCGGTGTGGTGGCGGGTTGGGGGTTCGACTGAAGGGGCTGACCTTCGGTGACCGCCCGAGACGGCTCAACCGTCCGCCAACGCGGCTGCGTGCCGAGTACGACAACCCGATGCCGATGCCGATGCCGATGCCGATGCCGATGCCGATGCCGGCTCCGGCTCCGGCTCCGGCTCCGGATCACGGCGTACGGCCGCGGACGATCGGGCCGACGTTCGGGGGAGCGCACGCGAGGAGGATCTCGGCGCCGCGCGACCCGGACGTAGGACGATCCCGACACGGCCGACCGACGGCTGGACAAGGCCAACGAGCCGGACGAGAGACCCGGCGCCCCGCAGCCCCACGTACTACACGTCTAATACCCGCGCGGCGGAGACCAGCACAACAAGAAGCCCCCACCGCCATCGCGACGTGCCACGAACATCACACCCCCCATACCCCCCTACCTTGCTAACCTCAAGTCGTATTTATACGACATCACGTGAGGGTAAGCCGTGAGCAGCGTGACCCCCACCATCGGCAACCTGCCCACGTCCCTCAACAGCTTCGTCGGCAGACGCACCGAGCTGGCCGAGATCCGCCGCCTACTGACCGCCGGCCGCCTGGTGACACTCACCGGCGCAGGCGGCACAGGCAAAACCCGCCTGGCACTGGCCGCCGCAGCGGCCACCCGAAAGGCATTCCCGGACGGAGTCTGGCTGGTCGAACTGGCCACCGTACGAGACCCGTCGACTCTGCCCGCAGCAACCGCGAACGCCCTCCGCATCCCGGACCGCACCACCACCCCCGCCCTCGACCGCCTCACCCACCACCTGGCCCACCACCGAGCACTGATCGTGCTGGACAACTGCGAACACGTCATCGACGCGTCCGCAGGACTGGCAAAGACCCTGCTGTCGGCCTGCCCGCAGCTACGCATCCTCGCGACCAGCCGCCAGACACTGGACGTCACAGGCGAGAACGTCTTCGTCGTCCCCCCGCTCTCGATCCCGGACGAGGCGGTCGAACTGCTGCGGCAGCGAGCCACCGCCCTCCGCCCGGACTTCCGCGTCACCGACCAGGCCCAGGCCACCCGGCTGTGCACTGCCCTCGACGGACTCCCCCTGGCCATCGAACTGGCCGCGTCACGGCTGCGGACGCTGACCGTCGAACAGGTCGTCGAGCGCCTGGAGGACCGCTTCGCGCTGCTCACCGGCGGCTGCCGCAGCACACTCCCCCGCCGCCGCACCCTGCGCGGAATGATCGAGTGGAGCTACGAACTCTGCACGCCCGCCGAGCAACTGTTGTGGAACCGGTTGTCGGTCTTTGCCGGCGGCTTCGGCCTGGACGCCGCCGAAACCATCGGTACGGGAGACGGCATCGCGGCGCACGAGGTGCTGGACCTCCTCGACCGGCTCGTGGCCCAGTCCGTCGTACTGACCTGCGAACGCGACGGCGTACCCCGCTACCGGCTGCTGGAAACCATCCGTACGTACGGCAGGACCCGGCTCGCCGAGTCGGGTGAGGAGCGACCACTGCTGCGCCGGCACCGCGCCTTCTTCCTCGCCCTCGCGGAGCGCACCGCGTCCGCCTGGTTCGGCCCCGGCCAGGAGGAGGCGCTGGCCCGGATGCGTACCGAGCACCGCAATTTCCAGGCGGCACTGGACTTCGGGGCGAGCGCGCACCCACCCGTACCGACCCGGCCCGGCGAGCCGGAGCCGTACCCGCCGGAGTGTGAGGCCGCGGACCCCGCCGACGCACAGCAAGCCCTCCGCCTGGCGACAGCCCTCCGCTTCCACTGGTGCGCCGACGGATACCTCGGCGAAGGCCGCCGCCAGTTCGACCGCCTCCTCCCGGCGGCCCCCGAACCCACCCCCGTCCGGGCCCGCGCGCTGTGGGCCGCCGCCTGGGTGGCGATCCTGCAAGGAGATTTCGCGACGGCCGACCGCCGCCTGGACGAGGCCGAGGAACTGGCCGACCCGTCGTCCCGGCCGTACATCCTCGGCTACCGCGCCGCGTCGGCGGCCTTCCAGGGCCGGACGGCGCAGGCCGTGCCCCTGTACGAGGAGGCGCTCGCCGCTCACGAGGCGGCGGGCGAAGGACCGCAGGGGCTGTTCTGGCTGTTCCAGATGGTGCTCGCACAGGTCTGCCTCGAAAACCCGCACGCGGCGGAGGAGACCGGCAGACGCGCGACGCGCCTCGCGGAAGCGTCCGGGGAGCGGCTGTACGGGGCCTACGCGAAGTGGGCGCTGGGCTACGTGCTCTGGGCCCGGGGCGACCGGGAGGAGGGTACGGCCCTGACGCGCGCCGCGCTGGAGATCCTGCGGGGCTTCAACGATTACGCCGGGACCGTGGCGGCCCTCCAGGTGTTCACGTGGATCACCGCGTCCCGGGGCGACCACGAGCGGGCGGCGCGGCTGCTGGGCGCCGTACACGCCCTGACCAGGGACATCGGCGACAGCCCCGTCTGCACGCTCGGCGGACACCGTGCGCGCTGCGAGGAAACGGTCGTCTCCGCGTTGGGCGCGGCCGGGTACGAGAGGGCCTTCGCGGAGGGCGCCCGGCACGACAGTCCGGCGCGGGCCATCGCCCTCGCGCTGGACGACACCGGGCAGGACGGGGGCGCGCGGCAGGACGGGGGCACGCCGAGCCCCCTGACCCGCCGAGAACGGGAGGTCGCCGCGCTCGTGGCGCAGGGCATGACCAACCGCCAGGTCGCGGCCACGCTGAACCTGTCACCGCGTACCGCCGACCGCCATGTGGAGAACATCCGGACCAAGCTCGGCTTCACGTGCCGGACGCAGATCGCGGCGTGGTGGGCGGAGAGCCCGGCGCCGTAGAACGAGCCGGTACCGAGGAATCGGGGAGAACCGCACATGAGCCGGGCCGTACCCCGGGCCTGCGGCCACAAGGAAACGGTCGGCTCCCACGGCCTGCGGAGTGACGAGGACTGCGCCAACTGTTACCCGCGCGACGGTGGCCCCCGGCCGGCAGCCTTCTGGCACACCTCCGGCACGAGGTGATGAAACCAACACACACAACAAAAAGGCCCAGGTCATTAGACCTGAGCCATTTCAACGAAGCGGGTGACGAGAATCGAACTCGCACTCTCAGCTTGGGAAGCTGATGTTCTACCACTAAACTACACCCGCACAAATTCGCCCTGGAAAGATCCGGCGGGCGACTGCTCCGTCACTCTACCCCATCGCGGGAGGCTGGCGCCGGAGGCAGGGTGGTGGAGGGGTGGCGAGGAGACCCGATCCGGGTGCGTGGCAAGGGAGTTGGGGCGTACCGTGGAGACCCGGAAGAGGAGCCGAGAAGTGCGGAGTGCCGCCTGGAGGCTCGTCCCTTTCATCCCGTAATGTGACGCCCGTCGTCACGGCATCCGCCAGAGGTGACGCGGTTCTTGGGGAAGGGATTCCAGGACTTGATGGAGCGCACCGTCGTCCGTTGTGCCGATGGGCACGTATTCAGCACCGCCTCGTTCCCGATGCAGCAGGCCGACCGGCTCGGCCCGGGCCGCCTCGTCCGATGTCCCCGCTGCGCGCGGCTGCGCAGCGCGGTACCGGTCGTGGCGCAGAAGCGGTAGCTCTCAGGTAGTACCCGGGTAGTACCCCGACGCGTGGAGCCGTCCGATTGGGGCGACTCCGCGCGTCTTGCGTATCCTCGGGACGTGCTTCTCTCAGACAAGGACATCCGGGCCGAGATCGACGCCGGACGGGTACGGATCGACCCCTACGACGAATCCATGGTGCAGCCGTCCAGCATCGACGTACGACTCGACCGGTTCTTCCGGGTGTTCGAGAACCACCGCTACCCCCACATCGACCCCTCGGTCGAACAGGCGGACCTGACGCGGCTCGTAGAACCTGAGGGTGACGAGCCGTTCATCCTCCACCCGGGGGAGTTCGTCCTCGCCTCCACCTACGAGGTGATCGGCCTCCCGGACGACCTGGCCTCCCGCCTGGAGGGCAAGTCCTCCCTCGGCCGCCTCGGCCTCGTCACCCACTCCACCGCGGGTTTCATCGACCCCGGTTTCAACGGCCACGTCACCCTCGAACTCTCCAACCTCGCCACGCTCCCCATCAAGCTGTGGCCGGGCATGAAGATCGGCCAGCTGTGCATGTTCCGCCTCACCTCCCCCGCCGAGTTCCCGTACGGCAGCGAGCGGTACGGCTCCCGCTACCAGGGCCAGCGCGGCCCGACCGCCTCGCGCTCCTTCCGTAACTTCCATCGCACCCAGGTATGAGGCGGGCGCCATGACCGACGTACGAGAGAACCTCACCTACGACCGTTTCGGCACCGCCGTCCGCGAACTCGCGCAGACCATCGCCGACGACGGGTACGAGCCTGACGTCGTCCTGTCCATCGCCCGCGGCGGAGTCTTCGTCGCCGGCGGCCTGGCGTACGCGCTGGACTGCAAGAACATCCACCTGGTGAACGTCGAGTTCTACACCGGCGTCGGAACGACCCTCGAAATGCCGGTCATGCTGGCCCCCGTCCCGAACGTGATCGACTTCTCCGACAAGAAGGTCCTGATCACGGACGACGTGGCCGACACCGGCAAGACCCTCAAACTGGTCCACGACTTCTGCCTCGACACGGTCGCCGAGGTCCGCAGCGCCGTCATCTACGAGAAGTCCCACTCCCTCGTGAAGTGCGACTACGTCTGGAAGCGCACGGACGACTGGATCAACTTCCCCTGGTCCGTTGAGCCGCCGGTGGTGAAGCGCTCGGGGCAGGTCCTCGACGCCTGAGGTATTACACGGGTACAACCACGAAGGCCCGGTGTCACATTGATGCCGGGCCTTTGTCATACCCGTAGTACCTGAAACGTACCCGGCTGAATCACGGAAGCCCCGAGCGCCTCCGCCCAGGACGTGAAGAGGTGCGACCCCTTTGGTATCACTCTTGCCACCGTCTTCATCCTGATCACAGTTGCTCTCATCACCGCGAGCGGAGGAACGTCCCCGCGCACCACCACGGGTCATGTCGTCACGTGGCCGGGAGTTGGTACGACAGGACGTACGCGTCGGCAGGCATGACCGTGTCGCAGACCTCCACCGCACGGCCCTCGGTGTCGTACGCGGTGCGGATCAGGTGGAACACCGGGACGCCGGCCGCGAGGTTGAGGGTCTTGACCTCGGTGGGTGTGGGCATGCGGGAACGGATCTCTTCGTCGAAGTGGTCCAGGCGGTGACCGAGGTCTTCGAGGCGGGCGTAGATGCCGCCAGGGCCAGGGTTGGGTTCAGCGATCTGCGTGCCGCGAGCGATGTCCAGGGGGAGGTATGACGTGGCGAACTCGACCGGGCGGCCGTCGAGGAGGTAGCGGCGGTAGCGGGAGAGCACGCGACGTACGGAGCCGAGGCGGGCCGAGATGTCCGGGCTGGCCTTGACCTCCTTCACTTCGAGGCTGTCGACCTGGGGGTGGCTGCCGACCGTGTCCGCTTCGACGATGAGGGCCGCCTTTCCCTGTTCGCGGTGGCGGCGGGTGAAGCGGTCGGAGGCCAAGCGCCGTACCGGCGGGCGGGGACGGACGAAGACGCCCTTGCCGTGTTCCGCATGGACCAGGCCCTCACCCTGGAGGATCGAGAAGGAGTTGCGGACGGTCATGCGGGAGACGCCGTAGTGGTCGACCAGCTCGGCTTCCGAGGGGAGTTTCTCGCCCTCGTTGAAGCGGCCACGGTCGATGGCCTCGCGAAGTTGGTCGGCGATCTGCCGGAAGACTGCGCGATCGCTCGTCGGATCGAGGGTGCCGAGGAGGCCCGAGGGGAGGGAAGGGCTCATATGTACTCCTTTAGATATCTAGACGAGCGTGCGGGCAGTGTCGCTACCGTGGAGGGCCTAGTCAGCCGAGAGGGTCGAGGTACGTGAGCACCGAACGTCCGCACTCCGTGAGCGTGGCCGGGGTCGTTGTCGACGACCAGGGCCGGGCTCTCCTGATACAGCGGCGGGACAACGGGAAGTGGGAGCCGCCGGGGGGCGTCCTCGAACGCGAGGAGACCATCCCCGAGGCCCTGCAACGCGAGGTTCTCGAAGAGACCGGCATCAAGATCGCTCTTCCCGCGACGCTGACTGGCGTCTACAAGAACATGACCGGGCTGATCGTCTCGCTGGTGTTCCGGTGCGAGGCGGCTGACGGTACCCCTACGACCGGGAGTGAGATCCGCGCACTGCGGTGGGCCACCCGTGAGGAAGTCTCCGGACTCGCCGACGAGGCGTACGCGATCCGTGTTCTGGACGCGTTGGACTCGGTGCCTCCGCCTGCCGTTCGCGCCCATGACGGCGTGAGACTCGTCTAGCGCTGACCCGCTGCACATGGCGGCCTACCAGCAGGAAGGAACTTGTATGCATGAGTATATGAGTCAGGTCCGAGTCTGGGGGCTCAGTTGCCCAGGTTTTCCGGAAGAGGTGAGTCGGGCTCGGCGGTGGACGCGGGACATTCTGCGCGGATCACCGTTTGTCGACGATGCCGAGTTGATCGTCAGCGAGCTGAGCGCGAACGCGGTCCTGCATACGGCCAGCGGACTGGAGGCCGGGAGTTTCCATCTGGCTCTCGCGGTGTCGCCTCAGGTCGTCGCCCTGTCCGTGACCGACCACGGCGGGACGGAGACGGCGCCGAAGGTCGAGCGCCAGGAGCAGGACGCCGAGCACGGGCGTGGGCTGGGGATGGTCAGTGCGATCGCCCATCGGGTCGTCGTCCGTAAGAGCGACCACGGCCACACGATCACGGCGGAGCTGTATGCCGGCGGACCGTTGAAGGAGCATCCGTGCTGAGCGGTGGGAGCAGGCCGGGGTTCTGGTGTGAGTGCACGACGCGGAATTTCGGCGGGGAAGGCCCGGTGAGGCTTGTGGGGTCCTACGACGCGTACACGGAGGCCGAGGCGGACCGGTGGGTGTCGACGATCCTCCGCACCATCTCTACCGGCCTTGACGCCGACGCCTCCCAGCAGGCCAGCGCCTTGCCCCGTGACCGGCGTATCGACACGAGGCGAGCCTTGCTGAAGCGCGAAGCCTGTGCAGTGTCCATCACTCACGCGGACACACGCATCACGTGGACGATCCGACCCGTCGTCTTCCTCTCCCTGGCCCACCGGCAAGCGGCCGAACTCCCACCGTGCGCCCACCAGTTCCACCCCCACACCGCCGGGTGAGTTACAACTTTCTCTACTGGTTCAAGGCGGCTCGCTCCGCTCACCGCACGCGGCACGGCCCCCGGCCGGGCCTGCGCTCCTGCCTTCGTCCCGCTCCAGCCCGGCCGGCGCCCGTGCCGCGCACAGCAACAGCTGCCTAACACACAGGTACGTCGCGGCTGGGGCGGTCGGGTCGCAGCTTTACGCGGCCATGATCACTCGTGCCGAAGCAGCTCTCACCCAAAGCCGCTTCCACCGACCTTCCAAAAGTGGTAGAGCAAGACCCGCACGCCTGCGAACATATAAGCCATGGGGTACGAACTTAAGCTATCGAAAGACGGGAACCAGCTCCTTCTGGAGGATTCCAAGTCCTCTAGATTTACACTGCGAGGTGGATCAGAATTTGAGCCCAAGCCCAACGAGATCGCCCAGTTTAAGGCTATCGACTTCCTATTTTCCGCCGACAAGGCCCGCAGAGAGAAGCACGAAAGGGATTCGCTATATCTAGCCACCTTTAGCGATTCAGAATACCGCTGGAGCTGCCTGGTTTTCGAAGTGCCCAAAGAGAGCCCAGTGAAGGTGAGCGTTGAGATCGAGTGCATGGCAGGGCGACCGCCAGAGGCAACCGAAGAACTGGCTAAAGAAATCGTATTAAGAAATTTCGCAACCGAAGTTTCCACAGATTACTCACAGGACTATTCGTATGGAAACTTTTGGGGACTTGAGTGCGAATTCAGCAACCTCGAAATGACTTTCCAGGCTCTATTCGACTGCTTTGATGCATTGGCTCGGCTTGTAGATGTGGATACTCCAAGGCGTGTAGTCGATTTGCAAACTGCGTTGCGCGCTCTGCAAGGTGGCGTACCCGAGCTTTTGATTGGACTCCGGGAGAGTGAGTGGCTTGAGGTCAAGTCGCAGCCGTACGACTTGAGCGTCCACTCAGAACGCATCGAGCTCGCAAAAGATGTGGCACAGTTCGCCAACGCTCCGGATGGAGGACTGCTTGTCATTGGAGCCCGCACCAAAGATAAGGGAACCGGAGACGTGATCCAAAGGATCACCCCAATGGCGATTCAACCGAAAATTGCAGAGCGATACCGAAAGGCAATTGATCAGCGTATCTATCCGCCCATTTCGGGCCTGAAGGTAGAAAACGCGCAAGCGGCGAGGGGGAGCATCTTGTTCCTCTATGTGCCGCCACAAGCGCCAGCCGCTAAGCCTTTTATTGTCGAAGGCGCCGTTGCTAGCGACGGCCATTATGAGAATTTCTTCATGATCCCCCAGCGCCGCGGGTCTGACGTCCATCCAATCTCTGGACGGTCAATTCATGGGCTCCTTGCTGGGCGCCTCTTTCCTGAATTTGGGACTGGAGGCCAGAAAATGCAGTGATCTATCCTCTTCCCTGCCATCCCGCCATGCCTACTGCACAATTACACCACAAGCGCGCCAGATCAAACGGGGACCAGCGGGGAGCTATGGGAAATCAGGTGGGCCTATCGAGGTCACGCCGTATCCGTTCATGCAAATCAGCGTCCAGACAAGCTGCAAATGCCCGCAGCTTTCCCAAGTTGAGGGCTCAGGCGCCGTCAGTACGTGTCAGCCGTCGTAACTTTCTCTGGTCGACGGCACTGGCAGCGTGGTGGAGGCCGGTGGGGGTGCAGCGAGGCACACGCGCGCCTGATCGGTCGGCGCACCCGCCGTCGTGGCTGACTGTCGTCGGCTGAGGTTCGTGCCACAACCGTGCCAGATGCAGGGGTCAGCCACGGTCAACGCCGGTGTCCTGCGGTCGAATAGCCGCCCGCTGCCTCAGCCGACGAAGCCGCAGCTCAGGACCGAGATCACCCCGCCTCTCTCCTAAAGTGGTGGTCAGCTCCGGGCTACGTTCCTTAAATCCGCCGCCCGCTGGAGGTATCGCCACGGCGGTGTGCTCTGCACTGGCAAGATGAGGCAATGGTTCGCAGGCCGTATCCCACGTACCGTGATCAGACGTATCCCGCGACAGCGGCAGTATGGAGGGCCCTACGAGAGCTCCGCCCAGAGCCGCCAGGGTATGCGGGCAAAGGCCCGCGCCAGAAGCTGTTCAGCGCAGCACTGGAGCAGTCGGAGCAACTCTTCACCGCAGCTGCCTCGGTTGGACCGGCTTCCAGGCCCCTCGTCCTCTTCTACGGCCTGAGCCAGGCAGGCAGGGCCATCGCAGCGTGTGCACCCGTGCCTGCCGACAAATGCCGGCTGAACGGCCATGGAATCGCCGCCGCTCAGATGGACCAGCCAGACCTAGGCTCGGTCACCGTCAAAGACAAGGGCGCAGCCGGAACGCAGTCGTTCACTCAAATTGCGGCGATACTCGGGTCACGATCACTGCCTGACGAAGCCCGTCTCGCGGACGTGTGGGCATCCATCTTGGAAGTAAGCCTCTGGCCTTTGCAGTCGACAACGCGTCCGCAGCTCTCAGTCAATAGAGAGATACAAGGAGACGCGAACACCTTGCAGGCGATGGTGTCCGGCTTGCCCGGAAACCTTCAAGACCACGCGAGCCCGCAGGACCGTGAGCAGGCTGTACGTGCGTGGCTCGCCGACTACCCGTCGTTGACGGGGTACCGCTTCCGGTCGATTGGCGCCATCCCGGATAGTGGGCCGGATAGCTGGGATTCGATGCAAGGCACGATCGGCTGCCGCCTGGTATGGGATGTGGTAGGTGGAGAGGAGGCCGCCAAGCGTAGGTTCGAGGACATCGCCCCGTGGAAGGGGCGCAGCCTCTCAGACTCCACCCGAGTGATCCACGCGCGATTCGGCGGTGACGACCGCGTGCTCCACCCTCTGTTGGCCTGGTGGGCGGTGCTCTACGCGCTTTCGATGCTTGCTCGCTACCAGCCAGGCCAGTGGACTGCACAGATCGACGTGAACCGCAGCAAGGATGCTGTAGCGATCGAATACCTCTTGGACGGCGCCCTTGCTGCGGTGCCTGAGTTGATCCTCGCCGCGATCGACGAGGTGACGGCCTAGTTCCTGGCCCCAGATAGTGGCCGATGCTGAGTGTCCAACTGCTAGACAACGCCGACGAACAGCGGCGGACGAGCGTGGACGTCTGCGGACTATCAACGCAGTTGAGAGGTACACCAGCCCAAGGCAGGGCTCCTGCCCAAGTTGCTTCGGGACGAAGCAGTCATCGCCCAAGGTTTGACCATCGCGCCACCCCTCAAGCCGCCCAATTCTCGGCGTGCTCCCGTAGGTAGTCGGCGAGTTCGGGCGGATGGAGTTCAAGCGTTCTCACGGCTGAAGCGTCCAACGCGACTCGCACCGGCGAGAAGTCGCCTATGTCGGGATCAGCAAGCTCAGGGCCGCTGCGGCGGTTGAGATCCATGTCCAGCACGTCAGCGCGAAAGAAGTGCTGCACGACGGTGACCTTGTCGCCCGGCTCGGTCAAGGTCAGGAACTCGCTCGCCGGGCCGATCGTGGCACCGATCTCCTCCATCACTTCACGGCGAAGAGCCGCTTCAAGGTCGGCATCTTCAGCTTCGACGCCCCCACCGACAGTCGTGTAGTAGGAGGTGCCGCCCGGCCATCCTCGGCCAGGAACACCAGTTGACCGCCATCGAGCAGAACTGCACGTACGTTGTGACGGACCTTCATACGCCCGACGGTAGTGCGCCCACCCCGGCGAGGAGGCCCGAACCGAACAGACGGGAACGGGGGATGGGCCCGGCGCACCACTGGCGCACCAGAACGAGCGGGGAACAGCGGGGAATCACGGGGAAGGCTGCCGAGCCTGACAGGGCCGCTCACCCACCGTTCACCCAGGTCAGCGCCCATACCGCCCCCAAACGCCCGCAGCTTCCTAAGCTGAGAGTGCGAGTTCGATTCTCGTCACCCGCTCCAATTTGAACCCCCTGGTCATGGACCTGGGGGTTGTTTGTTGTCTAGACGCCTGAGGGGGCAGCCGACTGGATGCTCGACACCCGGCGATGGCCCGGCATCGTCACCGAGTACGCCGCCGACCAACTCCTGGCCATGACCGACGCCCTCCTCCGCGTCCGCGAGGCAGTACCTCGACTTCAAGGCCCTGCTCGACGGCGAAGGGCCAGCCGGCATCAATCCGACCGCCACCCGTGACGAGCAGCTTGCCGATATCTGGGCCATCTACCCACCGGACAAGGAAGCCCTGGGCGCGCTCGCCATCGAGATCGGGCGTCTCGGCTGACACCCGAGCCGGCCGAGGCATTTCGTGCACGAGTGGGAAGCTGGTGCGGCAGGGAGCGTCGTCTCGTGGGCCGGGCGTATGAATGGGGCACGGTGACCCGCCTTGTGGAGCGGAGTCGGAAGGGCCTGCGGCTCTTCGAACCCGGCCTTGAGCCCGAGGCGTACGACCCGCACTCGGACGTCGGCTTCAGCCCGCCGCGCGGTGACGATCCGCCCGGAGCCGACGGCTACGGCAAGGCCGCCCGACCGCCCACCTCACGCAAGGCGACAGGGAGGGCGGCCGGAACACGCCGGAGGCTGCCGCTGGCAAGGCGGAACGGCGAGTCGCTACCGCGCTGAACCCTCGGCGGGTGTCGGGCGGAAGGTGCGGCGGTACGCCTGGGGTGTGACCCCGATGGCGGCATGAAGGTGCCGGCGCAGGGAGACACCGGTGCCGAATCCGGCACGGTCGGCGACCCGGTCGACGGGCCAGTCGGTGGTTTCCAGCAAGTGCCGGGCCAGGTCGACGCGTTGGCGGGTGAGCCACTGGCCGGGGCTGGTGCCGACCTCGTCGCGGAAGCGGCGGGTGAAGGTACGCACACTGACGCGTGCGTGCGTGGCCATGTCGGCCAGGGTGACGGGTTCGGCGAGGCGTTCCATGACCCACGCCTGGGTGGGGGCGGTGCCGGGGGCGGAGGGGTCGGGGACGGGGCGCTGGATGTACTGGGCCTGGCCGCCGTCGCGCCACGGCGGTACGACGCAGGAGCGGGCGACCTCGTTGGCGATGTCGCTGCCGTGGTCGCGGCGGACGATGTGTAGGCAGAGGTCGATGCCGGCGGCCACCCCGGCGGAGGTGAGGATGTCGCCGTCGTCGACGAAGAGGACGTCGGGGTCGATGCGCGCGGTGGTGAACATGCGCTGCAGGCGGTCGGCTTCGCGCCAGTGCGTGGTGGCGGGGCGGCCGTCGAGCAGTCCGGCGGCGGCCAGTACGTACGTGCCGGTGCAGATCGCCACGATCCGAGTTCCGGGGCGGATGGCGGCCAGGGCCTCGCGCAGGGCGCCGGGCAGGCGGCCCTCTTCGCGGATGGGGCCCAGCGCGTGGGAGGGCGGGACGACGACGGTGTCGACGGTGGCCAGCAGGGCGGCGTCGTGGGCGACGGTGAGCTGGTAGTCGGCCTCGGTGTGGACCGGGTGGCCGTCCACGCTGCACGTGGTCACGGAGTAGAGCGGATCGCCCGTGGCGTCCCGGGCGGCGCCGAAGATCCGTGCGGGGATGCCGAGTTCGAAGGGGACGACACCGTCCAGGGCCAGGACGCCGACGTGGTGCATGGCCCGATCCTTTCATTCCTTGACCATCCGGCCACTACGGGGAGGCTGCCCGCCCGGACAGTCTTGGGGCGTGCCCGAGAGAACCGGCACGAACCACAAGAAACACCCTGCTGAAAAGAGCATGTCCTCATGGACCAGGCCACCACCCCCGCGACCATGCGTGCCATCTCCCAGGACGTCGCCGGCGCACCGGACGTCCTCACGCTCGTCGAAACGCGGCGTCCGGTCCCGGGCCGGGGCGAGATCCTGGTCCGGGTGCACGCGGCGGGCGTGAACCCGGCCGACTGGAAGACCCGCGAGCGGGGCGTGTTCGCCGACGGCGCCAGGCCGCCGTTCACGCTGGGCTTCGACGTCGCCGGGGTGGTCGAGGCGGTCGGCGACGGCGTGACACTCTTCCAGGTCGGCGACGCGGTGTTCGGGATGCCGCGCTTCCCGCACCCGGCGGGCGCCTATGCCGAGTACGTCGCCGCCCCGGCCCGGCACTTCGCCCCGCGACCCCAGGGCCTCACCCACATCCAGGCCGGCGCGCTGCCGCTGGCCGCGCTGACCGCCTGGCAGGCACTGGTGGACACCGCGAACGTCCAGCCCGGCCAGCGCGTCCTGATCCATGCGGCTGCCGGGGGAGTCGGCCACCTGGCCGTGCAGATCGCCAAGGCCCGCGGCGCGTACGTCATCGGCACGGCCAGTGCCGCCAAGCACGAGCTGCTGCGCTCGCTGGGTGCCGATGAGCTGATCGACTACCGCACCCAGGACTTTGCCGAGACCCTCCGCGACGTCGATGTCGCCCTGGACTCCCTCGGCGGCCCGAACTGGGCCAGGTCCCTGCGAACGCTACGGCCGGGCGGCACGCTGATCTCCATCCTGCCGCCGGACGACACCTTCCCCGCCAAGGAGGCCGAAGCGGCTGGAGTGCGGGCGGTGTTCATGCTCGTCGAGCCCGACCACGCGGGGCTGCGCGAGATCACCTCCCTGGTCGAGGACGGACGCCTGCGGGTGATCGCCGACGAGGTCTTCCCCCTCGCGGAAGCCGCCCGAGCTCACACACTGGGCGAAACCGGCCGCACCACCGGCAAGATCGTCCTCTCCGTCACCCCCACCCGCACCACGCACCGGACAGAACGGATTCCCAATGACGCTGTCAAGCCGTCGTGAGAGGCTCGCGGGAGCTTTTTCACGCCGCGGTGGCAGCTGGTCCAGGCAGGCAGGCGTCGAAGTTCCGGCCGTCGCGTATGGGATCGCCTGCTTGTGGGGCAGGCTGTCGTCGGCCGAGGTTCGTGGCCCAGTCGCGCTGAATACAGGGATCAGCCACAGCCCGCCAAGGAACCTGTGGCCGATTTTCGGCTTGTCCGGTCTCGAAACCGCAGGTCAGTGGCGCGGAGCGGTTGCTCTCGTCTGGATCTGTGCCGACGGCCACAGCAAGCGGGGGACACGTAGGCTCATACTGAGTCATGACAAAGCCCGCTGCACCGAAGCGTCACCTGCCCACCAGCCCCTTCAAGGCCCCGGTCGCACCAGCTCCCAAGCACTTCGCCGAAGGCGACCAGGTTACACATGACGTGTACGGTCTCGGCCGGGTGATCAGCATCGAGGACCGCATCGCGGTGCTGGTGGATTTCGGTTCGACGCAAATGCGGATCTTGAGCCCGTACTCCAAGATGACCAAGCTGTAGGACCACCGCGCCCGGTCACGGCACTCCAGGCCCCCTTCTTGGGGACCTGTAACGAAAGAGAGACCTCTCATCGATCCGACGTCGCTGTTCTCCGCTCCGGAAAAGCAACCTCGCTGCTCCACCGCAGCGTCGCCGCCTCCGACGACAAACCCCTTCCAGGCCCCGGACTTCGAGGGGGACGAGGTCTTCCTGTTCGACGACGCGCAGGATCCTGCCTCGGACACGCGCGCGGCTTAGCTCCACGAGGGACGGTGGCTTCGGCAGTCGGCCGCGGGGCGCGGCCGTCTCGTTCAGCCCCGTTCACGGTCGTTCGGACGAGACGGGGTCGCAGGTCGGTGTGGGACGTGCGGCCCCTGAAGGCAGTGCCCCGGCCCGCCGCCTCCGTAGAAAGCCCCCAGGTCGAAGACCCGGGGGTTTTGTGTTGCCTGGGTCCCCCCGACAGCCACTGGCGACACGCCCCGCGTGAGATGTGACCTTCAGCGCGGCAGCGGAGTTTCGGGGTGGTCGCCCCCGCGCCGGCCACCGGCGCCGCCGGCAGCGCTGGACACCCCGTCGGAGGAGGTCACAGCGCTGCGGGTGGAGGAGCAGGGCAGGAAGGGTCCCGCTCGCGGCGAGCAATATCTGTTCCCGTGGAATGAGAAATAGGCGCGGGACGCGGCGAGTATTCCTCGATCGTCGGCCGGGTCGGAAATTATTGACCTTTCGAGGCCCAACGGACCGTGCTACTGTCGATCTCAGTTGCAGGTGTGGTTGCCAGAAGGTTTATTCCCGACGGGTTAATCAGCACGGCGACACGGAGTTCACGCAGGGTGAATTCCTGACACCGTCTCCGAAGGAGAATAGATATGTCTACTGGCACCGTGAAGTGGTTCAACGCGGAAAAGGGCTTCGGCTTCATCGAGCAGGACGGCGGCGGCCCCGACGTCTTCGCCCACTACTCGAACATCGCCGCCCAGGGCTTCCGTGAGCTGCTGGAAGGTCAGAAGGTGTCGTTCGACATCGCGCAGGGCCAGAAGGGCCCGACGGCCGAGAACATCGTTCCCGCCTGATCACCGGCACGCATTCTTCGCAGCTGGGGCCCGCACCTTGGGGTGCGGGCCCCAGCTTGCTGCATTTCAGGGCGCATCCCCTGTCGTACTGGCTCGTTCTCGCAATTCTCTGCGCCGCTCACCTGCTGCGGGAATTCCTTGATACGCGCCACATCAAGGAAGGTTCCGCATGAATCGCACGCGCACAACTACTCACTCCCGTGGCCGCTCCGGCGCTCCGCACCGCTCCAGCAGGCCCCACGGAAACTGGCAGGCCGTACAGGGCGAGTTCGCGCCGCCGAAGACGATCACGCCGGCGCTTCCCGCCGTCGAGGCGTTCGCCGAACTCGCCATGCCCGCGCGGCTGTTGGCCACGCTGGGCCACGAGGGCGTGACCGTACCGTTCCCGATCCAGGCGGCGACCCTGCCGAACTCCCTGGCCGGTCGTGACGTACTCGGCCGGGGCCGTACCGGCTCGGGCAAGACCCTCGCTTTCGGCCTCGCCCTGCTGGCCCGTACGGCGGGGAAGCGGGCCGAGCCCCGGCAGCCGCTCGCGCTCGTCCTCGTCCCCACCCGTGAGCTGGCCCAGCAGGTCACCGACGCGCTCGCGCCGTACGCCCGGTCCGTGAGCCTGCGGCTCGCCACCGTCGTCGGCGGGATGTCCATCGGCAGGCAGGCCGGTGCGCTGCGTGCCGGGGCCGAGGTGGTCGTCGCGACGCCCGGGCGGCTCAAGGACCTCATCGACCGGGGCGACTGCCGGCTGGACGAGGTCGCCATCACCGTCCTCGACGAGGCCGACCAGATGGCCGACATGGGCTTCATGCCCCAGGTCACCGCGCTGCTCGACCAGGTGCGTACCGGCGGGCAGCGGATGCTCTTCTCGGCCACCCTGGACCGCAACGTCGACCGGCTGGTGCGGAACTACCTGCACGACCCGGTCGTCCACTCCGTCGACCCGTCGGCGGGCGCGGTCACCACGATGGAGCACCACGTCCTGCATGTGCACGACGAGGACAAGCACCAGACGACCACGGAGATCGCGGCGCGGGACGGCCGAGTGATCATGTTCCTCGACACCAAGCACGCGGTGGACCGGCTGACCAAGCACCTGCTGAGCAGCGGCGTGCGCGCCGCGGCCCTGCACGGCGGCAAGTCCCAGCCGCAGCGCACGCGGACGCTGGCCCAGTTCAAGAGCGGGCATGTGACGGTGCTGGTGGCGACGAACGTCGCGGCGCGCGGCATCCACGTCGACAACCTCGACCTGGTCGTCAACGTCGATCCGCCCACCGACCACAAGGACTACCTGCACCGCGGCGGTCGTACGGCCCGTGCGGGCGAGTCCGGCAGCGTCGTCACCCTGGTGACCCGTAACCAGCGTCGCGAGGTGAGCCGGCTGATGGCTTCGGCGGGCATCACCCCCCAGATCGCCCAAGTGCGGTCGGGTGAGGCGGAGTTGAGCCGGATCACCGGTGCGCAGGCCCCGTCCGGTGTGCCGGTCGTCATCACCGCGCCGGAGGCGGAACGGCCGCGTGGCGCGGTGTCCTCGTCCCGGGGGCGTCGTGGGCGCCGGGGGCAGGGTGGCGGCGGGCGGCCCGGTGGTGAGGCGGCGCCTCGCAGGGCACAGCAGCGGCGGACCGGGTACGGCTCGGCGGCCTAGCGCCGCGTTGTCCGCGGGCCCGCTTCCACACAATCGCGGGCCCGCCCTCGTACGCCGTCGGCTCGCACATCACAGGCCCACCCCTTTCTCGCAGGAGGCACCTTGACGCCGGCTCGGACGCAGCACGATGGAACGGTTCCCGGACCTCGGGTCTGCGACGACATGACCGTCGAGGTGGCTCTGTCCCTCATGGCCGGTGCGCGTGTCGATCACCTCGTCCTGTGCGACGGGGACGAGCAGAGCACGGGCCTCGTCACACGGGCCCGGCTCGCCGTACTGCGCGACAGCCCCGCGTACACGGACCGGCTCAGGCTGCGGGACGTTCTCGACGGGGCGTCCACCTCGTCCGGCGCCCTCGGTGAGCACGGCGTCCTCGCCCTCGCCCGCTGATCCCCCTCGTCGCCCCTACTCCCCTGTGAGGAATCATGCGCTGTGTCATCGCCCGATACCCGTTCGAGCTGACCAAGAGCGGGGTGCAGGCCTCGATGAAGGGCGTCGCGCCCGAGCTCGTCACGGGTGAGTCCGTGACCATCGGCCGCCGCCGCTACCCGGTCAAGCAGGTGGGTCAGATCATCACCCGGCAGGACCGCCGCGACTTCAGCAGCGGCGAGGTCGTCCGGGCGATGACCCGCCTCGGCTTCACCTGCCACGAGCAGCCCCAGCCCGAGCCGGCGCTGCTCGGGGACATCGCCTGGTGAAGAGACACCCCTGGTGAAGAGACACCCCTGGTGAGGTGAAGACTCCGCCACCAGAAGCTCAGTGAGGGCCCTGCCGACGCGCGTCGGCAGGGCCCTCACTGTCGTATCGCCGCCTTCTTCCACCCGCCGCCGCGGGATCCAGGATGCCTGCGCCCCTTGGACACCAAAATCTGTTCTCGCCGGAGTAGACATTGGCTCCTCGTGTGGTTACTCTTCTTCTCGTAGACGAAGTCAGAGAGACCTGGCAGACACGAACTGCCAGGTAGCAGTACCCCTTCACCCAGTGATTGGTCCAGAGGAAGAACGGAGGAGCAGACGCCATCAGGATCGCCCGGCCGGACTCGGTCCGGGTGCCGCAAGACCCCGGATTGGATGGTGGTCCCCGGTCACGCAGTCGCGATCCCCGCACCCCTCCCCTTGCCGGGCCGGGAAGCGGAAACAGAAGGCCGGCGCAGCATGAGGGCCGGCAGATGGTGTTGAATTCCCCTCGGGGCCCTGGTGCCGTACGGCACCAGGGCCCCTCGACGCGTTGCACAACGAGGTGACATGGCAGCAGATATTCCGCTCGGCGATCGTCTGGACGACGACGACTACCCCGCGTACACCATGGGCAGGGCCGCCGAAATGCTCGGCACCACCCCCGCTTTCCTCCGGGCCATCGGTGAGGCCCGGCTGATCACTCCGCTGCGTTCGGAGGGCGGACATCGCCGGTACTCCCGCTACCAGCTGAGGATCGCCGCGCGCGCCCGCGAGCTGGTCGACCGGGGGACCCCGATCGACGCCGCGTGCCGGATCGTCATCCTTGAGGACCAGCTGGAGGAAGCCCAGCGGATCAACGCCGAGTACCGCCGGGCCGCGAAGGCGGCGTCCGACACCTCCGACTCCGGTTCGGGCTGACCACGTACGACCCCGCCGTACGACCGCTCACCGCGCGGTCTGCTCCGGGAGCAGTTCGAAGGTGATGTGCGGGGACAGCGCGCGCAGGAACCCCGGCGCGTCGAAGGCTTCGCCGGCGGAGGCGACACCGGTCGTGCGGGTCCGGCCGGTGAGGATGCGGTGGACCGCCTCCACCGCGAGCGGCGCGCTGACCGCGTAGATGTCCCTGCCGCTCGCCACGGCGCGCCGTTCGGCGTCGCCGGAGCGTACGACGGCGTCGACGAGGAAGGTCTGGTCGGACCGTCCGTCCTCGTCGGCGGGGGACGGCGCCGGGGTGTCCGGGGCCGAGAGGTCCCGGGCCGCTTCGCTCGCCATGTGGGTGCGCACCTCGGGGATGGCGAGGTGGCGGGGGACGGTGACCACGTCGGCCATCGTGAACTCCCCGACGACCTCCCTGGTGCCCATCGGGTCGGGGAAGGTCCACTTCAGGAGCGTCGGCGCGTCGTCGTGGTACTCCAGCCGCCCGCCCGTGTAGCGGACCCGCCGGCCGCCCCGGCGCTCGCCGGAGACCGTGCCCGCGGTGCGGGTGCCGGGCGTGGGGTGCCAACTGCTCAGGCCGTACGCGATCTCCGCCTCGTCGGCCGCCGTCCAGTCGCCCATCGCGGCGGTGGCCAGCAGGTCGCCGAGGCCGCCGTAGAAGGCCATCGCGGGGACGACCGTCACGCCCGCCGCGCGGGCGCGGTCCGCGAAGTGGGTGAACGTGTCGAGGTTCGCCTCGATCTCGGCCGCCACGTCGACGTACGGGATCTTGGCGCGCAGGGCCGCCTCGATCACCGGCGCGGCGGTCACCGCGAAGGGGCCGGCGCAGTTGATCACGGCGTCGGCGCCGGCCAGGGCGCGGTCGAGGGAGGCGGGGTCGTCGACCGACGCCGGGCGGACCTCCAGGCCCGGGCTGGACGCCGCCCGTAGCTTGCCCTCGTCGCGGCCGGAGAGGATCGGGACGAAGCCACGCTCCCGCAGGTGTGCCACCACGAAGCGTCCGGTGTGCCCGTACGCGCCGAACACCGTCACTGTCTGTCCCTGACCCATGGGTTTCTCCCCCGTGCTTGATCCGTTACGACCATCCTGGCGGGGCGGGTAGCCTCGGTGTGAGTGTCTGGAACGACGTGCCCCGTACACTTTCGGACATGGGTACCGTCGTGGCGCTGGCCGTCACCAAGGGGATGCTGCACTTCGAACTGTCCCTGGCGTACGAGGTGTTCGGCGCCGCTCCGGCCGGCGTGACCGTTCCCTGGTACGACGTCGAGGTGTGCGGGTCGGACGCCGTGCGGCTCGGCCGGTTCCGGCTGGAGCCCGACCGGGGGCTCGGCCGGCTCCGGTACGCCGACACCGTGATCGTGCCCGGCTGGGCGGACACCGACGAGGAACCGCCCGCCGAGCTGGTCCGCGCGGTGCGGGCGGCCCACGAGGCGGGGGCGCGTGTGGCCTCGCTGTGCACGGGAGCCTTCGTGCTGGCCGCCGCCGGTCTGCTGGACGGCAGGCGGGCGACCACGCACTGGGCGCACACCGACGCCCTGGCCGCCCGGTACCCGCAGGTGGAGGTCGATCCGGACGTGCTCTACGTGGACAACGGCAGCGTGCTCACCGCCGCCGGGAAGGCCGCCGCGCTGGACCTGTGCCTGCACCTCGTCCGGCTCGACCACGGTACGGCCGTCGCCAACGCCGTCGCCCGCCGTCTGGTCGTGCCGCCGCACCGGGCGGGTGGGCAGGCGCAGTTCGTGGCCGCTCCGGTGCCCGCCCGGGACGACCATCCGCTCGCCGGGCTGCTGCCGTGGGCGATCGAGCGCCTCGGCGACCCGCTCACCGTGGAGGACCTGGCCCGGCAGGCCGGGATGAGCTCGCGGCATCTGGGCCGCCGGTTCAGGGCGGTGACCGGCACCACTCCGTTGCAGTGGCTGCTGACCCAACGCATCCGCCGTGCACAGGAGTTGCTGGAGACCACGGACGACGTCGTCGACGCCATCGCGGCGGCTACCGGTATGGGGACCGCGACGACGCTGCGGCGGCACTTCAACCGTACGGTCGGGGTACCCCCGGACACCTATCGCCGGACGTTCCGCTCATAGCCTCGGGTCGGCTCGGGACCGAGGTATTAGACGGGTACGACCACGAAGGCCCGGCGTCGTGGTGACGCCGGGCCCTGTCATACCCGTAGTACTTAGAACGTACCCAGCTTCACGATCGACAGCAGCGCCACCAGCTGGATCGCGGACGCGCCCAGCGCCTTCGGCCACAGCAGGTCGTGCGACTTGCTCACCATCAGGGTGAGCAGAACGCCGGCGGCGACCCACGTCGCCCACCCCAGCACCTGTACGAACGGCGCGTCCCCGCCGAGGAACATCGCCACGATCAGCCGGGGCGCGTCCGTGAGGGACATGATCAGCATGGAGAGGCCGACGGTCGGCTGCCAGGCACCGTCGCCGCCGAGCTGGCGGGCCAGCGTGTGGGTGACGACGCCGAGCACGAACGACGAGAGCACCATCGCCACGGCCGTCGTCAGGACGATCGGGATCGCGTTCGCGAGCGTCGCGTCGATCGCGTCCTTGCGCGCCCCGTCGAAGCCGAAGACGGCGAGCAGGCCGTAGAGGAACGTGACGATGAGGGCCGGGACCCACATCGTGTAGTCCCGCATGACGAGGAAGGTCTGGTTCGGGGCGGTGACGATCCCCTTCAGCAGCTCCTTCCAGGGCAGCCGGGGCCCGACCGGACCGGCCGGCGCGGAGCCCGCGTGGTACGTCCCGCCCGGGTTGTACTGCTGGTGGTCGTCGACCGAGAACGCCTGCGTGTGCCCGGGGTTGTTCGCGGCGTACGGGTCGTACGGGGCGCCCTGCGGCTGGCCGTGACCCGGTCCTCGACCAGGTCCTTGCCCAGGCCCCTGCCCCTGTCCCTGTCCGGGACCCTGGGGGTACCCTCCGCCGCCGAAGTACTCCGGCTCCTCCGAGCCGCCTCTCCCGCCGTCCTGCCGGCCGCCACCGGGCCCGCCGCCCGGCGCGCCGTACGGCCGCTGCTGCGGGTACGACGGCTGCGGCGGGTACCCGTACGACGGGCCGCCCTGGCCGTAGGAGGGAGCACCCTGCCCGTACGTGGGGCCCTGGGTGCCGTACGACGGTCCCTGCTGCCCGTTGTTCGGGGGGTGTTGCGGTCGCGCTTGCGGGGCGCGGTCGTCCCGGCCGCCGCGTCCGATCCTGAATCCAGCCACGCCTTCGAACGTACCTGGTCCCGGAGAGTGAGGTGGGTGAGGGGACGGATACCGGACCCCTTTGCGGCCGACCTGTGACATCCCGTAAGGGGCCGACCCCTAGTACCCGTACGCCTCAAGTACGACATGCCACGAGGGCGCCTCCCACCTCCCCGGAGGGAGGCGAGGGGCGCCCTCGTAGCCGTACTACTACCGGGGAGCTACTTCACCGGCTCAGGCTCCGGCGCGTTCTCCGTCTCCGCGGCCCCCGCCGGGTCCACCGGCGTCCGCACGGACTCCAGGAGCAGCTGGGCGACGTCGACGACCGTGATGGACTCCTTCGCCTTGCCCTCGTTCTTCTTGCCGTTGACCGAGTCGGTCAGCATGACGAGGCAGAAGGGGCAGGCCGTCGAGACGATGTCGGGGTTGAGGGAAAGAGCCTCGTCGACACGCTCGTTGTTGATGCGCTTGCCGATCCGCTCCTCCATCCACATCCGCGCGCCACCGGCACCGCAGCAGAAGCCGCGCTCCTTGTGCCGGTGCATCTCCTCGTTGCGCAGGCCCGGGACGCTCGCGATGATCTCGCGCGGCGGCGTGTAGATCTTGTTGTGCCGCCCGAGGTAGCAGGGGTCGTGGTACGTGATGATCCCCTCGACCGGCGTCACCGGCACCAACTTGCCCTCGTCGACGAGGAGTTGCAGCAGCTGCGTGTGGTGCACGACCTCGTAGTCGCCGCCGAGCTGCGGGTACTCGTTGCCGATGGTGTTGAGGCAGTGCGGGCAGGTCGCGACGATCTTCTTCGCGGACCTCGGCTTCTTCGACTCCGGCGTCACCTTGCCGTCGTCGTCCATCTCCTCGCCGAACGCCATGTTGAGCGCCATGACGTTCTCCATGCCGAGCTCCTGGAACAGCGGCTCGTTGCCGAGGCGTCGCGCCGAGTCACCCGTGCACTTCTCGTCGCCGCCCATGATCGCGAACTTGACGCCCGCGATGTGCAGCAGCTCGGCGAACGCCTTGGTCGTCTTCTTCGCCCGGTCCTCCAGGGAGCCCGCGCAGCCGACCCAGTACAGGTACTCGACCTCGGAGAGGTCCTCGATGTCCTTGCCGACGACCGGGACCTCGAAGTCCAGCTCCTTCAGCCACTCCAGGCGCTGCTTCTTGGCGAGCCCCCAGGGGTTGCCCTTCTTCTCCAGGTTCTTGAGCATCGTGCCCGCCTCGGAGGGGAAGGCCGACTCGATCATCACCTGGTAGCGGCGCATGTCGACGATGTGGTCGACGTGCTCGATGTCCACCGGGCACTGCTCGACGCATGCCCCGCAGGTGGTACAGGACCACAGGACGTCGGGGTCGATGACGCCGTTCTCCTCGGCGGTGCCGATCAACGGGCGCTCGGCCTCGGCGAGCGCGGCGGCGGGGACCGATGCGAGCTGCTCCTCGGACGCCTTCTCCTCACCCTCGGCCGTCTTGCCGCCACCCGCGAGCAGGTACGGCGCCTTGGCGTGCGCGTGGTCGCGCAGCGACATGATCAGCAGCTTCGGCGAGAGCGGCTTGCCGGTGTTCCAGGCGGGGCACTGCGACTGGCAGCGACCGCACTCCGTGCAGGTGGAGAAGTCCAGCAGGCCCTTCCACGAGAACTGCTCGACCTGCGAGACGCCGAACACGTCGTCGTCGCCCGGGTCGGTGAAGTCGATCGGCTTCCCGCCGGACGTCATCGGCAGCAGCGCGCCGAGCGACGTGCCGCCCTTCGCGTCGCGCTTGAACCAGATGTTCGGGAACGCGAGGAAGCGGTGCCAGGCGACACCCATGTCGGTCTTGAGAGCTACCGTGATCATCCAGATGAAGGACGTCGCGATCTTCAGGCCGGCGAAGAAGTAGGTGAGGTTCTGGAGGGTGGAGAGGTCCATCCCCTCGAACCACGACACCACCGGGTACGAGATGAAGAACGACGCCTCGTAGCTGTCGACGTGGTGCTGGGCACCCTCCAGCGCGTGCAGCACGAAGATGCAGACGCCGACGATCAGGATGACCGTCTCGACGAAGTACGCCTGGCCGAAGTTGGAGCCGGCGAACCGGGACTTGCGGCCCGGCTTGTCCGGTCGGCTCAGCTGGCGGACGACGATCAGGACGAGGATGCCGAGGATGGTCATCGTGCCGATGAACTCGACGAAGACGTTGTACGGCGCCCACTCGCCGACCACCGGCAGCAGCCAGTCGGCCTGGAAGAGCTGGCCGACGGCGTTGACGATCGTCAGCAGCAGCGAGAAGAAGCCGACGGCGACGAACCAGTGCGCGACCCCGACGATGCCCCAGCGGTTCATCCGCGTGTGGCCGAGGAACTCCCTGGCGACGGTCAGGGTGCGCTGTGCGGGTTCGTCGGTGCGGGTGCCGGCCGGCACGTTCTGGCCGAGGCGCATGAAGTTGTAGATCTGTAGCAGGGCGCGCGCGAACAGGGCCACGCCGACCACGATCAGGACCAGCGACACGATGATCGCGGCGAGTTGCATGGGGGCTCCTCGTGCCTGCGAGAAGGAGAGCGGAGTTACTAAGCGGTAACTTATTCAGTCCGTCCGAGGGTACCCCGTGTTCCCCGTCGCACTGTAGCCGGGCGCGGAGTGATCTGGATCGCTGAGGGTTGCCTCAGGACGGGTGGTAATAAGGCCGCCGGGGTCCCTCGTGAGTACTACCGCGTTACCCCGCGAGTACGACGACGGGTTCACCCCGAGGCCGCGAGTCCCGCCGCAGGCGTACCGATCCTGACCCATGCCCCCTCCCGTCGCGCCGTCCCCGTCCACTGCCAGACCCCCTCGGAGTCCTGGCGGTAGACATGGTCGGCCGCGACCGCGTACGCCGCGCCGGAGCCGGCCGCGTCACCGGTGCCGCGCCAGCGCCCGGACACCTCGTCGTACGCGAAGAGCCGGCCGTCGCGGGTGGCGAACAGGCCGGCGCCGCCCGCGTGGACGCCGTCGAACTCGGCCTCGCCGAGCGGGGTCCAGTCGTCCACCCCGCCGGAGCCGTTCCAGCGGTAGACGCGCAGGTCCATCCGGCTCAGCCCGTAGAGCCGCTCGCCCACGGCGAACCCGAGCGCGCCACGTCCGGTGAGGAGCCACTTCCCGGTGTCCGGCTCCCGGCGCGTCAGCGCGTGCTCACCGGCGGGTTCCGTCGCGAACAGTCCGGCCGGGCCGCCGTAGATCTGGGCCGTCGGACCGTTCCGTACCGTCGTCCACGCGCGCGTGCGCGGGTCCCATTGGCGTACGGCCCCGCTGTCGCGGACCCAGAGGTGGTCGCCGACCGCCAAGGTCTGGCCGTCCGTTCCTGCGCCGACGGACTCCCAGCCGCCCGCGTCGCCGTAGCGGAAGATCCGGCCGTCCACGGGGTTGGTGGCGAAGAGTCCGGCGGGTCCGGCGGCGATCTCCCCGGCCGGGGTGCCACCGATCTGCGTCCACCCCGTACGGCTGCTCCACGACCACACCGTGGCGTCCTTGCTGCTGATCGCGTACAAGTGGCCGCTCTCGGGGGCGGGGGAGGCGGTGCCGGACGGTGTACGGCCCTCCAGGAGGCCGCCGAGCGACACGGCCGCGATGGCTCCGGCCAGACATGCCAGGACGGCGACGAGCGCGACGAGCCGGGGCCGGGACGGTGGCTTCCTGGAAGCGCCCTGGTGGATGTGCACGTCGCGGACCTGGCCGGTCTGGACGACTGGGCTGTGGAAGACGCCGCCGCTCGCGCTGTTGTGGGTGTTCGGACGGTCGTCCGGCGGCTCGTCCCGCACCGGTCTTCGCCCCCCTATGGCGCCCCCGCCCCGGTCGTGTGATCGGTCGATGGCTCACCGTAGGGCGCGAGATGCGAAAGGGCACGACTGTTTTTGGCTAGGAACGTCCGGAAGGGGTCGAAGACCGGTCATGTGATTCAGGGGTCGTTCCGTTCATGTCATTCGTACTTAATTGCTACATTTGTGACTAATTTGTCACTGTGCTCTATGGAATCGCTGCCGCCACCTCCGCGCTCGCGCTGGCCGCTCTCCTGGCCGCCCTGCTCCGTGTCCCCGCGCTGCGCGTGGGGCTGGTCGAGCGGTGGCAGCGGGTGCGAAGGGTGCCGCTGTCCGGGGGGCCCGCGGTGGTGGCGGCCACCTGTGGGATCGCGGCCCTCGGGGACCGCACCGGCCTCGCTCCCCTCGGGCCCGACATGGGCGTGCTCCTCGTCGCGGCCGGCGCCGTCGCCCTGCTCGGTCTCGCCGCCGACCTGTGGCGCCTGAAGAACCGCTTCCTTGTGCTCGGTACGACCGTTTCGGCGGCCTTCGTGATCCCTTATGACGCGATCGGCGTCCTAGGGGGCGTCGTTGCGGTCGGGTGGGTCGTCTTCGTCGCCCTCGCCTTCCGGAGCCTCGACCACGCGGACGGCGTCGCCGGGACGGTCGGCGTCGTCACCGCCTTCGGCGCCGGGGTCTGTGCAGCCGCCGAGGTGATGGACGGGCCCGCCGTCCTGCTGAGCGTCCTCGCGGCGGCTCTGACCGGCTTCCTGATGCACAACTGGCCGCACGCGCGCGTGGGGCTCGGTACGTCGGGTGCGCTGTTCGCCGGGTTCCTGCCGGCCGCGGTCGCCGTGCGCGCGTGCGCGGAACGCGGGGCCCTCACCGGCGTGGGCGCGCTGTTCGCGCTGACGGCGGTCGCGAGCCTGGACGTCGTCCTCGTCGCCCTCTCGCGCAGGCGCGCGGGACGGCCGCTGCTGAGACCGGCGCCGGACCACCTCGCGCACCGGCTGCGCCGCCTCGGGGTCACGGACCGGGGGGCGGTCGTCCTGATCGGCGCGGCGGCCTTCGGGGGTGTCCTGGTCGGGGGGCTCGTGCACGCGGGCCGGACGGGCGTCTCGGCGGTGCTGTGGGTGGCGGCCGTCGTAGCGGTGGCAACGGCGGGGCTGCTGCGCGTGCGCGTGTACGGGGTGCGGCCGAGGCGTGCGGGGGAGACGCTGGGCGAGCGGCCCGGCGTACGGCGGCCCCGGCGCGCGCCCGGTGATCCGGGAGGGCGGCGACTCACCCTCGTACACCGCCTCTTGAGCCTTTCGAAGCCTCGGCGGAAGCCCCCGCAGGTCTCTGGAGTCACCCCTGGTGCGCATGTTCAGGCGCCTCGGAAGCCTGAGTCGTCGCAGGTCAAGGCTGCCATGCGTGTAAGGAACGGATAAGAGTTGAGTCTGTGTGACTCAGCTCTGTTGACTCGGCTGGGCGGGTGATGCACACTTGAGCCTGTTCCACTCAAGTCAGCTGGAGGAAGATCACCATGGCACGTGCGGTCGGCATCGACCTGGGCACGACTAACTCCGTCGTCAGCGTTCTTGAAGGCGGCGAGCCCACCGTCATCACCAACGCAGAGGGCGCCAGGACCACGCCGTCCGTCGTCGCCTTCGCGAAGAACGGTGAGGTCCTCGTCGGTGAGGTGGCCAAGCGCCAGGCCGTCACCAACGTCGACCGGACCATCCGCTCCGTGAAGCGCCACATGGGCACGGACTGGAAGATCCAGCTCGACGGCAAGGACTTCAACCCGCAGCAGATCTCCGCGTTCATCCTGCAGAAGCTGAAGCGGGACGCGGAGGCGTACCTGGGCGAGAAGGTGACCGACGCGGTCATCACCGTCCCGGCGTACTTCAACGACTCGGAGCGCCAGGCGACGAAGGAGGCCGGCGAGATCGCGGGCCTGAACGTCCTGCGCATCGTCAACGAGCCGACGGCCGCCGCGCTCGCGTACGGCCTCGACAAGGACGAGCAGGTCATCCTGGTCTTCGACCTCGGTGGCGGCACGTTCGACGTCTCGCTGCTGGAGATCGGCGACGGCGTCGTCGAGGTGAAGGCCACCAACGGCGACAATCACCTCGGTGGTGACGACTGGGACCAGCGCGTCGTCGACTACCTGGTGCAGCAGTTCAAGTCGGGCCACGGCGTGGACCTCGGCAAGGACAAGATGGCCCTCCAGCGTCTGCGCGAGGCCGCCGAGAAGGCGAAGATCGAGCTGTCGTCGTCCTCCGAGACGTCGATCAACCTGCCGTACATCACCGCCTCCGCCGAGGGTCCCCTGCACCTCGACGAGAAGCTGACCCGCGCGCAGTTCCAGCAGCTCACCGCTGACCTCCTGGAGCGCTGCAAGGCGCCGTTCAACAACGTCATCAAGGACGCCGGCATCGCGCTCAGCGAGATCGACCACGTCGTCCTGGTCGGTGGCTCCACGCGTATGCCGGCCGTCGCCGAGCTGGTCAAGGAGCTGACCGGGGGCCGTGAGGCCAACAAGGGCGTCAACCCGGACGAGGTCGTCGCGATCGGCGCCTCCCTCCAGGCCGGTGTCCTCAAGGGCGAGGTCAAGGACGTCCTGCTGCTCGACGTCACCCCGCTGTCCCTCGGTATCGAGACCAAGGGCGGCATCATGACGAAGCTCATCGAGCGCAACACCACGATCCCGACCAAGCGCTCCGAGATCTTCACCACCGCCGAGGACAACCAGCCCTCCGTGCAGATCCAGGTCTACCAGGGCGAGCGCGAGATCGCGGCGTACAACAAGAAGCTCGGGATGTTCGAGCTGACCGGCCTGCCGCCCGCCCCGCGCGGTGTCCCGCAGATCGAGGTCTCCTTCGACATCGACGCCAACGGCATCATGCACGTGACCGCGAAGGACCTCGGCACGGGCAAGGAGCAGAAGATGACCGTCACCGGCGGCTCCTCGCTGCCGAAGGACGAGGTCGACCGCATGCGCCAGGAGGCCGAGCAGTACGCGGACGAGGACCACAAGCGCCGCGAGGCCGCCGAGGCGCGCAACCAGGGCGAGCAGCTCGTCTACCAGACCGAGAAGTTCCTCAAGGACAACGAGGACAAGGTCCCGGGCGAGATCAAGACCGAGGTCGAGGCGTCGATCGTCGAGCTGAAGGAGAAGCTCAAGGGCGACGACACGGCCGAGATCCGCACCGCCACCGAGAAGGTCGCGGCGGTCTCCCAGAAGCTCGGCCAGGCCATGTACGCGGACGCGCAGGCCGCCCAGGGCGAAGCAGGCCCGGCGGGTGACGCGAAGGCCGACGACGACGTCGTGGACGCCGAGATCGTGGACGACGAGAAGCCCAAGGGTGGTGCCGCGTGACGGAGGAGACCCCGGGCTTCGAGGAGAAGCCCGACGTCCCCTCCGGCGCCCCTGAAGACGCCGAGCCGAAGGCCGCCGCCCCCGAGGAGGAGGCGGCCCCGGCCGGGGACGCGAACCAGACAGCCGGTCTGGTGGCCCAGCTGGACCAGGTGCGTACGGCTCTCGGCGAGCGCACCGCCGACCTCCAGCGCCTCCAGGCCGAGTACCAGAACTACCGCCGCCGCGTGGAGCGGGACCGCATCGCGGTCAAGGAGATCGCCGTGGCGAACCTCCTGACCGAACTGCTGCCGGTCCTCGACGACATCGGCCGCGCGCGGGAGCACGGCGAACTGCTCGGCGGGTTCAAGTCCGTCGCGGAGTCGCTGGAGACCACCGCCGCCAAGATGGGTCTGACGCAGTTCGGCAAGGAGGGCGAGCCCTTCGACCCGACGATCCACGAGGCGCTGATGCACAGCTACGCGCCGGACGTCACAGAGACGACGTGCGTGGCGATTCTCCAGCCGGGGTATCGCATCGGCGAGCGCACCATCCGCCCCGCGCGGGTGGCCGTCGCCGAACCGCAGCCCGGCGCGCAGACGGTCAAGGCCGAGGACGAGGCCGGCGAGGAGAAGGACAACGGCCCTGAGGAGGGCTGACACGGACGACGAGCGGAAGGGGGTGCGTCGGGGATGAGCACCAAGGACTTCATCGAGAAGGACTTCTACAAGGTCCTCGGCGTCCCCAAGGACGCCACCGAGGCCGAGATCAAGAAGGCGTACCGCAAGCTCGCGCGCGAGTTCCACCCGGACGCGAACAAGGGCAACGCCAAGGCCGAGGAGCGCTTCAAGGAGATCTCCGAGGCGAACGACATCCTCGGCGACCCCAAGAAGCGCAAGGAGTACGACGAGGCGCGCGCCCTGTTCGGCAACGGCGGCTTCCGCCCGGGTCCGGGCGCGGGCGGCGGCTCGTTCAACTTCGACCTGGGCGACCTCTTCGGAGGGGGCGCGGGCGGCGGCTCCCAAGGCGGCTTCGGCGGCGGCATCGGGGACGTCTTCGGGGGCCTGTTCAACCGGGGCGGCACGACCGCGGGCCGTACCCAGCCCCGGCGCGGGCAGGACATCGACACCGAGGTGACCCTCAGCTTCACCGAGGCCATCGAGGGGGCGACGGTCCCGCTGCGCATGACCTCCCAGGCCGCCTGCAAGGCGTGCTCGGGCACCGGCGACAAGAACGGCACGCCGCGCGTGTGCCCGACCTGCGTCGGCACCGGGCAGGTCGCGCGCGGCTCGGGCGGCGGCTTCTCGCTCACCGACCCGTGCCCCGACTGCAAGGGGCGCGGCCTGATCGCCGAGCAGCCCTGCGAGGACTGTCACGGCAGCGGCCGGGCCAAGTCCTCGCGGACGATGCAGGTCCGCATCCCGGCAGGGGTGACGGACGGGCAGCGGATCCGGCTGCGCGGCAAGGGCGGTCCGGGCGAGCGGGGCGGCACCGCCGGTGACCTCTACGTCGTCGTCCATGTCGGAAGTCATCCCGTCTTCGGGCGCAAGGACGACAATCTGACGGTGACCGTGCCGGTCACGTTCGCGGAGGCGGCGCTCGGCGGGGAGATCAAGGTGCCCACCCTGGGCGGGCCCGCGCTCACCCTGAAGCTGCCTCCGGGCACGCCCAACGGGCGCACCATGCGTGCGCGCGGGAAGGGCGCGGTCCGCAAGGACGGCACTCGCGGGGACCTGTTGGTCACCGTCGAGGTGAGTGTCCCGAAGGACGTGACGGGGAAGGCTCGTGACGCACTGGAGGCGTATCGCGAGGCGACCGCGGGCGAGGACCCGCGGGCGGAGCTGTTCGAGGCCGCGAAGGGAGCATGAGAGTGATGGACGGCCGCCGGCGCAACCCGTACGAACTGACCGAGGAGACCCCGGTCTACGTCATCTCGGTGGCGGCCCAGCTCTCCGGTCTGCACCCGCAGACCCTGCGGCAGTACGACCGTCTCGGCCTGGTCTCCCCGGACCGCACGGCCGGGCGGGGCCGCCGCTACTCGGCCCGCGACATCGAACTCCTGCGTACCGTGCAGGCGTTGTCGCAGGACGAGGGCATCAACCTGGCCGGCATCAAGCGGATCATCGAGCTGGAGAACCAGGTCGCCGCGCTCCAGTCCCGGGTCGCGGAGCTGGAGTCGGCGCTCGACGGCGCCGCAGCGACGATGCAGCAGCGCGAGGCCGCGGTGCACGCGTCGTACCGGCGCGACCTGGTGCCGTACCAGGAGGTGCAGCAGACCAGCGCGTTGGTGGTCTGGCGGCCGAAGAAGCCCAAGGACTGAGACACGGTCGAGATCGGTCAAGGGTGGACGAAACGCCGTGAAAGGGTTCGGAGTTCATGACTCCGGGCCCTTTCGTGCTTTCCAAGTGGCGGGGGTGTGAAGGGAGTTGGGGAAGGCTGAGGAGTCGTCTCCATGTGTTGTCGTTACTTGAGCGCAGTGTGATGTTGCCATCTCGTTAAGTGATTCTTCTTGACTCTGCGGGAGCGGGCCGCGTTGGCTCTCAGTACCTGGGTCCTGGAAGTCGCCGTACCCACGTCCGGAACGTCACCTGAAGTGAGCCCCCGCATGCGTCGTATCGCCATATCCGTCGTCGCTTCGACGATGACCCTTTCGCTCGCCGGATGCGGGATGCTGAACGCGACGGGGGACACGGCCGACGCGAGCCCGACGAAGGGCAACGACCTCACGGTCGGCGTGCTCATGCCGGAGAAGACCAACACCCGGTACGAGCAGTTCGACTACCCGATCATCCAGAAGACGATCGCCCAGCTCACGAACAAGCAGGGCAAGACGATCTACCAGAACGCGGGGGCCAAGGCGGCGACGCAGGTCCAGCAGATGGAGAAGATGATCAGCGACAAGGTGGACCTGATCCTCCTCGACGCGGTCGACTCCAAGGGCATCGCCGGCACGGTCGAGAAGGCCAAGGACGCGGGCGTCCCGGTCATCGCCTACGACCGGCTCGCCGAGGGGCCCATCGACGCGTACGTCTCCTTCGACAACGAACTCGTCGGGCAGGTGCAGGGGCGCACCCTCGTCGAGACGATCAACAACGCGAGCACCGCCGACAAGATCGTCATGATCAACGGCTCGCCGACCGACCCCAACGCCGGGCAGTTCAAGGCGGGCGCGCTCTCCGAGATCGACGGGCGGGTGACCGTCGCGGCCACCTACGACACCGACGAGTGGAGCCCGGCCCTCGCGCAGTCCGAGATGGCGCAGGCGATCCAGCGGATCGGCAAGAACAACATCGCGGGGGTGTACTCCGCGAACGACGCGATGGCCGGGGGCGCGCTGAAGGCGCTCGAAGCGGCGGGGGTCACCGATCTGCCGCCGATCACCGGGCAGGACGCCGAACTGCCCGCCGTGCAGCGGATCATCACCGGCAAGCAGTTCATGAGCGTCTACAAGCCGTACCCGCAGATGGCCGCCGCCGCCGCGGAGATGGCCGTCGCCAAGATCCAGGGCAAGGACATCAAGTTCGACTCGCTGACGCGGGACCGGGTGGACAGCCCGACGAACAAGAAGATCCCGGCGCAGCTGGTGACCGTGGTCGCGCTGACCAAGAGCAATGTGAAGCAGACGGTGGTGGCGGACGGGATCTACACGGTCGGGCAGATCTGCACGGCGAAGTTCGAGGCGGCTTGCGAGGCGGTCAACCTCAAGTAGGGGGTACCGGGGGTACTTCGGGGCTAGCTGTCCAGCACCGGCTTCATCGGGATCAGGAGGCCGTCCGGGGCGTGTGCCGCCGGGGTCGTCGCCATCCAGCTCGCCGGGTCGCGGTCGCCGGTCACCCGCAGGCCGGTGATCTTCGCGTCGCGGGGTACGTCGTACCAGAGCTCCACCTCCACGAGGGAGTGGCCGCCGATCGAGATCGACTCGTGCTGGCGGCGTACGGCCATGGCGAAGCTGTCGGGGCGGGCCGCGCGGCCGGTCGCGCCCTCCAGGCGCTGGTCCTTCACGGCGTAGGGGTGGAAGTCGCCGCTGGGGTTGTCGACGCGGAGTCTGGCCGCGCAGAACTGGCCGTCGGGCATGGCGTCGCTGTGGGTTCCGGTGACGCCGAGGATGCCGCAGCGCAGGGAGAGGACGGTGAAGACGAGGTGGCCGTCCTGGTGGGGGCGGGAGGGGAGTTGGGGGCTGGGGGTGGCGTTGGGTGCGGTGCCGGGGGTGGAGCCTGTGTCGCAGCTTGTGAGGAGGGCGGGGGCGAGGAGGACGAGGGGGAGGGCCAGTAGGGCCGGGAGGCGGCGTAGGGGGGTGATCGGGTGGGAGGGTTCTGGTGTGCCTCGGTTCGCCATACCTGGGATTGTGCGGGGTGCGGGCGGGGGTGGGGAGGGGTACGGCGGGGGAGGGTTGCGTCGTACTGCGGGGAGGACGCCGGGGTGTCGTCGTACCCGGGTAGTACCCGGGGCGTACGCGGGGCGTGGAGGCTCCTGCCGGGCGTCTTCGTGCGCGCGTGGTGGACCCGGCCGGACGGGGAGCGTCCGGCCGGGTCTCCCGGGCGAGCGGCAGCCCGGGTGGAGCGGTTCCACCCTGCCGTGAGTGGGTACGGTGCACCACCGTCAGCTTGTTGCAGTGCGAGGGGCGGAGGCGGGTCGAAACGGCCGTATACCGGGGGATTTCAGGTCGCGTGACCGAGGGCGCCGTGTTGCGGAGCCGGGTGGACGCCCCGCATAGTTGCGCTGCGGAAGAGCAAACTGCGGGGGTGGGATGGACGATGACCGGGCACGGGACGGAGCACCCCCCGCACGGTGCCGACCGACTGTGCGAGGCCGGTGACCGGGTCTACTCCCGCGCCGTGCGCCGTGGCCGCATCCCGCGCGCCGACGCCGGACCGGTGCCCTGTCTCCTCGAACTCGCCCTGCTGCACCCCGATCCCGACGACATGGACTGGCTCGTCCCGACCGCGCCGCAGGAGGTCATGACGCGGCTCCTGCGGGGCCTGTACGACGACGTCAGCGCGAGCCGGCGCCGGATGGGCGCGGCGGTCGCCGCCTTCGAGTGGTACGCCGGGCTCGGCGGCCCCGTCAGCGTCTCCGGCGAGGGCATGGCGCTGCGCGTCCTGGACGGGGCGTCCCGGATCCAGGCGGCGCTCGACGAGGCGACCGACGCGTGTACGACCGAGGTGCTGACCGTCCAGCCCGGCGGGATCCGGCGCGAGCACGAGCTCTCCGAGGGGCTGCACCGGGCGATGTCCTTGCGGGCGCGGGGAGTTCGGATGCGCGACCTGTACAACCACGTCGCCCGGCACGGCCAAGGGCTGTTGACCTACCTGGACTTGATGGGGGACGCGGTCGAGGCGCGCACCCTCGACGAGGTCACCGACCGGCTCATGGTCTTCGACCGGGTCGTCGCCTTCATCCCCGCCAACCCCGACCGCACGATGGCCCTCGAACTGCGTCACCCTGCCCTCATCACGTACCTCGTCACGGTCTTCGAGCGCCTGTGGCGGCTCGCGATCCCGCTCGCCGCGGCCATTCCCGCGCCGACCGTCGAGGGCGTCTCCCATCGCGAGCAGTCCATCGCGGCGTTGCTTGCCGAGGGGCATCAGGACGCGGTGATCGCGGAGAGGTTGGGGATCAGCGTCCGGACCTGCCGGGCCCATATCGCCCGGCTTTCCGAGACGTTAGGGGCGGCCAGCCGTACGCAGTTGGGTGTGCGGATCGCTCAGGTCGGGTTGGTGGGGGGTGGGGGGATGTACGGGGAGGGGCCCGGGAAAGGTGTCAGTCTTCCCGGTCAAGGATTTCCGACTGGCCTATGAGGTAGCCGAGTTGGGCCCGGCTGTCGCTGCCGAGGGTGGCGGCTAGTTTGGCTATGTGTTCGCGGGCGGTGCGGATGTTGAGGCCGAGGCGGTCGGCGATCACGGCGTCGGTGTGGCCCTCCACGAGCAGCGCGGCGATGGCGCGTTGCCGCGCGGTGACGCCGTCCGGGGACGGGCGCGGAGCAACAGGCAAGGGATGCATGGGAGTTGCCAGGCGCCACAGGCGGTCGAACGTCGTCACGAAGTGCTTGATCAGCGCGGGGTGGCGGATCTCCAGGGCGAGCCGGCCGTCGTCGTCCGCGGGGATGAAGGCGACGGTCCGGTCCACGATCATCAGGCGGTCGGTGACCTCGTCGAGGGACCGGCACTCCACGTCGCCCTTGAGCTGTTCCGTGTACCCGAGCACGCCCAGCGAGTGGCGCTGGGTGTGCTGGTAGAGGGTGCGCATACGGCCGCCGTGGTCGAGGAGCGCCTGGTCGCGCGGCATGGCCACGGCCCGGGCGCGTTCGACGCGTTCACGGCTGTAGGGGGTGTGCGGCTGGACGCTGAGCAGTTCGCGGGTGGCGCCGAGGAGGGCCTCGTCCAGTGCCTGGTTGATCCGCTCGGTGCCGCTCAGGACGCGGAGGGCGGGGGTGCCGTACGACTGCTGCGGGGCGGTGATCCGCAGCAACGGCTCGAAGGCGTCGACCAGTTCGGCCTCGCGGCGGCGTTCCTCCGCGATGCGGTTCTCGGCTGAGTCGAGCAGGCGGTGCAGGGCCACTGCCGGGGCGACCGGTTCAAGTCGGGCCAGATCGTGGGGCGTTGGGTGCAGCAGGCCGAACTGTACGAGGCACGGGGCCGGTTGGGCGTCACCGGCCGGGATCCAGCCCTCGTGCAGCGCACGGCCGTACAGCTCGCTGCCCGCCGTGTTCCTGGTGGCTCACCGCTCGTTCCCCTCCCCGTCCAGGATGCCGGATCGTGCTATCAGGTAGCCGAGTTGGGCCCTGCTGTCGCTGCCGAGGGTGGTGGCGAGCTTGGCGATGTGTTCGCGGGCCGTGCGGACGTTCATGCCGAGGCGGTCGGCGATTACGGCGTCCGTGTGGCCCTCGACGAGGAGGGCGGCGATCGTGCGCTGGCGGGGGGTGACCGTGTCCAACACCGGGTGCTGGACCGCCGGTTCGGGGTACAGGGGCGTCGCCAGGCGCCACAGGCGGTCGAACGTCGTCACGAAGTACTTCACCACCGCCGGGTGCCGGACCTCCAGCGCCAGGCTGTTGTCCTCGTTCGCCGGGATGAAGGCGACGGCGCCGTCCACGGCGATCAGCCGGTCCGTGATCTCGTCCAGCGTCCGGCAGGAGGCGTCGCCGTGCAGGCGCTCGTGAAGGGCCTTGATGGAAGGGGCGTTGCGCATGGTGTGCTGGTAGAGGGTGCGGATGCGGCAGCCTCGGTCGAGGGCTTGCTGGTCTCTGGGGACGGATACGGCGCGGGCGGCTTCTGCGGGGGCGCTGTGCAGGTTGGTCTTGGGCTGGATGGTGAGGATTTCCTGCGTCGCCTCCGCCATGGCTTCCGTGATGGCCTGGTTGATGCGGGGTTTGCTGCTGAGGATCGTGAGCATCGGAGTCTCCGCCGGCGGCGGGTCCGGGGCGAGCCTCACCAACTTCCCGAACATCTCCGTGAGTTGTTCCTCCCGCTGGCGTTCGTCCGCGATGCGGCGGGCCGACCGGCGGAGCATGCGGTGCAGGGCCACGGTGGGGGAGAGCGGTTCCAGCCGGGTCAGGCTGTCCACGGAGGGGTGCAGCAGTCCCGCATCCACCAGACAGGGCGCCGCTTCCGCCTCCACGGCCGGTATGTGCCCCTCCTCCAGCGCCCGTTCGTACAACTCCGCCCCCGGCGCGCAGAGTTCCTCCGTTCCATGGGGCACGTGCGGCGCGGTCATTCTTCGGCTTCCTTCTGCTTGAGGATCCCGGACTCGGCGATGAGGTAGCCGAGTTGGGCCCGGCTGTCGCTGCCGAGGGTGGTGGCAAGCTTTGCGATGTGGACGCGGGCCGTGCGGATGTTCATGCCGAGGCGGTCGGCGATTACGGCGTCCGTGTGGCCCTCGACGAGGAGGGCGGCGATGGCGCGTTGGCGGGGGGTGATGCCGGTCAGGGGGGTGCGGTGGGGGGAACGGGGGTGCATGGGGGTGGCCAGGCGCCAGAGGCGGTCGAAGGTGGTGGCGAAGTACGTGATGAGGGCCGGGTGGCGGACTTCGAGGGCGAGGGAGCGGTCCGTGCCGGCCGGGATGAAGGCGACCGCGCGGTCGACGAGGATGAGGCGGTCGGTGACCTCGTCGAGCGTGCGCGCCTCGACGTCGCCCCTCAACTGCTCGTAACGGGACAGGGTTTCAGGGATGTGGCGCTGGGTGTGCTGGTAGAGCGTACGGATCCGGCCGCCCCGGTCCAAGAGCGCCTGGTCGCGTTCCAGGGCCACGCCGACCGTCCTCGGGTGGCGGTCGGGGGAGGGCTGGATGGTGAGGAGTTCGCCGGAGACGGTGGCCATCGTCGCGGAGATCGCGGAGTTGATGCGGTTGACGCCGCTGAGCAGGTGGATGCCGGAGGTCTTCGTGCCGCCGCTGTCCGGCAGGGCGAGCGCGAGGAGCGGTTCGAAGGTCTCCGCGAGCTGTGTGCTCTGCCTGCGGCGCCGGGCGATGTCGTCGTCGGCGGCGCGCTGGAGGCGGGCGAGGGCGAGGACGGGGGGGACCGGCCGCATCCGCCGTACGTCTTCGAAGTCCGGTTGCAGGAGGCCTGCTTCGAGCGTGCAGGGCAGCAACTCCGCTTCGGATGCCGGGACTTGGTCCTCGCGTAGTGCGCGGGTGTACAGCTCCAGGCCCGCTTCGCACAGGTCCTCCACGCCGTGGGGTGGGTGGGGCACCGTCATGTGTCGGTTTCCTTCTGCTCAAGGACTCCGGACTCGCCTGTGCGGTAACCGAGTTGGGGGTGGCTCTGTGCCGAGGGGTGTTCGCGGGGGGTCCGGATGTTCGTGCCGGGACGGGGCGCGATGGCGGCGTCCGTGCGGCCTTCGGCCAGGAGTGCGGCGGAGGCTCGTCGGCGGGGCGGGGCACCGTCGGGTGAGAGGTGCTGGGTGGCCTTGGGGGGTTGGGGCGTCGTGTGCTGGTGCAGGGGGCGCGTACGGCCGTCCCGGGGCGCCTTCGGTGGGAGGGGCTCGGTTGAGGAGCCGGGCGTGGTCTGCCTGATCGCGTTGTCGATCCGGTCGGGGGCGGGAGGTTCCGCCAAGGTGGGGGGCCGGTGCTTGTGTTTGTGCCCCTGCTTGCGCTTGGGGAGGGGCTGGAGCGGTGCGGAGGGCTTGGCCGGGTGGGGGAGGGCTTCGACCTCCGCCCCGTGCGTACGGGGCCCGCTCAGCGCCCGTGCACAGGGCGCGAGGTTCTCCCCGCGCGCTTCCTCGGTGCTGTGACGGTGTGCTTCCACGTCACCTCATTGCTCCCTGTCCAGGATTCCGGACTGGGCGATGAGGTAGCCGAGCTGGGCACGGCTGCCGCTGCCGAGGGCTGTGGCGAGCTTAGCGATGTGGGCGCGACAGGTGCGGACGTTCATGCCGAGACGGCGGGCGATGGCTTCGTCTACGTGGCCTTCGATGAGGAGCTTGGCGATGGAGTGCTGGATGTCTGTGAATCCGTCGGGGGCCGTTTCGTAGGGCGTGCCTGCGCTCAGAGGAACCGCGCGATTCCACATGAATTCAAATACTTTGATCAGATAGCGGACGAGGCCAGGGTGGCGGAGTTCCAAGGCGACCTGGCGGTCGTCACGGATAGGGATGAAGGCCACCGCCTCGTCGCAGATGATGAGACGTTCGACCAGCTCGTCAATGGTTCGATATTCAACCTTGCCGTCTGTGAACTGGTCTACGTAAGCCAGCCGGTCGGGTAGGTAGCGCGCTGTGTGCTGGTAGAGAGTTCGGATGCTTACCCCACGCTCGATGAGTGGCTTGTCGCGCTCCAGCGCTTCGAGCAGGCGATTCTCGGGGCTGCGATGCCCGCCCGGCTGGACGGTTAGCACCTCGGTCTGGCACTGCGCTGTAGCCAGGTCGAGGGCTGCGTTGATGCGGTCGAGTCCTTCGAGCACTGTGATCGAGTGGGTGGGTGTTGCCTCCTGGGCGCTGAGGGCAAGAAACGGTTCGAATGCCTCGGCGAGAGAGATCGACATCCGTCGCTGTTCCGTGATCTCGCGTTCGATGGGGTTGAGGCGATGGGCGAGCGCTACTGCTGGCGGAACCGGACGCAGCCAGCTGGCGTCGTCCGGATCCGGGTGGAGCAGGGCGAACTCCATCAGGCACGGTGCGGACTCCACTTCCGCTCGCGGGATGCGTCCCACGCGCAGTGCGTTCGCGTAGAGGCGGCTTCCCTCTGCGCAAAGCTCCGCCACCGAGTGGGGATGTGTGCCCTTAGTCCCATTTGTTGTCAAATCTCCACCCCCCAGGGTCCTGAACATGCAGGAACATGATGCACCTATCGTGTGGCCAGGACGTGCCTGAATGAGCCATCGTCGTATCAGACGGGGGAATGAGGGGACCATCAAGTGAGGACGAAGCTGGCGATGAGTAAGAGAGTGCTTCGCTCGATACTTGTGACTGCTTTCTCTGTCGTTGTTGCCTTTGGGGCGCTGGCTGGTCCCTCCGGTGCGAAGAGCGGAGTGCACAAGGCGGGCAGCGATCGGGCTGTGGTCGCTATCGATGATGCGTCCGTTTACCCCCAAGACACCAGGTGGGACTGACTGAGATGACCACCCCGCCCGACGACCGCTCCTTCCGCCGCGAAATGGCCACCGCCTACCGCTCCGGCTGGCACTTCATCGACCTGGTCACCGCCATTCCCCACAGCGGCGACTCGCTGATGGTGGCCGTGTTCGGTGAGCCGGTGGTGGTTACGCGGGACGAGGACGGTGACGTGCGGGCGTACCGGTGTCTGCGGCGGCCCCGTGGTGCGCCGCAGCCGGTGCAGTGTGCCATCCGGTACGGAATGATTTTTGTGAACCTTGATCGACGAGACCACAGGCTGACGGACGCGGAGCCCCCCACCTCGCGGACCGTTTCAGCCACCCCCCGCAGTGCCTGACGCGATTCCCCCGTCGTAAAAGATCGCTCAGGTGCTTCCCCCCGCAGCGGCGTCACCGTGACCTGAACACGGTGACGCCGCTGTGTTTTGCGGCGACATTTCACGCTTTACGGCGATCCCCCGGTTGGCCGGAAACCGCCCCTCGGGCCCCAGGGGTCACCCGCGCCCCATGGCCCGCGTCAGTGTGATCTCGATCACCACGCGCTCGGGGTTGGGTGACGGCGTCCTCCCGTACCGCTCGGCATAACGCCGCTCGGCGTCGGCCACCTGCTTCGGCTCGGTACGGACGACAGCGCGCCCTTCGAGCGTCGCCCACCGCGCCCGGTCGACCTGGCAGACGGCGACCAGGGCCCCCTCCTCCCCGGCGGCCAGCACGTTCCGCACCTTGCTGCTGGTCCGGCTGGCGATCACCCGCGCGAGCCGGTGTTCGGGGTCGTACGTAACTCCTACCGGGACGACGTGCGGGGTCCCGTCAGGGCGTGGTGTCGTGAGGGTGCACAGGTGGTATTCGCGCCAGAAGTCGACGTACGCGGCATCCGGCGCGTCCAGATCTTGGGGGTACGCAGCCATGGCGTGAATCTAGCCGCTCGTGGCCGTTTCCCCTCCCGTTCCCCTCCCGGGCCAACCTTGAGTGGAATAGACTCAACTTTGTGGACGTTGCTCAAGTCAGCAACAGTCGGCACCCGTAGTACTCGTAGTACTCCAGGACCAGGAGGAGACCCCGACCGTGGACGCAGAGCTGACCAACCGGAGCCGGGACGCGATCAACGCGGCGAGCAGCCGCGCCGTGTCCGAGGGGCACCCCGACCTCACCCCCGCCCACCTGCTCCTGGCTCTGCTCGCGGGCCAGGACAACGAGAACGTCATCGACCTGCTGGTCGCCGTCGAGGCCGACCAGGCCGCCGTACGGCAGGGCGCGGAGCAGGTGCTCGCCTCCCTCCCCAGGGTGACGGGGTCCACGGTGGCCCCGCCGCAGCCCAACCGTGAGCTGCTCGCCGTGATCGCGGACGCGCAGGCCCGCGCCACCGACCTCGGGGACGACTACCTCTCCACCGAGCACCTCCTGATCGGCATCGCCGAGAAGGGGGGCCAGACGGGTGACGTGCTCGCGCGGCAGGGCGCGACGCCGAAGAAGCTGCTGGAGGCGTTCCGCAGGGCGCGCGGCGGCCGGCGCGTCACCACCGCCGACCCGGAGGGCTCGTACAAGGCGCTGGAGAAGTTCGGCACGGACTTCACCGCCGCCGCCCGCGAGGGCAAGCTCGACCCGGTCATCGGCCGGGACCAGGAGATCCGCCGGGTCGTACAGGTGCTGTCGCGGCGCACCAAGAACAACCCGGTCCTCATCGGCGAGCCCGGCGTCGGCAAGACGGCCGTCGTGGAGGGGCTCGCGCAGCGCATCGTGAAGGGCGACGTCCCGGAGTCCCTGAAGGACAAGCGGCTCGTCTCGCTCGACCTCGGCGCGATGGTCGCGGGCGCCAAGTACCGCGGCGAGTTCGAGGAGCGGCTGAAGACGGTGCTGGCCGAGATCAAGGACTCGGACGGGCAGGTCATCACGTTCATCGACGAGTTGCACACCGTCGTCGGCGCCGGCGCGGGCGGCGACTCCGCGATGGACGCCGGCAACATGCTGAAGCCGATGCTGGCGCGCGGCGAACTGCGCATGGTCGGCGCGACCACGCTCGACGAGTACCGCGAACGTATCGAGAAGGACCCGGCGTTGGAGCGCCGCTTCCAGCAAGTCCTCGTCGCCGAACCGTCGGTGGAGGACACGATCGCCATCCTCCGTGGTCTGAAGGGCCGTTACGAGGCGCACCACAAGGTGCAGATCGCCGACAGCGCGCTGGTCGCCGCCGCGACCCTCTCCGACCGGTACATCACCTCCCGCTTCCTGCCCGACAAGGCCATCGACCTCGTCGACGAGGCGGCCTCCCGGCTGCGCATGGAGATCGACTCCTCGCCCGTCGAGATCGACGAACTCCAGCGCGCCGTCGACCGGTTGAGGATGGAGGAGCTGGCGCTGGAGAAGGAGACCGACGCCGCCTCCCGCGACCGCCTGGACCGCCTGCGCCGCGACCTCGCCGACAAGGAGGAGGAGCTGCGCGGCCTCAACGCCCGCTGGGAGAAGGAGAAGCAGTCCCTCAACCGGGTCGGTGAACTCAAGGAGAAACTCGACGAGTTGAGGGGCCAGGCCGAACGCGCCCAGCGCGACGGCGACTTCGACACCGCGTCCAAGCTGCTCTACGGCGAGATCCCCACGCTGGAACGGGACTTGGAGGAGGCGTCCGCCGCCGAGGAGGAGGTCTCCCGCGACACGATGGTCAAGGACGAGGTCGGTCCCGACGACATCGCGGACGTCGTCGGCTCCTGGACCGGCATCCCCGCAGGGCGCCTCCTGGAGGGCGAGACCCAGAAACTCCTGCGCATGGAGGAGGAGTTGGGCCGCCGTCTGATCGGCCAGGCCGAGGCCGTCCAGGCCGTCTCCGACGCCGTGCGCCGCTCCCGCGCCGGGATCGCCGACCCCGACCGGCCGACCGGGTCCTTCCTGTTCCTCGGTCCGACCGGCGTCGGCAAGACCGAACTCGCCAAGGCCCTCGCCGACTTCCTCTTCGACGACGAGCGGGCGATGGTCCGCATCGACATGTCGGAGTACGGCGAGAAGCACAGCGTGGCCCGGCTGGTCGGCGCGCCGCCCGGCTACGTCGGGTACGAGGAGGGCGGCCAGCTCACCGAGGCGGTGCGCCGGCGGCCGTACTCCGTCGTGCTGCTCGACGAGGTCGAGAAGGCGCACCCCGAGGTCTTCGACGTGCTCCTCCAGGTGCTGGACGACGGGCGCCTGACGGACGGTCAGGGCCGCACGGTCGACTTCCGGAACACCATCCTGGTGCTGACGTCCAACCTGGGCAGCCAGTTCCTCGTCGATCCGCTGACCAGCGAGCACGAGAAGCGGGAGCAGGTCCTGGAGGTCGTACGGACGTCCTTCAAGCCGGAGTTCCTCAACCGGCTGGACGACCTCGTCGTCTTCTCGGCGCTCTCGCAGGACGAGCTGGGGCACATCGCGCGGCTCCAGATCGGCCGGCTCGCCCGGCGCCTCGCCGAGCGGCGGCTCACGCTGGACATCTCCGAGGCGGCGCTGGCCTGGCTCGCGACGGAGGGGAACGACCCGGCGTACGGCGCGCGTCCGCTGCGGCGGCTCGTCCAGACCGCGATCGGGGACCGGCTCGCCAAGGAGATCCTCTCCGGGGAGGTCAAGGACGGGGACACGGTCCGGGTGGACGTGTTCGGGGACGGGCTGATCGTGGGGCCGGCGACGGGGAAGACGCTGTAGGGCCGCGCCGGGAGGGGCGTAGTACCCGTCATACCTCCGGGGTCCGGGCGGACCGGATACGACCGTCTTCCCGGGCCCTGGTCGCCCTCGATGTTCAAGCCCCGGTCAGTTCCTGTCAGCCGACGGCTGACAGGGTCCTGCGGGGGTTGCCAGTCCCCGCCCCGCATGGGAGAGGATGGCGGCATCCGTACGAAGGGAAAAACACGGTGAGCATCGACCCGTCCTCGATTCCGAATTTCGGGGGCCAGCCCGAGCCGCAGCCCCAAGGACCGGCGGGGCCCGTCGTCCCTGACCAGGATCTTGTGAAGCAGCTCCTCGACCAGATGGAGCTGAAGTACGTCGTCGACGACGAGGGTGACCTCGCGGCGCCGTGGGAGCAGTTCCGTACGTACTTCATGTTCCGCGGCGAGGGCGAGCAGCAGGTCTACTCGGTGCGGACCTTCTTCGACCGGCCCCACCAGATCGACGACAAGCCCCAGCTGCTTGAGGCGATCGACGACTGGAACCGCCGGACCCTGTGGCCCAAGGTCTACACGCACACCCACGACGACGGCTCGGTCCGCCTCATCGGCGAGACGCAGATGCTGATCGGCGCGGGCGTGAACATCGAGTTCTTCGTCTCCTCCACGGTCAGCTGGGTCCGCGCCTCGATCGAGTTCGACAAGTGGCTCGTGGAGCAGCTCGGTCTTGAGGACGAGGGCGAGGGCGTGGAGCTGGAGAAGCCGGCGGACGACGAGCAGTAGGGCGTAGGTCCTGAGAGCTACAGGGCGAGTGGCTCCGTAGGTCTAGGTACCTACCTCCGGGGAGCCACGAGGCGCGTCTACAACGGCGTGTCCGCGAGCACCACCAGATACGCCCCGTACGCGAACGAGAGCCCGGCCAGGGCCGCGACCACCACGGCCGCGTGCCACGGCCGGGCTCTCGTCGTCCGGGCCAGGGCCGCCGCGAGCGGCAGCAGCAGCGGGAACGCCGGCAGCAGGAACCTCGGCTTCGACTCGAAGAACCCGGACCCGCCGAGGGCGATCAGCAGCAGTACGCCGGTGTACACCAGCAGGGGCAGCGGTACGCGCTCGGCGAGCAGCAGGGCGTACAGCACGACCGCGGCGCCGACGATCACGAGCGCCACCGGGAAGACGAACCGGTCCCCCTCCAGCAGCAGATGCCGCGCGAACCGCAGGGACCCTTCCCCGAAGTCGAACCGCGACCCCCACAGGCGCTGCACGGCGAAGTAGCCCCCCAGGGGATCGCCCTTCCGGACGCCGACCCACAGGACGTACCCGATCCACCCGAGGGGCGCGAGCGCGATCCCCGTCCACAGCCTGTGGGAAACCAGCGCACGGGGAACCGCGTACGGCACCAGCGCCCCGCCCCCGCGTACGGCTCGCCCTGAGCCCGGCTCCCGCCCCGATCCGGCGCCCGCCGTCTCCGCGACGTCCCCGCGCGCGCGTCCCGATGCCGCGTCCGGCGACGGCGTCTCCGCGACGTCCCCGCGCGCGTGCCCCGATGCCGCGCCCGGCGACGCCGTCCCCGCGACGACTCCCCGCGCGCGTGCCGCCTCCTCGGAAGCCGAGCCCCACCCACCCCGCGCCCGCACCACCCGCACCGCCCCGGCCCCCCACCCCGACGCCCCGGCACCCCTCCCGCGCGCGTGCGGTGACGCCCAGGAGCCCAGCCGCCACGCCCGTGCCGCCCCCGGCGTCCCCGGTACGCACCCCCGCGCGCGCACCGCCTCGCCGAGCCCCGGACCTCCCCCCGGCCGCGACACCTCCGTACCGTCCTCCCACGCGCGCGAAGGCCAAGCCCCCGTCGAGCCGCCCTCCCGCGCGCGCGAGCCCTCGGAACCCGGCCCGGAGTCACGCCCTAGCGGTGGCCTTCCCTCCACCTCTGCCATCCCCCGCGCGCGCGTTCCCCCGGAACCCGGCCCGAAACCGTGACCGCGCGGCGCCCTTCCCTCCGCCCCTGCCATCCCCCGGCCCCACCCCCGCGCGAGCGTCCCCCCGGAGCCACGCCCTAGCGGCGGTCTCCCCTCCGCCCCTGCCATCCCCCACCCCCACGCCCGTACCGCCTCACAACCCCCCGCCACCACCACAGCCGCCGCCACCGCGAACCCATTGGGCCGCGACACCCCCGCCGCAGCCGCCAGCGCGCCCGCCCACACCCACCGCCCCGTCAGCACGGCGTACAGCGCCCACGCGGCGAAGGCCGTCAGGACCGGCTCGGTGTAGGCCATCGACAGGACGACGGAGTGGGGGAGCAGGCCCCACAGGAGGACCGTCGCGGCGGCCACGGCGGGGCCGCGCAGGTGGCGGGTCACGGCGTAGATCCCGCACGCGGCGACCGCGGCGGCCGTCCAGGACACCAGGAGGCCCGCCGAGCCCGCGCCGAGGGGCGTCACGGCGGTCACCGCGCGGACCAGGGCCGGGTACAGCGGGAAGAACGCCAGGTCGCTGTGGACGACGTCCGGACCGAACCGCAGCGTGCGGCCGTAGCCGTGCTCGGCGATGCCCAGGTACCACCGGGAGTCCCAGGAGTGCCCCAGGAGCCGCAGAGGCCGCTTGCCGGCCGCCCAGGCGATCCCTGCGAGGACCCCGGCCCCGGCGAGCCGCGCCAGGACGAACAGGCCGAGGGCGCCGAGCAGGCCCGGGCGGCGCCGTACGGCGGGACGGCGCGCGACGGCTGGCGGCGGTGGGGCGAGGGCGGCGGCGGTGGTGGTGGCGTGAGTCACACTCGGCACCATGCAGGGCGATGCGCCCGCGCGCGAGCAGGACAGGGCCGGGCGGGGGCACTTTGACGGAGCGTCGGATCGTACGGAGTGTCGACGGTACGGCGTGCCGGATCGCGGTCTATGCGCCGCTCCAGAGGGACGCCGTTTCGGACATCGCCGTTCGCAGAGGGCCGGAACTTGACCGAATCGCCGTCCCTGATCGCCGTCCTTGTAAGGAGGACGATCACGACCCCTCTGCTTGATCGGATCATGACACTATCCTGGCCCGGCTGTGGGGGCTGGGACAGGGGAGGAAAGCAAGGATGAGTCGGCGTTCAACGCCCGGCACGCTGGGGGAGCTGCTGCGCGGGTACCGGTTCGCGGCCGGGCTCGGCCAGCGGGCGCTGGCCGAGCGGGCGGGGATCAGCGTACGGACCCTGCGTTACCTGGAGCAGGGCCAGATCCGCAGGCCGCACGCCGACTCGATCCGGCAACTGGTGGTGGCGCTGAACCTGTCGGACACCGCGCGCACCCGGCTGCTGGAGGCCGGTGAGGCGCCCCGGACGGCAGGGCTGCGCGTGACGGTCCTCGGCCCGCTGGCGTTGCACCGTGACGGCAGCCCCGTCGAGCTTCCGTCGGTGCTGCGGCGCAGCCTGCTCGGCCTGCTCGCCGTACAGCCGGGCGTGGTGGTCGGCACCGACGAGATCGTCGACGTGCTGTGGGGCGAGCAGCCGCCACGTACCTGCCGGCAGCTGGTGCAGACCTACGTCAGACACCTGCGTGATCTGATCGACCCCGGCCCCCCAGGGCCCGGCGAGGGGCGCGTGCTGCGGGCCACCAAAGGCGGGTACCGGGCCGACTTGTCGGCCGAGGAGTCCGATGTGGTCGCCTTCGACGAGCTGCTCGGCCGGGCCCGGCGCGCCGAGACGGACGGCGACGGCGCCGCCGCGCTGGAGGCGTACGGCCGCGCGCTGCGCTGCTGGCGAGGACCGGTGCTGGCCGACGGCGGCGAGCGGATCCGGGCGCACCCTGCGGCCGTCGCGCTCGGTTCCCGTCAGGTCGCGGCGGCCGTGGCCCGCGCGGACCTGGCGCTCGCGCTCGGCGGCGTGGAGGACGTGGTCGCCGACCTGCGTGAGCTCAGTACGCGCGAGCCGCTGCACGAGGAACTCGCCGGCCGGCTGATGCTGGCCCTGGCCGCGTGCGGGCAGCAGGCGGCGGCGCTCGACGTCTTCACCCGGATCAGCGGGCGACTCGACGCCGACCTGGGTCTTCAGCCCTCCGCGGCACTGCGCGCCGCGCATCTGCGGGTGCTCCGCGGAGATGTGCCCGAGATCCCCAAGATCTCCCTGGCGTTACCCGGCTTACCCGCGCGGGCGTTACCCCACGCTGCCGACAGACCGGTTCCGGCGCAGCTTCCCGGGCCGACGCCGGGCTTCACCGGCCGGGCCGACCAGTTACGGCAGCTGGACGCCCTGCTTCCCGCGCCGGGGGACGGCAGCCATCAGCCGCAGGGGATGGTGCTCGCGGCGATCACCGGTACCGGCGGGGTGGGCAAGACCGCCCTGGCGGTGCACTGGGCGCACCGGGCGCGCGATCACTTCCCGGACGGCGAACTCTTCGTGGACCTGCGAGGCCACTCGGCGCAGGCTCCGGTACGTCCGGTCGAGGCGCTGGCCCGGTTCCTGCTGGCCCTGGGCGTGGCGGCGGAGCGGATTCCCGGGACGCCCGAGGCCGCCGCCGACCTGTACCGCACCCTGTCGGCCGAACGGCGGATGCTCGTCGTACTGGACAACGCCGTGGACCCGGAGCAGGTCCGGCCGTTGCTGCCCGGCGGGCCGGGCTGCGTGGCGCTGGTCACCAGCCGGGACCGGCTGGCCGGGCTGGCGGCCCGGGACGGCGCCCGCCGGATCGGGGTGGACATGCTCACGCCCGAGGAATCCAGGCTGCTGCTGCGCCGTACGGTCGGCGAGAGCCGCGTCGACGCGGACCTCCAGGCCGCCGCCGACCTCGCCGACGCCTGCGGCCACCTTCCGCTGGCCCTGCGGATCTCCGCCGCCAACATCGACCACACCCCCTGGCGCACCCTGCGCGACCAGGCCGACGAACTGCGCGAGGGCGACCGGCTGACCGCCCTGTCCGTCATCGGCGACCGGAGCACGGCCGTACGGACCGCCTTCAGCCTCTCCTACCACGCCCTCGACGCACCGGTCCGGCGGATGTTCCGGCTGCTGGCCCTGCTGCCCGGACCGGAGACCGGCCTCCAGGCCGCCGCCGTCGCCATGGGCACGACCACCGAGGACGCCGCCCGGCTGGTGGAGCGGCTCACCGCCGCCCACCTGCTGCGCGAGCACCGGCCCGGACGCTATCGCTGCCACGACCTCGTCGCGCTGTACGCCGCCGAACGGCTGCGCCTGGAGGAGACCGACGCCTCCCGCCGAGCCGCCTCCGACGCCCTCTACGACTGGCTGCTGGCCGCGGTGGACCGCTGCGCGCTGCTGCTCTACCCCGGGATGAGGCAGCGCCTGCCCGGTGTCGAAGACGCTTCCCGGAGCGCTGCGGCGCCGCCGGAGATCACCGACGCCGCAGCGGCGCAGCGCTGGCTGGACGCCGAACTGCCCAACCTGGCGGCGGCCGTCCACCAGGCCGCCGCCGAGGGCCATCAGGCGGCCTGGCTGCTCGCCGGCGCCCTGCGCGGCTACGCCTGGATCCGCAAGCACACCGTGGACTGGGAGGCCCTCGGCCAGGCCGCCCTGACCGCCGCCCGCGCCGCCGGAGAGCCTCTCGCCGAGGCCGCCATGCACCACGTACTCGGCCACGCGCGCGTGCGCCAGGGCCGCGTCGCCACCGCGATCACCGACTTCGAGCAGTTGCTCACCCTCGCCGAGGCCGCCGGCTGGCCGGAGGGGGCCGCCATCGCGCACACCAACCTCAGCATGGTCACCCGGCTCAGCGGCCGGCTGCGGCGCAGCGCGGAGCACCTGGAGCGGGCCATGGAGCTCGACCGTCGCGGCGGCCTGTCGGACGGGCACCCCGTCGTCCTCGGCAACCTCGCCCACGTACTGCGTGACCTGGGCCGTCTGGCCGAGTCGCTCGACTGTCTCGTACGGGCGGAGAGCCTTCCGGGGGACCTGGACAATCAGCACAACCGGATCCGCAGGCAGGCCGACCTCGGCCGTACCCGGCACCTGATCGGCGATACGGCGCAGGCGGCACGCCACCTCCGGACGGCCCTGGCGATGGCCCGGGAGTGCGGCGACCTGGGCGGCGAGGCGTATGTGCTGCGGCTGACGGCGTCCGCCGACCGGGACGCGGGCGACCTCGGCCGTGCCCTGGAACGGGCGACGACCGCCACCGCTCTCAGCGACCAGGACGTCGACGACTACTTCCGGGCCGCCGCCCGTCTCACCCTCGGCAGTGTGCTGCTCGCCCTCGGGCGCGGCGGTGAGGCCTCCGACACCTGGCGGGAGGCGCTGAAGCTGGCCCGTGAGCGCGGCGCGCACGATCTGGAGGCACGCTCCCTGATCGCGCTGGCGGCCGTCCGGCGTCCCCTGGACCGCGAACAGGCGGCGACGGCGCTGGACATCGCCCGCCGTACGGAGTACGTCCTGGTGGAGGGCGAGGCGCTGACCGTCCTGGCCCGGGGCGGCCTGGACCACGGCGAACCCGCCGTCGCGGCCGGTCACGCCCGTCAGGCCCTGGCCCTGCACCGCGACTCCGGCCACCGCAAGGGCCAGGCGCAGGCGCTGGACCTGCTCGGCCGGGCCGTGGACGCGACGGGCGAGGAGGACCCCGCGCCGTACTGGCGAGAGGCCCTGGCGATCTTCGACGCGATCGGGGACCGGCGGGTCGCGGTGCTCCGGCAGCGGCTCGTTATGGCGGACGTATGACCGCGTGCCGTCCGGACCACGTCGGGGGCGGCGTGGTCCGGACGGCCTACCGGACGACGTGCGGTGGCCGTGGCGTCCCGGTCGTGGACCTCAGCTCGTGACCTTCTTCCAGGTCAGTTCCCGCTGGTCGCCGTGGCGCCAGCCGCGGGTGTGGACCGCGTCGGTACGGGGCTTGTCGCGCTCGTTGATGTAGGGGGACCTGGCGTCGACGTTCTGCCCGCTGTCGTAGTACGACTGGAGCGCCGAGGCCCCCCAGCCCTCCTGTCCTCCCCAGGACCAGAGTTCGTCGTGCGCGTTGGTGCCGCTGCTCCCCTCGGGCTCCATCCACACGTTGTTCTCGTTGCCGCCGTGGTAGGCCATCACCTCGTCCTTGCCCATGTTGTACAGCGTGAACTGCCCGTCGGTGCCGAACTGCTTCCACCGGCAGTAGGAGTTGCCGGCGGCGGCACTCTTGGCCACCATCCAGACCGCCTGGTTGTCGGGCGAGGCGCACAGCACGGAGTCCTCGAACCTGCCGTTCTGGAGCATCACCCCCGCGGCGGTGGGGGCGGCCGAGGCCGACGTGGCCGGCACGGCGGTGACGCAGAGCGCGGCGAGGCCGGCCGCTGCGGCGAGGCGGGCCCCGAGGCGGGCTCGGCTCTGGGGAACCCGTGTGGATGAAGCCATGTGAAGAAACTCCCTACCTGTGTTCCGGACCTGTGTTCCGGACATTCCGGGGCTGAGGGCCGGAGTGGACATGCCAAAGGTAGGGAGGGGGTGCGTGTACCGCGCCGCACGTGTGACGCAGGGGAAAACCCCTGGTGGGGGCGGTGATGCGGCAAGAACCGGCAATCCGTGCGCGCCGGTGCGTGGGCGGGGTCAGTGCGCGAATGCCTTGCGGAGTCGTTCCGCCGCGTCCTCCAGGACCGAGGTCCGCTTGCAGAACGCGAACCGTACGAAGGGGGCGCCCTGGTCGCGGTGGTCGTAGAAGACCGCGTTGGGGATCGCGACGACGCCCGCGCGCGCGGGCAGCGCACGGCAGAAGGCGAAGCCGTCGCTCTCGCCGAGAGGGCGGATGTCGGTGGTGACGAAGTACGTGCCGGCCGGGCTGAACACCCCGAAACCGGCCTCCTTGAGCCCCGCCGACAGCAGGTCCCGCTTCGCGCGCATGTCCGCGCGGAACGCCTCGAAGTAACTGTCGGGCAGCGCGAGGGCCTCGGCGACCGCGTACTGGAAGGGCCCGGAGGCGACGTACGTGAGGAACTGCTTCGCCGAGCGGACGGCGGTCGTCAGCCCCGGGGACGCCGTCACCCAGCCGACCTTCCAGCCGGTGAACGAGAACGTCTTGCCGGCCGACCCGATGGTCACCGTCCGCTCGCGCATGCCCGGGAGGGAGGCCAGCGGGATGTGCTCGGCGTCGTCGTACACGAGGTGCTCGTAGACCTCGTCCGTGACGACGAGCAGGTCCCGTTCGACCGCCAGCTCGGCGATCGCGGTGAGCTCCGCGCGCGTGAGGACCGTTCCGGTCGGATTGTGCGGCGTGTTGATCAGAAGCAGTCGCGTCGCGTCGGTGACCGCGTCGCGCAGCTCGTCCAGGTCGAGGCGGAAGCGGGCCGCCTCGGGGTCGGGGCGCAGGGTCACGGGGACCCGGCGGGCGCCCGCCATGGCGATGCAGGCGGCGTACGAGTCGTAGTAGGGCTCCAGGGCCACCACCTCGTCCCCGGGCTCCAGGAGGGCCAGCAGGGTGGCCGCGAGGGCCTCCGTGGCGCCGGCCGTCACCAGGACCTCGGTGTCGGGGTCGTACGACAGGCCGTACCGCGCGCGCTGGTGCGCGACGATCGCCGTACGCAGCTCCGGTACGCCCGGGCCCGGCGGGTACTGGTTGCCGCGCCCGTCGCGCAGCGCGCGCACCGCCGCCTCGCGGATCTCCTCGGGGCCGTCCGTGTCGGGGAAGCCCTGGCCGAGGTTGATGGCGCCCGTGCGCACCGCGAGGGCCGACATCTCGGCGAAGATCGTCGTCCCGAACTCGGCGAGACGGCGGTTGAGGAAGGGGCGTGCGCTGCTGGTCATGCCCGCCATCCTGCGCTCAAGCTCTGGACTTCCTCAAGTGTGCTTTGGCTGCTGAGACGGCGGGGCATCCCCAGGTCACGCACCGCTCGTACGGTGCGCGAGGCGCCCGAGGGGGGACGCTTCGGGGGACTTGCGAGAAGCGGAAGGAGGGTGATCGTCATGCCCATGGCAATCGGCATCATCCTGCTCGTTCTGTTCATGGCTCTGGTCACGGCGGCGCTGTTCGGCAGCCGGCGCCGGGAGCGGGCCGAGAGGCAGGCGCGTGCCGCGCGGCGGCGGTCGTACAGCGGGAGCGGGAGCAGCAACAACAGCAGTGGGAGCAGCGACAGCATGAACAGCTCCTACACGGGCGGCGGCTGGTGGATCTTCGGGGGTGACTCGGGGGGTAGCTCGGGGGGTGACTCCGGAGGGGGACACCACGGTGGTCACTCCTGCGGGGGAGGCCACTCCTGCGGCGGGGGTAGCTCCTGCGGGGGAGGAGGGGGCGGCGGCGGTTGCGGCGGAGGCAGCTGACACGGGGCAGCTGAGCTTCGTCCGGGAGCATCGCCGGGGTCCGGGGGGACTACCGCAGAGGGACGCCCGCCGCGTGGCGACACGCGGCGGGCGTTCTCGCATGTGACATACGCCTCGCGTACGCCAGGGCCGCCCGGCGTACGCCGTAGTTGAACAGTTGAGCTGTGCAGCCCTCTAGGGGATGGAAACCGCACGAAGTTGGGTAAAAACGCTGTGGTGGGACCGCGGTCCATGATTCCCTCTAAAATACCAACGCAGCCCCTCGGACCCCTCGGACGTCCTGCGCGGACGTCCTCTCATACAGGGCCGACCGGGGCCGGACCCCGGAGTCGACCGGGGCGCGCCGGACCTACCCGCTTCTTCCTCGCGTGCTTGCGGAGCCGATCCATGCTCACGACCCTGACCACCTCCTACACCGACACGCGCGCGGCCGACCTCGCCTGGGCCCTGGGGCGCGAGCCGCTGTCGGCCCTGGCCACGCTCGACCTCGAACTGTCCGGTGCCAAACTCCAGTTGAGGCTCCTCGGCGCCTCCCACCAGGTGCTGCTGGAGGAGGCGGAGACCTCCTGCTCGGAGACGGTCGCCTGTATCCCCGGCAGCAGCACCCCGCTCCCGCTCGGCGTGGCCAAACGCGTCGGCGACTGGGAGTACGAGTTCGCGGCCCACGTGGAGGTCCTCTCCCCGGGCCAGTTCGCGGGCCGCGCGCAGGAACTGCTCGCACTCGTCTCCGACCACCCCCATGGCCTCGCGGGCGTCTTTCCCGGCAGCCCGCACGCCTTCACCGCGCTGCTCGCGCACAGAGTCGACGGGTACGTGCACTGGCGGACCTGGCACGCGTACCCCCAGGACGGGCAGCTGGTGGCGACCCGGACCCGGGTCGGGGTGCGGGTACCCGTGGGGTAGTCCCCGGGTACCCCTCACGGGGGCCGGAGTGCCGTGTCCCCCGAAAGAGGTAGTACCCCCGTACCCCCGCACCCGCCTGGCTCCGTCCCTCACACGGGTGGAGCAGCCCGTCAGGACCCCCTCCCGGCCTACCCGGGTAAACCCAAGGGACCACTCCGGCCTCCGGTTTCACGCGTGTGGGTGACATGGCGTACTGAGGCCGTGACGTAACGTCGCAGTCGTGATCGAACCGCACGCGCCCGCTCCCCCCGGTGCCCCGCCTCCGTGGGGAGGCCGGGCCCCGCTGCCCGTCCGGCCGGCGACGGGGCGGTTCCTGGTCCTGGCCTGTGTGTTCGTGTGCGCCGCGTGCGGGCTGGTCTACGAACTCGAACTCGTCGCGCTCGCCTCGTACTTGATGGGCGACTCGGTCACCCAGGCGTCCGTCGTGCTGTCCGTCATGGTGTTCGCCATGGGCGTCGGCTCGCTCGCCGCCAAACGCCTGCGCACGCTGGCCGCCGCCGGGTTCTGCGCGGTCGAGGCGGTGCTCGCGCTGATCGGCGGGTGCAGTGCGATGGCCCTGTACGCGGTGTTCGCCTGGACCGGTGACTGGGGCGGCATGTGGGCGAACGGCCCGCGCGTGCTGCTCGTCGCGTTCTCCCTCGCCATCGGTCTGCTGATCGGCGCCGAGGTCCCCCTCCTGATGGAGCTGATCCAGCGCATCCGCCGCCAGGACGCGGGCGGTGCGGTCGCCGACCTGTTCGCCGCGGACTACGTCGGCGCGCTCGTCGGCGGCCTCGCCTTCCCCTTCCTCCTCCTGCCGTTCCTGGGCCAGTTGACGAGTTCGCTGCTCACCGGCGCGGTCAACGTCGTCGCGGGCAGCGCGCTGATCCTCGGCCTGTTCCGGCGCGACCTGACCCGCCGGGCGCGCTGGCTGCTGCTGGTGGTCAACGTGACCGTCCTCGGCGTCCTCGCCGCTGCGGCCGTACTCGTCGACGACTTCGAGCGCGCGGCCCGCGAGGCGGTGTACGGGGACGACGTGCGCGTAGCTCTCCAGACCGATGTGCAGGAGGTGGTCCTCACGGGGGGTACGCCGGGTCATCCCCTGGGGCTGTACCTCGACGGCCGGCTGCGTGTCGGGGGGCGGGACGAGCGGAAGTACCACGAGGCTCTCGTCCACCCTGCGATGTACGGGTCTCATGCCCGTGTCCTGGTCCTCGGGGGCGGGGACGGGCTCGCCGCGCGCGAGGTCCTCACCCATCCCGGGGTACGGCGGGTGGACATCGTCGATCTCGACGCGGGGCTCGTCCGCCTCGCCCGTACCGACCCGGCGCTCTCCCGGCTCGGCGGGCACGCGCTGGGCGACCCCCGGGTGCACGTCACCATCGGGGACGCGTTCCACGTACTGCGCACGACGGTGCCGGGTACGTACGACGTCGTCGTCGCCGACCTGCCTGATCCGGGGATCACCGCCAGCACCAAGCTGTACTCGGAGGAGTTCTACGGCCTCGCGCGCCGCTCGCTCGCACCCGGGGGGCGTCTCGTCGTCCACGCCGGGCCGCCGGCCACCCGGTCCCAGGTGTTCTGGACGGTCGACGCGACCATGCGGGCGGCGGGGCTGCACACCACCCCCTACCGGGTGACCGGCCGCGACTCCGGGTTCGCGGCGGGGCCCGACCGGACGACCGCGCGGTCCCGGGCGCCGAAGGACTGGGGGTTCCTGCTGGCCTCGGCGGGGCCCCGGCCGCCGGTTCTCGCGCTCGACCCCCGGGCGCCGCGACCGCAGACGCTCACGGCGGAGGGGCTGGCGGAGGGGGCGCGGGTGGCTGAGGCCACGCGGGTTACGGGGGTGCGGGTATCTACGCTGGTCCATCCCAGGTACTAGGGGTAGGGGGGCGGGGGTACGAGGTTCGGCTGGCTGGGGGTCTGGCTGGCCGGGGGAGGGCTTGGTGGACTGCGGGGTCTGACTGGCCGCGAGGCTTGGCGGACTGCGAGGCCGGGCTGGCCGCGGGGCCTGACGGACTGCGGGGCCTGACGGACTGGGGGCCTGATGGGCCGTCTCTCCACCTGCGGGTGGCTCCCCCCACCTCCGGGGTGACCTCTCCCTCCACCCCCAGGCGGCGTCACCCTCCGCCCCCCCGGGTGCAGCGGAGCGAATCCCCCTCTCCGTGGGTGCTTTTCCCCGACCGGTGGGTAGGCTCCACCGACATGGAGCAAGAGGTGTTCGTTCCGGTTCCGGCGGAGCGGCTGCGAGCGGCCCTCGCCGACCCCGCGCAGGTGGCCCGCGCGGTCCCCGGCCTCCAGCAGGACGCGGGGACGCCCCCGGTCGCGGGCCGGCTGAAGATCCGGGTCGGCAGCCACACGATCACCTACCGGGGTAACGCCCAGGTATCACCCGGCGCCGACGGCACGTACACCGTCCGGGCGGACGCGGCGGAGGCCAGGGGCAGCGGCAAGGTCCACCTCGCCCTCACCCTCGCCCTCACCGAGACCCCCACGGGGACGACCCTCAGGTTCACCGGCACCGCCCGCGCGGACGGCCGGATCGCGGAACTCCCGCAGGAGACGGTCGCGGCGGCGGTGGCCCGCCTCGTCAACCGCTTCGGGGGGAACCTGGGGACTACGGGTACGGGTACGGATCCGCAGGCGGCGAAGCAGGACGGGGAAGCCGGGCGGGGCTCAGAAGCCGGGCGGGGTCCGGAGGCCGAGCAGGGCCCGGGAGCCGGCCGGGACCTTGAAGACGAGCGGAACCCCGGAGCCGAGCACGACGCGGAGCTGGAACAGCCGATGCCTCCGAAGCAGTCCCCGGAACCCAAGCCGGCCCCGGACCCGAAGCCCGAACTCCCCTTCCCCTCAACGGTCTTCGAGACCGAGACCCCCGCGTCCGCCCTGGACCCGCTGGCCTCCCTGAACCCCGTCGACCCCCCGGCGGAAGCCGCTCACGCCCGCCGCACGATGATCGGCAGGAGCGCGGAGGAGGTCGACCACGCCCCACCGCGAGGCCGCTACGCCCCGGTCCCGGCCCCCCAGTCGTTCACCCCGGCGAACACCCTCCGCTGGGCGGCCCCGGCGGCGGCCCTCGCGGTGGTGTCGGCGGTGGTGGTGGGCCGCGCACTGCGCAGACGCCGCTGAACGCAGACGCCGCTGAACGAGGCCGGAGCGGAACGCGGGACGCCGGGACAGGGGACGTACCGTAACCGGCGTACCTCTCAGGAGGCAGACGTACCCCGGTACGACGCCCTGGCGGCCCGCCCCCTCGCCGCGCCCCCGGCGCAGCCACCCCCGCCGCCCGGCCGGACCCGTAGCCCCCCAGTACTGTCATCCCTTGTGAGCAACGAAGAGATCACACTGACCGCCGGCTCCGCACAGGCGACCGTGCACCCCGCCAACGGCGCCCGCGTGGCCTCCCTCCAGGTCGACGGTGTCGAACTGCTGCGCCAGGGCGAGAAGTTCGGCTGCTTCCCGATGGTCCCGTGGTGCGGCCGGATCAGGGACGGACAGTTCCGCAACGGCGGTACGACGCACCAGATGCCGCTGAACGCCCCGCCGAACGCCATCCACGGCACCGCGCGCGGCAGTGCCTGGAACGTCGCCCGCGTCGCACCCGACGAAGCGGTCCTCACGTACGACCTCGTGACTCCCTGGCCCTACCCCGGACGTATCACCCAGGTGTTCGCCCTGACCGAGGAGACCCTGACCCTCACCATGGCGGTGGAGACGTACGACGACTCCTTCCCGGCGCAGATCGGCTGGCACCCCTGGTTCAACAGGAACCTGGGAGGTACGGACGTACACCTCGCGTTCGACCCCGCCTGGCAGGAGGAGCGCGGCGACGACCACCTCCCCACCGGGAACCGGATCGAGCGCAAGCCCGGCCCGTGGGACGACTGCTTCGGCATGCCGGACGGCGTCGACGTGACGCTGACCTGGCCGGGGCAGCTGGAGCTGAAGGTCGCCAGCCGCGAGCAGTGGGTCGTGGTGTACGACGAGCAGGAGCCCGCCGTGTGCGTGGAACCGCAGACCGGCCCGCCCAACGGCCTGAACACGCACCCCCGCCTGGTCACCCCGGTGGACCCGCTGGAGGCGTCCACGACGTGGACCTGGCGGCGCCTGTAGTACCCGTACGACCTGAGAGCCACGGCCCCGCGTAGCCCGTACAGCTCGCCTCTAAGCTGTTCGCCATGACGGACGTCGACGAAGTAATGCCGCAAGGCACACGCGCTGAGCTGCTGCAACAGATCAAGGACAAGGCCGTGGTGCACGGCAGGGTGACGCTCTCCTCGGGGCTGGAGGCGGACTACTACATCGACCTGCGCCGCGTCACCCTGGACGGTGAGGCCGCCCCGCTGGTCGGGCAGGTGCTGCTGGACCTGACGGCGGAGCTGGAGTTCGACGCGGTCGGCGGGCTGACCATGGGCGCCGACCCGGTCGCGACGTCGATGCTGCACGCCGCCGCCGCGCGAGGCCGGAAGCTGGACGCCTTCGTCGTCCGCAAGGCCGCGAAGGCGCACGGCATGCAGCGGCAGGTCGAGGGCCCGGAGATCCGCGGGCGGCGCGTGCTGGTCGTCGAGGACACCTCCACGACCGGCGGCTCCCCGCTGACGGCGGTGGAGGCGGTGCGCGCGGCGGGCGCCGAGGTCGTGGCCGTCGCGACCATCGTCGACCGCGCGACCGGCGCCGACGAGAAGATCCGGGAGGGCGCGGGTGTGCCGTACCTCTTCGCCTTCTCCAAGGACGAGCTGGGCCTGGACTGATACCTGAGACGTACCCGGTTACACCTTCCGGAGCAGGGGGCCATGTCTGGAAAGATGGGCATGACGACGACGTCAGACACCCAGGTCTAGGTCAGGGCCGTAGTACGCAGATCGCAACCCGCACACCCAAGGAGCGGACAGATGCCCATCGCAACCCCCGAGGTCTACAACGAGATGCTCGACCGGGCGAAGGCAGGCAAGTTCGCCTACCCGGCCATCAACGTCACCTCGACCCAGACCCTGCACGCGGCGCTGCGCGGCTTCGCGGAGGCGGAGAGCGACGGCATCATCCAGATCTCCACGGGCGGCGCGGAGTTCCTGGGCGGCCAGTACAGCAAGGACATGGTGACCGGCTCGGTCGCGCTCGCCGAGTTCGCGCACATCGTCGCCGAGAAGTACCCGGTCACGGTCGCGCTGCACACCGACCACTGCCCCAAGGACAAGCTCGACGGGTACGTACGGCCGCTGCTCGCCGTCTCCGAGGAGCGCGTGAAGGCCGGCCGCAACCCGCTCTTCCAGTCGCACATGTGGGACGGCTCGGCCGAGACGCTCGCCGACAACCTGGCCATCGGCCAGGAGCTGCTGGCCCGCGCGGTCGCCGCGAAGATCGTCCTTGAGGTGGAGATCACCCCGACCGGCGGCGAGGAGGACGGCGTCTCGCACGAGATCAACGACTCCCTCTACACGACGGTCGACGACGCGATCCGCACCGTCGAGGCGCTCGGCCTCGGCGAGAAGGGCCGCTACCTGCTCGCCGCGTCGTTCGGCAACGTGCACGGCGTGTACAAGCCGGGCAACGTCGTTCTCCGCCCCGACCTGCTGAAGGAGCTGAACGAGGGCGTCGCCGCCAAGTTCGGCAAGCCGGCCGGTTCGCAGCCGTTCGACTTCGTCTTCCACGGCGGCTCCGGCTCCTCCGAGGAGGAGATCGCGACCGCGCTGGAGAACGGCGTCATCAAGATGAACCTCGACACGGACACGCAGTACGCGTTCACCCGGCCGGTCGCGGCGCACATGTTCCAGAACTACGACGGCGTCCTGAAGGTCGACGGCGAGGTCGGCTCCAAGAAGACGTACGACCCCCGTACCTGGGGCAAGCTGGCCGAGGCGGGCATGGCGGCGCGGGTCGTCGAGGCCACGCAGAACCTGCGGTCGGCGGGTACGCGGATCAAGTAGTACCTCCGGGTGAGTGGTCCGGTGTCGTCCTCAGGGGACGGCGCCGGACTTTCTGTATGCCCGGAGTGCCCCCTACCTGAGAGCCAGTGATCCACGCCACGCCATATGTGTGAATCCTGTGGACACGTTGTCATAGGCATGCAATAGGCTGCGATCACCGCACCCCGGTTCTCGGGGCACGCCCCAACTCACGGGGCAGCGAAGACCATTGGGGGGTCTTTTCATCGTGTTCGTGCGTAAACGCACTCTTTCGACCGCGACCGCGCTCGCGGTTCTCGTCAGCTCCGCCGCGCTGGTCGTGGGGACGGCCGGTTCGGCCGCGGCGGACAGCAGCAAGGTGCTCCCGCTGAAGTCCGCGGGCGACATCGTGGTGGACGGCGTCCACCGCAAGGTCTTCGTCAGCGACCCCGTCACCGGACGGGTCGTCGCGACGGACTACTCCGGCAACGTGCTCACCACCGTGCCCGAGCTGTACGGCGTCACCGGCCTGGCTCTCTCGGCCGACTCCGGCCGGCTGTACGCGGCCGTCCCGAGCGTCGACGCGATCGTCGCCCTCGACACCACGACGATGGCCGAGCAGGCCCGGTACGCCACCGGCGAGGGCACCGACCCGCAGTTCCTGGCTCTCGCGGGCGGCAAGATCTGGTTCGGGTACGGCACCGAGTCCGACGGCTCGATCGGCTCGCTGGACGTCTCCGGCACCGACCCCGTCGTCGCCCTCGACCAGGACGCCGAGACGGACTACGCCGGCGCCCCGCGCCTGGCCGTCTCGCCGACCGAGCCGAACACCGTCGCGGCGGCCGGGTCGTACGACCGCGGGTTCGCCCTCGCGACGTACGACGTGACGACGGGCACCGCGGCCCGTACCTCGCGTAATACCTCAGGACTGACCGGGCAGACCAACGATCTCGCCTACACCCCGGACGGCAAGCGCATCGTCACCGCCAACCCCGGCAAGGTGCACCACGTCTGGCAGGCCTCCGACCTCACCGAGGTAGGTACCTACACCAGCACCGAGCACGGCACGTCGGTCGCGATCGCCCCCGACGGCACGGTCGCGGCGGGCTCCGACGCCCCGTACGGCAAGGACGTCTTCGTCTACCGCCCGGGTCAGACCACGGCCGTACGGCAGTACGACTTCCCGGTGACGGGTACGACGTCCGCCGGCGACGGCCTCGTCAACGGCGGGCTCGCCTGGGAGCCGGGCGGCAGCCGCCTGTTCGCGGTCACCGACAACTGGGACAGCAACGTCCGGCTGCACATCCTGGACGAGCCGACCAAGTCCGCGCCGGCCGTCGCCGTCAAGGCACCGGCCACGGCCGCGCTCGGCAAGGCGCTCACCGTCTCCGGGACGGTCTCGGGGACGCTCGCGCTGCCCGTGGGTACCCCGCTGGTAGTCACGCGGTACGACTCCGAGTCCCCCAAGGGCAAGTCCCTGGGGACGAAGAAGCTGGCCGCGAAGGGCGCGTTCTCCTTCACGGACACCCCGGCCGTCGCCGGGAACGTCACCTACAAGGTCGCGTACGCCGGAAGTACTACGCACTCCGCCGCGTCCGGGTCCTCGGTCGTCAAGGTCGCCTACAACAAGACGGCCCTGAAGATCGACCGCAACAACCTGACCGTCAACTACGGCACCAACGTGACGTACACGGCGACGCTCGGCGCGACGTACAAGAACCGCACCGTCGAGATCTGGGCCGACCCGTGGGGTCCCGAGCCGAAGCGGCTGCTCAAGCGCGGCAAGGTCAACGCGAAGGGCCAGCTCGCGGTCGCGCTGCGGATGACCCGCGACACCACGGTCAGCGCGGTCTTCACCGGGGACGCCCGCTTCGGCAAGGCCGAGGCCAAGTCCGGTGTACGCACGCGCGCCGGTGTGACGACCTCGCTGTCGGGCCACTACAAGTGGACGAAGTTCGGGAAGACCAACTACCAGACCTTCCACCAGACGACCGACCCGCTGATCACCACGTGGATCAACGCCTACCCCGGCCGGTACACGCGTCTCGACCTGGAGTTCTACTCCCAGGGCCGCTGGGTCTCGGGTGAGCCCGAGTACTTCCCGCTGGACAGCGCCGGCAAGTCGTACGTGACGCTGGACGGCGACGGCGCGGCCGGGTACCGGTTCCGCCTGCGGTCGGTGTACGTCGACGGCTACAACGGCGACATCGCGAACACGACGTCGTACGGGCCGTGGAAGTACTTCAACTTCACGAAGTGATACCTGCGAGGTAGCTCCACGGAGCTACGTCCGGCCGTGCGCTCCCACCGAGCCCGGCGCCCTTCCCGGGGTGCCGGGCTCGGTGCCGTCCGGGGTGACAGACTGGAGGTCATGACGATTCACGAGAACCTCCTCGGGGGCCCGCCCCCGACCCACCTCCCCGACGACCCCGAGCCGCGCGAGCTGCTCGCGGGCGGCACCGCGGCGGCCGACGTCGCCGCGAAGTACCCGAAGTCCTCGCTGGCCTGGGCACGGCTCGCCGACGAGGCGTTCGAGCGGGGCAGCGTGGTGGAGTCGTACGCGTACGCCCGTACCGGATACCACCGGGGTCTCGACTCGCTGCGCCGCAGCGGCTGGAAGGGCCACGGCCCGGTGCCGTGGGAGCACGAGCCGAACCGCGGCTTCCTGCGCGCCCTGCACGCCCTCGCGCGCGCCGCCGGGTCGATCGGGGAGCAGGACGAGTACGAGCGGTGCACGCAGTTCCTGAAGGACTCCTCGGCGACGGCGGCGCAGACGCTGGGCTGAGGTCTGGTCCGAGGGAGTGCTGAGGTCGTACCCGTGTAGTACCCGGGTATCAGGCTGGCCCGTCTGGACGTGTGATCAGGCGGGCCTTGCCTTTTCGGCCGAGGATCGAAGAGGATGCCCGGCGGGGACCGGGGCCACCGTGTCGAGAACGGCAGGGGCGGACCGCTACCCGGAGCAACAACAGGAGACAGCGATGTCCCAGGAGGCTCACGAGGCTCACGAGCCCGAGACACCTCATCTCGACTTCGCGGGTACGACGCCGTACGAGGACTATGTCCGGGCGGATGTGCTCACCCACCTCCAGCACCCCCTCTCCGAGGACCCCGGAGAGATGGTCTTCCTGGTCACCACCCAGGTCATGGAGCTGTGGTTCACGGTGATCGTCCACGAGTGGGAGACGGCCACGGAGGCGCTGCGCTCGGACCGCATACCGGTCGCGGTCGACGCGCTGAAGCGCTCCGTACGGGAGCTGGAGGCGCTCAACGCCTCCTGGCGTCCGCTCGCCCAGCTCACCCCGGCCCAGTTCAACTCGTACCGCTCGGCCCTCGGCGAGGGCTCCGGCTTCCAGTCCGCCATGTACCGGCGGATGGAGTTCCTGCTCGGCGAGAAGTCCGCGTCCATGCTCGTCCCGCACCGGGGAGCGCCGCGCGTGCACGCTGAGTTGGAGAAGGCACTGCACGAACCCAGCCTGTACGACGAGGTGTTGAGGCTGCTCGCGCGCCGCGGACACGCGATCCCGGACGAGGTGCTGAGCCGCGACGTGTCCCTGCGCTACGAGCCGTCGGCGGAGGTGGAGGCGGTCTGGACGGCCCTCTACCAGGGCGACCAGAACGCCGAACTCGCCCGGCTCGGCGAGGCGTTGACCGATGTCGCCGAGCTCGTCTGGCGCTGGCGCAACGACCACCTGGTCGCCACCCGGCGCGCGATGGGCGCCAAGGCCGGCACCGGCGGCTCCGCGGGTGTGGCCTGGCTGGAGAAGCGGGCCCGCAAGAACGTCTTTCCCGAGCTGTGGACGGCGAGGTCCCATGTCTGAACTGGCCGTCATAGCGCAGGAGTTGGATGCCAGGGACGAACTCGCCGTCAAACGCGCCGAGTTCGCCCTCGACGACGGGGGCGTCTATCTGGACGGCAACTCACTGGGCGCCCTGCCCGCCGCTGTCCCCGACGCGGTCGCGGACGTCGTCCGCCGTCAGTGGGGCGAGCTGCGCATCCGTTCCTGGGAGGAGAGCGGCTGGTGGACGGCGCCGGAGCGGATCGGCGACCGGATCGCCCCGCTGATCGGCGCGGGACCCGGCCAGGTGGTGGTCGGCGACTCGACAAGTGTCAACGTCTTCAAGGCACTTGTGGCCGCACGCCGGATGGCGGGAGCGGGGCGGGACGAGATCGTCGTCGACGCCACGACCTTCCCCACGGACGGGTACATCGCCGAGTCCGCCGCGAGGATGACGGGGTGCACGCTGCTCCCCGTACCGCCCTCGGAGGTCGCCGGAGCGCTCTCCACCCGTACCGCCGCGGTACTGCTCAACCACGTCGACTACCGGTCCGGGCGGCTGCACGACCTCCCCGCGCTGACGTCCGCGATCCACGCGGCGGGCGCCCTCGCGGTCTGGGACCTGTGCCACAGCGCGGGCGCGCTGCCGGTCGGGCTCGACGAGCACGGGGTGGACCTCGCGGTCGGCTGCACCTACAAGTACCTGAACGGCGGCCCGGGTTCGCCGGCGTACCTGTACGTGCGCCGCGATCTCCAGGGGGAGTTCGACTCCCCGCTGCCCGGCTGGAACTCGCACGCCGAGCCGTTCGGGATGAGCCCGTCGTACGAACCGGCGCGCGACGTCGTGCGCGGCCGGGTCGGGACGCCGGACATCCTCTCCATGCTCGCGCTGGAGGCGGCCCTCGGGGTCTGGGAGGGCGTGTCCATCGAGGCGGTGCGCGCCAAGTCCCTTGCCCTGACGGACTTTTTCCTCGAATGCGTCGGGGAGTACGTCCCCGCGGGCCGGGTCGAGTGCGTGACGCCGCAGGCCCACGCGGAGCGGGGCAGCCAGATCGCGCTGCGCTGCGACGACGCGGGCGACGTCATGAAACGGCTCGTCGCGCAGGGCATCGTGGGGGACTTCCGGTACCCGGACGTCCTGCGGTTCGGATTCACGCCGCTGTACCTCGGGTTCGCGGACGTGGAACGCGCGGCGCGGGTGCTGCGGCTGGCTCTCAAGTAGTCCCGCACGACAACCCTGTTCACACGAAGGGCACACCGCACGACCACGCGCGGTGTGCCCTTCGGCACGTACGGTACGAGGGGCGGGGGTGTCATATCCGGGCAGAACCGTTTACCCCTCACCCAGCGTGATATCCGCGTGTCCGTGCACGTCACGGGCCTGATACCGTCCCCGCCAGCGGACGGATCAGTAGTAGCCGTCCTCATCTGTCTGGTCGTCAATTCCATTTCGTTGCTGAGAGGTTGGAGCATGCCGGACGACGTCGCCGCAGCCCGGACCGCCGCCGAGGAGCAGTCCGCCTTCTCGCATCCGCCCGTCGACCCCGACGTGACCGCCGCCTACGGTGACCACCCCGACCAGGTGATCGACTTCTACCTCCCGAGGACTACGAGGGGTACGGGGGGACTCGCGCCGCTGGTCGTCGTGCTGCACGGGGGAGCCTGGCGCGCGCCGTACGACCGCCGGCACCTGACGCCGTTCGCGGACTTCCTGGCCCGGCGCGGGTTCGCCGTCGCCAACGTCGAGTACCGGCGCGGGGAGTTGGGGACCGACGGGACCTCCGGCGGAAACGCTCCGGTGGCGGACGACGCGGACGCGACGCCGGTCGCGGGGCGCTGGCCGGACACCTTCGACGACGTCGCCGCCGCGCTCGACGCGCTCCCCGCCCTCGTCCGGGAGGTCCTCCCCACGGCCGACCCGCGCCGTACCGTCCTCACCGGCCACTCGGCCGGCGGCCACCTCGCGCTGTGGGCCGCCGCCCGGCACCTCCTCCCGGCCGACGCGCCCTGGCGCACGGCCGCTCCGCCGAACCTGCGGGGCGTGGTCGCGCTCGCGCCGATCGCCGACTTCGAGATCGCGCGGAAGCTCGACGTGTGCGGCGGCGCCTCCACTCAACTCCTCGGCGGGGAAGGGAAGTTCGCCGAGCGGCGGCCGTACGCCGACCCGGCGCTGCTGCTGCCGACAGGCATCGCCACGGCGATCGTGCAGGGCCGTGCGGACGAGGTCGTGCCGATGGCGGTCGCGGAGGCGTACGCGGACGCGGCGGCGAAGGCGGGGGAGGTGGTGGGGGTGACGCTGCTGGAGGACGTCGGACACTTCCCGCTGATCGATCCGGTGGCGGACGCTTGCGCGGTGGTGGGGGAGGAGATCGCGCAGCTGGCTTGGTGAGGTGGGAGCCTGGCTCACTCGGCGGCTCTTCCGTACGTCTGTGGTAGTCCCCGGTTAGCTCCCGGGTATCTCCGCTTCGAGCCTTCCGCAGTCCTTCCCCAGTCCTTTCGTAGTCCGCGTCATACCTGAGAGCTACGTCGAAGAAGAGCTCTCAGGCGGGACGCGGACGACGAGCGCCGATCCGTAACTTCGCAACCAGTTCGCCCGACGGTCGGGCGGTCTGGACGGGGAGGGGCGCGGCGATGCGACTCGGTGACGCGGAGAAGACGGATGGAAGGGCGGGGCGCCTGCTCCGGGCCCTGCTCGCCGTCCTGGTCGTCGCGGCGGTGGTCGTCCCCCTTGTCGCGGCGGCCCGCCCCGACATCCCGGCACCCACTCCGGCGCCGGCGCTCCCGCTGACGGCCGCGACGCTGGAGAAGACGTACGCGGCCAACCGGGCCGGCGCCGAGCTGGCGTCGAGGATGGCCCGGGACAACGGCGACCGGCACAGGGCCGAGGCCGACCGGAGGCTGGCCGACCCCGACCGGCGCCTCCTCTCCTTCGACGGCCGCGGCGAGGGCCGGGCCACGGAGGTCTTCGGCGACCTGGCACACGCACACCGCATCGCGGTCCTGGTCCCCGGCTCCGACACCACGCTGGACACGTACGAACGCTTCCGCGCGGGAGCCGAGGCCCTCCACCGCCGGCTCACCCGAGAGGGCCCGGCCGGTTCGGGGACGGCGGTGGTCGCCTGGCTCGGGTACACGACGCCGGGCACGATCAGTACGACGGTCCTGACGCCGGACCGGGCGCAGGAGGCGGCGCCGGACCTGCGCGACCTCGTCGCCGGGCTGCGCGCCCTCACCGGCCGGGACACCGACGTCAGCGTCCTGTGCCACTCCTACGGCACGGTGGTGTGCGCCCGAGCGGCCGACGGCCTGGACGCCGACGACCTGGTCCTCCTCGCCAGCCCCGGCACCGGCGCGGATTCGGCGGCCGACCTGGACACCCGCGCCCGGGTATGGGCGGCGCGCGGAGCGGACGACTGGGTCGCGGACGTCCCGCACACCAGCACCCACCTCTTCGGTACGACGATCGGCTTCGGCACGGACCCGGTCTCCCCGGCCTTCGGCGCCCGCGTCTTCGCCGCCGGAGACGGCGGGCACAGCGACTACTTCACCCCGGGCTCGGTCTCGCTGGCCAACCTCACCCGGATCGTTCTCGGCGAGTCGACGGAGGTCACCCGTGTTCACCACACGTGATCCGCGCGGCACCTACCTGGCCCGCATGGCGGCCCGCATCGACGCCGCCACACCCCCGCACCGCGACCGCGCGGTGGACGCCCTGCGCGCGCTGGCCATCCTCGGTGTCGTCCTCGGCCACTGGCTGGTGACCGCCCTGGTCGCCGACGGCGACACCCTGCGTGCGGCGAGCCCGCTGGCGTCGATGCCGTGGCTGGCGCCGGTGTCGTGGACGTTCCAGACGCTCGCGGTGTTCTTCATGGTGGGCGGGCATGTGGCGACGCGGAGTTACGCGGCGGCGCGGGAGAGGGCACGGGGCACGGGCCGTGCGCACGGGGCAGGGCGGGCCGCCTGGGCCGGCGCTGGACGGGGGCCGTCGCCCGGTGTCTACGTCGGCTGGCTGCGGGCCCGCCTCGCGCGGCTGTTCCGGCCGGTGGCCGCGCTCGTGGCCGTGTGGCTGACGGTGACCGTCTGCCTCCTGCTGGGCGGCGCCTCGTTCCTGACGGTGCACACGGTCGTGAAGCTGGCGCTGTCCCCGCTGTGGTTCCTCCTGGTCTTCGCGCTGCTGACGGCGGCGACCCCGCTGCTGGCACGGCTCAACCCGCTGTGGCCGCTGGTGGTGGTGCTCCACGTGGACCTGGTCCGCTTCGGGCTCGGCGGCCCGTCCTGGCTGGGCTGGGTCAACCTCGCGGCGGGCTGGGCGGTGCCGTACACGCTGGGCGCGGCCTGGACGCGGGGCGAACTGGAGCGCCCGCGCGCCGGGTGGGTCCTGCTGACCGGCGGTGCGGTGGTGACGGCGGTGCTGGTCCGGTGGGGCGGGTACCCGGCGTCGATGGTGGGGGTGCCGGGGGAGGAGATCTCCAACCTGAACCCGCCGACACTGGCGGCGGTCACCTTCGGGCTGGCCCAGTGCGGAGCGGCGCTGCTGCTGCGGGGCCGACTGCGCCGGGCGATGCGGCGGCCCCGCGCGTGGACGGCGGTGGCCCTGCTCAACCTCTCGGCGATGACGGTGTTCCTCTGGCACCTGACGGCCCTGATGGCGACGACGGCCCTGGCGCTGTCCGCCGGCCACCTCCCCGGCCTCCACACCCGCCCCGACACCCTGGCCTGGGTCCCGTACCGGCTCCTGTGGCTCCCGGTGTTCGTGCCGGCGCTCGCGGTGTGCTGGGCGGCGTTCCACGGCTGGGAGACGCGGCCGGGCCGTCGTGGGGGAGGGCGTGCGCGGGGCGTGATCGTCAACAGGGCGACGCGTTCCGCCGGTGAACCACCAGGCAAGGAGCGGATGTTGGCGCACCTGGTCACAGGCCGGAAGCATCCGCTTCCGTGCCCGGGATCGGCCGCTCTGAAGGAGGTCGGCGGTGCATAGGGTGATGAGGGTGACACAGCTGGAGAAGCACCTGGAGCGCGCACTGCGCCGGTCATCGGGCGAGGACCGTCGGCGCCGCGCACTGCGGGAGACGCGGGCGGGGCGGATGTTCGTCGCGCTGCGGCGGGACCTGTGGCCGACCGAGGCGATGCCGTTGCCGCCGTCGGTGTGGCTGCGGTGGCTGCCGCACGGGCTGGTGTGCCTGGCGGCGCTCGTGGCGGTGCTGGCGAACGGGGACCAGTTCAGTACGCGGTACCAACTGGGCGTCGAGTTCGGCCTGTTGTGCGCGGCGGCGCAGAGCGTGGCGCTGGTCGTGGCGCTGTGGTGGCCGCTGCACGGGTGGTGGCTGTCCCTGGTGGCCACGGTCGTGGCGGCCCTGGGAGCACGCAACCGGCTGATGACGGGCACTGTCCCGGGACCGAACCACGTCGTCTGGAACGGCGATGTCCCCTGGCCCTGGGGCGTTCCCGGGATGGTCGTCCACGCACTGGTCCTCCTCCTGGTCGCCCTGCGGGTCCGCGCGCGTGTCTCCGCCGAGGTGCTGGCCCTGACCGCGCTGGCCACCTGGATCGTGGAGGGCGTGATCGGCGGCGGGTACTACTCCCCGAGCGGTGTGCTGGCGATGGCCGTCTTCCTGGGCTTCGTCCTCGTGGGCGCCGCCCTGCGAGGCCGTCGCGAGGCCCGGACCGAACTCGTCGAGCAGACCGGCATCACCGCGGAGGAGCGCGCGCGGCGCACGCTGCTGGAGGAGCGCACCCGTATCGCGCGGGAGCTGCACGACGTGGTGGCGCACCACATGTCGGTGATCTCGATCCAGGCGCAGGTGGCCCCGCACCTGGTGGCGGACCCGTCCGAGGAGCTGAAGGAGAACCTCGCGGGCATCCGGCAGAACGCGCTGGAGGCGCTGACCGAACTGCGCCGGGTGCTGGGGGTGTTGCGTTCGGAGAGCCCCGAGGACCCCGACGGGCCGTACGGGCTCGGCGCGGCGACCGGCACGGCGCCGGACGCTCCGCAGCCCACCCTGGACCGGCTGGACGCGCTGCTGGACAACACCCGTGCGGCGGGGCTGGACGTGGTCAAGGAGATGACCGGCGAGCCGCCGACGCCGCCGTACTCACCGGGCGTCCAGCTCTCGGCGTACCGGATCGTGCAGGAGGCGCTCAGCAACGTGCTGCGGCACGCGCCGGGGGCCGGCGCGACCGTGGAGATCGAGCAGCGGCGGGACGGCGTGTACCTGTGCGTCACGAACTCCGCATCGAGCGGCCGGGCCGACCCGTCCCCCGGCGCGGGGCACGGACTGCTGGGGATGCGCGAGCGCGCGGCGATGCTGGGCGGCCACCTGATGGCCCACCCGACTCTGCACGGCGGCTTCGTCGTCTCGGCGTTCCTGCCGCGTGACGGCGTCCGCGTGGACAGCCCCGCGAGCGACGAGGCGTACGTGGCCCTCCCCGGACTGGTGCAGCAGATGTCCGACCTTCCGAACGTTCGATTGATCCTCCCGGAGGCGTTCCGGAAGAAGGGACGGGGCGACGTCCCGTCCCTTCGGCAGCCTCCTCCCGACAACGAGACAGGAGACGAGAAGAGATGACGAACGACACGAAGATCCGCGTACTCATCGCGGACGACCAGCAGATGATCCGGCAGGGCTTCACCGTCCTGCTGGACAAGCAGCCCGGGATCGAGGTGATCGGCCAGGCGGTCGACGGCCTGGACGCGGTGGAGAAGGCGGCCGAACTCACCCCGGACGTCGTCCTGATGGACATCCGGATGCCCGACCTGAACGGCATCGAGGCGACGCGCCGGATCACGGCCCTGCTGCCGGACATGAAGGTGCTGGTGCTGACGACCTTCGACCTCGACGAGTACGTGTACGAGGCACTGCGCGCCGGCGCCTCCGGGTTCCTGCTGAAGGACGCCTCCGCCGACCAGGTCGCCGAGGCCGTCAGGATCGTCGCGGCGGGCGACGCCATGCTCGCCCCCGGTATCACCCGCAAGCTGATCACCGAGTTCGCCCGCATCGACAGCGGCCCGCGCGCGCCCGAGAAGGTGCGCCTGGAGGAGATCACCGAGCGGGAGACGGAGGTGCTGTCGCTGATCGCGCAGGGCCTGTCGAACGGGGAGATCGCCCGGCACCTGTGCGTCGCCGAGCAGACGGTGAAGACCCATGTGGGCCGGATCCTGGTCAAGTTGGGGCTGCGGGACCGGACGCAGGCGGCGGTGTTCGCGTACGAGGTGGGGCTCGTGCGCCCGGCCGTCCGCTGAGCGGTGCTTCGCCGGGTCCGGCCAGGTGTGGGGGAGACCCCGTAGTACTTGAGATGGACCCGGCGGAACCCCTCTCAGTGGTGACGACGACGATTCCGGCCCCGGCCTACGGTGGTGAATGTGACCGAGACGACGCAGACCACCCGGACGCGGATCATGGATCCGCAGACCCCGTACGGCGATTCGGACGGCGGCGGATACACCCCGCGCAGTCCGGAGGCCAAGGCGGCCCTGGACGCCCTGCGCGGGCTGCGGGGGGACCTGATCGACGACGCCTTCGCCTACCGCCCGCTGCCCCGCCTGGGCGACGAGAGCCGCCTGGTCCGCCGGCTGAAGGGCCGGCGTCGGGAGTACGCGGCCTGGGCGAGGCACGGCCTGGTCGCGGCGGGCGGCGTCCTGGCGATGATGAACACGTGGACGTACTCCCGGGACGGCGCCCTCAACATGGTGTGCGGCCTCCTGGTCCTGGCGCCGGTGCTGCTGACGCTGGTCCGGCCGGTGGGCGCCTTCTGGCTCTCGTTCGCGTCGACGACGGCGGTCGCGGCGGTCGGCACGTCGTACACGCTGTGGCCCTGGGAGCCGGGCCCCTTCATCTCCCACCTGCTGGTGCTGACGGTGGTGGCGGTCCGCACCCGCCCGCGCACGGCGGCCTGGATGTGGCTGCTGACGGCCGTCTACGGCTTCACCGCCGAGTCGCTCTTCCGCTGGAGCCACGACGGGTACGGCACGGACACGGGCCCGATGCTGGTGCTCTCCGCGTTCGCCCTGCTCGCCGTCACCGTGTGGCACACCCGCCGGCAGGCGGAGCGGGAGGTCACGGCGCAGCAGACGGTGACGGAGCACGAGCGCTCCCGGCGGACGCTGCTGGAGGAACGCACGACGATAGCCCGGGAGTTGCACGACGTGGTGGCGCACCACATGTCGGTGGTGGCCATCCAGGCGGAGGCGGCCCCCTACCGGGTGGAGAACACCCCGCCGGAGCTGGCGAAGGCGTTCGCGACGATCAGGGAGAACGCGGTGGCGGCGCTCACCGAACTGCGCCGGGTGCTGGGCGTGGTCCGCGCCGAGGACTATGAGGTGCCGGACGCCCCGCAGCCGTCGCTGGCGGAGCTGGACGGCCTGCTGGCGAACGTGCGGGAGGCCGGCCTGGAGGTGGAGAAGGTGACGACGGGAGCGGTGCGGGAGCTGCCCCAGGGGGTGGAGCTGTCGGCGTACCGCATCGTGCAGGAGGCCCTGAGCAACACCCTGCGGCACGCGCCGGGGGCGAAGGCGACGGTGGAGTTCGGGTATGTGCTCGGGGGCCTCGGGATACGGGTGGTGAACGGCCCGGCGGAGCACCCGTCGCCGGCCAAGGCGCAGGCGGGCGAGGGGCACGGCCTGACGGGGATGAAGGAGCGGGTGATGATGCTGAACGGCGAGATGACGACGGGCGGTACGGACGACGGGGGCTACGAGGTGGCGGTGTTCCTGCCGGTCGTGGCCCATGGCACGGAGTGAGAGGGGAGGCGGGACATGACGATCAGGGTGCTGGTGGCGGACGACCAGATGATGGTGCGGGAGGGATTCTCGGTCCTGCTCAACGCGATGCCCGACATCGAGGTGGTCGGGGAGGCGGTGAACGGGCGGGAGGCCGTGGCGAAGGTGCGTGACCTCGCGCCGGACGTGGTGCTGATGGACATCCGGATGCCGGAGCTGAACGGGATCGAGGCGACGCGGGAGATCGTGGCGGCGGACGGCGCCACGAAGGTGCTGGTGCTGACGACGTTCGACCTGGACGAGTACGTGTACCAGGCGCTGCGGGCGGGCGCCTCCGGGTTCCTGCTGAAGGACGCCTCGGCGCGGCAACTGGCGGAGGGGGTACGGGTGGTGGCGTCCGGGGAGTCGCTCCTCGCGCCCTCGGTGACGAAGCGGCTGATCACCGAGTTCTCGCGGCTCGCGGAGAGCGAGAGGCCCCGGGTCCCGGCGAGTGCCCAGGCGGCGTACGGGGATCTGACCGAGCGGGAGACGGAGGTGCTGGTGCTGATCGCGCAGGGCCTGTCGAACGCGGAGATGGCGGAGCACCTGGTGGTGGCGGAGTCGACGGTGAAGACCCACGTCAGCCGGATCCTGGTGAAGCTGGGGCTGCGGGACCGGACGCAGGCGGCGGTGTTCGCGTACGAGACGAGGCTGGTGGTGCCGGGATAGGGACCAAAATCGTCAATGTGTTCCCATGAACCCGTAAACCCCCTCCTCGCCGGTCACTTCGGGACCTACGCTCACTCAGACGCTGTGCCGCGACTGTGAGTCGGCCGAGTGACCTCGGCTGACCCGGCGGGACGCGACTCATCGCTTTTTCTCATCTGCTCCGTGCCGGGCCGGGGGACGGCAGGGCGGAGCGTCTGATCCATTGGGGGGTCGACACCTTGAGTTCGTTGTTCACACGTCGCGGCGCGGCGACGCTCGCGTCGGCGGTGACGCTGGCCGCCGTAGGAAGCCTGGCGCTGGCGCCGGGCGCCCTGGCCGACGGCGCCGGGTCCTGGCCGGGCACGGAGGGGAAGCTGCTGACCGACGGTCCGGTGCTGGTGGACCCGGCGACCGGGGCGCAGACGAAGGTCGGCGGCGGGGCGGGGACGTACGCGACGTGGGCGCCGGACGGCAGCCGGATCGTCAGCGTCGTAGGGGGCAGGATCGCCAGCGTGCGGCCCGACGGGAGCGGGCAGTTCTTGCTGCCGAAGCCGCAGGGGGTGCGCAGGAGCGCGCCGTACCAGGACCTGACGTTCTGGTGGGGCGGGCAGGCTGTCGTGTTCGCGTCGGGCGGGCAGCTCGTCGCGGGTCCGTCGGACGGCACCCGGGTGCCGCAGCCGCTGCTGACGGCGGCGCTCGAACCGGCGTCGGTGTGCGACAGCGGCCCGACGGTGAACGAGAAGGGGCAGGTCGCGTTCACCCGCCGTCCCACGGGCAACTGCACGGGCGCCGACGCGGTGTACGTGTACGACAACGCCAAGCGGACCGTGAGGAAGGTGCTGGACGACGCGGCGCAGCCCGCGTTCTCGCCGGACGGCGGGCAACTGGCGTTCGTGCGCAAGGACGCGGGCGGTCTCCGGCAGGTGTTCACGGCGAACGCGGACGGCACGGGGGTGCGGCAGCGGACGAGCGGGACGGGCTGGGCCGAGCACCCGTCGTGGTCGCCGACCGGCAAGCGGATCGTGTTCGACGCGCACACCGCGAGCGACGCGACGGACGTGCACAGCACGGCGTACGTCGACCTGGCCTCCGGCGCGGTGACGCAGGTGCCGGGTACGCCCAAGGGGGACCGGCCGAGCTGGCAGCCGCTGCGGAAGAACAACACCGGGCGGGTGTGGGGTGCGACGCCGGACGCGACGAACATCGCGGCCTCGCGCTGGACGTGGAACAAGCTGGGCGCGCCGAGCGTGCCCGGGCTGATGAACGCGCGGTCGGCGGTGCTGGTCAACCATGACGACTGGGCGTACGCGCTGACCGCGCCCGCGCTCGCCGGCAAGAAGGCGGGCCCGGTGCTGGCCACGCCGAAGACCGGCCTCACGACCGCCGTCAAGAACGAGCTGAAGCGGACGCTGAAGAAGGGCGCCCCCGTCTACCTCATGGGCGGCACCTCGATCCTCACGAACACGGTCGCCTCGCAGGTCAAGGCCCTCGGCTACACGCCCCAGCGGATCGCGGGCGCGGACCGGTACGCGACGTCGGTGCTGTCCGCCAAGGCGATCACGACCGCGCCGAAGTACGTCTTCGTCGCGACCGGCGCCGACTACCACGCGGCGCTCGCGGCAGCGGTGGCTGCCGGGTCCGGCGGTACGAGCGGCGCGGCCGGCGTCGTCCTCAGCAACGGCAACAAGCTGACGGCGCCGGTCCAGGCGTACCTCAACGGCCTGAACCCCACGAAGACGATGATCATCCCGGTGGGTTCGCCCGCCGCGTACGCGGTGGCGCACGGGAGCTTCCCGAGGTGGCCGTCGAACTCCGTCTACTACCCGGTCTCCGGCGCCACCGACGAGGCGACGTCCGTCGCGCTCGCGAAGTTCTGGTGGGCGGCGCCGAGGCAGATCACGCTGGTCGGTCCGGCCTGGCGGGACGGCATCTCGGCCGCCGCCGCGATGAACGTCTTCAGCCCGCTGATCTGGACCCCCAAGGCGACGGTCCTGCCGGGCACCGTCCAGAGCTACCTCACGCAGGCGTCGGCGAGCATCCAGTTCACGGCGACGTTCGGGGGCACGGGTTCGGTGGCTGCGGCGACGCTGGACGCGGCGGGGAAGGCGATCAGCGCGGGCGCCGGGCAGTGGACGTACCACCCGTACTACAACGGGGTGGGTCCTGCGGCGGCTGCACGGAGCGGCATGACGATGGTCAAGTAAGCGAGTTCTGGCGGAAGTTGGACCACCTCTCCGGCCTGGAGGGGTGGTCCGCGTTCGTCGAGACGGCGGAGCTGCCCGCCCGCATAGCGGTCCGCGACTCGAAAGCCCCGGCCCGCTCCGCCCCCCTCTCCACCTTCGTGACGGCGCTCAACTCAGGCCATTTGCGCCTGAGTCCGCGTTGAAGAGGGCCAGGTCGCCCGGTTGGAGTAGCTCTGCGGCGAACGCGGTCAGCGGGCCGTGTCGAGCGGGTTCGGTCATGCGGGACCTGGTCCCCTCCGGGAGCCGTTGCGGAAAGTGATGACCGCGTACGGAAGAGGCCCTGGTCAGAGCCGGTTTTCCGGGTTAGCGTCCGGGCATGGCAGCCTTCGACCCCTGGGACCCGGCGTTCCTCGCCGACCCGTACCCCGCGTACGCCGGACTGCGTGAGCGGGGGCGGGTGATCCACTACGAGCGCACGGACCAGTGGCTCGTCCCGCACCACGCGGACGTCTCGGCGCTGCTGCGGGACCGGCGGCTCGGACGCACCTACCTGCACCGGTACGAGCACGAGGATTTCGGCCGGACCCCGCCGCCCGCCGAGCACGAGCCGTTCCACACGCTCAACGACCACGGCATGCTGGACCTTGAACCGCCGGACCACACCCGCATCCGACGGCTCGTCTCAAAAGCCTTCACCCCGCGCACGGTTGAGCAGCTCAAGCCGTATGTCACCAAGCTGGCCGGGGAGTTGGCCGAGCAGCTCGTCGAGCGCGGCGGCGGCGACCTCCTCACCGACGTCGCCGAACCGCTCCCCGTCGCCGTCATCGCCGAGATGCTGGGCATCCCCGAGAGCGACCGCGCACCGCTGCGCCCCTGGTCGGCGGCCATCTGCGGCATGTACGAGCTGAACCCGTCCGAGGAGACGGCGGCGGAAGCCGTACGGGCCTCCGTCGAATTCTCCGACTACCTGCGGGAGTTGATCGCCGAACGGCGCAACTCGCCCGGCGACGACCTGATGTCGGGCCTCATCGCCGCCCACGACGAGGGCGACCGCCTCACCGAGCAGGAGATGATCTCCACCGCCGTCCTGCTCCTCAACGCAGGACACGAGGCGACCGTCAACGCCACCGTGAACGGCTGGAACGCCCTCTTCAACAACCCTGACCAGCTGGCCCTGTTGCGCGCCGACCACTCCCTGATCCCGGGTGCGGTGGAGGAGTTGATGCGGTACGACACCCCGCTCCAGCTCTTCGAGCGCTGGGTGCTGGACGACATCGAGATCGACGGCGTCACCGTCCCGCGCGGCGCCGAGATCGCGCTCCTCTTCGGCGCCGCGAACCACGACCCGGCCGTCTTCAGCGACCCCGAGCGCCTCGACCTGCGCCGCACGGACAACCCGCACATCTCCTTCAGCGCCGGTATCCACTACTGCATCGGCGCGCCACTGGCCCGCATCGAGCTGGCGGCGTCCATGGCGGCCCTGCTGGAGAAGGCGCCGACGCTGCACCGCGCGCGGGAGCCCCGCCGCAAACCCAACTTCGTCATCAGGGGGTTGGAGGGGCTGGACGTCGAGATCTAGGACGTCAGGGCTTCCTGCGCCTCAACAGCGTTGCCCACAACAGGAGTCCGGCGGCCGTCCCACCCAGGACGGCCAGCGGGAGTTCGGCGTACAGGACGCTCCAGTCGGACATCGCCTCGAACCGGTAGAACCGCCCACGGACGTCGACCGACCACAGCGCCAGCCCGGCTCCCGCTCCACCGACCGCCAGCAGACACCCCGCCGCGTCCCGCCCGTTGCCCTTCATGGGAACCAGGACGCGCCCAACTCGCCCCGAGTTCCCGGCAGAAGAGCGGACCGGTCAGGTCACCAGATCACGGCGGCGCAGCCCCACGAGCCCTCCGGCCACCAACACCCCGGCCAGCGCCAGCAGTACACCCATCGGCCCCCAACTCATCTCACCACCAGGCAACTTGGGCAGGTGTCCGAACGGAGAGAGATCCAGCACCAGTTGGGGAACGTCGAGGGCCGGCCCCACCCACCCGATGAGCAGCGCGGCCCCGGCGACACCCCAACTCGCCGTCGCCAGTCGGGGAGTTGCCCCGACCAGCAGCACCGCCAGCCCGCCGATCACCCACACGCCGACGAGCTGCACCAGACACGCCCCCAGGATCGGCCCGAGCCGCTGCCCGTACCCGGCGCCGAATCCCAGCCCCGCGAGCAGCATGAGGACGGCCGACCCACCGAAGGCGATCAGCAGATGACCGGCGGCCCACCGCACCCGCCCCACCGCGTTCGCGAGCACCAACTCGGCCCGCCCGGACGTCTCTTCACCGTGCAGCCGCAACACCGAGGCGACGACGTACAGTGCCGCGACGAGCCCCACGAGTCCGGTCATCGACGCGAGGAAGGCGTCGGCGAGGCCCGACTGTCCGCCCATCCGCTCGAAGATCTCGCGCGTCCGCTCGTTGTCACCGACGAGATCGGCGACCCCGTCGGTGAGACCGCCGAACACCACCCCGGTGAGGAAGAACCCGAGCCCCCAGCCGAAGACGCTCCCGCGGTGCAGCCGCCAGGCCAGGGCCAGGGCGGTGCCGAGGCCGCCGGTGGCGGGCCCGGGGCGCGTCGGCAGGAAGCTCATGCCCACGTCGCGCCGCCCGGCCAGGACGTACGCGAGCACACCCTGGACGGTGGCGGCCACCGCGAACAGCCCCAGCACCCACCAGCGTTCACCGGCGAACGGCCGCAGGTTCTCCAGCCAGCCCAACGGCGAGACCCAGGTCAGAAGTGACGAACCATCAGAAGTCGCCGAGTCTCCGGCCGCCCGCAGCACGTACGCGAGCCCGATCACAGCAGCGGCCAACCCCCTTGCCAGCCGCGCGCTTTCCGTCAGCTGGACGACGACGGCGGTGAGCGTCGCGAACACCATCCCGACGCCCGCGAGCCCGAGCCCGAACGCCAGCGCCCCCGATACACCCTGCCCGGCGAGGCCGGCCGTCACGAGCAGTCCGAGCACGCCGCTCGCGACGGCCGAGGCCAGCAGAGCCGCCGTGAGCGAGGCCCGCCGGCCCACCGCCCCGGCCGAGACGAGCTCCTGCCTGCCGGTCTCCTCCTCCTCGCGGGTGTGACGCACGACGACCAGGAGAGCGGCGGTGGCCGCGAGGGCGCCCGCGAAGACGCCGACGCGCCAGGCGGTGAGGGCGCCGAGGGAGTCACCGAAGAGCGGGCCGATCAACGACCGGAAGGAGGAGTTCGTCTCCAACTGGCCCAGCAGGTGGTCGCGTTCGGCCTGGGTGCCGTACAGGTTCTTCAGCGTGTTCGGCATCGACAGGACGAGCAGGGCGTTGACGGCCACCCAGAGCGGGATGAGCAGCCGGTCGCGGCGGAGCGCGAAGCGCAGAAGTGTCCCGGTTCCGGCGAGAGTTGTCATCGGATGCCCGCCTCTTCCCGCTGGTAGTGGCGCAGGAACAGCTCCTCCAGCGTGGGAGGGGTCGACGTCAGTGAGCGCACCCCGGACTCGTTCAACTTCCTGAGTACGGCGTCGAGTTCGCCGGTCTCGACCTGGAGGCGGACCCGGGTGCCCTGGACGTCGAGGTCGTGGACGCCGGGAAGGTCGGCCAACTCTCCGGGTGGGGCAGCGAGTTCGGCCCTGATGCTGGTGCGGGTGAGGTGGCGCAGTTCGGCGAGGGAGCCGGTCTCCACGGTCCGGCCCTGCCGGATGATGCTCACGCGGTCGCACAACTCCTCGACCTCGCTGAGGATGTGGGAGGAGAGCAGCACCGTCCGGCCGCGCTCGCGCTCCTCGCGTACGCAGTCGCGGAACACCTCTTCCATCAACGGGTCGAGTCCGGAGGTCGGTTCGTCGAGGATCAGCAGGTCCACGTCCGAGGCGAAGGCGGCGACCAGGGCGACCTTCTGCCGGTTGCCCTTGGAGTAGGTGCGGCCCTTCTTCGTCGGGTCGAGTTCGAAGCGGTCGACCAGGTCGGCGCGGCGGCGCGGGTCGAGGGGGCCGCCGCGCAGCCGGCCGTACAGGTCGATGACCTCGCCGCCGGAGAGGTTGCGCCACAGGGTGACGTCGCCGGGGACGTACGCGATACGGCGGTGGACCTCCACCGCGTCCTTCCACGGGTCGTGGCCGAGGATGCGAGCGGTGCCGGAGTCGGCGCGCAGCAGGCCGAGCAGGACGCGGATGGCGGTGGACTTGCCGGCGCCGTTCGGACCCAGGAAGCCGTGCACCTCGCCGGTCTCCACCCTGAGGTGGAGGCCGTCCAGGGCATGGGTGCGGCCGAAGGACTTGTGCAGGCCGGAGACCTCGATGGCGGGTCCGGGCGCGGTGACGGTCATGCTTCAGAACGTACGCTTCTTTCAGAAATTTGTGAAGTTAATGAAATCTCGGATGCTACGAAAGTTCCGGAAGCTACGGAAGTCTCGGAAACCCCAGAAGCCCCGATAGGGTGGGAACATGGATGAAGCAGCAGACGAACGCGACCCGGCGGCCGTCTCCAGGTTCGTCGAGTCCTTCGCGGCGCAGCTCCTAGAGGCGGGGATGCAGCGCATGCCGGCCCGGATCTTCGCCGCGCTCCTCTCCTCCGACGCGGGCGCCCTCACCGCCGCCGACCTCGGTGAGCAGCTCCAGGTCAGCCCGGCGGCGGTGTCCGGCGGGGTGCGCTACCTCTCCCAGCAGCACATGGTCACCCGCGAGCGGGAGCCCGGCTCACGGCGGGAGCGGTACCGGGTGCACAGCAACCAGTGGTACGAGGCGCTCACCAACCGCGAGTCCGTCCTGCGCAGGTGGGAGGCGTCGCTGCGGGAGGGAGTGGACAGCCTCGGCGAGACCACGCCTGCGGGGCGCCGGATGGCCGAGACGCTGGCCTTCTTCGAGTTCGTCGACGGGGAGATTGCGGCCATGATGGAGCGGTGGCGGATCCACCGCGACGAGATGTTCGGCAACGCCTCGGACGTGGCGTCGGGCCGGTGAGAGCGGACGTGACCGGTTTCGGAGAACGGTTGCTGAACCCGGTCACTGCCGGTCAGCGTTCCTTCGTCTCCTCCAGCACCGTCCGCCCCAGCAGCGCGTACCGCTCGGGCGCCCGCCGCTTCAGGAACTGCGCGTAACCGATCCCCCCGAGCGCGATGAACGCCACCAGCCACGGCGTCGCCCTCAGCAGCAGCGCGCCCGACTCCGGCCCCGCCGCCGCCCCCATGTTGGACACGAGCAGGACGACGACCGCGAGCATCGCCACGCCCCCGACGATCGGTGCGGTGAACGTCCGGAACCAGTGCCGGCTCTCGGGGTGGTGGGAGCGGAAGTAGACGAGGACGGCGAACGAGCAGACCGCCTGGACGACGAGGATCGCCATCGTGCCGAGGATGGCGAGCAGGACGTACGTACCGGAGTACGGGTCCTTCCCGGCCAGCCAGAACGCGCCGATGAGGACGGCGGACACGGCGGTCTGGACGAGGCCGGCGATGTGCGGGGAGCCGTGCCGGGGGTGGGTACGCCCCGTAGTCCTCTGGAGGTAGGGGACTACACCCTCGCGGCTGAGGGCGTACACGTAGCGAGCCGCGCAGTTGTGGAAGGCCATACCGCAGGCGAGCGAGCCGGTGATCATCAGCCACTGCATGACGACGACGGCCCAGTGGCCGACGTACTGCTCGGTGGGGTCGAAGAACAGGGCGAGCGGGTCGGCGGTCGCGATCTTCACCGCGTTGCCCTCGCCGACGCCGCTGATCGCCATCCACGAGACGAAGACGTAGAAGACGCCAACTCCCAGGACACTCACCATCGTTGCCTTCGGGATGATCCGCTTCGGGTCGCGGGACTCCTCCCCGTACATCGCCGTCGACTCGAAGCCGACCCACGACCAGAACGCGAAGAAGAGGCCGAGCCCGGCCGAGGTGCCCTGGAAGGCGTTCACCGGGTTCACGGGGTCGAGCGAGAGGCCGTCGGGGCCGCCGCCGTGCAGCAGGACGGAGACGGCCATCGCGGCGAGGACGGTGACCTCGGTCGCCAGCAGCACGACGAGCAGCTTCTCCGCGACGGACACCCCGAACCAGGTCCCCATCGCGTTGACGGCCAGCATCAGCACCGCGAACGCCCACCACGGGACGTGAACTCCCGTCTGATCCTTGAGAGTCGACGTCGCGAACGAGGAGAAGATGCCGATCAGCGCCGGCTCGAACACGACGTACGCGAACGTCGCGAGGAGGCCCGAGGCGAGGCCGACGGTTCGGCCGAGGCCGTACGAGATGAACCCGTAGAACGCGCCCGTCGACGTGATGTGCCGTGCCATTGTTGTGAAACCGACGGAAAAGATTCCCAGTACGACCATTGCGACGAGGTAGCTCGCGGGGGCGCCGACGCCGTTGCCGGACGACACGATGAACGGCACGTTCCCCGTCATCGCGGTGATCGGCGCGGCCGTCGCGACGGCCATGAACACCACGCCCAACAACCCGATAGCGTTGGGTTTAAGCCGGTGCACCGGCTCCGACCCGCCTGCCCCAGTCGCCGGTGCGACTCCCTCGTCCACTGCCATCGGGCGCCCCTCTCCCTGCCGGTAGCTGTCCTCGCTGTATCGGCTCTCGGAGGAGAATGCTGTAGCCCGAATGAGTCGGGCAAGAGGCGTGCGACGTTAAATATGCGTCAACCAGACCTTTAGGTCGGCGTCCGCACGACAGCCGAGGCCGGCCCTTCGCGGGGAAGAGCCGGCCTCGTGTCGAACTGCTGTACCGAACTGCCGTGTCAGATGAACGAGTTGATCTCGATCGTCTCGTCCCGGCCCGGGCCCACGCCGATCGCGGAGATCGGCGCGCCCGACATCTCCTCCAGCGCCCTCACGTACGCCTGCGCGTTCTTCGGGAGGTCCGCGAAGGTCTTGGCCTTCGTGATGTCCTCCGACCAGCCGGGCAGGGTCTCGTAGATGGGCTTCGCGTGGTGGAAGTCCGACTGGGAGTACGGGAGTTCCTCGACGCGCTTGCCGTCGATCTCGTACGCGACGCAGACCGGGATCTCCTCCCAGCCGGTGAGGACGTCGAGCTTGGTGAGGAAGAAGTCGGTCAGGCCGTTGACGCGCGTCGCGTACCGCGCGATCACCGCGTCGAACCAGCCGCAGCGCCGGTCGCGGCCGGTGGTCACGCCCCGCTCGCCGCCGATGCGGCGCAGCGCCTCGCCGTCCGCGTCGAACAACTCGGTCGGGAAGGGACCCGCACCCACCCGGGTGGTGTAAGCCTTGAGGATGCCGATGACCCGGCTGATCTTCGTCGGCCCCACACCGGCACCGGTGCAGGCGCCGCCCGCGGTCGGGTTGGACGAGGTGACGAAGGGGTACGTGCCGTGGTCGATGTCCAGGAGCGTCCCCTGGCCGCCCTCGAAGAGGACCACCTTGTCGTCCTCAAGAGCCTGGTTCAGCACCAGGACCGTGTCGGCGACGTACGGCGCCAGCTTGTCGGCGTAACCCAGAAGTTCCTCGACCACCTGAGCTACGGAGATAGCTCTGCGGTTGTACAACTTGGTGAGGATCTGGTTCTTGGCGTCGAGCGCCGCCTCGACCTTCTGGGTCAGGATCGACTCGTCGTACAGGTCCTGGACCCGGATCCCCACACGGTTGATCTTGTCCGCGTACGTGGGACCGATGCCGCGACCGGTCGTACCGATCTTCCGCTTGCCGAGGAAGCGTTCCGTCACCTTGTCGACCGTGACGTTGTACGGCGTGATGATGTGAGCGTTGCCGCTGATCAGGAGCTTGGACGTGTCGACGCCGCGCTCGTTCAGACCGCTCAGCTCGGAGAGCAGGACCGACGGGTCGACGACGACGCCGTTGCCGATGACCGGCGTACAACCGGGGGAGAGAATCCCGGAAGGGAGAAGGTGGAGGGCGTACTTCTGGTCGCCCACGACCACCGTGTGGCCGGCGTTGTTACCACCCTGGTAACGGACCACATAGTCGACGGAGCCGCCGAGCAGGTCCGTCGCCTTTCCCTTGCCTTCGTCACCCCACTGAGCACCGAGCAGCACAAGTGCGGGCACGCGCGTACACCCCTTCCGGGCGGGGCAGACCCAAGGTCAGGGGCGTACGCGGCACGGCCTTGTGCCTCGTACCCCGGCGACCGCTGTACGGCCGCCGGCAGCCGTCGTACGGCCGTTGCCCGTCGGACCCGGATGCCCCGGAATAGACGAAGCCCCTGGCGCAATAGCGCAAGGGGCTCTTGCACAAAGATGCTACCCGAGGAAGCGAGGCAGGACCGAGGTGGCGACTTTCGCGACTTCCGATTTCGCGGCGTCCGATCAACTGCTGGTGGTCATCGACCCGGTAGCCCGGAAGACCGACGGTGAATCCGTGCGCATCGTGAAAGATGTCCTGAGTGCCGGGGCGGCGACGAAGGTCTGCCTTCCCGATGATCACGAGGAATTCGCCCGCGCGCTGGTCCGCAGGGGGTCCCGTAGACCTGTGGTGGTAGGCGACGACCTGGCTCTCGTACGCGCGGTGTCCCTGCTGCACCGGCGCCGCGAGCTGGACGCGTGCGTCCTGTCCGTCGTCCCTGTGGGGGGTGCGGTGGCCGTCGCGCGGGCGCTGGGGGTGCCGACGGATACCGTCGCGGCGGCGCGGGCCGTGCTCGACGGGGTGGAGAGACGGGTGGACGTGCTGGTGGACGAGAGCGACGGGGTGGTGCTGGGGGTGCTCTGGATCCCGCCGGGGGCGGGGGGAGGTACGCCGGAGGTACGACGGGGGCCGTGGGACCGGGGTACGACGGGGTCCACGGGTACTACGGCGGCCCTGGACGGCCTCTCCGGTGCCCGGCGCTGGCGTCGTACCTGTAGCTCCCTGGTACGGGCTCTCGTCCCCTCCCGGGAGGGTCCCGCTCTCTCGCCGCCCGGGCCCTTCCGGCTGCGCGTCGAGGTCGACGGGAAGGTGCTCGTCGGTCTGGACCAGCCGGTGGAGTCGGTCTCCGTGACCCCGGGCGCCTCGGGCACGGCGCTGGTGGAGGTGCGGCCCGTGTCCGTGGGGGCGGAGGCGTCGCCGCTGATCGCGCACGGGGGTGTGGTGACCGTGTCGGGGGGCGACTTCCTGTACGGCGCCGACGCGGGGGTCGGCGGGCCGGTGCGGACGCGGACGTGGCGGGTGCGGGAGGGGGCGCTGGGGGTGGTCGTACCTGGGGTGTAGCGGGGGACACCTCAGGGGCTGCCCTGCCCATGAGGACCAGCCACCACTCGGAGTATCCGATCGAATACGCACCCGTATCCCATCCTTGACCCGCCCATGGCCAACTCCTGGTTCCGTCCCGAAGTCAAGGGCCGCAAGCATCTACGCGGGTAGTCATACCCGTACCCCTCGCGCGCTCCAGGAGCCCCCTCATGTCCAAGTCCCCTTGGAACCGACGTCAGTTCATGAAGAAGTCGGCCGTCACCGGTGCCGCGGTCGCCGCCGTGAGTGCGGTGGGCGCGCCGGCCGCGCAGGCGGCGCAGGCGGCGCAGCCTGAGAAGTGCCGGACGAAGAAATGGTCGTTCTCGATTCTCGGCACGACGGACCTGCACAGCCACGTATTCGACTGGGACTACTACAAGGATGCCGCGTACAGCGACAGCAAAGGAAACTCCGTAGGGGTGGCCCGGGTAGCCACCCTCATCAAGGATCAGCGGAAAGCGAAAGGCGAGGAGAGAGTTCTCCTCGTCGACGCGGGTGACATCATCCAGGGAACGTCGCTCGCCTATTACTTCGCCCGTGTCGCGCCGATCACGGAGAAGGGCGGCCCGAAGCACCCGATGGCCGTCGCGATGAACCACATGCGCTACGACGCCGCCGCGCTCGGAAACCACGAGTTCAACTACGGCATCGACACCCTGCGCAAATTCGAGAAGCAGTGTCATTTCCCGCTGCTCGGCGCCAACGCGCTCGACGCGAAGACCCTCAAACCCGCTTTCCAGCCGTACGTCGTGAAGCGGATCCGCGTCCCCGGAGCGCCCGACATCAAGGTTGGTATTCTCGGTCTCACGAACCCCGGAATCGCCTTGTGGGACAAGGACAACGTCAGCGGGAAAATGGTCTTCCCCGGCCTGGTGGAGCAGGCGAAGAAATTCGTCCCCCGGCTGCGCGCCCTCGGCTGCGACGTCGTCTTCCTGACCGACCACTCCGGTCTGGACGGCTCGTCGTCGTACGGCGACGAGCTGCCGTACGTCGAGAACGCCTCCAACCTGGTCGCCCAGCAGGTCCCCGGCATCGACGCGATCCTCGTCGGCCACACGCACGTCGAGGTGCCGTCGTACACCGTCAAGAACGAGGAGTCCGGTGAGGACGTCCTCCTCTCGGAACCCTATTGCTGGGGATACCGGCTCAGCGTCTTCGACTTCGAGGTCGAATTGGTGCGCGGGCAGTGGAAGGTCACGAAGAAGACCGCGACGACACTCAACCCGAACACGGTCGACGAGGACCCGGAGATCAAGAAACTCCTCGAAGCGGACCACGAACTGGTCGTGAAGTACGTCAACACCGCGGTGGGAACCTGCACTGCCGACCTCTCGGCCGCCGATTCCTGCTGGAAGGACGTCCCGATCATGGACTTCATCCACCAGGTCCAGACCGACAGCGTGAAAGCGGGCCTTTCCGCCGCCGACGCCGCGCTCCCGCTGATCTCCGTCGCCGCGCCTTTCAGCCGCACCGCCGACATTCCGCAGGGCTCGGTCACCATCAAGGACATCGCGGGGCTCTACATCTACGACAACACCCTGTACGGGAAGAAGCTCACCGGCGTACAGCTCAAGGACTACCTGGAGTACGCCGCGAAGTACTACCACCAGGTGCCGAGCGGTACGAAGGTGGATACCGCCACCCTCACCAATGCCAACAACTTCTGGGACTACATGTACGACACGGCGGCGGGCGTCGACTACGAGATCGACATCGCGCAGCCGGAGGGGTCCCGGATCAAGAACCTCTCGTACGCCGGCAAGCCGGTCGCCGACGACCAGGTGTTCGTCGTCGCGGTCAACAACTACCGGGCGAACGGCGGCTCCGGGTACCCGCACATCGCCGCCGCCGAGATCGCGTACAGCTCCACCAACGAGATCCGGCAGCTGATGATCGACTACGTGACCGCGAAGAAGGCGCTGGACCCGGCGGACTTCGCGGACGTCAACTGGAAGCTGACGCAGGGCGGGACGCCGGTGTTCTGAGGTAGCCCAGGGGAGCTACCCCTGAAGTAGGGGGGAGCCGTCGAGACGGGCGGCTCCCCAGCCCTCCCGGCCTCACGCCCCCGGCCCCAGCCCTCCCGGCCTCACGCCCCCGGCCCCAGCCCTTCCGGCCTCACGCCCCCGGCCCCAGCCCTCCCGGCCTCACGCCCCCGGCCCCAGCCCTCCCGGCCTCACGAACCGACCTTTTCGGGCATATGATACTTCTGACCGAGAAGGTGAGTGTCATGCGTGTACTGCTCAAGGCGTCCCTCGACACGGAACGGGCCAACGACGCGATCCGCACCGGCAAGATGCCCCAGCTGATGGAGGAGGCGCTCGGCCAACTCAACCCGGAGGCCGCCTACTTCACCCTCGACCACGGCCGGCGCACGGCCTTCCTCGTCCTCGACGTCCAGGACAGCTCCGAGTTGCCGAAGATCGGCGAACCCTTCTTCCTCGACTTCGGCGCCGAGATCGACGTGACCCCGGTCATGAACCGGGAGGACCTCGCGAGGGGTCTCTCCCAGCTCACGTGAACCGGCGCGCCTGAACCGCCTCAGCTGAACACGATCATCGACCCCTGCGCCAGACTCCGCGTCGCCGCCGCGTGCAGCCCGAGCCACACGTGCCGCTCGCGCGCGAAGGGGCTGGGATCGTACGGCGCCGGGATGGCGGGCTCCTCCAACTCCGTCGGCGCGGACGGGGGTTGAGGCGGCGCCGGCGGGTTGGCCGGGTCGATGCCGATCGCGGGAGCGACGTACTCCAGCTCCCGCAGCAGCGCCTGCGAGGAGCCCAACGGGCCGCCCCCGGCGAGCAGTTCGTCGTTGGACAGCGGTGCCGGGAAGTCCACCGGCACGTACGCGCCCGCGTGGTCGTAGTGCCACACCAGGTGCGACTGCTGCGCGGTCCCCTCGAACATCTCCAGTAACTGCTCGTAATCCCCGCCGAGTTCACCCACCGGCGTCACCGGGAGACCGCACACCTGCAACAGGTAGACGCGCCGCAGGAAATGCAGCGCGTCGTAGTCGAACCCCGCCACCGGCGCGACCTCTCCGGACAGGCCCGGCATGTACTGGTACACCGGCACCGGCGGGAGCCCGCTCTCGGCGAGCACGTTGTTGTACTGCGCGAGTTCGTCCGCGAACGGGTTGTCGGGGGTATGGCACAACACGTCCACGAGCGGTACCAGCCACAGGTCACAGGCCAAAGAAGTACTCCTCATCCGAAGTCACCCAGCGCACTCGTCCGATCAGGGAAGGGTAGTCGCTGCCGCTTTCGTCGGCTGCCCCTCGTGCAGGTCCCATACCCATACACCGCCCACCTGCTCACCGGGCCGCCCCACCAGCTTCTCCACGGTCTCACGCAGCTGCTCGGCGTACCTCCCTGGGGGTACGACCAGTGCCCCCGCCCGCCACCCGGCGAGATCGGCCCGCGCCTGCCGCCGCGCCGCCGCGTCCACCACAGGTACGACACCGGTCGCGTGGACGTCGGCGAACAGCGCCGAGGTGAAGTTCAGCGGAACCCCGTACACCCCGGTCCGGTCCCCGTCCCCGTACGGCCCGTTGAAGTACCCGCCCGGCATCCGGAAACCCAGCCCCGCGACGACCTGCCAGTGCAGCGCCTCGGCGTCCAGCGGGTCAGCCAGGGGCACCGGCACGAGAGTCTCCCCGCCCCCTACGTACGCCTTCCAGGCCCCGTCCGCGAAGAACGCGGGTACGGCCGCCCGGGGTTCGGACTTCAGCGGCGCCGGTACCAGCGGCAGCAGCGCGACGCAGACCGCCGCGAGCCCGGCGTACCGCTCCCGGCGAGGCCGCCGGGCCAGCCGCTCGACGCCGATCGCGACCAGCATCCCGAGGACGGGCGCGCAGACCATCGCCACCCGCCCCTCGATCACCGAGTCGAGCAGCGGGAGCCGCCCGAGGAGCGCCCAGGGACCCGGAAGGACCACATCCGTGAGAGGTACGCCGATCCGGGGACCGAGGGACAGCAGCGCGGCGACGGACGCGGTGACCCCCAGTACCCGTACCACCGGAGTACTACGCCACATCAGCACGGTGACCGCGAGAGCCAGCAGCACCAGCGGGAAGCCGTAGAAGGCGTTCTGCTCGGTCGGGTTGAGGGAGAGCGCGTCGGCCCGCGCCGCATCCCCGGCGAGCAGCGAGCGCTCGGCGAACGACAGGAGCGCCAGCGGGCTGTTGCCGGCGTTCGTGCCGTGGTCGATCCCCGTGTAGCTCTGCGGTCCGTGGAACTGCCACAGCAGCGGGTAGCAGACGACCGGCAGGCACACCGACGCCGCGACCGCCAGCCCCCGCAGTAGCCCGGGCGCCGCCCGCCGCGCGACGTCCGGCCGTACGACGGCGTAGCCGACGGCGAAGACGGTCATCCCCAACGCGGCCAGGAGCAGGGCCTCTTCGCCCAGGAAGCACTGGTACGCCGCCATCAGGCCGAGCACGATCGCGTCCCGCGTCGGCCGGGTGCCCTCGCAGAGCCGCAGCGCCCGTTCGACGATCGGCGGGATCATGAACAGGACGACGAAGTTGGGGTGCGCGTTGGCGTGGCTGATCATCGGCGGCGCGAACGCGGCGAGGGCGGCGCCGAGGAACGCGGCGGGGCGGTGGTCCACAACTCGCCGCACCAGCAGGCGGTACCAGGCGACCGCCGTGGCCGCGAGGCCCAGCGTCATGCAGAGGCTGAGCGCAACCGCCGGGCCCAGCAGGAGAGTTACGGGGGTGAGGGGCACCGACAGGCCCAACATGACCGTGTTCGCCATGAGGTTGACGCCGTCGGGGTAGCCCTGGAGGTCGGTGAAGAGGGGGTTGCGCAGGTGCGCGACGTTGTCCGCCGTCACCGCGAAGAACCACTCCCACTGGTTCTGGTCCTGGAGGGAGTCGGTGAGATAGCGGCCGTCCGGACCGAAGAAGCGGCCGGAGTACAGGATCACCGAGAACGCGAGGAACAGCAGCGCGGCCAGGACGCCGGAGCGGTGCAGGCGTATCAGGTCGGCGAGGAAGCGCGGGTAGTCCAACGGGCGGAGTTTCGAACCCGGTTGGTGCGCCCAGCGCACCGGGACCTCGGTGACCGTACGGCCGTCCTGACGCAGCCGGCGCAGGACCTCGACGTCCGTCGCCCAGCCGTCGAGGCGCGAGGCGGCGTACGCGTCGCGGGCGGCCTCGCCGTCGTACAGCTTGAAGCCGCACTGGGTGTCGCGGATGCCGGGGAGCGTGGTGCGGCGGATGAGGAAGTTGCCCGCGCTGCCCAGGAGTTGGCGCAGGCGGGCGGGGCGGGCCTCGATCGTGGCGCCGGGTGCGGAGCGGGAGGCTATCGCCGCGCCGCCGTCCGCCAGCTCCTTCTCCAGGTGCTCCAACTCCTCGACGGGAGTGGCGAGATCGGCGTCCGTGACGAGGACGCGGCGGCCTCGGGAGGCGGCCACCCCGAGGCGCAGGGCATGTCCTTTGCCTTTGTTCTGGGGGGAGTCGAGGAGGCGGACGCGGGGATCGGCCGCCGCGCGGCCGGTGACGAGGGCGGCGGTGGCGTCGGTCGAGCCGTCGTCGACGACGATCAACTCCCAGGAACGGGAGGGGGTTCGGTCGAGGTGGGCGATGACGGCGTCGAGGGTGGGGGCGAGGCGGCGCTCCTCGTTGTAGGCGGGGACGACGACGGAGAGATCGACGGTTTCTGTAACCGTTTTCTCACCCGTTTCCGTCCGGCTCATCCGGCGGTGGCCAGTCGCTCGATCAACGCCACCGAGCCCGTGTTGTACTCGTCGAGGAGCGCCCGCGCCGTGGCCGTGTCGTGGCCGGCGAGGGCGTCGATGAGGTCGGTGTGACGGGACCAGAGGTGGCCGCGCAGATCGCTGAGGCGGCGCAGGTGCTGGACGGCGCACACCCAGGACTGCACGCGCAGCCGGTTGAGGAAGTCGGCGAGGTAGGGGTTGCCGAAGAGGATGCTCAGCTCCCGCCAGAACCGCAGGTCGTACCCGATGAGTACCGTGAGGTCACCCGCCGCTGCGGCCCGCTGCGCCTCCTCACCCCTGCGGCGTACCCCGGCGATCGCCGTGGCCACCTCCGGGTCCCCCGGGTCGCGCAGCTTGGCCCGGTCCCGCTCGGTGGCCAGGAACATGCCCTCCATGACGAGCGCGCGGGCCTCGACCATCCCCCGGTAGTCCGCCGCCGAGTACTCGTGGACCCGGAACCCCCGGTGCTGGTCGGCCTCCAGCAGCCCCTGCGCCGAGAGGTCCACGAGCGCCTCGCGGACCGGGGTCGCGGAGACCCCGTACTGTTCGGCGATCTCCTTGACCGTGAACTCCTGGCCCGGCTGGAGCCGGCCCCCCAGCACCTCGTCGCGAAGGGCCTCGGCGATCTGCTGCCGCAGAGTACTGCGGGTCACGGCGCCGTTGCCGCTGCCGGCGGACATGGTCGGGGGCCTCCTTCGTCCTTCGTCACGTTCGACGCGCGGCCGGCCGGCGGGGTGTCGCCGGAGCCCGTGGGGTGACGTACTCGCCTATACCTACGAGCACGCCACCTTACGCGTTCGAATCGGAAGAAGGCCTAATCGCGCGATACCCCCTCAGGGGTACCCCGCTACGCCCCCAGGACTACGCGGAGTGCCCGGTCGTGTGCTCGTCGGCCACGGAGAGTGCCGCGTCCAGCGCCGTGAAGCCCTCCTTCAGTTCCTCCTCGGTGACGTTGCACGGCGGGACGACGTGGGTGCGGTTCATGTTGACGAAGGGCCACAGGCCGTTCTTCTTCGCGGCGGCGGCGAAGGCGGCCATCGGCGCGTTCGCCTCACCGGCCGCGTTGTACGGCACCAGCGGCTCGCGCGTCTCCTGGTCCTTCACCAGCTCCAGCGCCCAGAACATGCCGGTCCCGCGGACCTCGCCGACGCTCGGGTGCCGCGCGGCCAGCTCCCGCAGCGCCGGGCCCACCACGTCCGCGCCGAGCCGCTTCGCGTTCTCGACGACGCCCTCCTCGGCCATGACGTTGATCGTCGCGACCGCCGCCGCACAGGCCAGGGGATGACCCGAGTACGTCAGACCTCCGGGGTACGGCCGCTTGGCGAACGTCTCCGCGATCTCCCCCGAGATGGCGACGCCCCCGAGGGGGACGTACCCCGAGTTGACGCCCTTCGCGAAGGTCATCAGGTCCGGTACGACGCCGAAGAGGTCGGCCGCGAACCACTCGCCGGTCCGCCCGAACCCGGCCATGACCTCGTCCAGGATGAAGACGATGCCGTACTTGTCGCACAGCTCCCTCACCCCTGAGAGGTAGCCCGGAGGGGGGACCATGATGCCGGCGGTGCCGGGGATCGTCTCCAGGATCAGGGCGGCGATCGTCGCCGGGCCCTCGAAGGCGATCGTCGTCTCCAGGTGCTCCAGGGCGCGCGCGGTCTCCTGCTCCTCGGTCTCCGCGTAGAACCGCGTGCGGTAGAGGTAGGGGGCCCAGAAGTGGACGACCCCGGCGGAGGCGCTGTCGGAGGCCCAGCGGCGGGGGTCCCCCGTGAGGTTGACGGCCTGCTGCGTACCCCCGTGGTACGAGCGGTACGCCGCGAGGACCTTGGTCCGGCCGGTGTGCACCCGCGCCATGCGGACCGCGTGCTCGACCGCGTCCGCGCCCGCGTTGGTGAAGAAGATCTTGTCCAGGTCGCCGGGGGTCCGCTCGGCGATCAGCCGGGCCGCCTCCGAACGGGCCTCGACCGCGAACGCCGGTGCGAACGTGCTGAGTCGAGCAGCCTGCTCCTGGATCGCCGCGACGACCTTCGGGTGCTGGTAGCCGATGTTCGTGAAGACGAGGCCGCTCGTGAAGTCGAGGTACCGGTTCCCGTCGTAGTCCCAGAAGTACGACCCCTGCGCGCCGGCCACGGCGAGCGGGTCGATGAGGTCCTGGGCGGACCAGGAGTGGAAGACGTGCGCACGGTCCGCCGCCTTCACTGCGGCGCCGGCCTGGGGATCGGTCTCAAGGGTCATGGGAGTGAGCGTAAATGTCCGCGATGCGGAAAGGTATCGGCGTCCTGTGCTGTGGGGGTGAGGAATCCGCGACAGGTTGTCGGGGGTGAGGGGCGGGGGAGGGGCGAGGAGCAGGGGTACTACGGGTATGACGGGACTACGGGTACTACCCGCGCCCGGCCCCCTGTTACGGAACCGTCGACCCCGCGCCGTACGACTCCTCGTACCGCCCGATTATTCTCGGCCCGTTCACGTGTGCGGGGGGAAGGCGGGCGGCGGCGATGGAGAAGCTGGGCGCGGGGGACCCGATGGGGATCTCGCCGGGGTTCGGGCTGCGGGGGCGGACCGGGGAGTACCGGCTGGTCGCGCGCCTCGGGGGCGGCGGCATGGGCCACGTCTACCTCGCGCGGTCGGACCGGGGCCGCACTGTCGCCGTGAAGCTGGTCCGCGCCGAACTCGCCGCGCGCGAGGAGTTCCGGCAGCGGTTCCGGCAGGAGGTCGCCGCCGCGCGCCGGGTCGGCGGCCACTGGACCGCGCCCGTCCTGGACGCCGACACCGAGGCCGAGATGCCGTGGGTGGCCACCGGGTACGTCGCAGGTCCCAGCCTCCAGCAGGTGGTAGGCCGCGACCACGGCCCGCTGCCCGAGCGGTCCGTCCGCATCCTCGCCGCCGGGCTCGCGCACGCCCTCCAGGACATCCACGCCGCGGGCATCGTCCACCGCGACCTCAAACCCTCCAACGTCATGGTGACCATCGACGGCCCCCGGGTCATCGACTTCGGGATCGCCCGTGCGCTGGAGGGTGATACTCCAGAGCTAACTCTCACGGGGGTCATGATCGGGTCGCCGGGCTTCATGGCGCCCGAGCAGGTACGGGGTGACCGGATCACCCCCGCCTCCGACGTGTTCTGCCTCGGCTCCGTGCTCTCGTACGCCGCGACCGGGTCGCTGCCCTTCGGCAACGCCGACAGCGGGATCCCGGCGCTGATGTTCCGCATAGCCGAGGACGAGCCCGACCTCACCGGCGTCCCCGAGGGCATCGCCGACCTGGTCCTCGCCTGTCTGCGCAAGGACCCCGCCGCCCGGCCCTCCCTGGACGCCGTCCTGGAGGGCATCGGCGCCGAGGACACCGTGTCCGGCGGACGCTCCCGCGACCCCTGGCTGCCGAGCGGCCTGGTCGCCCAACTCGGGCGGCACGCAGTGCAGTTGCTCGACATCGAGGGGCCCGGCGAGGAGGACGGCGAGACCGAGGCGGCGCCCGAGCACTCCGGCCCCCGCAGCACGGAGGGCACCCGTGGCAGGGAAGGCTCCCGCAGCACGGAGGGCCCTCGCGGCACGGAGCGCGCGGCGCGAGTGCCGGACGCGGACGGCGTCCCGCCCACCCGCCCGGCCGTCCACCAGCCCGGCCCGCCGTCGCCGTCCACCCCCCTCGGCACCCCCGCACCGGACCACCCCGCGTACGGCCGCCCCCAGCAGCACCCGCAGCCCGCGCCGGGATACGGGCCGGCGCCGTACGGCAGCGGCCCCCCGTACCCCGGAAGTACTACGGGTACGACGACCCCCACCACCCCCTACGGCCCGCCCCCGCACCTGCCCCCCACCGCGTACACCCCGTACTCCCCCACCCCCTACTCCCCGTACCCCCCGGAGGACCCCGCCCCCCGCCGCAACAACCGCGCCACCGCCCTCCTGATAGCCGTCGCCCTGGTCGTGGCCGTCGCGGCGGGCGCCTCCGTCTACGCGCTGCTGAACGGCGACGGCACCTCCGGGGCGAAGACCCCCGACCCGGCCCCGACCGCCACCGCCCCGAACGGCACGGCACCCACCCCGGAGCCGTCCGCCTCGCAGACCGCCGGGGGTGAAGGAGCCGTCCCCGCCGCCTACTTGGGCACCTGGAAGGCGACGATCGACACCAGCACCCGCGAACTCACCATCGCCCAGGGCGAACCGGGCAGCGCGGCGCTCACCCTGGTCGCCGAAGGCCCCGGCTACCACTGCGAGTTCACGGCGACGCTGACCCGTGGCCCGGCCGGCGGCGTCGGCCCGCTGGCGTACGGCCCCTCCCGGGTCACCACCGGCCGCCCCCTCTCCTCCTGCACGCCGGGCGCGGCCACCGAGGTCACGGTCCTCCCCGGCGGCACCCTGGAACGGGTCAACACCTCCACCGGGGAGAAGCTGACTTACGCCAAGGGGTGAACGTCCGGAGAACACAAGGGAGTCGGCCCGGTTTGTCCGGGCGCACGCCCCCCGCGCGCCCGTACCGTGACGGCACGGTCCAGGGATCGGCAGGGGCGGGGGAGCCCGGTGGAGTGGCTGAACGCGGAGAACGTGGTGGCCGTGGGCACGGCGATGCTCGGCATCGTCGCCTCCGGGGTGATGGTCTGGTACGAGCGCCGGGTGCCGCGCCGCAGACGGGTCGGGTACCGCGTCCAGATGGACAACCCCATTGGTGACGACGCCCGTTCGGGCCGCGCCAACAGACGGCTCGGTCTCTTCGACGAGGCCCCGGGGATGATCGACGCGACGCTGGTCCTGCTGCGGATCGAGAACGACGGCTCGCAGGGCATCGACCGCGACGACTACACCTCGCCCGAAGTCCACGGCCTCACCGCGGTGTTCACCGACCGCACCGTCAAGGGCGTCACGGTCACCCAGCCGACCGACACCGACCACCTGATGGACCACTTCACCGAGGTGCGGGGGTTCGGCTACGACGGCCACACGCTGCGCATCCCGCGCGTCCCCCTGAACCGGGGCGACCACTACAAGCTGCTCGTCCTGCTCTCCGGCGGCGACGTCGGCAGCCCCATTCGCCTGTACGGCGGCATACGTGAGGGGGAGGTCCACCCCAACCGCAGTGCTACCCCGGACGACGTACCCCCGCTGTTCAGCCGGGCCGCGCGGACGATCTCGATCATGCTGACGGTCTGCGTGCTGACGCTCGCGGCGATCGTCGTGGTCCGCGACGACACCCCGCCGCCCGTCGAGTGCGCGAAAGGGAAGCTGACGGTCAGCGGCTCGACCGCCTTCGCGCCGGTCGTACGGGACGTCGCCGAGCGGTTCCAGCACGACTGCGAGGGCGCGACGGTCGAGGTCGACGCGCACGGCTCGACCGCCGGGCTGCGCGACCTGATGTCGGCGGGCGGCAGACAGGGCTTCCCGTCCCTGATCGCCCTCTCCGACGGCCCCAAGCTCGCGGGCATGGACGCGCTCACCGAGGACCGGGCGGCGCTCTCGGTCTTCGCGCTCGTCGTGAACGACGACGTGCCGCTGAAGAACCTCTCCACCGACTCCGTACGGCGCGTCTACCGGGGCGAGATCACCAACTGGCGCCAGGTCGGCGGCCCCGACCTGCCGGTGCGGATGGTCAGCCGGGACGCCAACTCCGGTACCCGGCAGGTCTTCCAGCGCCGGGTGCTGGACCGCAGCGAGATGGAGAACACCTCCTCCGACTGCGTGCAGCGGGACTACGCACCGCAGAAGGGCCCCGTCCGCTGCGAACTCGACTCCACCGCGCAGGTGTTGGCGCAGATCCGGAAGACCTCCGGCGCGATCGGCTACAGCGAACTGAACGTCGCCGAACGCACGAAGGGCCTGCACCCCCTCAAGCTCGACGGCGACGCACCGGACCTCAAAGCCATCGAACAGGGCACCAGCGCCTACCCGTACCGCGAGGTCGAGTACGCCTACACGTACGGCAATCCGCCCGCCGGCTCCCTCGCCGCGAACTTCCTGACCTACCTCATCCGGGGTACCGGCCAGACGACGATCCGCTCCCACGGTCACCTGCCCTGCTGGAGCCCGCAGGGCCTGCAACTCTGCGCGGAAACCGTCCAGCCCGCCAACTCACCCTGAATCAGGCCCTCTTGCCGCCTGCCGACGGTGTCCAGGAGCATCGGCAGGACACCGCCCCAGGAGGAGCCATGCCCCCCACCCCCACCAGGCGCACCGTCCTCACCGCGACAGCGGCCACCGCCGCGACCCTCGCCGCGACGGCCGCGGAGGCGACCGCAGCCGAAGCGACCGCCACCGGCCGCCCGGCGACCGCTCAGCCCCCGAGCCGTGAACTCAGGTCCCTGCTCAAGGAGTTGGACCCGGCCCGCATCGAGGCGACGATCCGCACCCTCGTCTCCTTCGGCACCCGGCACACCCTCTCCACCCAGGACGACCCGGCCCGGGGAATCGGAGCCGCCCGTGACTGGATCCAGGACCGACTCCGTTCGTACGCCGCCGAGTCGGGCGGCCGGATGACGGTCGAGCTCCAGTCGTACGTCCAGGAACCGGCGTCCAGGATTCCCGTCCCCACGCGCATCACCAACGTCCTTGCCACGCTGCGGGGTTCGGTCACCCCCGAGCGGGTGCACGTCGTCTCCGGGCACTACGACTCGCGCGTCAGCGACGTCATGGACGCCGTGTCCGACGCGCCGGGCGCGGACGACGACGCGTCCGGCGTGGCTGTCGTGCTGGAGCTGGCGCGGGTGTTCGCGCGGCGCCGCCCGGCGGCCACGATCGTGTTCGCGGCGGTCGCGGGGGAGGAACAGGGACTGTACGGATCGGGTTACCTGGCACGGCAGTTGAAGGGCGCCGGGGCGGATGTGCGGGCGATGTTCACCAACGACATCGTCGGCAGTTCGACCGCCGACGACGGGAGCCGCGACCCTCCCCCAAGCTCTTCGAGCAGGGGGGACCCCCATCTCGCTGCGCTCGCGATCCGGCTCTTCGCGGAGGGCGTGCCCACCTCCGAGACGCCCGAACAGGCCGCCGTGCGGCGCTCGGTGGGCGGCGAGAACGACTCGGACACCCGTCAACTCGCCCGCTTCGTCAGGGATGTTGCCGACAACGACGCCACCGGCATGCGCGTCCGGGTGATCTACCGCCGGGACCGCTATCTGCGCGGCGGCGACCACATCCCGTTCCTGGAGAACGGCTACCCCGCACTCCGGTTCACCGAGCCCGCCGAGGACTTCGCCCACCAGCACCAGGACGTGCGCGTCGAGAACGGGCGGCAGTTCGGGGATCTGCCGGAGTTCTGCGACTTCGCCTACACCGCCCGCGTCGCCCGCGTGAACGCCGCCGCGCTGTGGACGCTCGCCCAGGCGCCGGCCGCGCCGCGCGGGACGCGGATCGTGACCTCGGCGCTCACCAACTCCACGCGCCTGGTGTGGAGTCGGGGCGCCGAACCCGACCTCGCCGGCTACGAGGTCGTCTGGCGCGAGACGACGGCGCCCGAGTGGACACACGTCGTCGAGGCCGGTGACGTGACCTCGTACGAGGTGGACCTGTCGAAGGACAACGTGTTCTTCGGCGTACGGGCCGTGAACCGCGCGGGGCTGCGCGGGCCGGTGGCGTTCCCATCTCCCCAGTCGTAGCGGGGAGTTGGTCCAACTCCGTCAACTCCCCTGTGTCAGCCGGGTGTTCAGGGATGCGAGGCGGTCCGGGGTGTCGTCCAGGAAGAGGCGGAGGCGCGGGGCGGCGCTGTCGTCGCCCGCCGCCTCGGCCAACACGTCGAGCAGCACGGCGAGTTCGAGCTGCGGCGCGTCGGCGAGAAGGGCGCCCGCGTCCCGTACGACGACCACCGTCGGCACGACGTCGCGCAGACAGTCGGTGAACGCGTCCCAGTTGCGGCCGAAGTGGGCCGGGAAACCGAGCGCGGCGCTCCACTCCGTGAACAGGTCCTGGCGGGTACGGCTGCGCGCACCGCTCACCTCCTTCGCGGCGGCCGGCGCCTCGGCCAGGGGGCGGATCCAGTCGGTCGTGCGGGTCAACGGACGTACCTGCCTTTCGAGTTGAAGGGGGTGCGGCAGGCAGCCGCACCCCCGGTGAGCGGCTGTCAGTACTTACCCAGCCAGGCGAACGTCTGGTAGTGGTCCCAGGTCGCGAACACGTTCCCGGTCAGCGGGTTGCGGATGATGCGGCGCAGTCCGCGGTCCTGCGAACGCGTCGAGGTGTGCTCGTCGATGTCGTACTCGACGTAAGGAGCCGTACGCCCGTTGCCCGTCGAGAAGGCGCGGGACGACGGTTCGTGGCGGGCCTGCTGCTCGAACGAGGCGAGGTCGCCGCCGCGGTCGTTGTAGCGACCGCCGTAGTAGATGTCCCGCCAGGCCTGCGCGGTGCTGTCCCAGAAGTCGAACCAGCGCCCGCCCTCCGCCTGGCCGGGCCAGCCGTGCTGGTCCGCGTGGTTCAACCGGCCCACGCCCCAGGTGAGATGGGGATCGACCTGGTGGTTCGCCCAGAAGTCGGCGGCCCGTTCGGCGTCGTCCCACTGCTGGTTGGTGATGACCGGGGTGCCGCCGGGCGGGTTGTTGCACCACTGGCGGCAGGCGCCGGGCGGCGGCTGCGCGATCGCCGTACCGGCCGCGCCGCCGACGAGGGCGAGCAGGACACCCGCGACGGTCAGGGCCCGGCGGCCACGCAGCCGGGGCTTCTTGCGGCGTTCCGCGTCGGGCGCGGACACCGGGGCAGGGGAGGTCGACACCTGGTGTTCCTCGATTCGTTCCGGTTACCCGAGGCCGACGGCCCCGGTGCGGCACAAGGAACCAGCCGGGCATGACAGTGGTCCGGCGGCCGGATCACAGCCGGTGGTCGGAAATGACGGCCGACCGTTACCGGAATATGGGAGCGTTTCCACGCTTTGCCCGATCCTTAATGTAAGGACATGGTCCGTTTACCCGGATCGGGTCAAAGTGGTGCTCTTCCTGTAAAGGTGGTCCAGACCACCGGAGGTGCGGAGAGGAGAGCGGTATGCGGTACGACATACCCGCGCTGGCGGCGCTGCTCGTCCTCGGGCTCACGGGGTGCGGCACGGTCTCCGGCGGCGCGCGGGCCGAGGGCCCGGCACCGACCGCGATCCCCTGGACCGGTCCGGCCTACGTCGACGACGCGCGCTCGATCCCCCGGCAGAGCCCCGGCGTCGTGGACCTCACCGACACCACCACCCTGTACGGCCTGAAGTGGCGCGGCTGGGGCACGTCCCGCGCCGTCGCGACCGGCCTCGTCGTCGACTTCGCCTGCGTCTCCGGCTGCCCCCACGGCGATCCCCCCTCCTTCCCGGCCGGCCTCGTCCTCACCGGCCTGGTCAAACGCGAGTACGCCGCGTACTACAGCCACGCCGTCCTCACCCCGGACCACCCGCCCGCCCCCGACTGGGCCATGGACGTAGGACCCGTACGACTCAGGGTGCCCAAGGCGTGAGGGCGCGCAGGCGCGTAGTACCCGTAGCCCCCGAGGGCCACGAAGGAGAGGCCCCCTACCCCCCTACCTCAGGAGTACAGCCATGCACGAGGTCCTGCTGGTCGAGGACGACACGATGGTCCGGGAGGCGACCCGCCTCGCCCTGGAGTCCAGTGGGTACGCCGTACGGACCGCCGCCGACGGCGCCACCGGCCTCGCCCTCTTCCGCGAGCACCGCCCCGACGTGGCCGTCCTGGACATCATGCTGCCCGGCCTGAACGGGGTCAGCCTGGCCGGCCGCATCCGCGACGAGTCCCGCGTACCCGTCCTGCTGATCTCCGCCCGCAACGACCCCGTCGACGTGGTGATGGGCCTGGAGGCCGGCGCCGACGACTACGTCACGAAACCCTTCGACGGCGTGGTCCTCGCCGCCCGCATCCGCTGCCTCCTGCGCCGCGCCGCCCCCGCGGCCCCCCGCACCGCCCGCCTCACCTTCGGCGACCTCGACTTCTGCCCCGTCTCCCTCACCGCGTACCGCTCCGGCGAGCCCCTCTCCCTCACCACCACGGAACTGCGCCTCCTCCAGGAGTTCACCTCCTCCCCGGGGACGGTCCTCACCCGCGACCTCCTCCTGGAGAGGGTCTGGGACTACGCCTGGACCGGCGACACCCGCGTCGTCGACGTCCACATCCGCCGCCTGCGCACCAAGATCGGCCACGACCGCATCGAGACGGTCCGCGGCTTCGGCTACAAGCTGCGCCCCTGAAGTACTACGGCTCTACGACCTGAGGACCAGGGGACCAGGGGACCGGGAGACCTGAGAACCAGGGGCCCAGGGGACCCAAGAGGAACGCCATGAACATCGGTACGAAGGTCGCGCTGGCCGTCGCCGCGGCAGCCGTCTGCGTCGCGAGCGCCGTCGGCGTGCTGGTCCACCGCATCACCGCCGCCGACCAGCTCACCACAGCCCGCGCCGACCTGGACCGCCAGCTGGTCGCCGCCGCCTACGACCACGCCGCCGGCCGCGAGACCGACGCCCGCATCGACCCGCCCGACCTGCCCGCGCCCCTCACCCGGCTGATTACCACGGGGGTACGGGCGACCTACCTCCGCAGTGGTAGCCACCCCGAGCTGTGGGCGGCGACCCGGGTCTCCGACCGGACCGTCCTCGCGCTGTCACGCCCCTACGGCCACGAGGCGGACGCGCTCGCCGACCTCGACCGCACGCTCGCCACCGCCGGCGTCGCCGCGACCGGCGCCGTGGCGCTGCTCGGCCTCGCCCTCGGCGTACGGATGGGCCGCCGGGCCACGGCCGCCGCCCGGACGGCGGAACGTATCGCCCACGGCGACCTCGACGCCCGCGTCCGCCCGCGCGGGCGGGACGAGATCACCCGGCTCGCCGAGTCCATGAACGCCATGGCCGACGCGCTCGGCGCCCGCCTGGAGGCCGAGCAGCGCGTCACCGCCGACATCGCGCACGAGCTGCGTACGCCGGTCTCCGTCATGGTCACCGCCGCCGGGCTGCTGCCGCCCGGACCGGCCGCCGACCTCGTCGCGGGCGGGGTCCGCAAGCTGCACGGGCTCGTCGAGGACGTCCTGGAGATCGCGCGGCTCGACGCGCAGGTCGCGGTCGTCGAGACCGAGCACCGGCAGGTCAGCGCGATGGCGCGGCGCGCGGTCGCCGGGCTCGAAGGGGTCGGGGTGCGCATCGTCTCGGACCTGCTCGTGGAGACCGACCCGCGCCGGGTGGAACGTATCCTCACCAACCTCGTCACCAACGCGCTGCGGCACGGCGCGGCACCCGTGACGGTCACCGCCGACCGGGGCCCGGGCGGACCCTTTCTGCGCGTCCGCGACCACGGCCCCGGCTTCCCGCTCGACACGCTCGCCGTCCTCACCACCTCCGGCCCGCAGCGCTTCCGCACGGCCCGCACCTCCCCCGGCACGGGCCTCGGCCTCAGCATCGCCGCGGGCCAGACCCGCCTCCTCGGCGCCCGCCTGGTCTTCCGCAACCCCCCGGAGGGCGGCGCGGAGGCGACCCTGTACCTGCCGGCGGGGGGTATGACGACGGAGGTACGACGACGGGGTTCGGGTACGGGGATGCAGGCGCGGTAGTCCCCGTGTAGTACCCGAGAGCCACGCCCCCGCCCCCTCACCTCACCGCGGCTCCGGCGGCCTCTGCCTCGGCATGTTCGGCCGGGTCCCGTTCACCGGCGGCGGCGAGAACCGCCCCAGGTGCGGACCGGGCACGTCCTGGCGGGGCACGGAGGGCGCGGTCGTCTGGAGCGCCAGCGACGTGGACGCCGTACGGAACTCGATCATCCAGTCCGCCGTCTCCGTACGGATCAGGTCCGTGACGTCCTCCGAGAACCGGCGCAGCACGCCCAGGCACCGTTCGGCCGCCTCGCCGGCGGTCCCCTCGGCCGGGCCGAGCACCTCGCGGACGCTCTCCGAGGCCCAGTCGAACTGGAGCACCTGGAGCCGCCGCTGGACGGCCTGCGCGGTGGCGACGTCCCGCATCCACCCCGAGGTCAGCCCGAAGGACCGGTCCGCGGCGACGCAGGAGACGGCGATCAGCAGGGCGAGGTACCCCCAGGTGGACGCGCCGGGCAGCAGGCCGGTCAGGTCGAGCAGCGGCAGCGCGGCACCGACCACCGCGGACCCCGCCGCCGTACCCCGCAGGGCGCGCGCGCCGCGCCGCTTCCACCCGCGGTCGGCGAGGTACCAGGCGGCCGTCTCCAGCGCCCCCCGCTCCACCCACCGGTACAGCTCGTCGAGCCGCACGGCGGGCTCACCCCAGTCGCCGTGCGGGAACGTCCGCCCGGTCAGATCGCCCGGCCGCAGCCCGGCCGCGCCCTCGTCCCGTCCGTCCTGAGGCGGACCCTCGGGCTGCATCTCCGGCTGCTGACCCACCCGGCACTCCCTCCTGAACCCCGTTCCCACTGCCTGACCGACACACCCGGCACGTACGGGGCCCGCTGCCACGAGGCCGAGCCCCAGGACCCGTCCCTCGGACACCGGCCGAAGCCGGCGCCCGCGAGGTGGCCCCCGGCGCGGCCGTGTCGCCGTATACCGCCGGACGGCACCCGTGTGCGCCGTGAACGCCCGTTGTCCGTGCGTCTGACCCTTCCTACCTCCCAATGGGTGGCGAAGAGGAAGGTTTCGCCGGTTTTACGCCCGGAAGTGGGCCTTGATCAGGTATAGGCCGTGGAGGAGACTCACTCGAAAGAGTGCCGGGGCAGCGTCCGCACAGACCACGTAGGCTCGTGCCGAGCGGGAAACCCCCCGCCCCGAGACGTCGCACGACACAGGAGCCGATGGTGTTTCCCGGTGGTGGCCAGCCCAACATGCAGCAGTTGCTCCAGCAGGCCCAGAAGATGCAGCAGGATCTCCAGGCCGCCCAGGAGGAACTGGCGAACACGGAGGTCGACGGCCAGGCCGGCGGCGGCCTCGTGAAGGCCACGGTCACCGGTTCCGGCGAGCTGCGCGCCCTGCACATCGACCCGAAGGCCGTGGACCCGGAGGACACGGAGACCCTCGCGGACCTGATCGTCGCGGCCGTCCAGGCGGCCAACGAGAACGCGCAGACCCTCCAGCAGCAGAAGCTCGGCCCGCTGGCCCAGGGCCTGGGCGGCGGCGGAATCCCGGGCCTCCCCTTCTGACCCGACCCGCCCACCCCCTGTCTCCACCCCCTACCCAGGTACTACCCGGGGACTACTTTCCCGGGCTCGGCCGGTCTGTTCACGCCGGTCGCCTTTCTGGGAGGGGTACCCGGCAACTACCGTACGCACTGAAGGAACCCCAGGAAGGACGGCAGTCCGTTGTACGAAGGCGTGGTCCAGGACCTCATCGACGAGCTGGGTCGGCTGCCCGGCGTCGGTCCCAAGAGCGCGCAGCGGATCGCCTTCCACATCCTCCAGGCGGAACCGACGGACGTACGCCGCCTCGCGCACGCCCTGCTGGAGGTCAAGGCGAAGGTCCGCTTCTGCGCGACCTGCGGAAACGTCGCGCAGGAAGAGCTGTGCGGCATCTGCCGCGACCCCCGCCGCGACCCCTCGGTGATCTGCGTCGTCGAGGAGCCGAAGGACGTCGTCGCGGTCGAGCGCACCCGGGAGTTCCGCGGCAGGTACCACGTCCTGGGCGGCGCGATCAGCCCCATCGAGGGCGTAGGACCCGACGACCTGAGGATCAGGGAACTCCTCGCGCGCCTCGCGGACGGCACGGTCACCGAGCTCATCCTCGCGACCGACCCCAACCTTGAGGGTGAGGCGACAGCGACGTACCTCGCCCGCATGATCAAGCCCATGGGCCTGAAGGTCACCCGCCTGGCCAGCGGCCTCCCGGTGGGTGGCGACCTGGAATACGCGGACGAGGTGACCCTCGGCCGCGCCTTCGAGGGGAGACGACTCCTAGATGTCTGACGTCACGATGCCCGACGCAACGCTGCACGCGACCGGCCGGGATCCGGACGACTTCGCGGTCCAGATCGCCGACCAGGTGGAGAGCTTCCTGGTCGCGGTCACCGAGGTCGCCAAGGGCGACGAACCCGGTTCCGCGGTCCCGTTCCTGCTCCTGGAGGTCAGCCAACTCCTGCTGGCCGGCGGCAGGTTGGGCGCCCACGAGGACATCGTCCCGGACGAGCGGTACGAGCCCGACACGGGCCCGGACCCCGACGCGGACGAACTCCGTGAGAACCTCGCCCGCCTGCTTGAGCCGGTCGACGTCTACTCCGAGGTCTTCGACCCGTACGAGCCCCGCAAGGCCCCGGTCCCGGCCCGCATCTCCGACGACCTCGCCGACGTCATCACCGACCTGCGCCACGGCATGGCCCACTACCGCGCGGGCCGTACGACCGAGGCGCTGTGGTGGTGGCAGTTCTCGTACTTCTCCAACTGGGGTACGACGGCCTCGGCGACCCTGCGCGCCCTGCACTCCGTCCTCGCGCACATCCGCCTCGACCAGCCCCTCGCCGAACTGGACGGCCTCGACACCGACCAGGCCGTGGGCGACGAGACCCTGGAGATCGAGGCGGGCCGCGTGATGACCGAGGAGATCGCGCAGCCGCTGGGGCTGAAGGCCCAGAAGTAGGGGGTACCGGGGGTACTCCAGAGGGACAGCGAGGGGTGGACGCGACCGGACGCGACCGGACGCGCCCACCCCTCGAACACGCCACCCCTCGACGCGCTCAGACGGAGACCGCCGTCCCCGTCACCCCGATCCCGCTGTCCAGCTCCCGGGGAACCGTCACCGTGAGCCTGCTGGGCCGCCCCATGTCCACCCCCTGATGGATCGTCAACGTCGCGGGCGTGCCGACGAGTTCGAGCTCCCGGAGATACCCCCCGAAGGCAGCCGCCGCCGCACCGGTCGCCGGATCCTCGACAACTCCCCCCGGCGGAAAGGGATTCCGCGCGTGGAACACGGTCTCCGACTCCCGCCAGACCAGCGCGACGGTGGTCCACGAGCGGCGCTCCATGAGGTCGCCGAGCGCGCCCATGTCGTAGTCCAGATCGGCGAGTCGACCCCGTTCGGCAACCGCGATGACGGGGTGCCAGGCACCGCCGTACGCCACGCGCGGCGGTAGCGCGGGGTCGAGGTCGCCGGCCTTCCAGCGCAGCGCCGAGAGCACCTCGGAGAGGTCGTCCGGCGCCAGCGCGACGGTGCGCGGCTCCACGCTCACCAGCGTCGCCACGGTCGAACCCCCCTCGTCCACCGAGGTGTTGACGGAAACCGGCCCCGCCTTGGTCCGCAGCCGCAGCGGCCCCGTCCCGTGCCGGTCCGCGTGCGCGACGGCCAGCGCGATCGTCGCGTGACCGCAGAACGGCACCTCGGCGAGCGGGCTGAAGTACCGCACGTCCAGGGCCCCGTCGTCCGACGGAACCGCGAACGCCGTCTCGGAGTAACCGACTTCGGCGGCGACGGCCAGCATCGCCGCGTCGTCCATCCCGGTCGCGTCGAGGACCACTCCGGCGGGGTTGCCCCCGGTGGGACCGGTACCGAACGCCACGTAGCGCAGAACATCCATGCGGTGACCGTACAGCTCCCCGACGTGCGGGAAAACGAGTTTTGGAGAGGTCCTGGATCTCTCCTGTACGACGGCTGCACGGGCGCTAACCGGTGAAACGGGAGTCTGGAGTCACTTCCTCCACAGGAGAACCGGAAGGAAGCGAACTAGCCCCAGACGTACTGGAGTTGTGATGAACCGTCGCCGTCCTCGCCCCCTCAGCAAGAGAGCCCTCGTGATCGGTACGGCCTCGCTCGTCGTCGCCGGGACCGTCGGCGCCGGTGTCAGCTTCGCCGGCCCCGAGCACAAGCCCCAGTCCAAGAGGGCGACGAAGACCCAGATAGCCGGCCTGTTCAACACCTGGAACGCCACGCTGAAGACCGGGAATGCGGAGAAGGTCGCCGACCTCTACGCGGACAACGCGGTCCTGCTGCCGACCGTGTCGAACAAGATCCGCACCGACCACGCCGGCATCGTCGACTACTTCGAGCACTTCCTCGCCAACAAGCCCGTCGGCAAGAAGCTCACGACGATCGTGACCGTGCTCGACAACAACTCCGCGATCGACACCGGGATTTACCAGTTCACGCTCACCGACCCGAAGACGGGCGTGAAGAGCGTCGTCAAGGCCCGCTACTCCTACGAGTACGAGAAGCAGCGGGACGGCGACTGGAAGATCGTCAACCACCACTCCTCGAAGATGCCCGAAGGCTGATCGAGACGCAGAGGCCACCACCGGGAGCGTCGTTCAGGGCCACCGTGCCGCCGTCGTCCGTCACCAGCTGCTTGACGACGGCGAGGCCGAGCCCCGAACCGCCCCGGCCGGTGAGCCCCTGGCCCCGCCAGAAGCGGTCGAACGCCCTCGACTTCTCCTGGTCCGACATGCCCGGTCCCTCGTCCAGGACCGACAGGACCACCGTCCGCTGGCCCGAATCCCAGCGGGCGGTGCCCCACTTGACGGTGATGGTGCCACCGTCCGGCGAGACCTCCAGGGCGTTGGAGAGCACGTTGTCCAGCACCTGGTCCAGGTGACCGGGAGCGGCCAACACGAGCGGCCGGTCGTCGACACTTCCCCCCACGAGAGCGATGGTGACTCCTCGCTCGTCGGCGGCCGGCCTCCACACCGCGAGCCGTTCGTTCACGGTCTCGGCAAGTGGCAGCGGTTCCGCGGCAGTTACCTTCGCCTCGGCCCGCGCGAGCACCAGCAGACCGCTGACCAGGCGGCTCATGCGGACGACTTCCGCGGTCGCCTGCTCGACGTCCTCGCGGACGAATTCGTCGTCGACGCCGTCGGCGATGTTGTCGAGCGACAGCCTCAACGCCGTGAGTGGCGTGCGGAGTTGGTGCGAGGCGTCCGCGACGAAGATGCGCTGCGAGGCGATCAGCGTGTCGAGCCGCTCGCCCGCCTGGTTCAGGGTGCGGGCGAGCGTCCGGGTCTCCTGAGGGCCCGTCTCAGGGGTACGGGCCGTCAGGTCGCCGTCGCTGAACTTGGTCGCCATGTCGTTGAGTTGGCGGAGCGGCCGGGTGAGCCGGCGGGCCACCACGGCGCCGATCACGGCAGCCACACCGAGGACGGCGGCGGCGAGTCCGGCCCGGAAACCCCAGATGTTCCACAGCCGGTTGGTCATGCCGTGCGTCGAGTAGACGATCCGTACGGCGCCGACGGTCTCGTCGCCCGACTTCGCGGGGACGGTGATCGTCAGTTCGTCGCCCCAGATGAAGTCGGACCCCCAGTCGGTGGTGTCCTTGCCCTGGCCCAGCGCACGCTCCAGGGCCTGGCCGGCCTGCGGGCGGGGCAGCGGGGCCGCGCAGTCGGCGGTCGCCGTGACCTGGATGTCGTCCTTCGTCGCCTTGGCGTACGCGCGCGCGAGCTGGGTCAGCGCCTGGCAGGACGCCGGGTCCCCGTTGCTGAGCAGCACCGCCATCGTCGTCGCCTCCCGCTTCACGGACACCTCGGTGTCGTCCCGGAGCTGGTTGGTGAGGGTGAAGGCGACGGGGAAGGTGAACAGGCCGATCGCACCGGCGACGAGGAGCGCGTAGCTGAGGATGAGCTGGCGGATCATACGGAGGTATCCCCCGGGGTAGTACCGACGATCTCCAGCCGGAATCCCACCCCGCGTACCGCCTCAATGGTGATGGCTCCCGCCAACTTCCTTCGCAGCGCCGCCACATGGACGTCCAGCGTCTTCGTCGGCCCGAACCAGTTCGCGTCCCAGACGGCTTCCATGATCTGCTCCCGGGTCATCAGCGCCCCCGGCTCCTCGGTGAGGAAGGCGAGCAGGTCGTACTCCTTGGGAGCCAGCGACACCTCCTCCCCGTTGAGCCGGACCCGCGCGGCCTTGCGGTCGACGGTGAGGCCGGGGCCGTACCGGTCGGGCCCCGCCTCGGCGGGCGTACGCGGCTGGACCCGCCGCATGACGGCCCTTATCCGCGCGATGACCTCCCGCACCCCGAACGGCTTGGAGACGTAGTCGTCGGCGCCGAGTTCGAGCCCGACGACCCGGTCCGTCTCGTCGCTGCGGGCGCTGATGACGATGATCGGCACGTCGCTGCGGGCGCGCAGCGCCTTGCAGACGTCGAGTCCGTCGGTGTCGGGCAGCCCGAGGTCGAGGAGGACGACGTCGTGGGGGTCGGCGTGAGCAAGGGCGGCGGCCCCGGTCATCACCCAGTCCACCTCGAAGCCGTACCGCTTCAGCCCGCGCCGCAGGGATTCCGCCACGGGCTCGTCGTCTTCCACCAGAAGTACGCGCACAGCGGCACCCTAGTGCTTGAAACTTAATTCACAGCAATCACGCGCGTAACCCGTACGACCTGGGTACTAGCTCTCACGTACTAGACCGGAAAGAGCGTCGGGAACGGGTGTCGGACATCTCACCATGCGATACCCCGGAGGGGGAATTCGGACGCTCGTTAGACTGACCGGTGCAATCGACTAACTGAGCGAGGAGCGCACGTGGGCCTTGTCGTGCAGAAGTACGGAGGCTCATCCGTAGCCGATGCCGAGGGCATCAAGCGCGTCGCCAAGCGGGTAGTGGAAGCGAAGAAGAACGGCCATCAAGTGGTCGTCGTCGTTTCCGCGATGGGCGACACGACGGACGAGCTGATCGATCTCGCCGAGCAGGTGTCTCCGATGCCCGCCGGGCGTGAGTTCGACATGCTGCTGACCGCCGGAGAGCGGATCTCCATGGCCCTGCTGGCGATGGCGATCAAGAACCTGGGCCACGAGGCCCAGTCCTTCACCGGCAGCCAGGCAGGCGTCATCACCGACTCCGTCCACAACAAAGCCCGGATCATCGACGTCACGCCCGGCCGGATCAGCGAGTCCCTCGACCGGGGCAACATCGCGATCGTCGCCGGATTCCAGGGCGTCAGCCAGGACAAGAAGGACATCACCACGCTCGGCCGGGGTGGCTCCGACACCACGGCCGTCGCCCTCGCCGCCGCGCTCAAGGCCGAGGTCTGCGAGATCTACACCGACGTCGACGGCGTGTTCACCGCCGACCCGCGGGTGGTGAAGAAGGCTCAGAAGATCGACTGGATCCACTTCCAGGACATGCTGGAGCTGGCGTCCTCTGGCTCCAAGGTATTGCTCCATCGGTGTGTGGAGTACGCCCGCAGGTATGACATCCCGATCCACGTCCGCTCCAGCTTCAGCGGCTTGCAGGGGACCTGGGTCAGCAGCGAGCGGCCCGTTTCGAAGACACAGCAAGGGGACCAGCAGGTGGAGCAGGCCATCATCTCCGGTGTCGCGCACGACACCTCCGAGGCCAAGATCACGGTCGTCGGTGTGCCGGACAAGCCGGGCGAGGCCGCGGCGATCTTCCGGACGATCTCGAATGCCGAGATCAACATCGACATGATCGTGCAGAACGTCTCCGCCGCCTCGACCGGCCTGACGGACATCTCCTTCACGCTCCCCAAGTCCGAGGGCCGCAAGGCGATCGACGCGCTGGAGAAGAACCGCTCCGGAATCGGCTTCGAATCCCTGCGCTACGACGACCAGATCGGCAAGATCTCCCTGGTCGGCGCCGGGATGAAGACGAATCCGGGGGTCACGGCGGACTTCTTCACCGCGCTGTCCGACGCGGGCGTGAACATCGAGCTGATCTCGACATCCGAGATCCGTATCTCGGTCGTCACCCGCGCGGATGACGTGAACGAGGCCGTCCGCGCCGTCCACTCGGCGTTCGGACTCGACTCCGACAGCGACGAGGCCGTCGTCTACGGCGGCACCGGACGATGAGCGGGGGCTTCGCCCGATGACCGTACGACCGACGCTCGCGGTCGTGGGAGCGACCGGGGCCGTCGGCTCGGTCATGCTCACGATCCTCTCCCAGCGCGCCGACGTCTGGGGTGAGATCCGCCTCGTCGCCTCCCCGCGCTCGGCCGGCCGCAAGCTGACCGTGCGCGGCGAGGAGGTCGAGGTCGTCGCTCTTTCGGAGGAGGCGTTCGACGGGGTCGACGTCGCGATGTTCGACGTCCCCGACGAGGTCGCCGCGCGCTGGGCGCCGGTCGCGGTCGCGAAGGGCGCGGTCGTCGTCGACAACTCCGGCGCCTTCCGGATGGAGCCCGACGTACCCCTCGTAGTACCCGAGGTGAACCCGCACGCCGTCCGGGTCCGCCCGCGCGGCATCGTCTCCAACCCGAACTGCACGACCCTGTCGATGATCGTCGCCCTCGGCGCGCTGCACGCCGAGTTCGGGCTGCGGGAGCTGGTGGTCTCGTCGTACCAGGCGGTCAGCGGGGCGGGCCGGGAGGGCGTCGAGACGCTGCGCCGGCAACTGGCGCAGGTCGTGGGTAGCTCCGGGGTAGGGGGAGACCTGGGTACTACCCCTGGAGATGTACGCCGGGTGGTGGGGGACGACACCGGGCCGTTCGCGGCGCCGATCGCGCTGAACGTCGTCCCGTGGGCCGGGTCGCTCACCGAGGACGGCTGGTCCTCCGAGGAGCGCAAGGTACGGGACGAGTCCCGCAAGATCCTCGGGCTGCCGAAGCTGCCGGTCGCCGTCACCTGCGTACGCGTCCCCGTCGTCACCACCCACTCGCTGACCGTGCACGCCCGCTTCCAGGACGAGGTCACGGTCGCCGGTGCGCGCGAGATCCTCGCGACCGCGCCGGGCGTCGTGCTGTTCGACGACCCCGCCGCGGGCGAGTTCCCCACCCCGGCGGACGTGGTCGGCACGGATCCCACCTGGGTGGGACGGGTACGACGCGCCCTCGACGACCCGACCGCGCTCGAACTCTTCGTCTGCGGCGACAACCTCCGCAAGGGCGCGGCCCTCAACACCGCGCAGATCGCGGAGCTGATCGCGGCGGAGTGGGCGCCGAAGTGAAAAGCCGCTGGCCAGAGCCGGACGGCTTTGTAGGATCCACGTCAGAACTGTGAGCCGGAAGACGGTCGCGCCGCCTTGTCCCCGGGCCGGTCGGCGTCCGAAGATTTTTCTCCCCGCGCACCGCAACCGAGCGGCGCACGGGGAGCGTCTTTGCGGTCACCCTCTCCGGGTGCGCAGGCGTGTGACCACGGGCTGTAGCTGTCGGAAGCCTGTGGACGGGCGTGGGGACGCCCGTTTCGTATGGGGACACTTCCTATGGGACATAGGGAACATAGGGGAAGAGCGGGACGTATGAGGGTAGACCAGGGGGCGCGGGCCGGCAGACGGCCGGCCGCGCGACCCGGCGGGACCGGCGCGAGCGCCGGTGGAGAAACGATTCAGGCGATGCCGTGCGGAAAAGAGACGGCCGACACGTACAACCTCGCCCGGGGTACGGGTGTCCAACTGGCGTGGCAGAGGTACTCGACTTCACAGCGGCGACCCGCGGCGCGACACTGCGCCCGCCCCGCCGGACCGCCCGCCCCCGCGTCGCCGGGGCGCCCGGCGGCCTGCCGGTGATCGCGCCCGTGCCAGCGACGCGGCCCACCCGCATCCCCGGCCCGCGTGCCGACGCCGACGACACCGTGGCCGCCGGTACGACAGTCGACCACCTCACCGAGACCTACCAGGCGCACTACCGCTCCCTCCTGGGCCTCGCCGCCCTCCTCCTCGACGACACCGCCTCCTGCGAGGACGTCGTCCAGGAGGCGTTCATCCGCGTCCACTCGGCGCGCAAACGCGTCCGCGACCCCGAGAAGACGCTGGCCTACCTGCGCCAGACCGTCGTCAACCTCTCCCGCTCCGCCCTGCGCCGCCGCATCCTCGGCCTGAAGCTCCTCTCCAAGCCGATGCCGGACATGGCCAGCGCGGAGGAGGGCGCCTACGACCAGCTGGAGCGCGACTCCCTGATCAAGGCGATGAAGGGCCTCCAGCGCCGCCAGCGCGAGGTCCTGGTCCTGCGCTACTTCGCCGACATGACCGAGGCCCAGGTCGCCGAGACCCTCGGCATCTCCCTCGGCTCCGTCAAGGCGTACGGCTCGCGCGGCATCGCGGCGCTGCGGACGGCGATGGAGGCGTCGGCGTGAGCGGGGAACCGGACCGGGACGGTACCCCTCTGGAGGGACGGGGGGACTACCTGGGGGGTAGCCACCCCCCGTACGACACGGGCGGACCGCCGCCGTCGTACGGGACCGAACCGAACCAACCAGACGCTGGGAACAGGACTGTGAACCACCACCTCGACGACCAGGGCCCGGACGGGCTCGACTCGGACGAGCTGGAGCTGCGCCGCATGCTGCACCGGGCGGTGGACGAGATGGCGCCGCGCGACGGCTCGCTCGACCACCTGCGCCGGGCGGTCCCCGCGCGCAAGGCCCGCAAGCGGCAGGCGATCGTGGGGGTGGCCGCCGCGGCCCTGTTCGCGGGGGTCGCCGTTCCCGCGCTGATGACCGTCTCCGGCGTCGGCGAGACCGCGAACCCCGCCGTCGCGGGGCAGGCGTCCCAGACCGGTGGCTCCACGGGTGGGGGCAAGAACCCCGACGGGGGGTCCGCCGGGAAGGTCGGCGAGTCCACCGGAGGTACTACGGGTACGGGGTCAGGGGAGTCCAAGGGGACGGGCGCCGGCAAGCCGACCCCGGGGGCGGACGCCTCCAGCGGTACGGGGCCCTCCGCGTCGGCCGGTCCGGCCGCGCCTTCCTGTACCGCCGACCAGCTGGGGTCGGCGACCGCGACGGTGGACGGGCCGGACTCGACGGGCGTGGTGTACGGCACGTTCCGCGTCGTCAACGTGTCCACCACGAGCTGTACGGTCGCCGGGGCCGTCGCGCTGTCCCCTGCGGTGCAGGGGGCTGCCGATGCCACGAAGGTCGGTGTCACCGAGCATGCGGCCGGGGATGTGGCCGCCGCTCTGCCGGACCCCTCCCTGTACGTCACGAAGCTGGCGCTGGCGCCGGGGTCCGCGTACGACGTGAAGTTCGCGTGGGTGCCGTCGGGCTCGTGCCCCTCGGACGGGGGGACCACCGGCGGGAGTACTACGGGTGGGGACACGGGGTCCTCCCCGTCGCCCTCGCCGTCGCCCTCCGAGCAGACGACCAGTACCAGTAGCGGTACTACGGGTACGAGTCCGCAGTTGGTGCGGGAGGACGCGGTCACGACTGCCGAGGGCAGTGTGTCGGTGACCTATACGGCCGATGCGGGGTCACCGTCGGTGACGGCTACTGTGCCGGACGCGTGTGCGGGGACGATCTACCGGACGGGTGTGCTGGCGTCGTCGTGAGGGTGGGGTGGGGGGAGTCTGAGCGGGGTCGGCCTGCGGGGGGCCGGTGTGAGGGGGAGCTGGCTCTGAGGTATTAGCGGGTTAGTACTGAGGGGCTAGCTTCAGAACCCTCGGCATCCTTGCCGCCGTCGCCGTCCTCGGTGATCAGCCCCAGCTCCGCGTCCCGCGCGGCCTCCACCTCGCGCCGCAGCAGCCGGAACCACATGAACACCACGAACCCGGCGAAGACGAACCACTCGCCGGTGTAGCCGAGGTTCTGGAACGCCTTGAGGTCGAGCCCGGTGTTGGCGGGCGCCTCGGCGGGCACGGTCGTCATCCCGGGGTCGGCGCTGTCGAGCGTCACCCACGCGTCGTACAGGTCGTACGGCACGAGGTTGACCAGCGAGGCGGTGCTGATCGCGCCGATCTGACCGGCCGGCAGGCCTCCGCGCGCACTGACCCCGTTGTCCCCGGGTGTCTCGGACGCCTGGAGCGCGCCGGTCACGCTGACCTCGCCGCCCGGCGCGGCCGGAGCCTTCGCGGCGTCCGCCCTGCCGGGGAGCCAGCCGCGGACGACGGGCAGGGCCTTACCGGAGTCGGTCCGCAGCAGCGTGAGGACGTAGTACCCGGTCCGCTGCTCGATCTCCCGTCCGGGTACGAGGAGTTGCTCCCCGTAGTGCCCGGTGACGGTGACCCGCTTGCCCACGGTCGCCTTGTCCACCGGCAGCATCTCGCCGAGGGGCCGCGCGGGCTGCGACTTGCCCGTCTCGGCGGCTCTGTCGAGCGCGCGGTGGTCGTCCATCCGCGACTCGAACCGGCTCAGCTGCCAGGACCCCATGAACACGCAGAAGGGGATGGCCAGCAGCACGAAGACGTTGATTCCCCACCAGCGAGGCGTCAGCAGAAACCGGTACACGCGTTCAACCGTACGCGCCGGGGTGGGCGGCGGGGGCGGCGGGGTGGGCGCGGGGCCGGTCGGCGGGTTGGTGAGGTGGGGCGAGGTACTACCCCGCTAATACCTCCGACGGACCTCCGGGTATCACCTCCGCTTCTTCACCGGCCCGGCACTTTCTGACGGATGCCGCGCTTCTCCTCGTGCAGCGATGTCCACGCGACCCTCCTCATCAGGTTTGATGGAGGTATGAGTGACGCTGAGGCCATGCCCGAGTGGGAGAAGCGGTTCAGGGCGCCGCGGGTCTCCCTGCCCGACTGGGCGGAGGACGCCCCCGACCGCTCGCTGTTCACGTCGAACGCGACCGGGACGTACGAGCTGTACGCCTGGGACCGCGTGAGCGGCGAGCAGCGGCAGGTGACCGACCGGGCCAACGGGACGACGGACGGCAGGCTGTCCCCGGACGGCGCCTGGATCTGGTGGTTCGACGACAAGGACGGCGACGAGTTCGGCGTCTGGCGGCGGCAGCCGTTCGCCGGCGGCCCCGACGAGCCCGCCACCCCCGGCCTCGACCCCTCCTACCCGGCCGGACTGGCTCTCGGGAGGGACGGCCGTACCTCCGTGGTGGGACGCTCCACCGACGAGGACGGCACCACGATCCACGTAGTACTCCAGGGGGAGGCGCCCCGTGAGATCTACCGCCACCGAGAGTCCGCGGGCGTCGGCGACCTGTCGTACGACGGGACGCTGATCGCCGTCGAGCACACCGAGCACGGCGACGCCATGCACTCGGCGCTGCGGGTGCTCGCCCTCGACGGCACGACGGTCGCCGAACTCGACGACACCCGGGGCGGCGCGGAGGAACTCGGCCTGGAGGTCCTCGGGTTCGCGCCCGTCGCGGGGGACACCCGCCTGCTCATCGGCCATCAGCGGCGCGGTCGCTGGGAGCCGCTGGTGTGGGACGTGGTCTCCGGCGGGCAGACCGAGCTGTCCCTCGACCTGCCGGGCGACGTCAACGCGGAGTGGTTCCCCGACGGGGGTTCGCTGCTGATCGCCCACAGCCACGAGGCCCGCAGCGAACTCTTCCGCTACGACTTCGCGTCGGGTGGGCTGGAGCGGATCCCCACCCCCGCCGGTACCGTCTCCGGCGCCTCGGCGCGGCCCGACGGGAGCGCCGAGTACCTGTGGTCCTCCGCCGCCCAGCCGCCGGCCGTGCGCTCTACCTCCGGAGGGGTAGTACTGGACCCCCCGGGTATGAGGTCGCCGGGTTCGGTCCCGGTCGAGGACGTGTGGGTGGAGGGCCCCGGGGGCCGGATCCACGCGCTCGTCCAGAAGCCGGCCGGTGCGCGGGGTCCGCTCCCCACGGTCTTCGACATCCACGGCGGTCCCACCTGGCACGACAGCGACGCCTTCGCCGCCGCGCCCGCCGCCTGGGTCGACCACGGGTACGCGGTCGTCCGCGTCAACTACCGGGGCTCCACCGGGTACGGCCGCGCCTGGACCGACGCGCTCAAGCACCGCGTCGGCCTGATCGAGCTGGAGGACATCGCCGCGGTCCGCGAGTGGGCCGTCTCCTCCGGGCTCGCGGACCCCTCGCGCCTTGTGCTGACGGGTGGCTCCTGGGGCGGCTACCTCACGCTCCTCGGCCTCGGCACCCAGCCCGACGCGTGGGCGCTGGGCATCGCCGCGGTACCCGTCGCGGACTACGTCACGGCCTACCACGACGAGATGGAGGCCCTGAAGGCGATGGACCGCACCCTCCTCGGGGGTACCCCGGAGGAGGTACCCGAGAGGTACGAGGCGTCCTCGCCGCTGACGTACGTCGACCAGGTGAAGGCGCCGGTCTACATCTCCGCCGGCGTCAACGACCCGCGCTGCCCGATCCGCCAGGTCGACAACTACGTCCGGCGGCTGGAGGCGAGGGAGGCTGTTCACGAGGTGTACCGGTACGACGCCGGGCACGGCTCGCTGGTCGTGGACGAGCGGATCAAGCAGGTGCGGCTGGAGCTGGAGTTCGCAGAGCGGCATCTGGGGAGGGCGTAGCTCTCAAGGGGTAGTACTCAAGAGCTGCTTCTTGAGTACTACCCCTGCGGCACTACCCTTCAGCTCGCTCGTGCCTGCGCAGCAGGTCCGCCATCCCCTGCCGGGTCGCCGCCAGGATGACCCGGTCCGTCGGCCGCAGCACCCGGTCCGCCGGCAGGTCCCAGGCCAGCCCCGTACCGGTGTCGAGGGCCAGCACCCGCCAATGTCCGGAGCGGAACGCCTCGCCCATCGTGCGGCCCTCCAACTGCGGGTGCCCGCCCGCCTCCAGCGCCGAGAACAGCAGCACCCGGCGCTCCACGGAGATCGCGCCCAGGATCTGGCGGCCCATCATCGCCCCGGCGAAGGAGGGGGCCGCCAGATGGGAGACGCTGCGGCTGCGGGTGCGCGCGTAGGGGTGCGCGGCGCGCAGGGTGCGGTAGACGGCGGTCGCGAAGTCGTCGTCGTACAGCCGTAGTACCGCGTTCAGGTCCTGGCGCAGGGAGCGGGCGTAGAGGACGGCCTCCAGGTTGGTCGTGTCGGAACTGGTGACCGCCAGCAGGGCGTTCGCCCGATGGATCTTCGCCGCCTCCAGGACCCCCTCCTGGGTGACGTCCCCGAGGACTACGGGTACCCGCAGCCGCCGGGCCACCGCGAGCCCCCGCGCCTCGGGCCCGGACTCCACGCACACCACCGGGATGTCCAGCTCGCGCAGCCGGATCAGCACCCGGGTGCCGATCTTGCCGAGGCCCAGCAGGACGACGTGCCCGCTCATCCCGCGCGGCGGCTTGCGCAGGGAGCCCGCGCTGCGGAACGTGCCCAACGCTTCGAGCACGGCGGCCAGGAGCACCGGCAGCAGCAGCAACCCCATGAGCCCGGACAGGAGTTGGAGGATCTGCCGGGCCAACGGGTCGCCCACGGCAGGGTCGTTGATGGCGAAGAGGTCCAGCAGGGTCAGGTACAGGGCGCCCAGCGGATGGATGCCCGTCGTCAGCCACAGCGCGACCGCCAGCGCGAGGACGCAGGTGACGACACCCGCCAGCGACCAGCGCAGCCGCCGGGAGAAGAGCGAGGCCATCGGCGCGATGAGCCCGGCGCCGCGCCCCGTCGAAAGGTTGCCCTCGGAGGCGTACGACACCTGCTCCAGGACCACGGTCCCGCGCCCCGGCGAGGCGGCGGTCGCCGTCCTCACCTCCTCGGCGTCCGGCAGGAGTTGGGGTCCCTGCTCGATGTTCCCGTCGGTCTCCGAGGAGAGCAGCGCGAGCGTGGCGAGGCCGGGTGCGGCGCCCTCGCCGTGGTGTTCGACCGCCCGCAGGAGCAGGCCGTCGGTCTGAACGACCTTGGTGGTACCGGCGATCGCGGTCGCGGCGAGGGCCGGTGCCGCGGTGTCCGCGTCGGACAGGACCGTCGTCGTACCGGCGGTGGCGTCCTCCTCGCCGGACGCCAACAGGGCGGCCTGGTCGAGGAGTTCCTCGATGTGCTGGCCCAGCCTCCGGTTGTACAGGCGTAGTACGAGGCGCACGCGCGGGTTGAGGCGCCGGGCGGTGAGGGCGGCACGGATGTTGGTCTCGTCATCGTCGTAGACCAGCGCGAGGGCCGCCGCGCGGGCCACGCCCGCCTCGGAGAGGACCGCCTCGGTGGGCTCGGCCGCCTCCAGCGTCCGCTCGTTCCCGGCGGGAGCCGGCTCCGGCGCGCCCGAACCGCCGGTGCCCGACGCCCTGTTCACGGCCGCGCTCACCACGCGGTCGAGCAGCGCAGCCGAGACCGCGCGGGCCCGGCCCACCACGGGAGGGCGTACCGTGCGCTGGGCGGGCGGGACGACGAGAGTCACCTGCTCGCTGTAGACGCCCCGGAGTTCGGCGGCCAGACGGTGCGCGAGACCGTCGTCGCCGCACACCACCATGTGCGCCTCGACATCGATCGGTCTGGCCTGATTCGGAACGGTCCCCACGACGGAGAAGACTGCCTCATCGAGACAGGTGGTTCCACCAACGATCCGTTCGGGACCGCCTGAACGGAGCGGACGATTCGGTCGTACTTGAGATGTAGGGGGCGTACGGGTCGTAGAGAGCGGAGGCAGCAGATGCGATCCACGAATGCCGAGGTGCCCCGGCCATGACCACCGTCGTCACCGGGCAGGAGCTGAAGGACGGTAGTCCTGAAGAGGTAGCCCGCAAGAGGGAGGAGCGGCCTCCCCGGCTCAGCTCCCAGCTGGTCCTGGTCCTCGGCATGCTGCTGATGGTGCTGTTCCAGTCGCCCATCCGGCGCGCGCTGGGCTCCCCGGTCATGCAGAGCTGGACGACCGTGTTCGTCGCCGTCGTCGTCCAGGCGCTGCCCTTCCTGGTACTGGGGGTACTGCTCTCGGCGGCGATCGCCGTGTACATCCCCCCGTCGTTCTTCGCGCGCGCCCTGCCCAAGCGGCCCGCGCTCGCGGTGCCGGTCGCCGGGATCGCCGGGGTGGCGCTGCCGGGATGTGAATGCGCATCCGTTCCCGTGGCCGGGGCACTGGTGCGCAGAGGCGTGACTCCGGCCGCCGCGCTCGCCTTTCTGCTGTCCGCGCCGGCGATCAATCCCATTGTGCTGACGGCCACCGCGGTCGCTTTTCCGCGCAATCCGGAAATGGTCGTGGCGCGTTTCGCCGCCAGTCTCGTCGTCGCCTGCCTGATGGGGTGGCTGTGGTTGCGGCTGGGGCGGACGGATCTGCTGAAACCGCCCACGCACGCCGCCTATGAGGGGCGCACCAAGGGCGCCGCTTTCTGGGGTGCCGTACGGCACGACGTCATGCACGCCGGGGGATTTCTCGTGGTCGGCGCGATGGCCGCCGCGACCCTGAAAGCGGTGGCGCCGGAAAGCTGGCTGAAGGCCGCCGCCGACAATCCCGTGATCGCCGTTCTGGCGCTGGCCGTTCTCGCCGTCGTGCTCTCCATCTGCTCGGAGGCGGACGCCTTTGTCGCCGCTTCCCTGACGCAGTTCTCCTTGACCGCCCGGCTGGCCTTCCTGGTCGTCGGGCCGATGATCGACCTGAAATTGTTCGCGATGCAGACGGGGACGTTCGGCCGGAGTTTCGCCCTGCGATTCGCGCCGGCGACCTTCGTCCTCGCCATCGTGGTGTCCGTGCTCACCGGGGCGGTGCTGCTGTGAATCGTCAGGCCCAGTCGGCCGTGCTCTTCCTCCTCGGCGCGGCTCTGCTGCACGCGGGGAGCACGGACCTCTATCTGCGGTACGTCAAGGCCGGGTTGCAGCCGTTGCTGCTGGCGGCGGGCGTGGTGCTGATCGTCGCGGCGGCGGCGACGTGGTGGTACGAACGGAAACAGGCACAGAGCGAGGAAAACCATGCGCACCGCGAACCCCGCATTTCCTGGCTCCTCGTCCTCCCCCTTCTCGCCCTGATTCTCGTCGCCCCGCCCGCCCTCGGTTCCTACAGCGCCACCCGCACCGGAACAGCGCTCCAGGAACCCGTCGTCTACGGGAAGATCCCCGCCACCGGCCCGCTGAAGCTGGCGCTCGTCGATTACGCGGGCCGGGCGATCTACGACAACAAGAACATCAAGGGCCGGGAGATCCAGATCGCCGGATTCCTGGCACTGGGCAAGGACGGCACCCCGTATCTCGTGCGGATGGCGCTGAGCTGCTGCGCCGCCGACGCCCAGCCGGTGAAAGTCGCGCTCACCGGGAACATTCCGCCGGTCCTCCAGCCGGACACCTGGCTTTTGATCACCGGCACCTATTCCCCCAAACGCAGGGCGGACCCGGTGAACGGCGGCCCCATTCCCTTCATCCAGGTGACCCGCGCGGCCCCGGTCGCCGAACCGAGGGACCCTTACGACGAGACGTGGAACGGCTGAACTGTCTGAAATCACCCGGAACTACCTGGAATCGCGCCGGAATTCAGAACGCCATGTCGTCCGGCCCGCCATTCCGCCGCCGCAGGAACAACACCGCCCCCGTCACTGCCGACGCCCCCAACAGGACCGCGCCGATGAGGAAGGTGTTCCGGGGAATGCCGAACCAGCCCAGGCTGGAGGCGCCCTTGGGGGTGGCGCTGCCGGGGTCCTGGGAGGCGGTGGCTCCCAGGTCGTACGGGTCCGGTACCTGAGTACTACGGGCCGGGCCGTGCGAGGCCGGGGGATGCGAGCCGGTCACCGGGGAGCCGGCCTCGTGCGAGCCGGGGGTACTGGAGGTCGGGGAACCGGTGTGGTGGCTCCCGGGATCGTTCGGGTGCCCGGACGGGACCAGCGAGAACGCGGGGAGTTCACCGGGGACCTGGCTCCCGGAGGGATGCGTGGAGGGGATACCTGGGAGGTACCCCCCAGGTACCTCGCCGGGCAGGAACCCAGGGACTACGGCGGGTACGTCGTCGTATCCCGTGCCGGGTACCTCCCCGGGCACGACCCCCTGCGCCGCCCCGGCGGAGAACGCGGCCGAGTTCTCCGACGTCTCCTCCGGCACGGACGTACCGGACGAGGGCGCCTCGTCCTCGCCGGTGGCGGGCTCTGGGTCGGTCTGCGCGCCGAGCGGCATCGGCACCGGCGTCACGACGTCGCCCGCGCTCTGCTCGTACGGCACCCCGAACCGCAGCGAACTGTGCGCCCGCAGCATGGGCGCGCCGATCAGCCGGCCCTTGTGGTCCAGGGTGCTGGTGCGGTCGCTGCCCTCGGCGAACCCCTCGCTGACCTGGCTGCCGGGGTCGAGACGCAGCCGGACGGTGCAGTGCACGGTCCGGCCGGGCGCCACCTGGCGTAGTACTGACGTACCCTCCGCGCAGCTCACCCCCTGGGGGGCCAGGGTGCGGTCGGTGATGCGGACGCCGTGGACGGGCAGGTTGCCAGTATTGGTGAGGGAGTACTTGAGAGTGACGCGCGCCGGGTCGTCGGGCCCGGCGGGCGCGGCGACCGTGGCGCGCTGATTGAGCGCGAGGGTGCCGCCGACCCCGGCGTACCCGGACCGGGCCGTGGCTCTGACCGGCGCGTTCAGGGAGGGGATCCGGCCGGAGGCGGTGGCCTGCGCGATCCGCCGGCCCTTCTGCGCGGAGCCCTGGGCCGTGCAGGTCGTGGAGGTCAGGCCGGGCAGGAGCCGGACCTTGTCCGCACCGCCCGCGCAGACGATGCGGGCGCCCTTCATACCTGGGTCGTAGACGTGTACGTCGTGCAGGTCGGCGCCGCCCTTGTTGGTGAGGCGGTACTCCTTGAGCACGGTGTGGCCGGTCCGGATGCCCGGGTCGACGGCGCCGGTGCCGGGCCGCTTGTTGACGATCACCCGGAGGACCAGCCCCTTCCTGCCGGTCCCGTCCGCAGGGGCCGCGGCCGGTGCCGCGTGGGTGGGCCAGCAGGTGGAGAGAGCCGTGCACGCCAGGACCAGCGGCAGGACCGCCCGCCGGACCAGGACGCTGGCGGCCCGGGGAGCCGGGGCGCCGGTGTGCTCGTCGCACAGGGGAAATCGGATGATCATGAACGTATTGATCATTATGGTTGCGGGCGCGGGAGAGGCGGCACGCGCAGCGGACGTCATATGGGCGCATGGATTCACCCCGTTCTTTTGGCGGGCGCCCGGAGGAGGGGCCGGGGGCCAATCGGTGGTCCCGCAGGGGGAGATGGGGGCACCCCGGAGGAACGGCCGATGGGCCCGCGCGTGGCTCTGAAGGCGTACGACGCCGACGTACGGCCCGTGCGGGCGCCCCGATCGGAGGCCGCCGTTTCGTCTGATCGGATGCTGATCATCCATGGTTCTCGGGACACGCCGCAGACCTACGGGTGGCTCCGAGGTATGAGCCGGTTACATGCGAGCCGACCCACCCGCCCCCACCCCGCTGGAGCACAGGTTGGCGCCGAGCAGCACTCCGAGCACCCCCGGCGGCAGGGCCCTCAAGACGTACGGCACGGCCGCAACCGCCGCCGCCGTACTGGCCGTTGCCCTGACCGTCGCCCTCCACCACCCGCACGCCGACGCCCCGGCCACGGACGGCAAACCCGCACCGCCGCAGCCGGAGGTACGGGTCGGCACGCACTCCCAGGAACCGCACCCGCAGGAACCCCGCTCCCCGGGACGTACGGCTCCCGTCGACCCGGACGCCCCCGTCACCGTCACCCTCCGGGGCCAGGGTCACCTCACGGACGTAACACTCAAGGACGACGCGGGACACCGGGTCGCCGGGCACCTCGACCCCTCGGCACGCGTCTGGCGCAGCACCCACGTACTACGCGCCGCCACCCACTACGTCGCCGAGGTCCGCACCGACCCCCAGCCCCACAACGCCCCCCACCGCACGGAGTTCACCACCTCCCGCGCCCGCAGCGGCCTCCTCACGGTCACCCTGGGACCGTCCGGCGGGGATACCCGTAGTACCCCGGAGGGAGCCCGCACCTACGGCGTCGGCCAGATCGTCACCGCCCACCTCAGCCACCCCGTACCCCCCGAGAGCCGCGCCCTCCTGGAGAGCCACCTCAGCGTCACCGCCACCCCGGCCGCCGCCCCTGGCGCCTGGCACTGGCTGAACCCCACCACCCTCCACTACCGCCCCCGCACCTACTGGCCCGCACGGGCCGACATCCGCGTCACCGCCGACGACCTCGCCGGACTACGCCTCACGGAGCACCTGCGCGTAGCCCCCGTAGTACCCCTGAGGTTCTCCACCGGCCCCCGGGTGGAGGCCGTCATCGACGCCTCCGCCCACCGGATGAGCGTCCTGCGCGACGGTACGACCCTTCGAGTCATCCCCGTGACGACGGGCAAGGAGGGCTACCGCACCCGCGCCGGCATCAAGGTCGTCCTCGACAAACAGGCCGTCCTGCGGATGCGCAGCACGACCATCGGCATCCCCTCCGACACCGACGAGGCGTACGACCTGCCGGTCCGCCACGCGATCCGCCTCACCCGCAGCGGCGAGTACCTCCATGCGGCCCCCTGGGCGGCCTCGTCGTTCGGGCGCCGGGACGTCAGCCACGGCTGCGTCGGGATGAGCGACCGGGACGCGGCGTGGCTGTTCCTCGTCCTCGGCGAGGGCGACATCACCCGGACCGTGCACACACGCGGCCAGGAGATGACGCCGTTCTCCAACGGCGTGGGCGACTGGAACATGCCGTGGCGCGCATGGGTCAACGGCAGTGCCCTGAACGGGAGTAGCGCCGTACGGCCCGCCGAGGAACACCTGCGCCCCTCGGCCTCGTGACACGGCCGTACGACGTCGAACCTCCAACTCCACGATCCACACGGCTTCTTGACGGATTCTTAACAGCAGTCGGAACCAACACCCCCGAAAACACTGCCGAGAACCGGCAATGCGCGAAGCCCCAGGCCACGGGCACGATGACGGCACCAACCCAACGGCCGAAGGACGTACTCCATGGATGTCGTCGTCGTGCTGGCAGCCGTCGGCCTGATCCTGCTGCTGCTCGCGCTCCTCCTGGTCTCCCGGCTCTTCCGCAAGGTCGAGCAGGGCAAGGCGCTGATCGTGTCCAGAACGCGCAGGGTGGACGTGACGTTCACGGGGCAGATCGTGCTGCCGGTCCTGCACAAGGCCGAGACGATGGACATCTCGGTGAAGGCGATCGAGATCACCCGCGCGGGCAAGGAGGGGCTGATCTGCAAGGACAACATCCGCGCCGACATCCGCATCTCGTTCTTCGTCAAGGTCAACAAGACGGTCGAGGACGTCATCAGGGTCGCCCAGGCGGTCGGCACGGTCCGCGCCAGCGACCAGCGAACCCTCCAGGAACTCTTCCACGCGAAGTTCTCCGAGGCGCTCAAGACCGTTGGGAAACAACTGGACTTCACCGATCTCTACACCAAGCGCGAGGAGCTGCGGTACCGGATCATCGAGGTCATCGGCGTCGACCTCAACGGCTACCACCTGGAGGACGCGGCGATCGACTACCTGGAGCAGACGCCGCTCACCCAGCTCGACCCCGCCAACGTCCTTGACGCGCAAGGCATTCGGAAGATCACCGAACTCACCGCCGTCGAGCACGTCCGCACCAACGAGGCCCAGCGCACCGAGGAGAAGGAGATCACGCGCCAGAACGTCGACGCGCGCGAGGCGATCCTCGAACTCGAACGCCGCCAGGCCGACGCGGAGATCAAGCAGCGCCGCGAGATCGAGACCAGCCGGGCCCGCGAGGAGGCCGAGACCGCGCGGGTCGTCGAGGAGGAACGCCTGCGCTCCCAGGGCGCGTTCCTGCGCACCGAGGAACAACTCGGCGTCCAGCGCGAGAACCAGGCCCGCGAGGTCGCCGTCGCCGCGAAGAACCGCGAGCGCGTCATCGCCGTCGAGAACGAACGCATCGAGAAGGACCGGCTGTTGGAGGTCATCGCGCGCGAGCGGGAGACCCAGCTGACGCGGATCGCCGCCGACAAGGAGGTCGAGGCGGAGCGCCGGGACATCGCCGAGGTCGTGCGCGAACGCGTCGCCGTGGACCGGACGGTCGCCGAACAGGAAGAGTCCATCAAGAAGTTGAGGGTCGTCGAGGAGGCCGAGCGCGAGCGCCAGGCCGTCGTCATCGCCGCCGAGGCGGAGGCCCAGGAGAAGCTCGTCAAGGACATCAAGGCCGCGGAAGCCGCCGAGGTGGCGGCAGTTCACCGCGCCGCCGAGGAACTCACCCTCGCCGAGGCCCGGTTGAAGAGCGCCGACCTCGACGCGCGCGCCAAGCTGCGCCTCGCGGAGGGCATCCAGGCCGAGGCCGCCGCCGAAGGACTCGCCGCCGTGCAGGTGCGCGACAAGGAGGCCGAGGTCATCGAGAAGGCCGGCCGCGCCGAGGCCGAAGCGACGGCGGCGAGGCTGCGCGCCGAGGCCGAGGGCACCCGCGCCACCGCCCTCGCCCGCGCCGAGGGCGCCGAGGCACAGGCCCTCGCCGACGCCAGGGCCATCGGCGAGAAACTCAAGGCGGAGGCCGCCGGACTCACCGACAAGGCCGCCGCGATGGCCGCCCTCGACGAGGCGTCCCGCACCCACGAGGAGTACCGCCTGCGGCTGGCGGCGGAGAAGGAGATCCGCCTCGCCGGGCTCGACGTGCAGCGGCAGATCGCCGAGGCGCAGGCCACCGTCCTCGCGACCGGCCTGGAGAACGCGGACATCGACATCGTCGGCGGCGACTCGATCTTCCTCGACCGCCTCGTCGGCTCCATCGCACTCGGCAAGGGCGTCGACGGATTCCTCCAACACTCCGACACCGCCCAGGCGTTGACGAAGCCCTGGCTCGACGGCAGCGCCTCGTTCACCGACGACCTCACCGGAGTGCTGGGCTCGATCACCACCTCCGACGTCCAGAACCTCACCATCTCCGCGCTCCTGACGAAGCTGATGAAGTCCGGCGCCGACCTGTCCCAGCTGCGCCAACTCCTCGACACCGCACCCGAGTCGGGCCACGCCGAACTCAACGGCACCACCAGGCCCTGACCCTCGGCGGGACGCCGTAGCTGCCGCGCGGGGGGCAGCAGTTCCGGCGTCCCGCCCACCCTGACGACCCACCGAAGACAACACCCCTGGGGGAGCAGTTGAGTTCACAGGCGTACGACGGTGTCGACCCCGGCACCTACGAACTCCTCCGCGACCGACTCGCCGCCCAGGCCACCGAACTCGCCCGGCACACCGAGGAGTTGAACGCCCGCCGGGTCGCGGAGTTCGGCGCCACCGGCCTCACCCTCACCGGCACGGAAGCCCTGCGCACCGAACACCCCGTCCTGCCCCGGGACATTGTGGGCATCGGCGGCTTCCTCCTCTTCGGGTATGGCGGGTATGGCGGGTATGACGGGTACGACACCGGCGCCGACGGCGACAGCCGCGCCGGACGCCGGGTCTCCGACGTACTCGCCCTGCACGACCGCGAGTTGAACCGCGTCCCGGCCGACGCCCTGCCCGGGCTCCTCGACTCCCCCGACTTCGTACGGGAGTTCACCGACCTCCACCGCTACTACCGGCAGGCCCGGCTCCTGCGCCTCCACCTCACAGACGACCGGCTGCTGGCCGTCTTCCGGACCGGCGAGAAGACCGACGACATCCGCGTCCTGCGGTGGTCCATCACGCCGGGCGGGCGGCCGGAGTTCCTCGACGCGCGGGGCGACCGGGACCTCGTACGACCTGAGAGGTACGACTTCCGCTGGACGGAGGTAGTACGGGAGGACCACGTCCAGGGGCGCTACGCGCGGCTTCCGGAGGGGCTGCGGGTCTCGACGTCGGAGGGCGTTCTCACTCTTGCGGCCGACGGGGGTGACGCGGACGCGAGGGGAGAGCGGGGCGGCAGAAGCGACCAGGGTGACGCGGGTGACGTCCTCCACACCGAGCCCGTCACCGAAGCCCTCCAGTCCCTCGCTGACGCCGACATCGCGCACGCCCGCGTAGGCCCCCTGGTCCTCGTCCGGGTCCGCCCCTACCGCGAACCCGGCCACCGGTACCTCGTCGTCAACACCCTGACCCGGACCGTCGTCCGGCTCGACGGCATCGGGCAGGCCTGCCGCCGCCTCCCCGACGACCAGGGCATCGTCTTCCCCGGCGGCCACTGCCTGGCCTCCGGCGCGCACAAGACCTTCGAACTCGACGCCGGGGGGCTGGAGTTCGAGCGCGAGGTGCGCTCGCCGTACGGGGAGGACGTCCTCTACGCCTTCGCCGGCGACGGCCGGGCGCTGCTGCTGTCGTACAACACCATCCGCAAGGAGTTCGCCGCGCCGCTGCCCTGCCAGGGGTGGGCGCGGTGGGACGACGGGGAGTTGCTGGTGCTGCGGGCCGGCGAGGAGCCGGGGCACGTGCACACCGTGCGGCGCTGGGCGTCGCCGTACGTCTCCGACCTGCACGCACAGGCCGGGGGAGGGGGCGGGGCGCTGGGCCGGGTGGGGAACGCCGACCTGGTGCGGGGGATCGCCGACTGCCTCTCGATCGCGCGGTCGGTGGGGGAGACCACCGCGACGGTCGAGGGGCACGAGGCCCTGGTCGCCGCCTGCGCAAGGGCAGTTGACGTCCACCACTGGCTCGCCGACGACGAACTCGGCGGCCTCGGCGCCCGGTTGGCGGACGTCCGGGCCACCGCCGAACAGGTCCTCGCCGAGTTCCGCACCGTCCGCGCCCTCACCCGCCAGGCCGCCGACGCCCTCGACGAGGCCGCCGGACAACTCGCCTCCGTTGTACGGCGGTTGCGCGGCGAGGCCCCGCGCACGGCCGCCGCCTGGGTGGACGGCCTGACCGAACTCCGGCACGCACAAGGCCACTTGCTGACGCTGAAGGAGCTGCGGTACGCCGACCTGCCCCGCATCGACGCGTTGTCCGAGGAGGCCGGCGCCGACCTCGACCGGTTCGGGCGGCGGGCCGTCGAGCACCTGGCCCGGCCGGACGCCTTCGACGCCCAACAGACCGACATGGGAAGGCTGTCGGCCGACGCGGGCGCCATCACGACCGTCGCGGAGGCGGGCCCCGTCGCCGACCGCATCGAGGCCCTGGGGGAGGGGCTGCGCACCGTCACCGAGGTGGTGGCGGGCCTCGACATCGGGGACGCGACCGTACGGACGGCCGTGCTGGAGCGCATCGCCGACGTCCTCGGCGGCGTCAACCGCGCCCGCGCCGTCCTCGACGCCCGTCGCCGCAGCCTGCGCGACAGTGAGGGCCGCGCCGAATTCGCCGCCGAATTCGCCCTGTTGGGCCAGACCGTCACCGCCGCGCTCGCGGCGGCGGACACGCCGGACGCCTGCGACACCCACCTCGCGGGAGTCCTCGTCCGGTTGGAGAACCTGGAGTCCCGCTTCGCCGAGTTCGACGATTTCCTGGCCCAACTCGACGACCAGCGAGCCGAGTTGGCCGACACCTTCACCGCTCGCAAACAGAGCCTCCTGGACGCCCGGGCCCGCCGCGCCGAACACCTCGCCACCTCCGCCGCACGCGTCCTGGAAACCATCGCCCGCCGCGCCGCGGCCCTCCCCGACGCGGACGCCGTCAGCACCCACTTCGCCTCCGATCCGATGGTCGCGAAGATCCGCCGCACCGCCGACGAACTCCGTCAACTGGGCGACTCCGTACGGGCGGAGGAGCTGGACGGCCGCCTGCGCGCCGCCCACCAGGAGGCGACCCGCGCCCTGCGTGACCGCACCGACCTGTACGCCGACGACGGCCGCACCCTGCGCCTGGGCGCCCACCGCTTCACCGTCACCACCCAGCCCCTCGACCTCACCCTCGTACCCCAGGGTGACGGCCTGGCCTTCGCCCTCACCGGCACGGACTACCGCGCCCCCGTCACCGACCCCGCCCTCACCGCCGCCCGCCCCTACTGGGACCGCACCCTCCCCTCCGAATCCCCGCAGGTCAGCCGAGCCGAACACCTAGCCGCCCGGCTCCTGCGCGACCCCGGCCCCACCACCCTCACGACGACCGACGACCTCGCCGCCCTCGTACGCCAGGTAGCTCTGGAGTCGTACGACGAGGGGTACGAGCGCGGCGTCCACGACCACGACGCGACCGCGATCCTGCGCGCGGTACTACCCGTGTACGACCATGTGGGTACCCTCCGCCACGAGCCCGCCGCCCGCGCCGCCGCCCACCTGGCCTGGACGTACGGCATCGGCGCCGACGCCCGCGAGACCTGGACCCGGCGAGCCGTCTCCCTCGCCCGCGTCAGCCGGATGTTCGGCACGGCACCCGGACTCCCTGACCTGCTGGACGAGTTGGCCTCCGCCCTCGGCGGATCACGCCCTGCCGCCGAGTACCTCTTCGAGGAACTGACCACCGGCCCCGAGGGGTTCGTCCTGAGTGAGCCCGCACGAACCCTCCTCGACAAGTTCCGTTCCGTCGCGGGGAGTTCCGTCTACGACGACTTCGCGGCCTTGACGGTACTGGCGGAGCGCCGGCAGCTCATGGAGTCATGGCTGTCGGCGTACGCCTCCTCAAGTGGCCTGGAACTGACGGAAGGTGAGCTGGCCGAGGCCGTAGCAGCCGAACTGTGCCCGGAGTTGACGCGGTACTCGGTGGACGCCTCACCCACCGTGACGGTCGAGGGCCTGCTGGCTCCCCATCCACGGGTCACCGACGGCAAGTTGACACTCCGCCTCGACGAATTCCTCGCCAGAACCGCCGAGTTCGAGGAGCACGACGTACCCGCCTTCCGCGCCTACCAGCAGCGGCGCGGCGAACTGGTGGCGGCGGAGCGCTCCCGCCTGCGACTGTCCGAGCACCGGGCCCGTCCCATGACGACCTTCGTCCGCAACCGCCTGATCGACGAGGTGTACCTGCCGCTGATCGGCGACAACTTCGCACGACAACTGGGCACCGCCGGAGAAACAAAACGCACCGACACCGGCGGCCTTCTCCTCCTGATCTCCCCACCGGGATACGGAAAAACGACCCTCATGGAATACGTGGCGGACCGGCTGGGCCTGATGCTGGTAAAAATCAGCGGACCGGCACTGGGCCACGACGTCACTTCGCTGGACCCGGCAGAGGCCCCCAATGCGACGGCCCGACAGGAAATAGAAAAGGTCAACTTCGCGCTGGCCGCAGGAAACAACACGCTCCTGTACCTGGACGACATCCAACACGTCTCCCCCGAGTTCCTCCAGAAATTCATCCCCCTCTGCGACGCGACCCGACGCATAGACGGAGTGGAGAACGGAGAACCCAGAACTTTCGACCTACGGGGCAAACGATTCGCCGTCTGCATGGCAGGCAACCCCTACACGGAGTCCGGTGCAAAATTCCGCGTCCCCGACATGCTGGCGAACCGGGCAGACGTATGGAACCTAGGCGACGTCCTCACCGGAAAAGAAACAGCATTCGCCGAAAGCTTCCTGGAAAACGCCCTCACCTCAAACCCCGTCCTGTCCCCCCTGTCCGGCCGCGCCCGCACAGACCTGGCCCTCTTCACCCGCCTGGCCCAGAACGACCCCACAGCAACCCAGGACCGCCTCCACCACCCCTACACCACCGCTGAAACCAACGAGATCGTCTCCGTGATCCGCCACGTCCTACGGGCCAGGCAAACGGTCCTGGCGGTAAACGCCGCATACATCAATTCCGCCGCCCAATCCCCCACAACCCGAACCGAACCCCCGTTCCGCCTCCAAGGCTCCTACCGAACAATGAACCGCATCACCCAACGCATACGCCCCGCAATGAACGAAAGCGAACTAGACGCCACCATAGAAGACCACTTCCTCGCCGAGGCACACACATTGACCAGCGGCGCAGAGTCGAACCTGCTGAAACTAGGCGAGCTGAGAGGAACCCTTTCGGACGAGCAAGCGAAGCGCTGGGAAGCAATAAAAGCGTCCTATGCCCCGAAAGATGGAACCGACCCGATGGGCCGAGCCGTCGCCGCGCTGGAAAACCTCGCGGAGCGCATCGCGGCGGTCGAGCAGGCTATCGGACGAGCCGCCGATCAGCGGTGAAGGCTCCTCCCGCCGCCTCCGTCACCTGCCGCCCGCTTCCGACGCCCACGTGCCCGCCTTGTGGATCTCCGGCCCTTCGACGTGTGAGGCGCCGGCCGTGTACAGCAGCCACAACAGGTCCAGGGAGCCGAAAAAGGACTCCCCCCAACTGTCCACCCAGACATGGACCCGCGCCGGGCCCACGGGGGTGACGTCCCAGAACTCCCAGCCACGGGATTCCTCGTCCGGATCGAACCGGTAGATCCAGTTCTGAAGGCTCCAGGAATTCTCCTTTCCGCTCTTGGTCAGGAAAGCGGCACGCCCCTCCCGGGTGAATTCCTGCGGAGTCTCACCATCCCGATTCTCACTGTCCCGAGTGGAGATCTCCGTGAACCAGTCCGGAAAATCGTCCACCGGTAGATCGTCGTCGCCGAACTCGGCCGTGCAGGCCAGCTGGAGCACTGCGGAAAGGACATCACGCACTCGCTGTGCGTACTCCTCCGTGGAACCTTCGGCGACATCGACGGTGTAGGCGGCCAGAACCGGCGGAGCCGACTCCACGTCGGGCCGTCGCCGTACCCGATCCCGTTCGGCGGCGACGCTCTCCTTGCTATGGATCATGGTGCGATCCTACCCTTCCTGTACGACACGCCCGGAGTTGCGGACGATCTCGGCACGCAGGCCGTCAAAAAGCTTGTTCGGGATTCCGTAGAGGTCCGCCCCCTTGGTCGGATCGGAGATTTCCGGGTATTCCTTGAGGAGCTCCTTCCATTCTCCCCGCGTGAAGGCGTGACCGTCCGGATGATCGTCCTTGTCCTGCGGCAGAGCCGATTCTCTGATCCAGTCCCGGTATTCTCTTGAGACGTCGAAGGAGATGATCTGCCCGCCGTCACCCCGGTATTCGATGGTGTGCCGGATGTCGTCGCTCATGTTCACATAGAGCTTGCCCTTGCCGGTGAGGGTCACCTCGCCGTTCTCACCGATGTGAATGCGCTGGCTCAGCGGATGGTCGGTCTGCTTGCGGTAGACCGAGATCGTGTCCTCGTCACAGGGCGCGAGTCCCAGCGGGTCCGCCCATGTGTGCGGATTGTGCACGTACGACGCGGGGTTGGGCGTGGGCGCCAGGCCCAGGGGGTCGGCGGTGAGGTAGCGGGCGGTTTCCGGGTCGTAGTGGCGGAAGCAGTTGTGGTGCAGGCCGGTCTCGGGGTCGCTGTACTGACCGGGGAAGCGCAGCGGGGTGTAGGTGGTGGCGCCGGTGTTCCAGGTGGTCGAGCCCCAGAGGGTGGTGCGGGTGCGCCAGGCGATGTCGCCCTGTTCGTCGACGAGTTCGCGGGGCGAGCCGACGAGGTCGGTGACGATCGCGAAGAAGCGGGAGTCGATCTCCTGCTGCGGAGCCTCGGCCGCGCTGATGCGCTCGGTCTGGGCGATGGGTTTCAGTCCCTGGTGGTCCCAGGTGAGGGTGACCGGGTTCGGCAGGTCGGCGGAGCGTGTCGTCTGTTCGCACAGCGTCATGCCGTCCCAGGTGAAGTCGACGCGTTCGACGACCGTTTCGCCGTCGGCGCCGAGGCGGAGCTTCGCGGTGCGGCGCCCCAGCGGGTCGTAGGTGTAGCGCCAGCGGGTGCTGTCCGGGGTGATGACCTGGACGAGCCGGTCCTCGGTGTCCCACTCGTAGTGCCAGGTCTCCGGCTTGCGCGACAGCCGAGTCTTGCGGCGCAAGGTGACCCGGCCCAGCGCGTCATGTTCGTAGCGGACGTTTCCGGCACGGGTGATGCGGGTGCCGGTGTAGGCACGGTCGCCGGTGGCCTCCTGGCCGGGGTGCGGGGCGGGCCAGGCGGCGTACGCCTGGTTGCCGGCCGCGTCGTAGGCGTAGGTCTCGGTCCAGCCCTCGGCGTGGACGGTGGTGACGCGGCCGACCGCGTCGAGGTCGAAGTGGCGCGGGCCGTTCAACTGGTCGTCGAGGACGGTGAGATGACCGTCGCCCCGATAGGTGTAGGCGCGGCGCTGGAGGGTGGCGTCGTCCCGGCCGACGGCGGACTGGGCGGCGAGCCGGCCCCGCGTGTCGTAGGTGCTGTGCAGCGTGAGGAAGTCGCCGACGTGGCGGGTGAGTTCGCGGCCCGCCGCGTCGTACGCGATGTCGACGGAGCGACCGGAGGCGACCAGGCGGGTGCGGCGGCCCGCCGCGTCGTACGGCCACGTGGTCGTCGCGCCGACGGGGGTCGTACGCCCGTTGCGGCGCCCCAACTCGTCGTAGCTGTAGGCGATTTCCCGGTCGTCCACGGTCTCGGAGCGGACCAGGCCGTACTGGTCCCGGGCGATGGCCAGACGGGTGCCGTCGGGGCTGACGGCCTCGGTGAGCCGGCCGTTGCCGTCGTAGGTATAGGTGGTGACCTGGCCTGCGGCGTCTTTACGGAGGAGCCGGCCCAGTGCGTCGCGCTCGAAGGTGGTGGTCTCGCCCAGGTCGTTCGTGCGGGCGGCGAGGCGACCTGCGGCGTCGTACCGATAGGTGAGCACGCGATCGTCGAAGTCGGTCTCGGCTACCGGACGGCCCGCCGCGTCGCGGGTGTAACTCCAGGTGAGTCCTTGGGAGTTGGTGACCTGGGCGAGACGCAGCTCGGTGTCGTGGCCGAACTCGTGACGCACGCCGTCGGGGGTCGTGCGGGCGGTGAGCAGGTCGAAGTGGGTGTACTCGAAACGGGTTTCGCCGCCCAGCGGATCGACGTGGGTGGTGCAGTTCCCTTCGCCGTCGTAGGTCCAGGACTCGCTGGTGCCGTCCGGCCGGACACGCCGGGCCAACTGGTTCTCGGGCGTCCACTCAAGGCGAGTCGTCGCACCGGTGGGGTCCGTCCGTGTGACGGGGCGGCCGAGAGCGTCGTGGGTCTGGCGGGTGACCGCGCCGAGCGGGTCCGTGATCTCCTGCGGCAGGCCCGCCGCGTCGCAGCGGATGGTGGTGACGTTGCCGAGCGGATCGATGACCTCGGTGGGACGGCCCGCCTCGTCGTGGGTGAACCGGGTGGTGCGGCCGGCGGGAGTGGTGAGGGAGGCGAGGTTGCCGCGGTCGTCGTAGGTGTGCCGGGTGACGTTGCCGTCGGGGGTGCGGACGCTGAGAGGCTGCGGGAACGCGCCGTACTCGGCGGTGGTCTCGCTGCCGTCGGGGCGTACGACCGCGACGAGGTGCCCCGCGTCGTCGTAGCGGTGGACCACGGTGTGGCCCAGCGGGTCGGTGCGGCTGAGGAGATGGTCGCGGTCGTCCCAGGTCCGGGTGGTGGTGTTGCCGAGCGGGTCCGTGATCGCGACGATCTGGCCGCGCGGGTTGGCGCGGTGGACGGTGGCATGGCCGAGCGAGTCGGTGTAGGTGACGGTGCTGGTGCCGTCCGTGTCCGGACCGCCGTACGTGACCCGGGAGTCGAGGAATCCGTCGCTGCCCCGGGTCGCGGTGACCCGGCCCCGGTCGTCGTAGGTGTACGTGAAGACGGTGTCGTTGCTGTCGCGCCAGCCGGTGATGCGGTGGGCGCCGTCGTAGGTGAAGCGGGTGGCCGCGTCGACGGCGTTGACCACCTCGGCCAGGTCACCGCTCTCGTCGTAGCGGTAGCCGCGCAGGCGCAGCGGGCCGTCCTCGGTGAGGGCGTGCACGGCGGTCACCCGACCGGTGCCCTCGGCACAGGTCGGCGTCAGACGGTAACCGCCGGAGTGGGCGACCGCCAGCAGGGTGTCGTCCGCGTCGCGCTCGAAGGCGATGTGGTTGTGGTTGCGGTCCTCGATCCTGGTCAGCCACCAGATGCCGACGGCGGCCTCGGCGGGCTCGAAGTACCGGGTCAGGCCGGAGTGCTGGTCCTGCACCACGAGTACGTACCTGCTGCCCTGGGACCGGTACGTCAACGGCAGGCGCTCGCCCGCCACCGGGTCGACGCGGTCGCTGACGATGTCCGGGGTGCGCGGGTAGTACAGGCTGGAGCCGTCCTCCCGGCGCCACCACACGCCGTCGGCGCCGGGCTCGCGCTCCAGGCGCTCGTCGAGGGTCGAGGCCCAGGACGGGCCGAAGCAGATGCCGTGCGAGTAGCCCGTCAGGTGAGTACGGCGCAGGGTCAGCGACAGGGTGCCGGGCAGGTCGACGTCGGTCTGCGCCATGACCAGCTGGCCGGTGGCCATGTCGATCGGGTCGCCGCAGGTCTCCTTGTTCGCCAGGGCTCGGGCGTCCTTGGCACGCTGCGGCAGATCAGGATCGTGCTTGGCGCTCGCGTCGATCTTGAGCCGGGAGCCTGAGCCGGGCAGTCCGTCACCGCCGCCGTGCTTTCCGACGTGGATGCTGTGGGCCTTGTCCCCGACGCCCTGGTCGTTGCCCTTGTGCAGTCGGGAGGTGGCCTTCACCCGGTCCGGGACGGTCTCGGTGACATGCTTGACGATCTTGCCGAGCGCGTTGTCCGTGCCCTTGAGCGCACCGTGCAGCACGCTGTCGAAGGCTTGGGTGAACGGGTCGCGGCCTTTGCTCCGCCCGAACGCGTTCCTGGCCCTGCCCAACGGCGAACTCGCCGCCGTATGCAGGTCGTTGCCGCGCCTCGATACCCGCCCCGCACCGTCCTCGAACTCGACGTGATCGATCCTGGTGACCGGCGCAGGGCCGCCGCTGCCCTCGCCGCCGGCCGAGGCGAGCTGCATCCCGCTCTTGCTGCCGCCGGCCGGCATGGAGAACGCGCCCTCGGCCAGGTCGAGCACCATGTCCTCGACCATCGCCTCCAGCTTGGCGTTGACCGGCTCGGTGAGCTTGGCGATGACCTCGTCGACGATCCGGTCCACCGCCTCGTCGATGATCCGCTTGACCACCTGCCGCATCGCCGTGACCTCGGCCGCGCCGATCAGGGCGGACAGGCCGCCGGTCACGACGGCGAGCCCGGCCGAGATGCCCACCGAGGCCGCCATCACCCCGAGTTCGATCTCGGCCTTGGTCTTCATCCCGTAGACGATGTCCGCGAGGATGTCGCAGGCGTCCGCGAACAGCCGTGCGAGTCCCGGGAGTTTCTCCAGGTGGCCGGCCTTCACCTGGTACCAGTGCTTCTCGAACGCGTCCACGGCCCAGCCCTCGGAGGAGGACAGGATCCGGGTGACCGCCTTGTGCGCGTCGCCGCCGTGGCCCTCGAAATGGTCCGCGAACTCCCGTATGGCCTCTGCCATTTCGCGGTAGTCGTCCTCGTCCACGTTGGGGAAGTTGATCCCGATGAAGTCCAGGACGTCGTCCAGCCAGCCCGGAATCGTGTAACCCATCCGCGTTGTCCCTCGTGCGCCGGGGTGACGTGACACTCATGACATAACGAACCAGGGCCACCTAGGATTCCTAGGTGGCCCTGGCCTTTTACTCAGCTGTCGGGGTGGCGGGATTTGAACCCACGACCTCTTCGTCCCGAATGAGGCTCGGGCGGGCTCGGTACCAGGCGGTTCGGTGTTTTGCCTGGTCAGGGTGTTGGGGTCAGGTGGTCTCGGGTGGTGCGGAAGGGGCTCTGGGAGCAACTTGGCTCCCCGATGGCTCCCAGGGAACTCTGGTGGGGAAGCAGCCCGTCACACATCACGACGTTAGAAAATCCCTCTGTAGCCCTGCCAGCCGGTGCCGATCTTCACACGTGAGGCGAAGGCCCCGTTGCCGTAACCGGCCTGCCGGAAGAGATTCCCGGCGGTGTCCCGCGCGATCAGGTCGGCTTTGCCGTCGCCGGTGACGTCCCCGACCCCGACAACGCCGTTGTACGAAGAACCCCAGCCGGCGGCGATCTTCACGCGCGCAGCGAAGGTGCCGTTGCCCTTCCCGAAGTACCGGTACAGGTTGTTCGACTTGTCCTGCGCGAGGAGATCACCGATCCCGTCACCGTTCAGATCCCCGGCCCCGACGACCTTCTTGTACGTCTTCCAGCCGTCGTACAGCTTCACGCGCACGGCGAGCTTGCCGCCGCGCGCGCCCTTGTACAGGTACACCGCACCGGTGGAAGCGCTGCGGGCGATCACGTCGGGGAGGCCGTCCTTGGTGATGTCACCGGGGGAGGTGAGGACGTCGTACTGATTCCAGCCGGTGCCCAGGGCCGTGTACGGCGTCGTCGGCTTCAGCGCCGTCCCGCAGCCCGGCTGGTACAGGCGCAGTGTGCCGTTGCTCAAGCGGACCAGGACGTCGTTGCAACGATCCCCGCTCAGGTCCCCGACGGGCACCGGAAGGATGCCGGGCGCCCAGCCACTGCCGCCGACTGCCCCGGAGAACGTGCCCTGGCCCGTGCCTTGCTGGAACGCCAGCGTGCCGGAGGAATTGAGGGTGAGCAGGTCGCCGATGCCGTCCCGCCCCGCGTGGTCCCGCAAGACCGGCGCCGCGAGTGAACCCGCGGTGAGGATATGGATGCGCTCACCGGCGTCCACGAACGCCACCTGGTTCCCGTACGGATCAAGGGTCCAGCGGATCCGGTGGTCCGAGGTCGTGCCCTCCGGCCAGAGGTTGGACGGGGCGGGCAGATCGGCCAGGTCGCCAGTGACGGCCTGCCCGGAGCGGACGTCGGTGCGCACCAGCTTGCCGCGCGTGTTGTCGTGGCGGACCAGGAACCCGTTCGCCAGCAGAACGTCACCCGTCGGCACGGCCGTCGATCGCCCTCGGGAGCGGTCGAACACTCCGGCCTTCTTCTGTGCGGCGCAAGCCCAGTACACAAAGCGGCCGTTGACCTGCAACTCGCTGGGTACGCACGCCGAGCCGACGTTGACATCGACGGCGGCGGTCGACCCGAGGCGGCTCATCGACAGGCGCCCAGCGGTGGACGTCGTGGTCCACAGCTGCCCGTCCCACAGGGCGGCGGCGTTCGCCGTGCGCGTCGACACGACCTTGGACTGCGTCCAGTCGACGACGAACTGCTTCCCGTTCGCGCCGCCGGACAGCAGCGCGTACCGCCCCTCCGCCGCTTCGACCTCCCCGAAGAAACCGGGCACCGTCAGCGTCTGGACCTCACCCGTGGGCGTACGGCGGTGGACCCACTGGGTGGAGTCCCAGTCGTTGTAGACGACGGACCCGTCACCGGCCCCGACCAGCCGGACGCAGCCTCTGTGAACCTGACAAGTCTTCACCCATCCGCCGGCCTGCCCGACCGGCCCCACCTGGGGGACCACATCGGCGGACACCGTACGCGTGTTGAACATGACGTCGTAGGCCGGGGACGAGGTCTGGTCGGTCCAGGCCAGGGTGCCGCCAGCCAAGGACAGCCCGTCGACGGGCGCGGGCACCGGCGGCAGGTCCATCAGATTCTGGACGGCGACCTGTCCGTCCGGCGTTTCGGAGAGCCGGTGCACGCCCCAGTGCGCCTTGTCGGAACCGCCCGCCACGATGGCCGACCCGTCCGCCGCAGGCTCGACCCAGCCGTCCATCTGCGGGAGCAGCGTGCGCCACTCGCCCGCGTCGGTCAGGGGTCTGGTGAGCACGGCGCGGGGCTTGTCGTCGTACGTGGCCACCACGACGTTGTCACCGATGACCGTGAACTCGGTCTTCCCCTCGGTGCCCTGGCCCGGAACCACGGTCACCGGTCCGTCGAGCGCGTCGCGGCGCAGCAGTCGCGCACCGCTCCCTGGGTACCACCAGCCGACGTAGTTCTCGCTCAGGAAGGGAATTCGGCCGGGGCCCGCCTTGTAGGGGCTGAGTACCTTGGCCCAGGAGCCGTCGCGGACGTCGACGAGGACGAGCTGGTCGAGAAAGACCTTGGGGTCCTCCGTGGACACGCGGTAACGCATGAGCAGCGAGCGGTCGTCCCGCTCGCTCACCGCGAGGAGCTTCGCGTCGGCGGGCCAACCGGTCAGCGTCGTGTCGCTGGTGCCGCCCTCGGCCGTCGCTTTGAGCAGGTGTACTTCGCCCACCTTGGCGGCGCTGCCGAGGTAGGCGACGACGACGCCCTCGCCCGCGGTACTGGCGTATGTCAGGCCGGCAGGGACAGTGACCGTGCCCTTGTCCGCGCCGGAGTTGATCGCACGGAACTGGACGACGCGTCGCCCCTCGGCGTCGGTAGCCAGGGTGAACATGGTGTCCGACTGAGCCAGTCCGCTGGGTTGCTGCGTGTCAGCGAACTCGGTGACTTCCCTGGTTCGGCCCGTCGCGTAGTCGGTCCAGCGCAAGCCGGCAGTGCCTTCCGGGCTCGACAGCACACCGGTCTCGCCGAAGCCCCTGAACACCGGGTTGCGCGTGGCGTACCGGTCCGCGGCGGGCAGGACGATCCCGTCCTCACCGACAGTCGGCGCCGCCCCCGCGGGCACGGCGGCCAGTGCGCCCGCGGCCAGTGCGACGGCCGCGGCCATGGCCGTGCCCCCTCGGCCGAACGTACGACGGCGTACGGTCTTGTAACCCTGCACGGAACCCCCCGGCCCCTCGACCCCGATGGCTGTGTCCCCAACAGCCCCACATGACCTGTGCATGTCTTGTGAGCGGGGAGCGTATCAGCGTTGGTGATCCGAGGGCTTCGTGTACTGAAGGGCCTCGCCGTGGTTGGCGCCTCGGGCAGTCGGCGACCTCCGCGCGATCCGCGCTGCCTCCGTCACCGGCCGCCCGTCTCCGACGCCCACCTGCCCGCCTTGTGGACCTCCGGCCCCTCGACGTGTGCGGCGCCAGCCACGTACAGCAGCCACCGCAGCTCCAGGGAACCGAAGAAGGACTCTCCCCAACTGTCCACCCAGATACGGACCCGCGCCGGGCCCGCGGGGGTGGCGTCCCAGAATTCCCAGCCGCGGGACTCCTCGTCCGGATCGAACCGGTAGATCCAGTTCTGAAGGCGCCAGGCATTGGCCCCGCCGCTCGTTGCCAGGAAAGCGGCACGGCCGTTCCGGGAGAATTCGTGCGACGTTTCACCATCCCGGGTGGAGATCTCCGTGAACCACTCGGGAAATTCGTCCACCGGTAGATCATCGTCGTCGAACTCCGCCGTACAGGCCAGCTGGAGCGCCGCCGAAAGGACATCACGCACCCGCTGTACGTACACCTCTGCGGAGCCCTCGGCGACATCGACGGTGAAGACCGCCAGAACAGGCGGAGCCGCTTCGACCCCAGGCCGTTGCCGCACTCGGTCCCGTTCGGCGGCGATGCTCTCCTCGCTATGGATCATGGCGCAAGCCTACCCGTCCTGCACGACGCGCCCGGAGTTGCGGATGATCTCGGAGCGCAGGCCGTCGAAGAGTTTGTGCGGAATTCCGTAGAGGTCGCTTCCCTTGGTCGGGTCGGAGATCTCCGGGTACTCCTTGAGTAGTTCCTTCCATTCTCCCCGGGTGAAGGAGTCACCGTCCGGGTGATCGTCCTTGTTCTGCGGCAGAGCGGATTCTCTGATCCAGTCCCGGTATTCCCTGGAGACATCGAAGGAGACGATCTGGCCGCCGTCACCCCGGTATTCGATGGTGTGCCTGATGTCGTCGCTCATGTTCACATAGAGCTTGCCCTTGCCGGTGAGGGTCACCTCACCGTTCTCACCGATGTGAATGCGCTGGCTCAGCGGATGGTCGGTCTGCTTGCGGTAGACCGAGATCGTGTCCTCGTCACAGGGCGTGAGTCCCAGCGGGTCCGCCCACGTGTGCGGATTGTGTACGTACAACGCGGGGTTGGGCGCGGGCGCCAGGCCCAGGGGGTCGGCGGTGAGGTAGCGGGCGGTTTCCGGGTCGTAGTGGCGGAAGCAGTTGTAGTGCAGGCCGGTCTCGGGGTCGCTGTACTGCCCGGGGAACCGCAGCGGGGTATAGGTGGTGGCACCGGTGTGCCAAGTGGTGGAACCCCAGAGGGTGGTGCGGGTGCGCCAGGCGATGTCGCCCTGCTCGTCGACGAGTTCGCGGGGCGAGCCGACGAGGTCGGTGACGATCGCGAAGAAGCGGGAGTCGATCTCCTGCTGGGGTGCCTCGGCCGAGGTGATGCGCTCGGTCTGGGCGATGGGCTTCAGCCTTTGGTGGTCCCAGGTGAGGGTGACCGGGTTCGGCAGGTCGGCGGAGCGCGTCGTCTGCTCGCACAGCGTGGTGCCGTCCCAGGTGAAGTCGACGCGTTCGACGACTGTTTCGCCGTCGGCGCCGAGACGGAGCTTCGCGGCGCGGCGGCCCAGCGGGTCGTAGGTGTACCGCCAGCGGGTGCCGTCCGGGGTGGTGACCTGGACAAGCCGGTCCTCCACGTCCCACTCGTAGCGCCAGGTCTCCGGCTTGCGCGAGAGCCGGGTCTTCTGACGCAGAGTGATCCGGCCGAGGGCGTCGTGCTCGTAGCGGACACTGCCGGCGCGGGTGATGCGGGTACCGGTGTAGGCACGGTCGCCGGTGGCTTCCTGGCCAGGATGCGGGGCAGGCCAGGAGGCATGGGCCTGGTTGCCGGCCGCGTCGTAGGCGTAGGACTCGGTCCAGTCCTCAGCGTGGACCCCGGTGACGCGGCCGACAGCGTCGAGGCCGAAGTGACGCGGGCCGTTCAACTGGTCGTCGAGGAGGGTGAGATACCCGTCATCACGATACGTGTAGGTGCGGCGCTGGAGGGTGGAACCGTCCTGGCCGGCGGCGGACTGGGTGGCGAGTCGGCCCCGAGTGTCGTAAGTGCTGTGCAGAGTGAGGAAGTCGCCGACGTGGCGGGTGAGTTCGCGGCCCGCCGCGTCGTACGCGATGTCGACGGAGCGACCGGAGGCGACCAGGCGGGTGCGGCGGCCCGCCGCGTCGTACGACCACGTGGTTGTCGCGCCGGTAGGGGTCGTGCGTCCGTTGCGGCGGCCCAACTCGTCGTAGCTGTAGGTGATTTCCCGGTTGTCCACGGTCTCGGAGCGGACGAGACCGTACTGGTCCCGCGTCACGGCCAGACGGGTGCCGTCGGGGCTGACGGCCTCGGTGAGTCGGCCGTTGCCGTCGTAGGTACAGGTGGTGACCTGGCCTGCGGCGTCTTTACGGAGGAGCTGGCCCAGCGCGTCGCGCTCGAAGGTGGTGGTCTCGCCCAGGTCGTTCGTGCGGGCGGCGAGGCGACCTGCGGCGTCGTACCGATAGGTGAGCACGCGATCGTCGAAGTCGGTCTCGGCTACCGGACGGCCCGCCGCGTCGCGGGTGTAACTCCAGGTGAGTCCTTGGGAGTTGGTGACCTGGGCGAGACGCAGCTCGGTGTCGTGGCCGAACTCGTGACGCACGCCGTCGGGGGTCGTGCGGGCGGTGAGCAGGTCGAAGTGGGTGTACTCGAAACGGGTTTCGCCGCCCAGCGGATCGACGTGGGTGGTGCAGTTCCCTTCGCCGTCGTAGGTCCAGGACTCGCTGGTGCCGTCCGGCCGGACGCGCCGGGCCAACTGGTTCTCGGGCGTCCACTCAAGGTGAGTCGTCGCACCGGTGGGGTCCGTCCGCGTGACGGGGCGGCCGAGAGCGTCGTGGGTCTGGCGGGTGACCGCGCCGAGCGGGTCCGTGATCTCCTGCGGCAGACCTGCCGAGTTGCAGCGGATGGTGGTGACGTTGCCGAGCGGATCGATGACCTCGGTGGGGCGGCCCGCCTCGTCGTGGGTGAACCGGGTGGTGCGGCCCGCAGGGGTGGTGAGGGAGGCGAGGTTGCCGCGGTCGTCGTAGGTGTGACGGGTGACGTTGCCGTCGGGGGTGCGGACGCTGAGAGGCTGCGGGAATTCGCCGTACTCGGCGGTGGTCTCACTGCCGTCGGGGCGTACGACCGCGACGAGGTGCCCCGCGTCGTCGTAGCGGTGAACCATGGTGTGGCCCAGCGGGTCGGTGCGGCTGAGGAGGTGGTCGCGGTCGTCCCAGGTCTGGGTGGTGGTGTTCCCGAGCGGATCGGTGATCGCGACGATCTGGCCGTGCGTGTTGGCACGGTAGACGGTGTCGTGGCCGAGGGAGTCGGTGTACGTGGCGGCGGTGGTGCCGTTGGTGTCCGGACCGCTGTATGCGACCCGGGAGTCGAGGAACCCGCCACTGCCGTGGGTGGCGATGACCCGGCCCCGGCCGTCGTAGGTGTACGTGAAGACGGTGTCGTTGCTGTCGCGCCAGCCGGTGATGTGGTGGGCGCTGTCGTAGGCGAAGTGGGTGACCGCGTCGACGGCGTTGACCACCTCGGTCAGGTCGCCGTTCTCGTCGTAGTGGTACCCGCGCAGGCGCAGCGGGCCGTCCTCGGTGAGGGCGTGCACGGCGGTCACCCGGCCGGTGCCCTCGGCGCAGGTCGGCGTCAGGCGGTAACCGCCGGAGTGGGAGACTGCCAGCAGGGTGTCGTCCGCGTCGCGCTCGAAGGTGATGTGGTTGTGGTTGCGGTCCTCGATCCTGGTCAGCCACCAGATGCCGACGGCGGTCTCGGCGGGCTCGAAGTACCGGGTCAGGCCGGAGTGCTGGTCCTGCACCACGAGTACGTACCGGGCGCCGTCGGACCGGTAGGTCAACGGCAGGCGAGCGCCCGCCACCGGGTCGACGCGGTCGCCGACGATGTCTGGGGTGCGCGGGTAGTACAGGCTGGAGCCGTCCTCCCTGCGCCACCACACGCCGTCGGCCTCGGGGGCGTGCTCCAGTCGCTCGTCGAGGGTGGAGGCCCAGGACGGGCCGAAGCAGATGCCGTGTGTGTAGCCGGTCAGGTGGGTGCGGCGCAGCGTCAGCGACAGGGTGCCGGGCAGGTCGACGTCGGTCTGTGCCATGACCAGCTGGCCGGTGGCCATGTCGATCGGGTCGCCGCAGGTCTCCTTGTTCGCCAGGGCTCGGGCGTCCTTGGCCCGCTGTGGCAGATCAGGATCGTGCTTGGCGTTCGCGTCGATCTTGAGCCGGGATCCTGAGCCGGGCAGTCCGTCACCGCTGCCCCTGCCGTCGCCGTGCTTTCCCACGTCGATGCTGTTGGCCTTGTCACCGACGTCGTGGTCGTTGCCCTTGTGCAGTCGGGAGGTGGCTTTGACACGGTCCGGGACAGTCTCGGTGACATGCTTGACGATCTTGCCGAGCGCGTTGTCCGTGCCCTTGAGCGCACCGTGCAGCACGCTGTCGAACGCCTGGGTGAACGGGTCGCGGCCTTTGCTGCGGCCGAACGCGTTCCTGGCCCTTCCTAGCGGGGAACTCGCCGCCGTGTGCAGGTCGTTGCCGTGCCGCGATACCTTCCCCGCGCCGTCCTCGAACTCGACGTGGTCGATCCTGGTGACCGGCGCGGGGCCGCCGCTGCCCTCGCCGCCGGCCGAGGCGAGCTGCATCCCGCTCTTGCCGTGCCCGCCCTGGCCGCCGCCGGCCGGCATGGAGAACGCGCCCTCGGCCAGGTCGAGCACCATGTCCTCGACCATCGCCTCCAGCTTGGCGTTGACCGGCTCGGTGAGCTTGGCGGTGACCTCGTCGACGATTCGATCCACCGCCTCGTCGATGATCCGCTTGACCACCTGCCGCATCGCCGTGACCTCGGCCGCGCCGATCAGGGCGGACAGACCGCCGGTCACGACGGCGAGCCCAGCCGAGATGCCCACCGAGGCCGCCATCACCCCGAGTTCGATCTCGGCCTTGGTCTTCATCCCATAGATGATGTCCGCGAGGATGTCGCAGGCGTCCGCGAACAGCCGTGCGAGTTCCGGGAGTTTCTCCAGGTGGCTGGCTTTCACCTGGTACCAGTGCTTCTCGAACGCGTCCACGGCCCAGCCCTCGGAGGAGGACAGGATCCGGGTGATCGCCTTGTGCGCGCTGCCGCCCTGGCCCTCGAACTGGTCCGCGAACTCCCGCATGGCCTCGGCCATCTCGCGGTAGTCGTCCTCGTCCACGTTGGGGAAGTTGATCCCGATGAAGTCCAGAACGTCGTCCAGCCAGCCGGGAATCGTGTAACCCATACGCGTTGTCCCCCGTGTGTCCTCCGCAGTCCGGTGGCTTGGCAGCCATCAGTGCTTCGCACTCTATCGACGGGAGCCTTCCGGGCGGAGTCGGCCGGGGAGAGGCGGAGAGCCTGGTGGGGGTCATGATGCGGGGATGACACAGGTCCCGTGCCTGTCGGTCCCGGTGGCATGGACGCTTTCACCGTGCAGCACGGCTGCTGCGGCGCTGTCTTCTCTCTGGCAGGTGGTCTGTTGACGCTGAATGGAGTTATCACTCGGACGCGTCGCTTTGATACCAAGGCTATGCCCGTGGTGTGGTCGACGGCGGTACCTCGAGCTGTGTGGTACGCGATCAGCCTTGGCACATGCCTTGCCTGTAATCCGGATCTCTGGAGCGAGTGTCACGTAAGGTTCGGAGCTGTCGCACGCTGGCCTATCCGTGAATCAGGGAACACCGATGACCCAGCAGCTCTGGACCAGTCAGAGACATCACACCGCCATCGGTCGTGTCGGTCTGTCGCTCCCCGCTCGTCGCGCCGTTGGCGACCTTCAGCTGGAACCAGCCACGGGGGTACTCGATTACGGGTGTGGACGTGGCGGCGACGTACGGGCATTTCGGCACCTTGGCCTCGATGCCACAGGATGGGACCCGGTGCATTTCCCGGACGGGCGCCGCAAGGCGGCTGAGGTGGTCCTGCTCACGTATGTCCTGAACGTCATCGAGGATCCCGCCGAACGGCGAGACACACTCCTGAGCGCCTGGGAACTCACGGAGTCCGTGCTCGTGGTGTCCGCACGGTTGAGGTGGGAGCGCAACCAGATCAAAGGCACGGAGTACGGCGACGGCATCCTCACCCAGCGCCGCACCTTCCAGCACCTCTACGCTGCCGGCGAGCTTCGCGATTACATCGAAGAAGCAACCGGCGTGCGCTGTGTGTCGGCGGCACCGGGCATCGTCTACGCCTTCAAAGACGATGTGGCGCGCTTGAGTTACCTCGCCCGTCAGGTCGCCCCGGACGGGGGCTGGCTGGCCTCTGAGGACACTGCCTCGGCGATCACCTCCGTCGTCGCTCATCTCGAACAGCGCGGTCGGATGCCTCAACTTGAGGAAATGCCGCAGCCCACCATCCGACTGCTCGGCCACCTGCGCCCCGGCGAACTGAAGCGCCTCGCCGAGCAGGAAGCGGACCCTGTCAAGGTAGAACGGAGCGCCGAACGTGGAGCCCTCGATACGCTGCTCTTCCTCGCCCTCGAACTGTTCCACGGCCGAGGCCCCATGAGTAGCCTGCCCCTGCCTGTACAGCTGGACATCCGGGCGTTCTTCCCCTCATACACCGAGGCGTGCCAGCGAGCCGATCGCCTGCTGTTCAAGCTGCGAGATGATGCCTACGTCCGCCGAGCGATGAACGGATCGATCGCTGGCAAGTTCACGGCGACTGCCTTGTACGTTCACCGCCGGGCGCTCCACCGGATCCCTGCCGTGCTGCGTTTGTACGAGCAGTGCGCGAGCGTCGCTGCCGGCCGTCCCGGGGAGTGGTCTGTTGTCAAACTCCGCCACCAGGGCCGTGGCGTCAGCTGGCTCGACTATCCCCGGTTCGACTCGGATCCCCACCCGCGTATCGTGGCCTCGTACGCCGTCGACCTGAAAACCCTTAAATCCTCCTTCACTTCGTACGCGGACTCCACCAACCGTCCCTTGCTGCACCGCAAACACGAGTTCCTCGCCGAGGATGATCCCGACGCACCCAAGTACCGGCGGCTCACTGACGCCGAGGTACGCGCCGGCCTGTACGAGAGCCCGCACCTGATCGGCACGGAAGAAGGCTGGGAACGCGAACTCGTACGTTGTGAACGGGAGTTGCGAGGCCACCGGCTCGTACGGCGCACCACCAGCACTTGAGCATGGCACCGGCACTCAGCATGGAGCGATTGTCAGTGCCGTGTGCCACGCTGCACCCATGACCACTCCCCAGGCGGAGGGCCTTTGCCTGCCCTCATATCGCACGCTGCCTACCCTCGCGCTGTCCGAGCCAGAGGACCACGTCCGTGAACTCACCGACTGGGTGGAGCACGCCTCTGCCGTCAATGGAGCCCCCGGGGCGCAGAACAACTGGGACACGGCCTACAAGTGGCTGCGCCTTGCCCAGGGCCTGCGGGCGGTGACATTCGACATGTCGTACGACGACGGCGGCATGTGCTCGGCGGGCCTCGACTTCGACGCCGTTTGGACCGAGATGATGGAGGAGTGGCAGCAGCACCAGATCCGTCTCGGCTACCTGCGCGCGGCGCTCGAAGGATTTGTCCGGTTGCTGTACCCGGACACGGTGGAGCCGGGGCTGGCTGTCGAGACCGCCGAGCAGCAGCTGCACCAACACGTCGGTGCATGGCTTGTTCACGCTCAAGCGGTCGCCGACCATCTGCGGACACACGTACCGGACGGTGCATCGGGCGTCGACACGTCGGTGGCGGCAGCGGTGACTCAGGCGATTGCCCTGCACGAGATGGCCGTCCGGGGATGCGCTTCCGTGCCTGAGCCGGACAGTGACGAGGACGGGAAGGTCTTTCCTACAGGGCACGCCGAGGTCTGCGCGGTCAAGGAAGCCTGCACGATGCTGATGCTGGCGATGCAGTTGCTCCTGGCGGCAGCGGTGAAGGAGGACCGCGTCGCTGACTTCGACGACAAGTACCTCCTCGACGGCATGTGGATTCCCGACCCCTCAGGCGGCAGCCGCTGGGTAGATGGAGAGATGCCCTACGGCGAGTACCTCGCCGTTCTGCACCTGCAGCCCGGCGAGCCGCCCGAGCTCTGATTCCGCCGCCTGCAGTGCCCCATGGTGGCAATGTTGGCAACCCTGGAGCCAACCGGCGGGTGGGCCCGAAGCGATGCTTTCGGGCCCACCCGCCGTGGCCTGCTCGACACGTATCAGGTCATGCACCAGCCGGAGTCGCATGCCCCCTCGTCCTCATCGGTGTCCACTTCCCCAGGGTTCTTGTCGGGGATGGCTTGAGCGAGTGGGACCCCGTACCGCGTGAGATACACGGCATCCCGCCCGAGTGCGGACCGCCGTCGGTTGATCGTCTCCTCCAGCCGGACCGACTGAGAGAACAACTCTGGCTCGTGCCGACGCTGGTGGCGCCAGGCGTCGATGGTACGGAAGGGGCAGAAGAAGCAGGAGCTCTTGGGCGGCACAGGCAGGCCGGCCTCGGCTATGACGCGCTCGCAGTCGTCCCGGCGTAGCCCGAGGTCGAGGAGGGGGTATTCGATGACCTCGTGGGCTTCCCGCCGCCGGCGGTTGGCGCGATGGATTTCGTCGAGTGATATGCCGATGGCCACTTCCGCCGGGTCGTCGGCGGTGGCGCCGTGCTCCCGTAGCCACCGCCCGACTACCTTGATCTTAAAGTCGGCTGTGCAGTTGCGGCGGCCGGGTGCGCCGTTGGCCATGCGGACCGGGATGGGAATCGACCGGGTGTCCGGCCGGTTCAGCCGCTGCATGAGCGTTTCCGTGGCCCCATCGCGTCGGCGTCGCTTGAGCTCGTGGATGTCCACTCCCACACGTGTCGCGTATGGGATAGCGATGTCGCGAACGTACGCGAGGGTCGCCGGATGCTCGCTATCGTCGCCGACGTTGGCGAACAGGAATGTGCGGAAGTTGATCTCCCCCTGGGCGGCCAGCACGAGAAGGGCTGTGCTCTGGACACCGCCTCCGTAGGAGACGACCTTCATTGGGCGGCCACCTGACCGGTGAGCGGCTCGGTCGATGACGGCCTGTGGGCCGGTTTCCGTTGTGTTGTCGTGATGGGCTCCGGGTGTGCGTGACAAGTTCGCCATGTGAGAGACAGTATGGATAGGGATTTTAAAAATCAAGTGTTTCTCTCGCAGCTGTCGGCGAACACTGCTATGTGGGCGGCGCTGCGTTCTTTCGGGAGTCCGCCTCAATTCGGAACGGAAGGCGAGCTAAGGCCGTGGCTCGATGATTACGGAGTGTCCCTCCGCCATGACTGCTGTCAGGAACTCCGTCGCAGCAGACGGTTCGGCACTGGTGAATGTCCGAGCTGGGGGTAGCGCTTTGAGTGACGGTTGCGAGATGGTCGCTCGTTGCTTGCGGCCACGTGGTTTCTGCGGGGCGCGGTGGCCTGAGCTTAGGAGCTCGACCTCGGACGGGAGGATGGTGCGCTGCCGCTGTTGTGCATCATCCAGGATGCTCGACAGGAGCCAGAGAGGCGAGCCGGAGAGGACCAGGTCGGCCTCGGCGATCTGCCGACGGTTGCGCCATCGGGAGATCGCCTGCGCGTCTCTGGCGAGGACACGGGCCACCTCCTGGATGCCGAGGACGACAGGCAGGTCCTGCTCGTCCTGGACGTCGTAGCCACAGGGGATGCTGGCCTTGTAGGACGTCAGCCGGTCTTGCGCCACCCGGCGGTCGCCGACACCGTCGAGCTGCAACGCCGTCGCTAGCAGCCAGTACGGGTTGCCGGACGCGATCAGGTCAGGTGCAGCGAGGGCGCCCTCTGTCCGCCATTTCTGCGATGTCTGGCGCTCTACTCGATAGAGGGAGGCGATTTCGGCATGGCCCAGTAGGAACGGGACCCGCACCTGTGCCATGAGAGGGCCTTCCCATCACCTTCGTCTCCGTGGGGTGGCGATGAGCGGGGGAGTTGCTCCGCCGCGCCACGCCGTGCACGCAGATCTTAAGTGTGCTCCCGTCCTGGCCGCAGCTCCCACGAGCCCACCTCGGTGTAATAGCGGCCGAAGTGCTGTAGCCAGGCCGCGAGTGTCTCGGTCGTCCTCCGCGCCTGGTCTTCGGGCTCTCCTGTCCGGTCCACGATGGCCTTCTGGAGCTCGATGTTGCCGAGGCGCTCGCCGACGAGCAGTTTGTGGAGTTCTGGGATGGCGTGCAGCCGAACTTCGACTGCCGAGTTGAAGTCGTGCTCCGCCAAACCTGCCGGGACATCGAGCATGGCAAGGTCCTGGATGATGCCGGCCTCAACCGGCGAGGTGAATCGTGTTCGCCCGCTGTAGAGCGCGAACACGTTCTCCGGGCGCCTCGTCTCTGGATACCAGAGAGAGGCGGGTTCGCCCTCGGCCGGGGGTGTGATGCGTTCTTCCTTCAGCAGTTCTGCTTGTTGCCGAACAAGGGCGGCCACCAGGGGGGTGGCCGCTGTCGAGCGGGCGTTGATCTGGCTGAGGACGCGCTGCACTTCAGGATGCGTGACGGGTGCATCCAACAAGAGCTCCACGTTGGCGTTGGGGACTCGACCAGTGGCCTTGCCGGTCAGATTCGCCGATCCGACCAGACATCGGTCGTCGGCGACGTAGATCTTGGCATGCAACGGCGGGCAGAGAGAGATCTGCACGCGTTCGTCCCGCTCCGCTGCCTCGATGATCTCGGGGTCGGAGACTCCGGCGGCTACTTCCGCCGGAGTCCAGCGCGTGACGCATTCGATCTTCTCCACGGAGGTCGGTACCGAGGCGAGGGTCTCTTCGAAGACGGCCTTCTTGACGAAGGGCGCCACGAGGATCACTCGCGTGGTGGCGCGCTTCATCAGGTCAGCTATCTGCTGCCAGACGTGGTCCGGCTGCGTCACTCGTCATCGCTCCCGTCTTCGATGAAGTCGCGGGCGTAGCGACCCCAGTCGCGCCGGGCGTCCGAGATCCTGGCCCGGTCTCGCTTGTTGGGGATCTCGTCCTCCATGCGGGCCCAGGAGAAGACGAGGAGTTTGAAGGTGTCGGAGGCGCGGGCCAGGCGTTGGCGGAGTTCGGTCTCGCTCGCGTTTTCGGGCACGTCCTCAAGGACGGTCATCAGCTCGCTGTGCAGCGGGTGTTCGGTGTTGAAGATCACCTGCAGCATGCCGGCCATGAGGTCGATGTTGAAGAACGCCGTGGAGTCCTGCGGGCTGGAGATCCAGCGGACACGCCAGTCTTTCTCCAGTGCCTCGTCGACCATGGACTGGGCGGTGTCCTCGTCGAGGTGGTGCCGCTCGGTGAGCGCCGCGAACTGCTCCTGGCGCTTGTCGTTCTCGGTGGCCTCCTCTGCCAGGCGGTCGGTCGTTCCCGTGTGACCGTCCTCCTGCCGGCGCTTCACCGCGTCCGTGGCCTTGGATGTGACGACGTCCTCGTGGCGCTTCTTGCCTCCCCGGTTGCCCAGCGTGTGCTGCTTCAGCTTCCGCCGCATTTTGGGCAGAAGATTCTTCTCCAGGTAGAGCGCGAGATCGATCAGGGGCAGGCGCGGGTCGCCGAATTCGGCGATGCGGTCCTTGAATGCCTTGGGCGTTTCGTCCCCCTCGGCCTCGGCCGTCCAGTCGAAGTGCGCGAGAGACGAGAAGACCGTGGCGGTCTGCTTGTTGTTGGTTACTCCGAAGATGTCGTCGAGCTCCGGGGGAAATTCCACCTCGATGCCCCACCAGCGCTCGACCGGGTCGTACCCGATGGCCCACTTGGAATCGAGGTCGAGTTCGCGCCCCTGCCGGACCAGGGAAATCCCGATGTTCCGTCGAGCATGCTGACCCCATGGGTGGAAACCAGCGTCTCGGTTGGGGTTCGCGTTGTCGGGCCACGGGTGACCTTCGACGTCGGCACGGCGGGCCTCAGGCCGGGCGATGGATGCCCGCACCTTCACGTTGTGCTTCGTCCCGTCGACCGTGATCGGGAAGTAGGCGACCCCGGGCTCCTTCTCGTTGCCCATGTCGAAGGGCTCGAACATGGGCTTGTTCCCGAACGGGGGCGGCGTCCCCGTTGAGTCCATGAGGTACAGGGGGTCGTTGGGCTCAGCGAAGTACGCCCCGTTGTCTCCTTCGAGGACCTTTCCTGCGCGGACCGGCGCCATCTTGATCTCCACCCTGCCGTCGTGGAGGTAGTGCCGGTACACACGGCCGATCAGCTCGGCAGTGTTCCGCAGGGTGGCGCCGGCGCCGTGCCATTTGACCCGGTCAAGGTCCGACCAGACTACGAGGGTGCCGGTGGTGCCCAGCGGTGCCTCGCTGAGGTCGCTCCAATACTCCGGCACGGGGTGGTGTACGGGACTGGGGACGTCGTCGAGTCCGCCGTTGATCTCCTCAAGATCGAGGTAGGTGTACATGGCGTTCGGGGACCCATTGGTCCAGGACCAGACCTCGACCTTGGTGCACTGGGACATGCTGGAGTTGGGCAGCCCCATGCCGAAGCGCCCGATGCGGTTGCGGTCGCCCCCGAGGCCATCGCCGTACTTCAGGGCGCGCCGCAGCAGTTCGGTGTCCATGCCCTTGCCGTTGTCAAGGACAGCTATGGCGTCCACCCGGTGCCTCATCTGGGTGGTGCCCTGCACCGGGCTCTCACAGGCGAAGACCTGAACCAGTGTGGCTTCCGCGTCGATGCTGTTGTCGATCAGCTCGGCGAGCGCGTAGGCGGTGTTCTTGTAGCCGCTGTCGCGCATGGCCTTGACAGTCAGCGAAGGGCTGACGATCCGGTATTTGCTTCCCTCGCCGGTCACGCGGTCTCCCATACGTCTTCCCAGTTGGTGAATGCCTCGGCTACGTCCCCGAACCCGGGCAGCTCCGGGTCGACAACGGTGACGATCTCGCAGGTTACGGTTCCTCCGGCCTTGGGGCCTCGGATGACCCGGCCAACCATCTGGCTATACAGGACCAGCGACTTGGTCGGTCGGGCGATGATGGCAGCACTGGCCGCCGGGGCATCGAAGCCTGTGGTCAGGACCCCGAAGTTGCACAGAATCATGGGGCGTCGGCCGGTGCCCTTGAAGCGTCTGATGGCGTCGTTCCGGTGCCGGGGAGAGGACTCGCCGGTGACGAAGTCGGCGTCGAGGCCGAGTGCCGACAAGACGGCGGCGATCAGGCGGCAATGGTCAACGGAGGCTGCGAATACCAGGATCCTGCGGTGCTGGCGTTCCAGTAGCTCCAGCACGGTCTGGACAACCTTGAGGTTCCACTGCTCGTCGCTGGCCAGCGACGCGATGATGTCCGACGGGATGTCAAAGGACTTCGCGAGCAGTCGCTGATCGCGCGCGGACAGATGCAGGCCAGCTTCGGAGGCGACGGTCTTCATGATGGGCTTGGCCAGGTAGCCCTGTTCGATGAGGGCGGTTACCGGGTTGCTGTATCCGTCGATCTGCAGCATGACCTTCTGGCGGGCGAAGAAGTCCGACAGCCGCTCATCTTGCGTGACGTCCGCCCAGGTCCGGCCAGGGGTGGCCGTCAGGCCCAGCAAGCTGGCATCGGGGCGGATGGTGAGGGCGTCCACCACTCGCTGGTAGGTCGGCGCGATGATCTGATGAGCCTCGTCGAAGACTGTGAGAGTGCTGCGCGATGCGAGTTTGCGGAGAAGCTCCGGATCACTCTTGTCCGCGGAGACGGACTTCTCCAGCCCCAGGATGACAAGGCCGTCTGTCAGCGCCTCCACATCGGTGGGCGCCTCACCCCACATCCGGACGACCGCAATTGGACGGTCGCCGAGCTTGGACCACGCGCGCTCGAACTCCGCAGCCGCCTGCTCCAGCAGTTCCTGCCCACGCGCCAGCCAGACCACGAGAGTGGGCTCGTGCTGCCGCAGATGGTCGGCGATCAGGTTCATTCCGGTCCGGGTCTTGCCAACACCTGTCGGTAGGTGAAGGACAACCCGCCGCGGTCCGTCGTACAGCAGCTCCTTCACGCGTGCTGCTGCGCGCCGTTGGTGGGGGAACAACCCGTACTCGGGTTCGGAGGCTTGCCGAATGAGCGGAGGCAGCGCAGGCGCCCTGTCGACGCTGAAGCCGAAGAACTCCAGCAGCTCCCGCTGTTGTTCACTCGCCCACTTCAGGCCGCCCAGGTAAACCAGGGCATTGTTGCCCGCGCTGTCCGCCCCAAGACGTTGGGCAAGCTCCTTCTGCTTGTCGGCGGGCAAGAGCCGCAGCAGCTCCTCGCGGTCCGTCTGATCTGACACGAGCTTCTCGGCGTCCACCGCTACGGCAGCGACTGCTCGGAGCCGCTCATCGCCGGCGCTTCCGCCGTCGATGAGGTCGAGCAGAGCGCACATGTGCTTGCCGAGCCGCTTACGGATGTACGGCATGGGAGCGCTGTCCAACACGGCTTGGAAGGACAGGCCGGGCGACCACGCTGTCATCGATTCACCACCCCTGCGCAGCAGGGGAGATTTCCCCTAATGTCTGAATGACCGTCAACTTGCGGAGCACCCACCCCAGTTCTGTGCATGCAGAGCTGCCCGCAACTCTGAGTCGCCCCAGAGTTACAGCACCCGATCACCATAAACCCACGCACTGACACTCGGATCTCGGCGATTGATATTTGCAGCTCAGGGGCGCTGACGAGGTGCGGTAGGCCCCATAAGGGATCGCGTGCCGCCTCTGTGTCGATGTCCTTTCCCGGTATCGAGTGCAGGCACCCAAGCGATATGGAACATTAGTTCGAGTTACAGTTTGCGCTCCGGCCCGAGTGTCGGTTTCGCGGACTGATCGATCTCGATCACTACGATCGCGACTCACTCCTGGTCCTGCCCCCGGTGCACACGTCCGGGTTCCACCAGGAGTAGATTGTGTGCGGTGCTGAGCGAGACGAGGTGGGGCATGAGGGATGAGTCTGATGGGCCGGTTTCGGCGTATCTCGACTACAACGCGACGGCGCCAATTCGGCCCGAGGCGTTGGCGGCCGTTGTGGACGCCCTGCAGGCCGTTGGTAACGCGTCGAGTGTGCATCATCCCGGCCAGGATGCCGCCCATCGCGTGGAGGTCGCTCGTCGGCACCTTGCTGACCTGTTGAACTGCTCGCCCGGGGAGATCATTTTCACGTCGGGGGCAACCGAAGCGAACAACCTCGCGCTGCGCGCGGCTCACCGCCGCGGAGCGCGGATTCTAACGAGTGGTGCAGAGCACCCTGCGGTGCTGGAGACAGCCCGAGATCTGGCCCAAAACGAGCCGGGATCACTGACCGTCTTGCCGATGCGGGCGGACGGGCTGGTGGAAACCGTGGCACTGGAAGAAGAGCTCGGCCGGGGCGACGTCGGTCTCGTCTCCCTGATGGCGGCCAATAATGAAACCGGGGTTCTCACCGACCTCGCGCCGGTCGTCAAGGCGGCGCATGCCGCAGACGCGCTGGTCCACACGGACGCCACGCAGATGATCGGTCGGCTGCCCTTGGACCTTTGCGAAGTGGACGTCGATCTGCTGTCCCTGTCGGCCCACAAGTTCGGTGGCCCTCAAGGCGTTGGCGCACTGTTCGTACGACGCGGTACACCGTTGCCGTTCAGGCCGCTGATCACCGGTGGTGGGCAGGAAAAGGGGTGGAGGGCCGGCACCCTCAACGTGCCCGGGATCGCTGGTGCCGGAGCTGCCGCTGCGGCCGTCAGGCGTGACCTTGCCGACGACGTCGCCCGCGTTACTCAACTGCGCGATCAGCTCGAACGCATGGTGACCACGGCTGTGGGCGGATGCCGTATCAACGGGCAACAAGCTCCCCGGCTGCCTGGTGTGGCGAGCATCACTTTTGTGGGTGCTCCGGCTGACGCAGTCATGGCTGCCATGCCGCACATAGCCGCATCCGACGGAAGCGCCTGCGCCTCGGGAGCCCCAACTCCCAGCCACGTCTTGCTCGCTATGGGACTGAGCCGAGAGGAAGCAGAGTGCACTGTGCGCTTCTCCCTCGGCTACGCCACAACCGCAGACGAGACCGCCGCAGCTGCCGAGGCGGTGGTTCATGCGGTCCACCAGGTGCGCGCCGCTATGGCGACGACAGTCGGCGCCGCTGCTCACTGACTTCAGCAGTTCCCCTTATCTCTTCTTGTATTGAGAGGCCCTCGTATGGCAGACAGCAGGCTCGCGGAAGCCGCACATTCCAGCTTCGCGCGCCATGAGACCTTCGCCCCCCGCTTCGGCTGGCTGCATAAGGCATATATGCAGGTCAAGGACAATCCTGCTGCTTTTCTTGCCGAAGATGCTCCGGTCCTGCTCGGCGTGGGTAAGAACATGGTCCATGCCATGCGGTACTGGTCAAAGGCGTTCAAGTTGACCCGCGAGCACGCCGACCCGGCGGGTAAGACGAAGGCCCAGTACGCGTCCCCGACTTGGGAAGCGCGGTGGCTGCTCGACGAGAAGGATGGCGCCGATCCCTACCTTGAGGAATCCGGCAGCTTGTGGCTGTTGCACTGGTGGCTCGTATCGTCGCGGCCGGGCGCCAAATGCTGGGCCCCCGCGTGGTACACAGCGTTTCACCTTGCTCCGTTCTCTCGCTTCACTGTCGCGGATATGACGCAGGTCGTGACGCGGCATGTCAATTTCTCCTTCAGTGATGGACCGGTGGAGGCGTCGATCACCCGGGACGTCGAGTGCCTGACCAAGATGTATACGCGCGCGCCCGTCGAACAGAGCGGTTCCCGTGCCACCTATGAAGACCTATTGGCCTGTCCTTTCCGTGAGCTGGACTTGCTGACCTCCGTGGGCACCCGGGGAAAGCAGGAGTGGCAGTTCACCACTGGCACGCGCACCTCTCTCCCGGCCCACGTCCTGGTCTACGCCTGCCTCGACTACGCCGCCCGCGACACCCAGGGTTCAGGCTCCATCTCTCTGGCGCGGCTTGCCAACGAGCCCGGAGCGCCAGGCCGGGCCTTCCGGGTCCGCGAGCCTGAGATCGTCGCCGCCCTCGACAAGGTCGCCGTGGGCCGTCCGGAACTCAACCGGGTGGACGCCGTCGGCCAGCGGACCATGTCCTTCTCCAGCGATCCGAGGGCACTCGCCTGGGACATCCTCGACGAGCAGTACGACCATGTCACCCGGCGCCCCGGCTTTCCCACCCGGGACGAATGGAGCGCGCAGTACCCGCAGTTGGCCGAAGCAGAGAAGGCCGAGAAGGCCGAGAAGGCCGAACGTAAGCCCCAGCACGACCAGCTCACGACTCAGGAGAACGCGTGACCACCGCAGCTCCCACGCTGACCTCCCGCACTCCACAAGACGAGGCAATCCCTCAGTTCCCGTCCGGAATCGAACTGGTCGGCTCCCAGATGCGGTCGACCAACCTCGAACGCGACGTCGAGGACGAACTGCATGGACCGTATGTCGGCGCGAAGGCAGTTGACGTACTGGAGCGCATCGCCAACGCAGTCAGCGACCTGAGGCGTCCCCGCGCGTGGTCCTTCACCGGACCTTACGGCTCCGGGAAGTCCACGCTGGCTAACCTGATCGAAGCGCTTCTCGGCCGCGACGAGGACCGCCGCGACGAGGCTCACCAGATCCTTGCGGACACTAGCCCAGCCCTCGCCGAGCGTCTCGCCACAGCTCGGGCTGAGCGGACGGGAACCGGGTTCCTCGGAGCCGTGGCCACCGCGAGGCGTGAACCGCTGGTCGACACTGTGACCCGTGCGCTGGAGACCGCGGCAAAGCGCCGCTGGGGCAAGCGTATTCCGAAGAACATTGCCGCAGCACTTGCGGCCTGCGAAGACCCGACGACGACCGGGCCGAAGACGAACCAGGTCATGGCTGCTATCAAGGCCCTGACCGACAATCAGCAGCCGCTCTTGCTGATCATCGATGAGTTCGGCAAGACCCTGGAACACCTTGCCGGGCACAACGAATTCTCCGGCGCCGAGCACGACCTCTTCCTCCTGCAGGAGCTCGCCGAGCACAGCGCCGGGACCAACGGCCTGCCCGTCTTCTTGGTCACCCTGCAGCACCTGTCGTTCATGGACTACGCGTCACGGTCCAGTGAGCTCAAGATCCGCGAATGGGCAAAGATCCAGGGTCGCTTCGAGGACGTCACCTTCGTCCCGCACCACGGCGACTCCCTACAGCTCTTGCGCCGGCGTCTCGACCACTCCGCAGTCGACGCAGTGGGCCAGGACCTCATCCGCGCCTCGGCCCAGGCATCAGCCCTCGCGTGGAAGAACCACGGTCTGAACGTCCTTACCGAGCTGGCCAGCGACGACTTCGCGGGCCTCTACCCGTTGCACCCACTGACGGCGATCGCTGCGCCGATCCTGGCGGCGCAGATCGGCCAGCACGACCGCAGCCTGTCGGGTTTCCTCAACAGCGGAGAACCCAACACCGTCCGCGACTCGCTGGCCGCACACTCCCGGCGGGATGCCGAACTCGCCAGCACAGTGCAGCTGCCACAGCTGTACGACTACTTCCTCAACTCCGGCCGGACCTCGCTGCTCGCGGCCTCCAACGCCGGCCGCTGGATCGAAGTCGACGCGCGTATCAAGGAAGCCAATGGACTGCCCGACGCAGATCAGGCGCTGCTGAAGACCATCGGCGTTCTGAACCTCATTGATGCCGACGGCGCGCTCAGCGCTACCAGCGAGATGATCCACCTCGCGCTCCACGACCCTACCGATCTGGCCGACGCGGACGCTTTCGCCCGCCTTGAGGAGCAGCTCGCAGACCTCGTCCGCCGCGGCTTCCTCGTCCACCGGGAGTTCAGCGGTGAGTACCGCGTCTGGCAGGGCACAGACTTCGACATCGACGCCCGCCTGAAGGAGATCATCAGTCACCTGGACGATGCCTCCATCGTCCAGCGCCTTGGCGCACACCTCCCCAGCGCCGTGGTCGCCGGCCGCCATAGCCAGGTCACCGGGATGATGCGGGTGTTTCTCACTGCCGTCAGCGGCCCAGAAACCCGCGAAATCCAGGCGCCGGACGAGCTGAAGGACCCGGCCGACGGCCTCCTAGTCTTCCACCTCGGCCCCCGGGACCAGCTGCCCACCGTCAACTCGACGCTGCCTGTGATCCTCGGAACAACTACCCACCCCGACGTGGTACTCAACTCCGCCACGCACCTCATCGCCCTGAAAGAGCTGCTCGAAGACAAGGAACTCGATCACGTCGCCCGGCGCGAGGTTACCGACCGCGCCGTCCAGGCGGAGGCCGAGCTGCGGGAGGTCATCCAGACGGCCTTCTACCCGCCGACCCAGGACGCCACTTGGGATCTGTGGAAGGCCGGCCTGGCCCCTGAGATGTCTCCCTACAGCTCGGGCCTGCCAGCCCGCAGCCTCAGCGGCCTTGTCTCCCTCGCCTGCGAAAGTGTCTTCCCGCAGACCCCGCACATTCGCAACGAGATGCTCGGACGGCACTCACTCACCAGCAACGCCGCTCGTGCCCGAAGCGATGTGCTGGACGCGATGCTCACCCGCTCCGGCGAGCAATACCTGGGCTTCGACGCGACGGCCGGAAGATACGGTCCGGAGCGAGCCATCTACAGCGGCGCGCTGGCCTACCTCGGCCTGCACCGGGCCAACGGCACAATCCAGGCAGAGAATTCCCCCAACAGCCTGCTGCCGTACGGCTTCTCCGCTCCAGGCAAGGGCCACGAGCATGCCCAGCCCGTCTGGGAGGCGCTGCAGGAGGCGCTGGACGCAGCAACCCGGCGTACCAGCCTCGACCACATCATCCGGGTCCTGATGAGCCCGCCCTACGGGGTGAAGGCCGGTATCTGGCCGCTACTGGTCGTCACCGCCCTGGTGATCCGCCGACACGATGTCGCCCTCTTCGAAGAGGGCTCCTACCTGCCTCGGCTGACGCCGGAGGTCGTCGACCGCATCCTCGCCGCACCGGCCCGTTTCGACGTGAAATACACGCCGGTCGGACAGGGGCAGCGCTCCAGTGTGATCAAGAAGCTCCTGGTGTCTCTGAATGTCGAACCCCCACGCTCACAGGCACTGCGTAACCCAGATCTGCTGTCCGTAGCCAGGGCGTTGCTCGAACGCGTCATGGTTTTGAACAGCTACGCTCGCAAGACCAAGCGCATCTCTCCGGATGCACTCGCCGTGCGCAACGCCCTGGAAAACTCCCAAGATCCGGACGACCTGCTCTTCCGGGCTTTGCCCAAGGCGCTGGGCCTCGCTCCCATCGAAGCCGGGACCCGCGCCAACGCGGCAGCCGCCACGGAGTACGCCGACAGGCTGACCGCAGCGGCAGACGAGATCACCGGAATCGAACGCACGCTGCGGGAAGAAGTAGTCTCGGTTCTCGCCGAAGAGTTCCGTCTGCCCACGACTCTTCCCGAACTGCGGTCGACACTGGCCGCGCGGCTGAGTGGCTTCGCCACGGTGTCACTGAACTCGGAACTACGGGGCTTCGTCGACTTCGTGCTCAGCGAGAGCCTCGCTGACGAGGACTGGCTCGACCCGATTGTCGTCCGTCTCACCAACAAGGCACTCGGAGACTGGGACGACCGAGACGCAGGCATGTTCCCCCGCCTTGCACGCGAGATGTCCGCATCCCTCGACCGCGTCGCCCACCTTTACCAGGACAGCAGCGAGACCCGCGAGCAGGAAGTAAATCTGGAGACGCGGCTGTTGACCTTGACGGACAAGACAGGAGCGGAACGACGGACGCTGATCTACGTGCCAGAACAGTCCCGAGGCCAGGCTGACCAGCTCGCGGCCGACGTGCTGCAGCAGGCTGAGCAGGCCCTCGGACCCGACGGCGCACGGATCCTGCTCGCCGCTCTCGCACAACGAGTTGCCGACGGGCCGTCTGTCACAGCAACTGAAACCAAGGAGGGGGCATGACGGACCCAGTCACCCAGGAGAAGGTTCGCCACGTCCTGGGTATCTCAGGTGGCAAGGACTCGTCGGCGCTTGCCATCTACATGCGCGATCGTGTGCCGGAGATGGAGTACTTCTTCTGCGACACCGGTGCTGAACTACCAGAGACGTACGAGTACCTCAACCGGTTGGAAGCAGCCCTCGGTAAGCCCATCGAGCGACTCAATGCCGACCGGGACTTCGATCACTGGATGGAGGTCTACCAAGGCACCCTTCCCAGCCCGCAGATGCGCTGGTGCACGAAAAATCTGAAGATCAAGCCGCTGGAGGAGTGGGTCGGCGACGACAAGGTCATCTCCTATGTGGCCATCCGTGCTGACGAGAACCGCCTCGGCTACGTCAGCACCAAGCCGAACATTGATGCCGTCTTCCCCTTCCGTGAGGATGGCGTCGACAAGGACGGCGTGATGCGCATCCTCGACGAAGCTGGCATTGGACTCCCCGGCTACTACGAGTGGCGTACGCGTTCGGGCTGCTACTTCTGCTTCTTCCAGCGCAAGCACGAGTGGGTCGGCCTCAAGGAGCGCCACCCCGACCTGTACGACAAGGCCGTCGAGTACGAAGACAAGGTCCGGTTCCGCCACACGGCTATGAAGGGCCGCAACTACACCTGGTCACAGGGCGAGTCGCTGCCGGAGCTGATAGAGCGCAAGGACGAGATTGAGGCCAAACACGAGGCGGCCCTTGAACGCGCAGCCAAGCGCATCAAGCCCAACCGCCCCTTGCTAGAGGTCCTTTCCGACGCACTTGACTCAGACGACGATGAGGCCGGCTGCTCCGTCTGCCACCTCTGACCCGAAACGACACACAGCGGCCCCAGCAGCACGAGCTGGGGCCGCTGTTGCTTTCCCGGCTCCAATCAAGCTTGGCCCGCTTGCGGTTATGACCTTGTCCAGACTCTGTCCCTGGGCTCCCGAAGGGACGCATCGCACTCGCCCACGGCAAGTCGAGTTTCTCCGTGATGGAGTGACGTAACATCACATTTGGGGCATGATGGGTTCATGCGCGCTCCTGCTACCCCTGTCGACCACTCATATGCCACCATGAGTGACAACTCGCGCACAGGTGCGGGGCGGTGACGGAGAGAAACCGGGGATATGGAAACTCGCGGGTTTTTGATGTGGTGCGGATGTCAACTTCCCAGTTCCTCGATGTGCCCAGTCAGGGGCTCTGCGCCCCTTACCTGTTTCCTCGGTGCTGTCATTTTGCTTTGCGGCATCAATTGCGCGATCGTTGAGCTGAAATGCAGATTACAGGTCCCTTCTAAGGTGATTCCGTATCTGATCTGAACGAACCTGCTAAACGAAAAGGGGCTATGCATGCCTACGCAGGCCAAGGAAATATTCGAGGCGCAGAGTAAGAGTGTTCGCGAGCTACTTTCTGACAATGGTTTGGGCCTCTATCTTCCGCCCTATCAGCGCCCGTATGGCTGGGGTAAAGACAAGGTCGAGAAATTGCTCGACGATACACTGCATGGCCTCAAGAATCTAGGTAAGGCACCAGATAGCTTCACCTTCTTGGGGACCGTTATCACCATTCATGATGTTAATCATGTCACGGTGAAGCCAATTGTCAAGTCCGAGGTCCCGTCCAAGGTCCTTACCGTGATCGATGGACAGCAGCGTTTGTCGAGCCTTCTTATCCTGCTGGTCGGCCTGCATAACCTCATTCGTCAGCGTGCATGGAAGGTTTTCAAGGGGAAAGCGCTGGATCCGACCGACAGTGCTCGGACTCACCTCTACTCAGAAACGAGCGACATTCTTCAGATGCTTGGGGCGGCGTTCTATGAGCGAAAGAACTTCGGAACTACGCCGATCTATCCGCGCCTCATTCGAGCCTTCGTAGATCAGTGGGCCAGGGATGAGAAGCTCAAGCAGTATGAGTCGCCGATCGCCAACCTTATCTACCAGTACTCATTGCTAGTCGATAACGAGTCGGCAGACTCTAAGCCGACGGACTTCAAGCCGGCGGCGCGGCAGAATGCAGGTGAAGGTGAAGGCGACCTCATCAAGAGGTTCAATGAGATCCGCATCGGATTGACCAAGCTCTCGCAGAGGAAAACTATCGAGGAGCTGGAGGATCTGCCGCCGCTAGCAACCCTTGCCACCAACATTGAATTCCAGCGTGCGCTCTTTAATCACGAACTCGACTCCGAGCTCTGTGCTTGGATTGGGGGGTTGGAAGACGAGCCTGAGGCGGAGCTGATGCGACTCGTCATGTTTGCCGCCTATGGCTTGAACCGCATCGCTCTGACTGTCGTGCAGGGCAAGGACGAGGACTACGCCTTCACGATCTTCGAGTCATTGAATACCACGGGCGAGCCTCTGACCGCCTTCGAGACCTTCCTCCCTCGCGTGGTGATGGCAGAGAAGATTCAGGATTACCAGGAATCAGACGCGCACGCGTACATGAAGGAAGTTCAGGGCTATCTGGACCGTTTCGACGTCGGAGACAAGCTCCAGAACGCAACTCGAGACCTGCTGGTCACTTTCGCGTTGGCGGAGACCGGAGAGAAGCTCTCCAAGCGCCTTCCGGATCAGAGGGTCTACATGCGCGATACCTTTGAGGGCCACAAGGACTCGGCGGATGAACGCAGCGCTTATTTGCGCCACCTGCGCGACACTGCGGCCTTTGTTGGGAATGCCTGGGAGTCCACGAATAACTCTCCTCGCGCGCTACCCGGGCTAGAAGCGACTGCCATGACGGATGCCGTTAAGTTGTGTCTGGGCTTCCTCGACAAGCTCAATCACACCATTGCCATCGCGCCACTTGTGCGCTTCTACTCGGAGGCTGTCCACGCGGACGAAGGGGAGGCGAGGGGAAAGCGCATCGCCGAGTTCGAGAAGGCAATCAAAGCTATCACTGCCTTTACGGTCTTCTGGCGATCAACCCGGCGTGGCACGGGTAACATCGATAGCCAGTACCGGGCAGTAATGGCCGGTCCCTCGCTCACGGGAATGGTTCCGCTCGCTCGCCAGTCGGCAGTGCCCACTGTATTGAGCTCTGATCCGGCCGTCGACGCCGAGGCGCTGAAGAAGGAACTTGTGGCGCGCTTGTTGCACCCTAAGCACGGTGCCATCCCAAACCTGCCCTCATTCTTGGCGGATGCTTCTGCGTTGCCGCTCTATAAAATGGCCCGCCCGCTGACACGTTTTCTTCTTCTGGCTGCGTATCATGACACAATTGAAGATCCGGGGAATCCGGGACTGATTATCCAAGGCAAGGCGGGGGTCGCCTCGTGCTTCACTGCAGACGGTTGGGCGGACGAGACACACCTCACGGTTGAGCACATCGCACCGCAGCAGGCCACGAGCGGGTGGGACGAGGATTTCTACAGCGATAAGGAGACCGTCCACAAGCTGGGCAATCTGGTCCTGGCACCAAATGCCGCCAATGCGTCTCTCAGTTCGCGGCCTTGGAACGAGAAGAAGGTCCTGTACGCGGCACTTGGTGCCCCGACGGCCGATGACGCCAAGTCGATCCTCACCAGTTCCGGCTTGACTTTCGCGCAGTCGACTGAAGATCTCACGGCCCTGTCGCGCTACCTCCCACACCTGCGTGCACTGGGCCAGCGTGAGGACGAGTTGAATCCGGCGTTCATGGATCAGCGTGCTGTTGTCCTCCTACGGCTGGCCTACACCCGACTCAAGGGGTGGCTCGGTCTGGAACTGTCTGACTCCAGCAGCGATCTGGTGGTCAAGGTCGACGATGTGGAGATTGAGAACGATGAGTTCGACGGGAGTGAAGATGCCACGGGCGCAGTGTGAGCGGTTGAGGCGGTGTGAGCAGGAAAGCTAACTCAGCGTGCGTTCCCCCGCTCACCTGCGGGCCAGGGCGAGGGCTGCCGGAGAAAGGCGGTGCGGGGGTACGCGGAATGGTCCAGGACGGGTGCCCGGCGTCGGTACCCTGGAGCACATGTCTACTGCCCCGGTTCGCGTTCGTTTCGCCCCGTCTCCGACCGGTATGTTCCATGTCGGTGGTGCACGGTCCGCTCTCTACAACTGGGCAGTGGCGCGACAGTCCGGCGGCACGTTCGTCCTGCGGATCGAGGACACCGACGCGGCCCGGAACAAGCCGGAGTGGATCGACGGGATCATCAGCGCACTTGCGGCGATCGGTATTCATGGCGAGGACGCGGCCTTCGAGGGGCCGTACTTCCAGTCACACAACGCCGACCGGCACAGTGAGGCGGCTCAGCAGCTCTTCGCGGCTGGCCGGGCGTACTACTGCGACTGCACCCGGGAGCAGTTGAAGGAGCGTACGGGCTCGGACCACCTGGGCTACGACGGGTTCTGCCGGGCGCGCGGGCTGGCCTTCGAAGAGGGCCGTGCGATGCGGTTCCGGACCCCGGACGAGGGCGAGACCGTCGTGGTCGACTTGATCCGCGGGGAGCCGGCGTTCCCGAACAGTGCGATCGAGGACTTCGTGATCGCCCGCGGTGATGGGTCCCCGGTGTTCCTGATCGCCAACGTGGTCGACGACCTGGACGAGGGCATCACGCAGGTCATCCGTGGCGAGGAGCACCTGTCGAACACGCCGAAGCAGCAGTTGCTGTGGGAGGCGCTCGGCGCGAAGCCGCCGGTGTGGGCGCACCTTCCGGTGATCGTGAACGAGAAGCGGCAGAAGCTGTCCAAGCGCCGTGACAAGGTGGCGCTGGAGGACTATCTCGCCGAGGGTTTCCTGCCCGAGGCGATGGTGAACTACCTCATGCTCCTGGGCTGGGGGCCTGGTGACGACCGGGAGATCATGCCGTACGAAGAGCTGGAGCAGCTCTTTCGGATCGAGGACGTCAACACCGCGCCGGCCTTCTTCGACGTGAAGAAGCTGACTGCGTTCAACGGCGACTACATCCGCGCGCTGTCCCCGGAGCAGTTCGCAGGCGCCTGCGCGCCGTGGCTCGTCGCTCCGTACGCGCCGTGGGCGCCAGAGGCGTTCGACAAGGACCTCTTCGAGGTGGCTGCCCCGCTGGCCCAGACTCGGCTGGCGTTGCTGTCGGAGATCACCAGCTACGTGGACTTCCTGTTCCTCGATGAGCCGGTCGAGGACGAGGCGTCGTGGAACAAGGCGATGAAGGCGGGCGCCGACAATATCCTGTCCGACGCCCGCGCCGAGCTGGCCGCCCTCGCGGACTGGAAGGCGGACGACCTGAAGGCCGTACTCCTCGCCGTCGGCGAAAAGTACGGCCTCAAGCTGGGCAAGGCTCAGGCGCCCATCCGAGTCGCGGTCACCGGCCGGACGATCGGACTTCCGCTGTTCGAGTCCATGGAGTTGCTCGGCCGGGACCGTGTGCTGGCCCGTCTGGAGGCGGCGGCCAAGAAGCTGGCTGCCGCGCAGGCATAGCCGTCGGTCAGGCGATCTTCGCGAGAAGGTCGCCCCAGGCGTTCCCGAAGTAGGCCAGATCGAACCGGGCCAGGGCTTCATAAGCAGCCTTGGTCTCGCTCTGGCGCGCCGTTGCGCGTTCCCGGACCTGCGTCGGCAGGCGGTCGAGGTCCGGGGCCGGCTGGCCGGTCAGGGTGGCGAGGTCGCTCAGGCCGGCCACCGGGCGGATCAGGCAGGGCAGGCCCATCAGAAGGGCCTCGGCCGCGCAGCGGCTCCAGCCCTCCTGCATCCGAGGAAGGAAGACGCCGACGTCGCACGCGCACAGGAGCCGCAAGTACCGCTCGCGCGCCACGTCGAAGTGGGTTCCGTCGAAGCCGATGGTGTTGCTGCCACTGGTGATCACCCGCAGCCCGGGAACACCGGCCAGGGCTGCCGAGACCTCATCGGTGCCCTTCCAGTGCACAGCCTTCCCCACGTACACGCCGATCACGTCCGGGGGCAGGCCGAACTCGGTGCGGCATTCGTCGCGGTCGAAGCCGCGTGCCTGCCCGATCTCCGCCATGTCGAAGGCGTTGTAGATCACCTGGACGTCGCGCACGCCTCGGGCACGGAGGAAGTCGGCCCAGAACGGGGCGACACAGACTACGGCGGCGCACTGGGGGAGCACCTGGAACAGGCGCTCCCAGAGCATGGCCTCGACGGGGGCGGAGTCGTGCTGTAGGGGCTCGTAGTGGTGAAGGAGGAATACCGTGCGGGCCCGCATGTCAGGAGTGAAGAGCAGCAGGCTCAGATCGTCCCATACGAAGGTGCCTCGGGTGCTCTCCAGCTTCCGGATCGTCGGGGCCAGTCGGGCGAGGTGGCGCAGTTTGCGCCAACGGCGGACGCGGTAGGTGCGTTTGTGGTCCGGGACCGTGCGCCACTCCACGTCGCCGGCCGTCGCCTCGTGGAGCATCCGCAGGTAGACCCTGCCGCCGGTCCGGCCGACAGGCTCCATCGAGTAGACGACTCGCTTCACGGACGTACCTCCCGTTGGTGTCGGACGTACTCGGAGTGGAGCAGCGTGTGCATGGTCTCCAGCTGAGGGCTGAGGCCACGAGCGGCTTCAGCGAGCGGGAGGTAGAAGTGCTCCAGGCTCCGAAGGAAGCGCCGGCGCCGGTCGAGGTTGGGCGAAGCAGCGAGATCGCGCAGGTTGTGCAGGCGGTCGGTGAGCCGGACGAGGAGGTCCTCGGCCGGGAGCGCGGCTTGCTTGAAGCGCCAGTTGGGTTCGTCGCCAGTGGCCTTGGAGCGCTGTTCGAGGCGGTGGTCGGGCGTCATCTCCCGCAGGCGGGAGGTGAACTGGGCGCCGAGGCGCTGGATGAGCAGTGCCTCCGATTCGGGGGCCACCTCAAGGGCGTCGTGGAGGAGGGCGAGGAGCAGGGTCTCGGGGTGGCTGACCCCGGTCTCAGTGCGCAGGAGCGTGACGACGGCCAGTGGGTGTTCCAGGTACGGGGTTCCTTGGTCGCGGGTGTGGCCGTCGTACACCGCGAGCGCGAGGGCACTGGCGACGCGGGCGCGGGACTGCTCCTCCGTGGTCCACGCGGCGGCGCCCAGCACGGTCAGCACGTGGTCCAGGTCGATGGGGAACATCTGTTTCACCTCGTACGGAGGGCCGTGGTACTGGGGTCGGGCACGTGGTCGGCGAGGAGCAGGGTGTCGCCGACCGCGAGTGCGTCGAGGCTCAGGTCCGCCGCCGCTGCCACGGCCTGTTCGGCGGTCCGCAGGATCGGGGTTCCCTTGCGGTTGAAGGAGGTGTTCAGCAGTAGCGGCAGTCCCGTGAACTCGTGGAATTGCTCCAGGAGTTCGTGCAGGCCCTCGTGGTCGGGAGCGACGGACTGGACTCGGGCCGTGCCGTCGTGGTGGGTGACTGCGGCGACGCGGTCCGCTCGGCATCGGCGGACGGGTGTGACGCGGTTCATGAAGGGGTCTCCCGCAGACATGAACCACTCCGTGGCGTGCTCGGCGAGGACGGCCGGGGCGAAAGGACGATACGTGGCCCGCTTCTTGATCGCGTTGAGCCGGTCGCGGGTGGCGGTGTGGCCGGGGTGGGCGAGGATCGAGCGATGTCCGAGGGCACGCGGCCCGAATTCGAGCTGTCCTTGCACCCAGCCGACGATGCGGTGGTCCGCGAGGAGAGCGGCCACGGTGGGCTTCAGTTCCGGCCCGAGACCGGTCAGGGCGTGGTAGCCACTTGGCACCGCTGCCGTCGGCACAGCACCTGGGTACGGGCCCCAGGCCGCGTCGGTCGGCACTGGGAGACGCTCCTGGCCGAGCTGGTAGTGCCAGCCGTAGAGCGCGGCTCCCACGGCGGTGCCCGCGTCGTGCGGGGCCGGTGCCACGAAGAGGGTGTCGAAGCCGCTGTCGGCGGCCAACCGTCCGTTGAGGTGGGAGTTCAGGGCGCATCCGCCCGAGAACACCAACACCGATGCTCTGGTGAGCCGTTGCAGGTGACGGGCGATGTGGATCACCGATTCGGCGAAGACCTCTTGGGCGGCGGCGGCCAGGTCGGCCCGTTCGTGTTCCGGCTGCTCCGCCACGTTGTCGGCGGTCCAGGCCCGGCCGTCGAGCAGCAGAGGTGTGCTGCTGTCCGCCGAGCCCCACGGGTGGTCGATGCGGACCCCACCGTCGTCGCCGAGCTGGATCAGCTCGTGGATGCGTGCTCCGTAGCGCTGGGGATCACCGAAGGCCGCGAGCGCCATCATGCTGCCCTCGGGCTCGTCGCCGGGCGGGATCACTCGCCGCGCGAGGTTCCGGTAGAAGTGCCCGAGGGAGGAGTGGATCCGCCGGGGGCCGGCTGAACCGGGTACGACGGTCGGCATGCCCTGGTGGAGGCGGTCGATGCGGTCGGGCCGCAGGTCGTATCCGGTGATGCGTTCCCGGCCCGGACCGAAGTCGGAGCCGAGGGGGGAACCTCCGGCATCGATGACAAGGCCCGCCGCTCGATCGTGGCCGGAGAGCAGGTAGCCGGAGAGCGCATGAGCCGTGTGGTGGGAGAGGAGATGGAGACGGTTGCCGAGCGGGACAGGCAGGAAGCCGGCGAGTTCGTCTCGTTCCTCGTTCAGCCACTGGCCGGCGGCGGGGTTGGGGCGCATGGAGGCGGCCCAGACGGCGTCGACGTCCCGTGGTTCGAGACCGGCGGCCTCCAGGCACCACTGCAGTGAGCGTGCCGGGGCGGTGAGCGTGCCCTTGCGGGTGGGGTGGTTGTGCTTGACGCCGCTCCAGCGTTCCTCCTCGGCCGCGTAGAGGCGGCCGTTGACGAGTAAGGCGGCGCTGGTGTCGTGGTGAAAGTTCAGTCCGAGGACTGCTGGCATGGCGTACATCTCCGGTCTGGGGTCAGATGGTGAGGGCCGGGACGGGGAGGACGGCGGCGCCGGAGTCGGTGTACTCGTGGCAGCGCTGGCAGAACCGGAAGTGGTGGCCGCGAGGCTCGAACACCTTGGCCGCGAAGTCCTCGTCCCAGACGCTGAATTCGCTGTCGTCCTTCGCCATCGCGTTGAAGCAGCGATAGCAGGACCCGTCCATCTCGATCATCAGGTGCTGGTCGAAGTAGCGGTCGCAGATGCCGTGCAGCTCGTTCGTCGGCTGGCCGACATTGATGTGGTGCACGTGGTTGGTGACGTGGATGGCGCCGTACGCGTCGCACAGCCTTGCGAGCTGCTCCAGGCGGATGGAACTGATGCCTTCCAGGACACTGTTGACGACCACGGTCTTGCCGGCTTCACGGAGATGAGGAACGACGGCGTGTACTTCGTCATAGTTCTCGTGCTCGTCGTCGCAGCCGATAAGGATCTGGTCGTACGAGCGGAGAGTGGCGTCCATGATCCGCTTGTTGCGGGCCAGAGTAATGGCGTTCGTGCCCAGGACCATGACCTTGTCGGGCAGGTGGGTGCGGGCCGCGTCGCTGAGGGCGGGGAAGTCCCGGTGCACGGTGGGCTCGCCGCCGTTGATGTGCAACTGCTGGAAGGGGATGCTCCGGAGCCGGGCGAGGATGGTGGAGAACAGGTCCAGGGACATGTTCTCGCCCTGCGCGCCGTCGGCGAAGATGCAGAAGTCGCAGGACCGGTTGCACTTCGTCGTGATCTTGATCTTGGCGGTCTTCAGGGCGCGGGGCAGGGGCGCACGCGCGGGCATGGCGGGACTCCTTGTGTCAGAGGCGGATGTCTCGGGGAGTGAGACTGAGGAACTCCTGGACGGTGGACTTCTGCCGGTGCCAGAGCGCGAGGGTCGTGCGCAGGACGTCGGCGGTGGTCGGGCCGGTGGGGATCAGCACCGCCATCCGGGCGGCCAGCCGCTGGGCGGGGGTGGTGTCGTCCGCCGCGAGCGCGTTCAGGGTCTGGGTGGCGGCTCGGAGTTCCTTCGCCTCGCGCCGGATCAGATAGTCGGTCGCCATGCCGGGCGGCGGGTCGAGGTAGTACAGCCAGCGGGCGACGCGTACACGGAGCATTCCGGTCGCCGTCATCCAGTCGACGCGGGCGTGTTCCTTGCCCTTGGCGGCGGTGGTTGCGGTGTCGGGGACGCGGCGCATGACTGCCTCCAGGGCGACATGGGCCGTGCGGAGGAGGTGGCGTGAGCTCCGGGGGCGTGTACCGGGTCGGATCTCGGAGTGTCCGAGGATCAGTTCGGCGTACTCGTCCAGCCCCTCCGGACGCCACTGGGTGAGGGCGGCCGTCTTGCCGGGACAGCGGGTGCGGGTCGCGAGTGCCGCGGCGGCGAACCAGCACGGGGCGAGGTAGTGCCAGGCCACGCAGTGGCGCTGGTAGGCGGTGATGTCTCCCGCCACGTTGTCGGTGCTGTCCGCCGCCAACTGGTACCGGCCGCCCAGTCGGGCCCGGAGGATTCCCCGGTAGAACCGCTCGTCGACCTCGCACCACGGCGCCATCTGCGCCCGGGACTTCCAGCGCTGGAAGTCCCGGGTGTTCCCGCTGATCAGTGACCAGGTCGAGAGTTCGGGTGAGGAGACGAGCCGTCCGTCCGCCTCGGCCGTGGTGAACGCGAAGCCGGGCGGGTGCTCCAGGAGACGCCGATGGGAGACCTCCCTACCGATCGCGGCGGAATGCGCGGCGGCCAGGCGGTGGTTCCATTCCTCCCAGTCCGCCGGGGCTTGGGGGAGGAGGACGCGTACATCGATATCTGAGTGGGGAGCCAGCAGATCAGCTGGCTGCCACTTGTGGGTGAGCATCACCGCCCCGACACCGTGGGCGTTCAGCTCGCGTTCGTACAGGGCTCCGAGCTGCGAGTAGAGGGGCGGCGCTTCGGTCACCGCCCTCACCGTTCCCCCATGGAGGTGCGGGTGCAGGTGGGCTGGGCCGCGTCGGAGGTGAGGAGAGGGAGCAAGGGCAGGACCGGGATGCCCTCAGGGCGTTCCATCCGATCCCAGCGCAAGTCGTAGTCCACGTAGTGGAAGCCCTGCCAGGCGTCGTTGGTGTTGCGGTCGAGCATGGCCTGGAAGAGGTGGGCGAAGGCGTCCCCGAGGGTGCAGTCGGAGAGGTGGTGTTTCAGCGGGATGTCGCGATTGTGAAGGATGCAGGGGCGGGCCACACCCGTGGGCGTGATCTTGATGCGATTGGCGTCGGAGCAGGTGGCGCAACTGGAGTTGGAGATGAATCCGATGGAGCCCGCCCAGCCGTCGGGACGGAGGTACTGCCCGGGGCTGCGGACCCCGAGTTCGTCCCTGCGGACCTCGCCAGCGTTCGCGAACCATGCGTGAAGTCGGCTTCGGACCTCCGCCTCGTTGATGAACTCGGTCTCGAACAGCGCCTGCGCGGGGCCAATGTTCTGGAGCTCGATCAGCCGGACGGCGACGGGCAGGTCACGGGCGAGCTCGGCCACGGCGAAGGCGTCGTACAGGTAGGTGCGCTGGAGGACACAGTTGATCTTCACTCGTAGGCCGAGGGAGAGTGCGGCGTCGAGAGTGCGCCGAGTGACGTGCGGGTCGCCGCCGCCCATGATCTCGGCGGACCGGCCGGGGTCGAGGCTGTGGAGGCTGAGGTTGAGGTACGTCAGTCCGGCACTGTGGAGATTCTCGACGCTCAGGCCGCGTCGCAGGTTGCCGTGGCTGGTCATGCCGATCGCGGCGTCGGGCCCGAGGCCGTCGGAGAGGCTCGCGATCACGTCGAGGATGTCCGCCCGGAGGGTCGGCTCGCCGCCGGAACAGTGCGCCTTCCTGATCTTCCACGCGCCAGCCTCGGCGGCGATGGCCGCGTAGTCGGAGGCGGTCAGGGGCCGGTCCTTGTGACCGTAGTCCGGCATGCATCGCGGCTTGCAGAACACGCAGTCCAGGTTGCAGAGCGAGTTCAGGGTGAAGGCCAGGTAGGGGTGGTTGCGGCCGGTCGCGGCGAAGGCGGCCAGAGCGCGGTGGCGTGCGGTGGGCATGGGTCACCTTCCGGCGGAGGGAGATCGGACAGCGGGCGCCTCGGCCACTCCGTTGAGCTGCTGGTCGGTGAGGTAGCGGCGCAGGTTGTCGGCGAAGAACGCGACCGCCTCGTCCATGTATGTGCGGCTGAGCGTGGAGCTCTTGGGTGTGAGGACGACGCGGGGGTGGAGCCGAAGCGGATGGCGGGCAGGCAGCGGTTTCGGGTCGAAGACGTCCAGGGCGGCGCCGCGAAGGCGGCCGGCGTCGAGGGCGGCCAGGAGTGCTGTCTGGTCGACGGTCGCCGCGCGGCCGAGGTTGACGAAGACGGACTTCGGTTTGAAGGCGGTGAAGAGGCCGTGGTCGAAGAAGCGGTCCGTGGCTCGCGTGGCGGGCAGCAGATCGACCACCACGTCGGCGACAGCGACCGCCTGGTGCACCGCCGACGTGTGCATCCACCTGATCGTTCCTCCGGCGGTCACCGGTGGTCTGCGCCGTACGCCGATGACGTCCATCCCGAAGGAGCGGGCCGCACGCGCGAGGTGTTCTCCGATGCTGCCGCAGCCGACGATGGTCATCGTCGCTCCCGCCAGGTCGAAGAACTCCTCGGCCAGGTCGTCCTTCCACCAGGTCCGGCTCCGCTGGGCGAGCTGACTCACGAACAGTCCGCGGGAGAATCCCAGGACCATCCCCATGGCGTGCTCGGCCATGGGCCTGCCGTGAAATCCGTACGAGCGGGTCAGGGCCACCCCGGCGGAGCGGGCCTCGGCGACAGGCAGGTGGTCGGTCCCGGCTGCCGGGGAGGCGATCCACCGCAGACGGGGCGCGCCGAACAGCCACGACGGCTCGAACCTCCAGCCGAAGTAGACGTGAGCCTGGGCCAGTTGGTTCGGTACGGCCTCCTCGGCTGCCGTACGGAACTCGACACCGGGGAAGGCGGTGGACAGTACTCGCTCGTGTTCGGCGGACAACTGCCAGAAGGAGTGCGGAGACTCCAGACTGATCAACACCACCGGCCGGTTCATCGAGTTCTGCCCTCCGCACCGGGCGTCGGCTCCAGAGCCCAAGGGGCGATGCGTTCGATGACGGACCCGATGCTGGCCTCGTAGTCGTGACGTGAGCGCACCAGGGTGGCCCCGACGCTCCGGAGCCGGTCGCGTTCTCTGGGCACGACGGTCAAGGCGCGGTGCAGCGCGGAGGCCAGAGCACCGGCGTCCCGTGGTGCGGCGGTGAAGCCGGTCTCGCCCTCGATGACGGTTTGCGCCAGTCCTCCAGCAGTGGTCGCCACCACGGGGCCCGCACCGGCCGCGAACGCCTCCAAGGGGATCCGACCGAAGGGTTCCTCTCGCGAGGGAACGACGACTGCGCGCAAGGCGGGGTTGTGCAGCCAGGCCCGGATCGCGGGGGTGAAGCGCGTGATCAGGGTCGCGTCCAGGCCGTACGCGCGGACGCTTGCCGCCAGGTCCTTCTGATACGAGGTGAGGTGCTCGTGTTCGTCCGAGGTCACGGCCGCCAAGACCAGGTGGGGAGCACGGACTCCGCGTTCCTTGAGGATGTGCAGAGCTTCCAGGAGGTCGTCGAAGCCCTTCGTCGGCACAGCACGGCCCATGGCGAGAAGGAATCCGGCGCGGGCTTCGAAGGGCAGAGGGGGCGCGCTCGTCGGCCGGGCCATCTCCTCTTGGATCAGCCCGTTCGGGATACTCACGATGCTTCCCCGAGGCACGGCGTAACTCGTGGCGAGGTGGCCGTGCATGTGGGAGGAGATGGCACCAACCCGACCGCCTCGGGCGGTCGCCACCCGCAGGGCGTCCTGCTCCCAGCGGACTCGGGACATGTCCTTGGGGCGCGTCAACGCGGCCGTGGAGCGGGGAATGAGCAGGAGGTCCGTGGTCGGGGACGCGTAAGGAGCCAGCCCTAGAAACGGGATGTCGAGGCCGATGAGAAGGCACTGGCTCGCCTGATCAGCGATGCGTACCGCAGCCTCGCCTGCCAGGTCGCACAACTGAACGGAGCCGTGGATCGACTCCGGCGCCGCTTGGACCTCCGGGATAGTGATGACGTCGGCCTCGGCCCGCAGCAGCATCTGCTGGACTTCGGTCGCCCACTGCCGGTCGTATGTTCCCGCTGTCTTCGATACGTGCGGGGTGATCACCCGGAGGCGGCCCGGCGGCAGAAGACGGGCGAGGGCCGTGAGGAAGGCACGGTTACTGAAGCCAGTGCCCGACGTCGCCCCGCAGAAGCCCTCGTGGAGGGCGACGACGACGCGTGGCTGGCGGACCAACCCAGGTAGGGCGGTGAGAGAGGGTGGTGGAGCCGCGTGGTTGATGCGCACCGTGGGGTGCCTCCTTCGAGAGGGTTGTCGCGAACGGGGCGTCAGATGCCGACCGTCGAAGAGCCGGCCTCACGGGTGAGTCGGCACCAGGCGCGGGTGACGTGGGGACCGGTCGTCAGCGACCAGGCATCGGCCAGGGCCTCGACGATGACCAGCCCTCGTCCCGATTCAGCCTCCTCATTGGGAGCCTGAGGAGACGGCGTCGCGGGGTGGGAACAGCCGCCGTCGGTGACGGTGATCTCGACCTTCAGGACGCCGACGGCTGGGTTCGTGCGGTCGATGCACAGGACCAGGGGCGGACGGCCGGAGGCGAACGCGTTCGTCGCGAGCTCCGACGTGATCAGACGGGCGTCATCGAGGAGGTCAGCGTCGATGCCGTGAAGCACGACCGCCACCGCCTCCCGTGCGACCTCAGCCGCCTTCGGCCCGTATGGCAGACCCGCGATCAGCGTCGTGGCACGCGTGACGCCGACGTCGCCCTGTCCGGCGACAAAGACCTTGCGTTCCCGCACTCTGTCCGGACGGCTCAAGGAAGTGCTCGTGCGGTCTCTCAAGGCCCACCTCTTTCCCCGTCGGCACCGAAGGCGGCGACTTACGCCGGACTCCAAGAACACCGGAGGAGCCTGGTCGCGCAGGACCCGATCAATGGGTCAACTCGGTCAACTTCCTTGGGGAGGAGGTGAATCGCCGCCCTTGGGCGCCACCATGAGGGATCGCGACAGCTGATGGACGAACCGAACCACTGAGGCAAGAGGTGGTCGCACGTGGCACCGCAGGCAGGGGAACCCAACGCCGTACTGGCGCGATGCCTGGACGAACTCGGGTGGAGCCCCAAGGCACTCGCTCGCAAGCTCAACAGGGTGTTCGGAGCGGGGACGGTCGCTGAATCGGCGCCCTACCACTGGCGGGACGCTGGCTCCCTGCCGCGCTCGCCCCTACCGGGGATGGCCGCCTACGTGCTCTCCCAAGAACTGGGTAGACCTGTCTCGGTGGCTGAACTCTGGCAGGGCCGTGTGGGCGACTCCTCGGTGCTCGTTCCAGCCGACACGGATCTCGCACGACCCTGGACTGTGCAGGGGATGGAGGCGATCGTGGAGGACTGGGTGATGGGAGGGCTCGTCGACCGGCGCCGGTTCCTCGCGATCTCGGGCGCGGGGCTCCTCGCGATCGTCGCCCAGTACCTCGACGGCACAGCGGGGCGGGGCCGGTACGCGCCGCGGATCGCGGCTTCCGCGGGTACCGATCCGCTCGTGGACCAGGTCGAACAGCATCTGCCCATGCTCTCCGCGCTCGACGACGAGCACGGTGGAGCACGGCATCTCCCCTACGTGGGAGCCCAGTTCCGTGCGGTCGGTCTACTGATCCGTGAAGGCGGCCACGATTCCACCACCGCGAGCCGTCTGATCCGTGCATTTGCGGAAATCGGCCAGTTGGCCGGCTGGATGGCCTTCGATGCCGCCGACCACGGTCTGGCCCAGCGCTACTTCGCCACGGCACTGCGGGCGGCGCACCAGGTCAACGACCTTCCCCTGTGCGCCCACATCCTCGGCGACCTCTCTTTCCAGGCCGCGAGCCGGGGCCACCCGGCGGACGCCATCGCCCTCGGCGAGGCGGCCCGTCGCGCCAGCGACGCCGCCTCGCCGGTCGTCCGGGCATCCGTCCTGTCCCGGCTCGCGTATGCGTACGCCGCCGCCGGCCGTGACAACGACTTCGCTTACACCCGAGGAGCCGCCCGCGAATTGATCGCCCGCCGGGACGGCGGCCAGGAGGAGCCCCGCTGGATGTACTTCCTCACCGACAACCACTTGGACTGTCAGGCCGGTTACGGCCTCATCCAGATGGGCCGTGCGCAGCTGAAGGCGGGCGGCGGTACGCGGGGACGGCGCTTTCTCGCCCAGGGGGCGGAGATGCTCCGTTCCGGGGCGTACGACGTCCCGCGTGGCGACCCCAGCCAGCGCAGGGCCATGTTCGAAGGCGCCTGGCTTGCCTTGGGCCACAGCGCCCATGGTGACCTGGAGGCGGCCTGTGAGGTCGGCCAGATCGTCGCCGGCCGTCTCGACGCGGTGCGCTCGCCTCGCAGCGCGGCCCTGCTCCACCAACTCGCCGCAGACCTGCGCCGCCGACAGCGCAACGCTCACGTGCGCAGTTTCCTGCCGAGCCTGGAGCACGCCCTCGCTGAGCACGCCCCGTCGGCATCGCCCGGCCGTTAGGGTCAAGAGCATGGCCGTAGGGGAGCGCGTTGTCGTCGTCGGGGCTGGGGTGGCAGGTCTCACCACCGCCGTCGTTCTCGCAGAGGCCGGAGCCTCGGTGCACGTGATCGCCGAGCAGGTGCCGGGCGTCACGTCCTTGGCGGCTGGCGCGATGTGGGGGCCGTACCTGGTCGAACCCAAGGACAAGGTCGACCAGTGGGGAAAACGATCTCTGGCAGTCTTCCGCGAGCTGGCCGAGAGCCCGTCCACGGGTGTCCGGCTCACCAGCGGCATCGAGGCATCCCGCACTGCGGAGGCGCCACCGGACTGGGCCATCACCCTCCCCGGCTTCCGGCCGTGCGACCCGGCTGAACTGCCGGCCGGGTTCTCAGCCGGCTACCGCTTCACAGTGCCGTTGATCGACATGCCCACCTACCTCGGCTACCTCCTGCATCGGCTCGGTGCCGCTGGGGGAACAGTGGAGCGGCTACGCCTGGCCTCGCTCGCAGACGTCGGCCCGGCCACCGTGACCGTCAACTGCACGGGCCTCGGCGCAAAGGATCTGCTGCCGGACCCGAGCCTTCGGCCCATTCGCGGCCAGCACGTCGTCGTCACCAACCCGGGGCTGACCGAGTTCTTCTCCGAGGACACCGGCCTCTCGCCGGACCTGTTGTGCATCTACCCCCACGGCGACACCGTCGTCCTGGGCGGCACCGCCATCGACGGAGAAGGCGACCTCGCCCCCAACGGCAAGGCGACGGCCGACATCCTGGCCCGTTGCACCCAGGTCGAACCTCGCCTCGCCGAGGCCCATTTCCTGGAGGACCGGATCGGCGCCCGGCCGACCCGTGCCACGGTCCGTGTGGAGGCGGAGCGGGCGGAGGACGGCACCGTGCTCGCGCATAACTACGGGCACGGAGGTGCCGGCGTCACGCTCTCCTGGGGCTGCGCCGAAGAGATCGGGGCGTTGCTGTCGGCCACGTGACCATGGCTCTGCGCGCCCACTCCCGCCGTCAGCCCGCCTGAAGCTCCCTGATGACCCGCTCAGCCGTCCGCCGGGCGGGTTCCAGCCGAGGGTCCTCCGGGTGCGCGTACGGCCCGAGGATCTTCGAATAGACGAACAGCGTCATCACCTTGCCGTCCTGGCTCTCGAAGTCCGGCCGGCGTTCGCTCCATCCTGTTGACGGAGCCAGGGTTCACGCCGTCTCCGCCTGTCACCACGGCCGATGCGGACGCGATGTTGGCGGCGTGATGGCTGGAGCGATCTGCTTCGCAGTCCTTGAGACGGACCGGGCAGAGGCAGCGGTGCTGCGGGCTTGTGCCGTACGTGCGCGAGCGCTGGGAACATGGCGTGCCCCGAGCCGCTGGACGCGCCAGGTGAGCACTTCTGCCGGTGATCGGGCATCGTCCAGCGGACGTTGCCCCGCTGCCTGCCGGAGTAGTGAAGCGGGGTTGTGGCCTGCGCGCTCGGCATCCACGAGGACCGCCGTCAGCGCGTCCCAGCCGGCCTCCGCGAGGATCTGCTCGGCATGGGCGGGCACGGCCTTGCGCAGGTGCTCGGCGTATCGGTGCCTGACGTCGACCGGCGGCCTTCGTTCGGCGAGCTGCGACAGCGGGGTCGACGCGGCCCGTCCGTACGCGGCTTGGAGATGGTGCAGGGTCTGCTGGGCTGCGGCCACCCGCTGGTTGTGATGTTCCAAAGCGTTCCTGCGGCGCACGGCGATGACCGCGAGGATGGCGGCGTCCACGAGCATGGCCACGAGGTTGTCGTCGGCGGGGTGGTGGCGCATGGTCTTCAGGGCGCCGCGCAGCGCGCCCGCATGGTGATGGTCCACGCGGGCACGGGTGTTGACCGCGTACTCGAACGCGATGGCCGCCTTGCGTAGCTCGGCGCGCAGGTGTGCGGGAGCGAAGGCGGGCAGAGCGTAGAGGACCTCTCCGAACGCCACCAGGTGCGCCGAGGCTGTCGCCGGATCGTTCTGGGCGAGGTGGTGGGGGATGCGCTCGATGCCGGCGGTGGCCTGGTGCCACGGGTTGGGGCGGTGCTCGATCCGCGAGGGTTTGACGGCGGCGAGTCGCTGTTGGATCTGGGGCAGGGACAGGTCGGTGGCGAGGCTGGAGCCGGAGTACCAGACGGGTTCGAGGCCGGAGCCGATGTCGTCGGGGAGGGCGACCTTGTAGCCCTGGAGGTCGCCGGAGGGCAGGGTGCGGGTTTCGACCTGTAGACCGGCGTCGGCAAGCAGGTTGAGGAACTCCTCCACGGTGTGGGCGTGGGAGAGCGCAGTGCGCACGGTGAGGCGCAGCTGTTCGCGCACGGCCCGGTCGCGTCCGTTGCGGGTGGCCTTCTCGGTCTCCGCCCGCGTGGGCCGTTTGGCGGCCGGCCAGGTGTCGCGGTCGCGGTTGACCTGGTGGAGGCCGAAGTCGGTCTCGATGCGGGTGAGTTCGGTCATGGCGCGGTGGTAGTCGTTCCAGTTGCGCGGTGGGCGAAGGTCTCCGCGCATCTTGGTGGCGACGATGTGGATGTGGTCGTCCGCGTGGCGTACGGCGATCCAGCGGCAGCCGTCCGGATCACCGTCCGGGGCGATGCCGGTGGCGTGCAGGACGCGGCGGGCGATGGTGGACCACTCGGCGTCGGTCAGGGTCCGGTCCTCGGGCGCGGCGCGGAGGGAGCAGTGCCACAAGTGTCCCTTCGGGACACGATCGCTGGCCTGTTCGACCCGCAGGTCGAGGGCTTTGACGAGCTGGTTCATCCGCTCCCTGTGGCCCCGACTGTCTTCGGGGCCGGGGTCCGGGGCGAAGCCGTCCCAGGAGGCGACGATGTGCTGGTCGGTGTGCGCGGTCGCCCTGCCCGGCCCGAACAGGTAGATCAGCACGCCACGGGTGTTGCTGCCCGGCTTGACGATGTTCGCGATCACGTCCGGCTCGTCTTCCGCTCGGCAGCGTGGAAAGCGGCCTCGTCCACGGCCTTCACCGCGTTCCGGGCGGTGGCCAGGACGCGGTCGGCCCGCTCCAGAACGGCGGCGTCCACAGGGTGTGGATGGCCGCCGGAGTTGAGGCGGTGGGCGATCTGGTTGACGTTGGTGCCGATCCGGGCGATCTGCGTGCGCAGGGCGGCGAACTCGTCGATCACGTCGTCGTAGACCGTGCGCTGGTCGGGCAGGTGCGTCTCGCCGCTGACGAACGCCATGACGACCGCGCCGACCAGGTGCGCGCCGGTGATACCCAGTGCCTTGGCCTTGGCGAGGATCTCGGCCTTCTCCTCGACGCTGTATCGCACATCGACACGCTTCTCTCGGCGTTCGGCATCGCGTTCTCGACGACGGGCGACGCGGTGGAGCGCGGCTTCGTCGGCAGCGCGTACGACGGCTGGCCGCTGCTCGGCGGCAGTGGCATCGCCCATCCCCTCCCGCTCCGGTGCGCCCTCGCGCCGGAGTGTCCCCTCCGCCACCCCTGGGGCGGAGGGGGCTGCGATGGAACGGCCCGTGGACGGTCCATCGCCATTGCTTGCTCCGCTGGTGGTCGGGGTGGTCTGCATCTCCTGCTGACGGGTGCGGAGGTGGTCAGGGTGTCGTTCGCGCACGTGTGGTTCTCCGAGGTGTGAGAGCGGGGGAGAGGCTGGAAAGCTGGGCCGCCGAGAAGCTGCCCGGTGAGGGATGGGGCATAGCCGAGGGCTCTCCGCTGCTGCGGGATGCGGTTCGAGACGGGTGTCGGGGCAGAGCTGGCGGGCTGAGAATTGCGGTCGAAGCAGGAGCTGTGGGCACCGGTCCCCACAGCCCGGCGGCTGTGCACGGTCCCGGACGGTCCGGGACCGGGACACGACGTTTGTCCGGGACCGGTCCCCAGGACATGCCGTCAGCGGGATGGTCCCCGTGACATGTCGTCAGCGGGACCGTCCCGCTGTTGTCCGGGACCGGTCCCGGACCGCGTGCGCCGACGAGGCGTCGGTCCCCACTGTCGGGGACGCCTCGGGGACCGGCCCGACAGCCCGCCTGAGCTGCGGTTTCCAGAGGAACGGTCCCGTGCGGTCCCCGGTCCCGTGCCGTCTCGGTCCCCGGTTCCGCCGCGTGACGTTTCCGTACGTGTCGGTCCCCGGAAGTGGGCTACCGGGACCCGGGGTCCGGTCCCCTGACATCGCGCTCTCGGCCCCGGAACGCGGTCCCCGAGACGCCCATCGGAACGCCTTTGTCCGCCGGACAAGACCGGTCCGGGACCGGCGTAGGAAGCTGCGGTGAGGACCGAGCTCCGGCCGCGTCACACGGCCGGCAGCGCGGCGGCGCGGTCGACGCGCGACGGGTGGGGGACCGCTCGTACGGCGCTGCCCCGGACTGCGCCGTCCGGCCCCGTCTTTCTCCGGCGGCACGGGACGCCAACAGGCGCGTGGCACCACTCGCATCGGACGCCGAGTGCGTCAGGGGTGCCACGAGGGTTGGCGACCTCGCGTGCGGCGAGGGCCGGACGGTAGCGGGTCAGCTCGGCTCGTACGGCCGGCGGAATGCACGACCCGACTTCGCGCAGCCGCTCCTCGATGTCGCGAGGCGGTCCACCGCCGGTGATCTGCCGGTGCGTGGACGGCGGGGCCGCGCCGGCCGCGACTGCCTTGCAAGTGCGGAGCAGTTCGGCTCGCCAGGCGGCCGGATCGTCGGGGTCGGCGGCGGGGGTGGGGTCGGTGTGCCGGTCGAGGCGGTCCCGTCGGTGGGCGTGCCATCGGCGGGAGATGTCCACGGGCAGGATCGGGTACGGCGAGTCGAGGATGTGGGACCGTATCGCCTCGCGGACGTCCCAGCCGTGGCCGGTGGCGAAGGGCACGTCGTCGAGCAACTCCTGCCACTGGGCGACCTGGGCACGGGCCTCGCCGGTGCTGGTGCGGATGGTGCGGGGGTCGAGGCGGCCGATGTAGGCCAGGGCGGCGGCGATTTCGCGTCGGTCCAAAGGGCGGGTCACTCCATTCTGGTCGGCTCATCGATGGCGGCGAGCAGAGCGGCCATATGCGCCTCGGCGCGCGTCATGCGGGTGGGCGGGGCGGGGGTGCCACCGGGCAGGTTCGGGCGGTCGGGGGCAGGGGTGCGCTCTCGGGCGATCCACGCGCGCCAGTCGGCCGTCCACGCGGCGGCTGTGCGCGGCCCCCAGGCGGCCCGGTAGGAGCGCCACTTCCTGTCGGTGGAGTGCAGGGCGTCCTCGCCGAGTCGGTCGAGGTGGCCGTGGCTCTGGAGCCAGGCTCGGGTGCCGTCGTCGATCCGCCATCGATCGGCGGGGATGAGCGGTGCAGAGCTGCTGCTCTTACCGTTCACTTTCAGTTCTCTACCGTTCTGGGGGTCGGATTCCGCACCTGTGCCGGGTCGGAATCTGTCCCCTCCGGGGCTCGGATTCCGTTGCCCGGGGTCGGCTTCCGGTCCCTCCTCGAAGGGGGCGACGGGGTCGGATTCCGATACCCCGGAGGCCGGTTTCCGGTCCCCTCCGACGCCGCGCTCCGCGAGGAACCGGGCAGCTTCCGGTAGGTGGTAGTACGTCTCTCCCCGCGGCCCTTTGCGATCGCCGAGCGCCACCAGCTCGCCGTCGGCGATCAGCTTGGCCAGGGCGTCGCGTACGGCGGTACGGGAGGCGTTCGCTCGTTTCATCAGGGTGGGCACGGAGGCGTACGCGACGCAGCTCCCGTCCCGGCACCGGTCGGCGATCAACGCGAGCACCATGCGGGCGGTGCCCTTGCTTCGGCTGTGGTCCCACACCCACTCGCGGGCGTCGAGGCTCATGGTTCGGCGGCTCCTGGGTTCGGAGGGCAGGTGGAGATGCGGCGCCCTTGCCGGGCGGTGCGCGGGGGAGAGGGGGGCGGTACAGCCCAAGCCCGAGGGGGCTGATGGCTTCGCCCAGCCAAGAAAGCCACACCAATACCGCAGAAGTCCAGAGTTTCTTCGAAGAACCCAGGAAGCTGACGGCGAACGCGTACCCCTGGGCATTCTCCAAATCGTAATCCCAGACTGCCGGTCGCCGAAATCGGTTGCCCGCAAGGCCGAGCCAGAAGGATCACATCGAGAAGGCGTTGACCTCCCTCGGAAGGCAAGCTACAACACAACATGCCACGTCAGAGCATCTGTCCTACGGATCGGCGCCTCTCATGCCTTTTGCTTGAAAGGTGGCCCGGTGGCAACTCCCATCGCCGGAGTGAGCGCAACATAGCCGACGATCGCCGGTTCACCAAACCGGCGAGTCAGGGCTATCAATATGGGTATGGAAAACCGATTCCTGGAAATCGCTTCGGCCGGAATGCGGACCGCCGAGAACTTCCGCGCCGAACCCGCTTGACGCCGCGCACGGCATCCATGAACTCGTCGCCCTGACGCAGGCCCTCCGCGCCTCACCCGGTACGCCACCACGCGACGAAGCCCGCCCGGCACCGCTGCCCGCACAGGCACCCCACCGAAAGAGGACCCGCTCTTCTTGCACGACCCCGAGATACCCCCCGCCCTCGTACGCCACTTCGCTCACCCTGAGCGCGGAGCCCCCCTGCCCCGCCTCTACCGACCCGAGGAGATCGCAGAAGCCCTCGGCTGCTCCGCCTGGTGGGTCAAGGACCGCGCCCGACGCAGCCTCATCCCGCACACCCGCGTCGGCCGCGCCTACCGCTTCACCGCCGCGCACCTCGCCGAGATCGTCCGCCTCCACGAAGAGCACCCGAAGCGCCCCCGCAGCAACGCGCCCGTGACAAATCCCCCGGCCGTACGCGCTCGTGCCACCCCGGAGCTTCGGTCGGTGACCGCCGGGACGACGGGACGTCTGAAGGCCAGGCCGCCGCGCCGAACCCAGTACGAGACCGCCTTGTAGCGAGCACCCCACCCAGCCACCGCCCAAGAGCCAAGGAGGAAGAAGGAAGTTGGGCTTCGCGGAGAAGCGGGGAAACTACTGGCGCGGCCGGTACAAGACGGCTCCCGGCAAGCACCTCACGGTCGTCGACGAGAACGGCAAGGCGATCCGGTTCGCGACCAAGGGCGAGGCCCAGCGTGCCGCGAGCGAGGCCGAGAACAAGTACCGGCGTGGCGACTGGCGCGACCCGGCGCTCGGCCAGGAGACCTTCGGCGAGTACGCGAACCGCTGGTACGCCGCCCAGGACCTGGCGGCCTCGACGATGCAGAACTACAGGCGCCACATCGAGGAGCACCTGCTCCCGGTCTTCGAGGACAAGGCGCTCGCCGGCATCCTGCGCACGGACATCGACCTGTGGGAGAAGAGGGAGAAGGCCCTCTACGCCCTCTCCAGCGTCAAGACCTGGCGCTCGACGCTCCACCTCATCCTTGAGGACGCGATCGACGAGGGCCTGATCACCTCCAACCCGGCGGCACGACGACGCGGACGAGGCAAACGCGCCGGCCGCTCCCGCTCACGTGGCCCGGAGAAAGTCGTCACGGACGCCCTCGGCATCCTGCTGACCGCCGAGCGCGCCGCCCTGCTCTCCGGCCGCGACGACGAGTTCGTCGCCGTCGTCCTCAAGGGGTACACCGGCATGCGCTGGGGCGAGATCGTCGGCCTGGAGACGGAGTTCGCCCGCCTTGGCTCCGTCCGCGTCGAGTGGCAGCTGTACGAGCTCGACACGGGCGAGTTCGTGCGCTGCCCGCCCAAGGACGACAGCTACCGCACCATCGACGCGACGGACTGGCTGTCGGCCCTGGTCGCCGACCACGTTGCCCGTACGAAACCGAAGCCCTGCCCGTGCCACGGCAAGACCTACGTCTTCCGCGGCCAGGGAGCCGCGCGGACCGGCGGCCACCAAGGCGCGAAACTCGTCGACGTCGCACGCCGTGCCGAAGTCTCCACGGGCACGGTGTCCAACGTCCTCAACCACCCCGACCGCGTCACCGAGACCAAGCGGCTGAGGGTGGAACAGGCCATCGCGGACCTGGGTTTCGTGCGAGGCGGCGTGATCCCGGAGCATGCGGCGCACTGGCGCCGCAACGGCTTCGCGACGTGGCTGTTCGCTCCCGCGGTCTCCGGCTGGTACCCGAAGAAGGCACCGCAGGAGGCACGCCCCGTACCCCTGCTGGCCGAGCCCTGGCCCGGCGTCCCGGCCCGAGGCCGCGGGGCCGCTGACCGGGCCGACGCCTGCTGGCTCCCGATCGCCAAGGGCCTCACCCCTCACGGTCTCCGGCACACCCACCGGACCGTGATGGAGGACCTCGGCACCCCGAAGGTCCTCATGGACGACCGCATGGGCCACATCGACGGCTCCGTCTCGGCGCGCTACGCCCACGTCACCCCCGGGATGCGCAAGCGCCTCATGCTCGCGCTGACCGAGCAGTGGGAGACGGCGCTCGACGCGCGCTTGGCGATGTGCCCCACTTCGCAGGTGCGCGTGCTCAACGAGCTTCTGCAATCACGTGCGCTCGCTCGCGGGTAGGGAAGGAAACACACCGGGAGGTCTGAGGCGTGGTACCCGTGAAGAGACTGTCCTCGTACTTCCCATTCGACTCTCTGTGCGAAGGATCCGCATGTGGTAGAGAGCCAACTTCTTTTATCTTCAAGGAAGTTGACTTGGGCATGGTTGAAGCGTGGCCACACCTCAGAGCAGTTTGAGCGCACGGTCCTACTCACTTGAGTACGCGTACTCAAGGCGAAACTGTGGCTGGCTCGAAGACTTGGTGCATGAGACGACCCTCTGCCTCGGCCGACACCACCACCAGCCCCCGACGCCACCCGCACCTCATGCTTGCGATGGCAGCACTCGCGGCCCTGGCGCTCACTGCCTGCGGCACCGAGACTCTGCTGCGCAATTCCGTGCGGGGTGACGGTTGGGCGCGGGATGATCGTCTGTGCGGCCGTTGTCCTGTCGTGCGGCCGTGGGGGTGATGCGGTTGTCGATGCGGTCGAAGGGGCTGCCGGAGATTCCGGCACAGACTGCGGCGGTGGCCCGGGCGGCGTTCCCGCAGGGGAGCCTGGCGATCCGGGTGCGTGATCGGCTCGCGGAGGTCTTCGCCGACGAGCCGTTCGCCGACGCGTTCGGGGTGCGCGGTGCCCCGGGACTGCCACCGGGGGTGTTGTCGCTGGTTACGGTGTTGCAGTTCGCCGAGGATCTGACCGACCGGCAGGCCGCGGCGATGGCGGTGCGGGCGATCGACTGGAAGTACGCGCTCGGGGCCGAGCTGACGGACACGGGCTTCGACGCGAGTGTGCTGAGCCGGTTCCGCACCCGGCTGGCCGGGCACGGCATGGAACGGGTGGTCTTCGACCGGCTCCTGGAACACTGCAAGGACGGGGGCCTGGTGACCGCCGGGGGCAAGCAGCGCACCGATTCCACCCATGTGATCAGCGCGGTGCGGGACTTGAACCGTCTGGAGCTCGCCGGGGAGAGCGTGCGGGCGGCCCTGGAGGCGCTCGCGGTCGCGGCACCGGCCTGGCTGGCCGGACAGGTCGATGTGGTCGAGTTCGCCCACCGTTACGGGCCGAGGGTGGACGGCTGGCGCATGCCGTCCTCGCAGACGAAACGTGACCGGCTCGCGCAGGTCTTCGGGCAGGATGCCCTGGCGTTGTGCCGGGCGGCATGGGCCCCCGACGCCCCCGGCTGGATCCGTGAGATCGAGTCTGTGCGGCTCCTGCGGCAGATTCTCGTGCAGACCTATTACCTGCACACCGACACCCGGGGACGGGAGGTGATCAAGAAGCGGGACGCCGACGACGAGGGTGTCCCGCCCGGCCAACTCCGCCTGGCCTCCCCCTACGACCCCGATGCCCGCTGGGCGGCCAAAGGCGAAGACCTGTTCTGGATGGGCTACAAGGTCCACCTCACCGAGACCTGCGACACTCCCGCCGAAGCCGAAGCCGAAGCCGAAGCCGAAGCCGAAGCCGAAGCCGAAGCCGAAGCCGAAGCCGAAGCCGAAGCCGAAGCCGAAGCCGAAGCCGAAGCCGAAGCCGAAGCCGAAGCCGAAGCCGAAGCCGGGGTCCCGGCGGCACCGAACCTGATCACGGACGTGTTCACCACCGACGCCACCGTGCCCGATGTGAAGGCGACCGCGCCTGTTCAACGGCGCCTGGCCGAGCACGGGGTGAAACCCGGCGAGCACTACCTCGACTCCGGCTACCCCTCCGCCGATCTCATCACCGCCGCCCTGAAGCAGGGCACCCGCATGGTCACCCCCGTCCGGCTGGACCACTCCACCCAGGCCAAGGCCCACGCCGGCTTCGGCAAGAGCGCCTTCGCCATCGACTGGAAGGCCCGCCGGGTCCGCTGTCCCGCCGGGAAGAGCAGCGCGCACTGGAACCCGGTGAAACAGCACGGCGCGGACGCGATCGTCATCACCTTCAGTGTCCGCACCTGCCGCCCCTGTCCCTTCCAGGAACAGTGCACCAGCTCCGCGCTGGGCCGGCGCATGCTCACCCTGCGCCCCAGGGAACCGCACGAGGCCCTCGTCCGGGCCCGCGCCGAGCAGAAGACCGAGACCTGGAAGGCCAAGTACGCCCTGCGCGCGGGAGTGGAGGGCACCATCAACCAGGCCCTGGACATCACAGGCATGCGCCGGGCCCGCTACCGCGGACTGCCGAAAGTCCGCCTCCAGCACGCCTTCTCCGCAACCGCGCTCAACGTGATCCGGCTCGACGCGTACTGGACCGGACACGACCGGCACCACACCCGCAGCAGCCGCCTCGAACACCTCGCCTACCGACTCATGGCCTGACCCTGGAATTGCGCAGCAGAGTCCGCGCCCTCGCCAAAGCCGGAATACCGGTGGAAGCCATCAAGACCGAAGCAGGCCCCGGCCAAGTCGAAGTCACCTTCCCCTACGGCCCCGCCCGCGACGCCTGCGACAACCACCTCCTCTTCAAACACGCCGTCCGCACCCTCGCCACCCACGCCGACCTGACCCCCACCTTCATGGCCGCCCCCGAAACCGGCCGCGCCAACGGCCTCCACCTCCACCTCTCCCTCTGGTCCAACAACACCCCCCAACTCAACGCCCCCGACGGCAACCTCTCCGACACCGCCCGCCACGCCATCGCCGGCCTCCTCACCGCCCTCCCCGAACTCGCCCCCTTCTACGCCCCCACCACCAACTCCTACAAACGCTTCACCCCCAGCTCCTTCGCCCCCGCCACCTTCAACTGGGGCCACGACAACCGCACCTGCGCCATCCGCGTCATCGGCCACGACGACACCCTCCACCTCGAAATCCGCGTCCCCGGAGCCGACGCCAACCCCTATCTCGCACTCGCCGCAACCCTTGCCGCCATCACCCACGGCATCGACCACAAACTCGACCCCGGCCCACCCGAAACCGGCAACTCCTACCGCACCCACCACATCCCCGCCCTCCCCACCCTCGCCGACGCCCTCACCGTCTTCGAGGACAGCGCCCTCGCCCGCAACGCCTTCGGCACGGACGTCATCGACCACTACGCCCACCTGGCCAAACTCGAACTCGACCACGAACGAACCCACGTCACCGACACCGAACGCCAGCGCTGGCTCACCCGCGCCTGATGGCTGACCACTGCTGAGCAGGTTCTCGGCGCGGCTACAGGCGAAGTGCCGCTGTCAGCGAACCCCCAGCGATAGGCCCGACAGATCTGGCTCAATAGACCCATGGAGACTGGCGAGCACTGGGCATACCGCGCGAGGCCGAAGGACCTGGGTAGCGCGGTTCGCGAGGTGGAGATCGTTCGAGTGGGCGGCCCCGGCAGGTCCGGCGGCATCCACGTCCGGTTCCTCGAAGGCGATGCCGCTGGCTTGCAGGAGTGGGTCGGCTCCGGCTCGCTCGTGGTGCCGTGGGCGGAGGTCGACACGTTCCGCGCGGACGACGCGGCGGAGTCGGCCCTGGCCGAGGCATCCCGTCACGTCCGGGGCGGCGCGGAGTTCGAGGCCGCCCGCATGATCCTCGGCTTCGTCCGCCCGAAGAACAGGCTGCGCCTGCGCCGTACGGTGGCGGACGCGGGCGTCCTGGAACTGAGCCGCCTCGACGAGACCGCACCACTCCTAGGCATGGACGCCGCCGAACTTCGCGCCGACGCGATGGTGTACGAGAACCGCCACGGCACGTGCCTGGCCGGGTGGCCGGTCACCGAGCGGATCGCCCGCCACATGGCCGGACGCTTCGCCGACGAGATCCTTCCGGAGGTGGACCGTAAACAGCAGAACCTGGACCAGGAGCGCGCCCAGCCTTCCCGGTACTACTACGGCCGCCGGGACGACCGGAAGCTGGACGCGGAGGCGGCCGTCCTACGCACCGTCCGCGCTTGGTGCGGCGAGGACAAGGCCGAGCGCTACGACGAACTGGTCGCCCTGCGCGCCGAGGTCATCCGGCTCGGAGAACTGGTCGAGAAGGCGGCCAAGGCCCTGCGCGACCGGGGCCACGGTGTCATCGCCTCCACCATTGAGCGCGACCTGGGCGTCCATATCGCCAGCCTTGATCCCGATGTGCGTCGCTGACACCGCGCCACGGATCGGGTTCCGGTGGCGTCGGCTGGGCGGCGGGCTTCCTCTCCTTCTCCGGTCGTTGTGGATGCCAGCCGTCGAGGAACGGCCGTAGCTGATCTCCCGTCGGCTCCGCGTGAAAGTTGAGAACAGCCAACCCCCTGTCGTCCCTGAGGGGATCAAGCCGATCCGCCTCCGCCTTCCCCCAGGCCGACCACTCCCGCAGCCTCTCGGCTTCGAGGGCGCTCTCGGAGGCGTCCGCAGCCTCGTCCAGAGCGGCACAGAACTCCCGGATCTCGCCCGCGTCCCGCCACCGCTCCATAGCCGTGCCGAAGTGCTCGTTCCGTACCGCGTGAACCGCCTTGATCGAAGCAACGCCGACGGCGGCCTCCCACTCCTGCCGCGTCCGCTCCACCTGCTCCGCTTCCAGCCGACGCCGCTCCGCCTCCTGCTTCGCCCGCTCCTCCCTCAGCCGCCGCTGTTGCGCCTCGCGTTCCAGCCGAGCCCGTTCCTGTTCCTCCGCTCGCGCCTTCAACGCCCGGAAGACCGAGCCGATCTGCTCCTCCAACGGCTTCTTGGCGGTATCGGCCCACTCCTTCTTCCAGCCGTGGCCGTACCCGTAGCCTGAGTTCTCGCTGACCACCAGCTCCAGTTCACCGGACGGTTCGAACTTCTGCGCCGGGGTGACCCGTTGCCAGTGGTACGTACGGCGCCCCGGCTCCTTGGGCACGTACCGGACCTGCTTCTGCCGCTCACGGAAGCCGACCTCGTACGTCCGACCGTGGACGGTCAGCAGCGGCCTCGGCTGCCTGCGCTTCTTGGACACCTTGATCTCGCCGTACCGAGCGAGAGCCTGCTCGGCAAGCAACCGGAGCAGCGCGAGTACCCTCGGCAGAACTTCCTCGGAGACCTCGAAGGCGCTGTGGTCCCTGCCGACTGCGGCGAGCACATCCTCAACGTCCGTGATCACACGACTGCGCGCCAGCCGGACCCGGTTCCACTCGGTGTCGTCCTCACCGCTCACCCGGAGCAGCCCGAAGAGGAGGTCTCCCTTCTCCCGCCCGGTGTATTTCAGGTGGTACCCCTTCGGGGCACACTGCCGCGCAGCGTCAAAGGCCCGGCGGTAGCGAGCCCGCTCCTCGTCGTTGGGGTTCGGGATGCGAAGAAAGCGCCCAGCCTCCTGTACTTGTGCGATGAGAGTCGGCCCAACTGCTGCCGGTGATGGGCGCGGGGATTCCACGACACGTTCTGGGGTGGGCTGCGTCTCGGCAGGGGGAGCGGCATCCTGCGGAGGACCAGCAGTAGTCGGCGTCTTGCCTTCAGGAGCCGCCGACCGAGGCTTGCCTGGCACCAGTTCCGGACGGTCGGGATGATGACCGTGCTCCAGGTAGAAGCGCCCCGCGTCAGTGATCTCCGCCTGCCACCTCCCCTTCTTCCGGGGCATGGTCACCAGGCCCCGGTCCTTGAGCGCGCGAGCCGTGAGGGCGAGATCGGGGCTGTCTGACGTTACGGGGTCGGTTCCGTCCCCGACGCGGGTGAGGAGCGCGAGTTGCCGATCATTCAACGGAGACCATCGGTGCATGACGATCGTCGTACCGTCTGTGGACTCCCTACGACAAGCCTTGGGTAGACCTCTGGCCGGGAGCCGCAGGGAGCCGGGGTCTGAAGATCACCCTCCGTTGGCTCCCAACTGGCTCCCAAAACGGGTCCGCACAACAAATCAGGCCCTGCGCTGATCTCTCAGCACAGGACCTGACCTGCTCAAACACTGTCGGGGTGGCGGGATTTGAACCCACGACCTCTTCGTCCCGAACGAAGCGCGCTGCCAAGCTGCGCTACACCCCGATGCCGCTGCGAATCCTGCTCGTTGCGGCGACGTCGTTAACTTTAGCCCACCGGCGGCCGGAGACGAAATCCGGTTTTGGGGTGGGGGCGGATGGGGTTGGGGCGGGTGTGGTCGAGGGCTGTGAGCAGGAGGGAGAGGGCGTAGACGGCGAGCCCGAGGAGGAGCGCGTTGGCCAGAGTGTGCCGGTAGCCGTCGGCCGCCGCGTCGAGGAAGGGGTAGAGGTAGCGGCCGGAAGCGCCGGCCCCCAGGAGGTGTCCCCGGACCAGCGTGAAGCCCAGGAACAACAGCGGATACACCAGCCACGCCGCCGCCTGCCGCAGCCGCATCCTCGCCGGCGGCGTCAGCAGCAGCCAGTCGAGGACGGCCGCCGCCGGGATCGCCGTATGCAGCAGGTGGGACGTGACCGCGTGCCACCCGCCCGTCCCGCCGGTCAGCGGCGCGGCCTGCGCGTTGTGCGCGAGCAGCAGGTGGTACGTCAGCGCGCCGGTCACCGTATAGAGGAGCACCGCCCCCGTCACCGCCCCCGGCAACGGACGCCGCGCCGTCCAAGCACGCCGCGCCGACAACGCCGTCACCAGCGTCAGCATCAACGCGCTCTGTACGGAGAACCAGCTCAGTACGGTCAAGGGGTCGCCCAGCGCCACCGCCATTCCCACGCTCCCCGCCGCCGCCCCGGCCAGCAGCAGCCGCAGCACCGCGGCGAGGGGCCGCCGTACCGGCGCGACCACCGCAGCCGCCGGGACGTGCGAGACGTACGAGGGGAACAGCGCGTGCGTACGGGGAATCGCCGGCAGATCGGGAATGTCCCGGGGTATCGGAGCGGTCATGCCCCCAAGCTAGGGAAACCGGGCATACGGGGCGATCCGGGTGGGCCGAGTGAGGGACGCGGTGCTACGGAAACACCGTACGAAAATATGCCCGCCCTCTCTAACGCCACGCCCCGCCACGCCGCCTCGCGCCCAACGCCACCCCGCGCCCAACGCCGCCCCCAGCCCCCTACTCCCGCCCCACCAACGTCAACAACGTAACCTCCGGCGGACAAGCAAACCTCACCGGCGTATACCGATTAGCCCCACACCCCGCCGACACATGCATGAACGAGGTCCGCCCCCCCGCACTGTGCGTAGACAACCCCTTCACCCGCCCCGCATCCAGATCACAGTTCGTGACCAGCGCCCCATAGAACGGCACACACACCTGCCCCCCATGCGTATGCCCCGCAAGAATCAGCGGATAGTCATCGGCGGTGAAGGAATCCAGCACCCGCAGATACGGCGCATGCACCACCCCCATCGAGAAGTCCGCGGAAGCGGACGGCCCCCCGGCGACCCGCTCGTACCGGTCCCGCCGGATATGCGGATCGTCGAGCCCGGTCAGCTCGATGGAGACGCCCTCGACCTTCAGCACCCCCCGCGTGTTCGTGAGGTTGAGCCACCCGGCCCCGTCGAACCCGTCCCGCAGGCTCTCCCAGTCGATGTGGACGACGTCGACGGCGGGCGCGTTGCCGTTCAGCCCGTGCCGCCCGCTCGCCTTCTCGAAGAGGTACTTCGCGGGGTTGCGCAGCTTGGGCCCGTAGTAGTCGTTGGACCCGAAGACATAGGCGCCCGGGAACTCCATCAGCGGCCCGAGCGCGTCCAGCGTCTCAGGGATGCCGTCGGGGTCGGAGAGGTTGTCGCCGGTGTTGATGACGAAGTCGGGCCGCAGCCCGGCGAGCGACCGCAGCCACCGCTGCTTCTTGCGCTGCCCGCCGACCATGTGGATGTCGGAGACCTGAAGCACCCGAAGGGGCCGCATCCCCGGCGGCAGCACGGGCACGGTCACCCGTCGCAGCCGGAACGAACGGGCCTCGAACCCGGCGGAGTAGACCAGTCCGGCGGCGCAGGCCGCCGCGATTCCCAAGGGGACTCCATAACGCGCGCGCATCCCCCCATCGTGTCAGACCCGCCCGAGCCCCTTGACCACAAGCCCCCCTCGTAATAAAGAAGCCCCCTCCCTCCCGCACCTGCCACAATCGACGTCATGACCACGCTCAAGTCCAAGCTCAAGGAAGACCTCAACACCGCGATCAAGGCCCGCGACGAACTGCGCTCCTCGACGCTGCGCCTCACGCTCACCGCGATCACGAAGGAAGAGGTCGCGGGTACGACGAAGCGCGAGCTCTCCGACGACGAGGTCCTCACGGTGCTCGCCCGCGAGGCGAAGAAGCGCCGCGAGGCGGCGGACGCGTTCGCGCAGGGCGGCCGGGCGGAGCAGGCGGCGCGGGAGAAGGAGGAGGGCGAGGTCCTCGCCGAGTACCTCCCGAAGCAGCTGAGCGACGAGGAGCTGACGGAGATCGTCACGGCGGCGGTCGCCGAGGCCAAGGCGTCCGGCGCGGAGGGCCCCCGCGCGATGGGCGCGGTCATGAAGCTCGTCAACCCCAAGGTCGCGGGCCTCGCGGAGGGCGGCCGGGTGGCGGCGACGGTCAAGAAGCTCCTGGCAGGCTGACCACCGCCGCCCGGCTTCCCCGAGCAACACCAGCCGAAACCCCGGCGACCTCATGACGAAGGGCGCCCTCATCACCGTACGAATGTGTACGAGGATGAGGGCGCCCTTTCTCAGGTCAGCGACCGGACCTCAGTTCCGCCCCCCGTTGCCGTTCCCGTTGTTGCCACGGAACAGGCCCTCGGGGAGGCCCGTGATCGTCGGCGTCGGGAAGTCGCCGCCCGAGCCGCCGTTGTTCGAGCCGCCGGACGCCCCGCCGGTCGAGGTGTTCGCGCCGTTCGCGCCGCCGACGAGGCCGCCGAGGAAACCGCCGTTGTTGTCGCCGTTGTTGTTGTCGTTGCCCCGGCCCCGGCCGTTCCCCTTGCCCCGGCCGCCGTTGTTGCCGTTGTTGTCCAGGCTGCTGCCGGGGATGGTGACCGTGTTGAAGCTCGGGGAGTCCTTGCCGGAGAGGGCGCCGGTCATGGCGTCCTTCCAGATCGGGCCCGGGGTGTCGCCGCCGTAGACGAGCGAGTGGTACTCGCCGCCGATCCAGATGCGCTCCATCTCGACCTTCTGGGTGGCGCTGCCGACCCAGACCGCGCCGGAGAGGTTCGGGGTGTAGCCGACGAACCAGGCGTTCTTGCGGGAGTCGGTCGTACCCGTCTTACCCGCGTTGTCACGGTCCTTGAGCCCGGCCGTCTTACCGGTACCGGAGTCGACCACCCCGCTGAGCAGCGCGTTGACGGTGTCGGCGGTCTTCTCGCTCATCGCCCGCGAGCAGGTGGACTTCGGCACTTCGAGGGACTTCTTCGTGTTCCCGACGGTCTGCGTGATCGACTCGATCGCGACCGGCGTGCAGTACATCCCGCGCGAGGCGAACGCGGCGTACGCACTGGCCATGGTCAGCGGGGAGAGACCGGTCGCGCCGAGGGTCATCGACGCGGGCCGCTCGGGCACCTTGTCGCCGTTGCCCTGCACGACCCCGAGGCCGTCGATCATCTTGGACACCGGGCACATGCCGACGTCCTCCAGCATCTGCACGAAGTACGTGTTGACGGAGAGCTCCATCGCCTTGCGCAGGTCGTACGGGCCGACCTCGGACTCGCTCTCGTTCTCCACCGTGCTGTTCTCGGTGTTGCGCCAGTCCTTGCCGCTGCACGTGGAGACCCGGTCCGGGTACGGCATGTCGTACGGCGCCGGGTACACCTGGTTCGCCGGCTTGCCGTCCTCCAGCGCCGCCGCCGCGAGGAACGGCTTGAACGTCGAACCGGTCGGCCAGCCGTAGTTGGAGCCGCCGTACGCCGAGTCGACGGAGTAGTTGTACTCCGTCTCGTTCTTGCCGTAGCCGTACGGCTTCGACTGGCCCATGCCGAGGATCTTGCCGGTGCCGGGCTCGACGAGGGTGACGGCCGTCGCGACCTTGTCGGACTGGTAGACGTGGCTCTTGATCGAGTCCTGCACGGACTCCTGGGCCTGCGGGTCCAGGGTCGTACGGATCGTCAGGCCGCCCTGGTTCCAGACCTTCGCGCGGTCCTCCTTGGTCTTGCCGAAGACCGGGTTGTTGAGGAAGACCTTCTCGACGTACTTGCAGAAGAACCCGGCGCCCTTGACGGCGGTGATGCAGCCGTTCTTCGGCTGGGTGACCTTCAGGCCGAGCGGCGCGGCCTTCGCCTTGTCCGCGTCGGCCTGCGAGACGTCGCCGAGTTCGGCCATGCGCTGGATCACGATGTTGCGGCGGAGGGTCGCCTGCTTCTCGTCGTTGATCGGGTCGTACAGGCTCGGCGACTGGACGATGCCCGCGAGCAGCGCCGACTCCTGGAGGTTCAGGTCCTTCGCGTGCTTGGAGAAGTACCGCTGCGACGCGGCCTCGACGCCGTACGCCTGCTGGCCGAAGAACGTGATGTTGAGGTAGTTCTCCAGGATCTTCTTCTTGCCGAGTTCCTCCTCGACCTGGATCGCGTACTTCAGCTCGCGGATCTTGCGGCCGATCGTCTGCTGGGTGGCCTCGGCGACCTTCGTCGGGTCGTCACCGGCCTCCTCGACGAAGACGTTCTTCACGTACTGCTGGGTCAGCGTCGAGGCGCCCTCCGAGACGCCGCCGCTCTGCGCGTTCTTGTTCAGCGCGCGCAGGATGCCCTTCAGGTCCACCGCGCCGTGCTGGTAGAAGCGCGAGTCCTCGATCGCGACGATCGCCTTCTGCATGTACGGCGAGACGTCCTTGAGGTCGACCACCGTGCGGTCGCGCGAGTACACGGACGCGATCCGGTTGCCCTTGGCGTCCAGGATCGCAGTGCGCTGGCTGAGCGGGGGCGTCTTCAGGTTGGCCGGGAGCTCGTCGAACGACTCCACCGACCCCTTCGCGGCGAGGCCCAGCGCGCCGACGGCCGGCAGGGCGATCCCCGCCAGGACCGCGCCCGACAGGACACTGACACCGAGGAACTTGGCGGCCTGCTGCGTCGTGGACAGACCACCGCCCGAGCGCTTCTTTGGCATGAGGGCAGCCTAATCCGTCGTTTCGGGGGTTCCGGTGGTGCGGGTGGGGGTGAGGCTGTTCGGGGCGGGATTGTGACATGGGGGCGCACGCCCGGCTCACGGACGTTCTCATTCTCCGGACACGCGCGCGGGCATTGGCCTAAGCTGTACTCACGAGTCACGGCGACAGGGCTTCGTATCAATACGTCCAGCGACCCCGAATCGTTCTGGAGATCCCGGTGAATTTCTGCCGGGGCGTGCCCGAATCCGCCTCGTGTGTCACGCGGCGCCCGTTGTGGCACCAGTGAACTGCCCCCATTCGCCGGGAAAGTCACGTATGTCGCGGGCTCACTCGCTCGGGTGATCTGCCGGATGCGCATAGTCCGTTCGGGCCATTCAAGATTGGGCCCGAAGGGGGTGTTGCGCTGTGCCCACCTTCCGTAACGTCCTCAACTGGCGGCGGTGAATATGCCGCTGCCGCCGTGGGGGAGCCTCGATTCGGGAGAGGACGGCGCCGGTATGGGCTGGGTAACCGACTGGAGTGCGCAGGCTGCCTGCCGCACTACTGATCCGGATGAACTGTTCGTTCAGGGAGCAGCGCAGAACAGGGCCAAGGCGGTGTGCACCGGATGTCCGGTACGCACGGAATGTCTGGCCGACGCGCTCGACAACCGCGTCGAGTTCGGCGTGTGGGGAGGGATGACGGAGCGTGAACGGCGGGCCCTGCTGCGCCGCCGGCCGACCGTCACCTCCTGGCGCAGGCTCCTGGAGACCGCGCGCTCGGAGTACGAGCGCGACACTCCGGGCGTCGTGAGCGTCGTGCTCGATGACGACCGGGTGTACGAGAGTTACGCAGCGGTGGGATAGCTCGCCGGAGTACGTGAGTCGGGGGTTCTCGTGGGCCCTGCGGTGAGCGTTTCCGGTGCGTGGACCTCGTGGTCCGCCTGCCGTTGTCGGTGCCGGTGCCTTGTTTCTTCTCGCTGTCGCGGAGCGGCATTCGCGGCGGTGGGCGCCGGGTCCTCGGGTGACGTGCGCTGAATTCCTTCCGAGCCGGGTCGGGGGCTCGATTCTCGGCTCGGGGTTTTCGGCTTTTGCTCGGGGTTGTGCGGGGTGCGGGTTTTTGTGTGCGCGGATGTACGGGGCGCTTGCCCTGTTGTGTGCCCGCGCCTAGTTCCCGGTGTCTTCCGGCAGCTCGGGGCGGTTCGCCGCGAGGCGTGCGCCGATGTCGCGCAGGCCCGCCAGGTCGTGGACGTCACCGGGGAGCGCGGCGACCTCGGCGACCGCGACCTCGGGGTGGCGCGCGGTGAAGCGGTCGCGGGTGCGCTGCTCGCGGGAGAGCAGGTGCATACGGTCCGCGTGCAGGCGCAGCAGGCCTGCGGTGAGCCGGTCCACGGAGCGCTCCGCGTCGACGCCGGTGGGGGAACCGTCGTCGGAGGCGGTGACGGGGTCTGGGGCTGAGGCTGGAGCTGGGGCGTCGGAAACGGGGGAATCCGAACTGCCGCGTGGGTCGGGAGAGTTACGTAGGACAGCCTTCCCTGGGTCCTGATCCACAATGCCGGCGGGGGCAAGATTTTCCGCGCGGGGTTCGGGTGAGCGGAGGCTGTTCGACGGGTCGGCGTTCTGGGGGAGGTGCGGCTCCTCTTGAGGCAGGCCCGCCTCCAGGGTCTCCGCCGCGCTCAGTGCCCGCTCCGCCGAGAGGTGCGCCGCGCCGCTGCCGTGCACCCGGTTGAGGACCAGGCCGGCCAGCGGCATGTCCTCCGCGGCGAGGCGCTCGACGAAGTACGCGGCCTCCCGCAGCGCGTCCCGCTCGGGCGCGGCGACGACCAGGAACGCCGTACCGGGGGCCTGGAGGAGTTTGTACGTCGCGTCCGCGCGGGTACGGAAGCCGCCGAACATGGAGTCCATCGCGGCGACGAACGTCTGGACGTCCTTGAGGAGCTGTCCGCCGAGCAGCTTGCCCAGCGCGCCGGTCATCATCGACATCCCGACGTTCAGGAACTTCATCCCCGCGCGCCCGCCGACCTTCGCGGGCGCCAGCAGCACCCGGATCAGCTTGCCGTCCAGGAACGACCCGAGCCGCTTGGGCGCGTCGAGGAAATCCAGCGCGGACCGCGAGGGCGGTGTGTCGACGACGATCAGGTCCCACTCGTCCCGCGACCGCAGCTGCCCCAGCTTCTCCATCGCCATGTACTCCTGCGTACCGGCGAACCCCGCGGACAGCGACTGGTAGAACGGGTTCCCCAGGATCGCGGAGGCCCTCTCGGGGTCCGCGTGCGCCTCGACGATCTCGTCGAACGTGCGCTTCATGTCGAGCATCATGGCGTGCAGCTCGCCGCCGCCCTCGACGCCCTTCACCCGCCGGGGAGTGTTGTCCAGCGAGTCGATCCCCATCGACTGGGCGAGCCTGCGCGCGGGGTCGATGGTCAGCACGACGACCTTCCGCCCCCGCTCGGCGGCGCGCAGCCCGAGCGCGGCGGCGGTCGTGGTCTTCCCGACCCCACCGGAACCGCAGCACACGACGATGCGGGTCTTCGGGTCGTCGAGCAGGGGGTCGACGTCGAGGACGCGTACGGAGGAGATCCGGCGGGGGGTGTCGTGGGCCTCGCGGCCGGCCGGGTGCGTGCTCATGCGATCCCCTGCTTCCGCAGCTCGGTGGCGAGTTCGTAGAGGCCCGCCAGGTCCATGCCCTCGGAGAGGAGCGGGAGTTCATGGGTGGTCAGGCCCAGGCCGGTGAGGACCGCGCGCTGGTCCTGCTCCAGGCGGTGGCGCTCCGCGTACTCCTCGGCCTGCGCCAGGAGGGGGGCGACCAGCTTCTCCGCGTTGCCCCCTCGACGCGCTCCGCCCAGGCCCGCCGAGGACAGCGACCGTGCGACAGAGGAACGCGCGACGCCGCCCGCGAGTTCCAGCCCGTCGCCGTCCAGCACCTCGGGCCGGACCATGTTGACGACGACCCGCCCGACCGGCAGCCGCGCGGCGCGCAGCTCGGCGATGCCGTCGGCGGTCTCCTGGACCGGCATCTCCTCCAGGAGCGTCACCAGATGCACGGCGGTCTCCGGGGACTTCAGCACCCGCATGACGGCCTGCGCCTGATTGTGTATCGGCCCGATCCGCGCGAGCCCGGCGACCTCGTCGTTCACGTTCAGGAACCGCGTCACCCGCCCCGTGGGCGGCGCGTCCATCACGACGTAGTCGTACGCGAACCGCCCGGACCTGTCCTTGCGCCGCACCGCCTCGCACGCCTTGCCGGTCAGCAGGACGTCCCGCAGCCCCGGCGCGACGGTCGTCGCGAAGTCGATCGCGCCGAGTTTCTTCAGCGCGCGCCCCGCACTGCCGAGCTTGTAGAACATCTGGAGGTAGTCCAGCAGGGCCAGTTCGGGGTCGATGGCCAGCGCGTACACCTCCCCGCCCCCGGGCGCGACGGCGATCTTCCGCTCCTCGTACGGAAGAGTCTCCGTCTCGAAGAGCTGCGCGATGCCCTGCCGACCCTCGACCTCGACGAGAAGCGTCCGCTTCCCCTCTGTCGCGAGGGCCAGCGCGAGGGCCGCGGCGACCGTCGTCTTTCCGGTCCCGCCCTTGCCGCTGACGACCTGGAGCCTGCTCACATCTTCGAGCGTAACCACTCGACGCCCGGACCAATCAGCAGGCTGTGGATAACCGGTACGACAGTCGCACGAACCGCCCGTCCCCAACCTGTGGACAACCCCCTCGCCGCGTGCGGATAAAGTCGGCCCATGACCAAGTGGGAATACGCAACTGTGCCGCTGCTCGTCCACGCCACGAAGCAGATTCTGGACACCTGGGGCGAGGACGGCTGGGAGCTGGTCCAGGTCGTGCCCGGCCCCAACCCCGAGCAGCTGGTGGCCTACCTGAAGCGGGCCAAGGCGTGAGCGCCGTAGAGGACCGGATCGCCGAACTGGGCCTGGCCCTCCCGGACGTCGTCCCGCCGCTCGCCGCGTACCAGCCCGCCGTGCGCACGGGCGCGTACGTCTTCACCTCCGGCCAGCTCCCCCTGGTCGACGGCAAGCTGCCCGTCACCGGCAAGGTCGGCGCTGAGGTCACCGCCGAGGAGGCCAAGGAGCTCGCCGCACGCTGCGCGCTGAACGGCCTGGCCGCCGTCAAGTCCGTGATCGGCGACCTGGACCGGGTCGTGCGCGTCGTGAAGGTCGTCGGGTTCGTCGCCTCCGCGCCGGACTTCACCGGCCAGCCTGGTGTGATCAACGGCACGAGCGAACTGCTCGGCGAGATCCTCGGCGACAAGGGCGTGCACGCGCGCAGCGCGGTCGGCGTCGCGGTGCTGCCCCTGGACGCGCCGGTCGAGGTCGAGTTCCTGGTGGAAGTCAGCGACTGACGTACCCCCTCGCGAAACCCCCCGGCCGGGGGGTTTCCGCATGTCCGGCCCCTCTCGAACATTCGCTCCCCAGCGGATAGCCTCCGCCCATGGCGAATGGGCAGTGGTTCCCACCGGACTGGCCGGACCGCATCCGCGCGCTGACGGACGGCACGCTCACCCCGGCCGTCCCCAGACGCGCGGCCACCGTCATGCTCCTCAAAGACACCGCCACCGGCCCGGTCGTGCACATGCTGCGCCGCCGTACGTCGATGGCGTTCGCCGCGGGCGCGTACGCGTACCCCGGCGGCGGCGTCGACCCCCGGGACGACGACCGCACGGTCCGCTGGGCGGGCCCTCCGCGCGCGTGGTGGGCCGAGCGGCTCGGCACGGACGGGGCGACGGCCCAGGCGATCGTCTGCGCGGCCGTGCGCGAGACGTACGAGGAGGCGGGCGTCCTGCTCGCGGGCCCGGCCGCCGACTCGGTGATCGAGGACACCACCGGCGACGACTGGGAGGCCGACAGGGCGGCCCTGGTGGCCCGTGAGCTGTCGTTCGCGGAGTTCCTGGACAGGAGGGGGCTCGTGCTGCGCTCGGACCTCCTGGGGGCCTGGACGCGGTGGATCACCCCCGAGTTCGAACCCCGGCGCTACGACACGTGGTTCTTCGTCGCCGCCCTCCCCAAGGGCCAGCGCACCCGCAACGCCTCCACGGAGGCCGACCGCACGGTCTGGATCCACCCGGCCGAGGCCGCCGCGTCGTACGACAAGGGCGAGCTGGTGATGATGCCGCCGACCATCGCGACCCTGCGTCAGCTCGCGCCCCACGCGCGCGCCTCCGAGGCCCTCGCCGCCGCGCGCGTGCGCGACCTCACGCCGGTCCTCGCGACCGCCCGCCTGACGGACGGTGAGATCGTGCTGTCCTGGCCGGGCCACGAGGAGTTCACCCGGCACATCCCGATCCCTGGAGCCCCCGCATGACCTACGCAGGCGCCCTGCCCGGTCGGCCGCGCGGAGCGGTCCTCTCCGGACCGGCCACCCCGCGCGCGGTCAACGTCCTCGCGCCGAACGCCTCCGCGATGACGCTGGACGGCACCAACACGTGGATCGTCGCCGAACCCGACTCCGACCTCGCTGTGGTCATCGACCCCGGCCCCCTGGACGACAGTCACCTGCGCGCGGTGATCGACACCGCCGAGCGCATGGGCAGCCGGATCGCCCTCACCCTCCTCACCCACGGCCACCCCGACCACGCGGAGGGCGCCGCCCGGTTCGCCGACCTCACGCGTACGCGCGTGCGCGCGCTGGACCCCGCCCTGCGGCTCGGCGACGAGGGCCTCGCGGCCGGTGACGTCATCACGACCGGCGGCCTGGAACTGCGGGTCGTCCCGACCCCCGGCCACACCGCCGACTCCCTCTGCTTCCACCTCCCCGCCGACGGCGCGGTCCTCACCGGCGACACGATCCTCGGCCGGGGCACGACCGTCGTCGCCCACCCCGACGGCCGCCTGGGCGACTACCTCGACTCCCTGCGCCGCCTGAGATCCCTCACGGTCGACGACGGCGTCCACACCGTCCTCCCGGGCCACGGCCCCGTCCTCGAAGACGCCCAGGGCGCCGTGGAGTTCTACCTCGCCCACCGCGCCAACCGCCTCGCCCAGGTCGAGACAGCCGTCGAGAACGGCCACCGCACCCCCGAGGAGGTCGTCGCCCACGTCTACGCGGACGTCGACCGCTCCCTGTGGCCGGCGGCGGAACTGTCGGTACGCGCACAGCTGGAGTACCTGCGGGACCACGGGCTCATCTAGGGCCGCGGGCTCTTCACCCCGTGCACGCGCGCGTACTCCTCCGCCAGCCACGGCCCCAGATCCTCCGCGTACTCCGCGAGCGCCTCCGGCGAGTCGACCGGCTCGTACCCGCGTACGGCCGCCGCCCGGAGCTGGTCCCCGCGCGCGGGGTAGTACCCGGCGAACGCCTCGGCCATGTCGTGCAGGTCGCTCGTCCAGCCGGTCCAGCGGGGCATGACGAGGGTGAAGGCCGTGCGGACGAGGTGGCGGGACTGGAAGCGGACCAGCCGTCGGCGGGCGCCGGGGTCGGTGGCCTCCGCCACGCGTGTGCGCCACTGGGGGAGCAGGGCGGCCAGGTCGCCGTTGGTCTCGCGGGCGAGCAGGGAGTCGGGGCGGTAGCGCGGGAGGTACTCGGCGAGGTCGTCGCCCAGGAGCGGCGTGCACAGGCAGGCGACGAAGAACCCCATGTCGTAGGTCTCGGCGTCGCTCAGGAGGCGGCCTCGGCCGTACAGCAGGGCGCCGACCCCGTCGATCTCCGGGAACTCCTTGTCGAGCTGCTCCCCGAGGGCCCGTACGGCGTCCCGGTCGGCCGGTGAGGGTTCCTCGCGCGAGGCGACGAGCAGGTCCAGGTCGCTGCGGCCCACGCGCGCGGTGCCGCGCGGGATCGAGCCGTACAGGTACGCGCTGTGCAGGCGCGCCCCGAAGAGGTCGAGGATCGCGTCCCGGGCCGCCGCGACGACGGGCCGGAACTCGTGCCGTACGTGCGCGAGGGAGCCCTCCCGGGCGATGTGACCCTGCGCGTCGAGACCTCTGTGGGGGACCGTTTCAGCCATGCGCCCACTGTGGCGCGAGGAGCACCGCCCCGGCACCTCATTTCGGCCGCGGCCCGGCCGATTCAGCGCCGATTCAGCCATGAGGGCCTCTGACGGCCGGGAACAGCTGTACGGACGGCCCGGGGGCCGTCCGTACCGTGCCAGGCCCTCCAGGGCCCGCTCAGAGCCTCAGCGGGAGCGCTTGGCCAGCCGCTCGACGTCCAGAAGGATCACCGCGCGGGCTTCGAGCCGCAGCCAGCCGCGCTGCGCGAAGTCCGCGAGCGCCTTGTTGACGGTCTCGCGGGACGCGCCGACCAGCTGGGCCAGCTCCTCCTGCGTGAGGTCGTGGACGACGTGGATGCCCTCCTCCGACTGCACGCCGAAGCGCCGCGAGAGGTCGAGCAGCGCACGCGCGACACGGCCGGGCACGTCGGAGAAGACCAGGTCGGACATCTGGTCGTTGGTCTTGCGCAGGCGCCGCGCGACCGCGCGCAGGAGCGCTCCGGCGACCTCGGGGCGCGCGTTCAGCCAGGGCTGGAGGTCGCCGTGGCCGAGGCCGAGCAGCTTGACCTCCGTCAGCGCCGTCGCCGTCGCCGTACGCGGGCCCGGGTCGAACAGCGACAGTTCGCCGATCAGTTCGCCGGGGCCGACCACCGCCAGCATGTTCTCCCGGCCGTCGGGGGAGGTGCGGTGAAGCTTGACCTTGCCCTCGGTGACGACGTAGAGCCGGTCGCCCGGGTCGCCCTCGTGGAACAGGGAGTCACCACGCGCGAGGGTCACCTCACTCATGGAGGCGCGCAGCTCCGCGGCCTGCTCGTCGTCGAGAGCCGCGAAGAGCGGGTTGCGCCGCAGGACGTCGTCCACGAGTTCTCTCCTTGTCGACCTGCTCAGGGGTTCTTGTGCCCCCACGTACCAAGGGGCCCTGGTGCCCATTTTGCCGGACGGTCCAAACAGTGTGATCTGTCACAAGGATGCCGCACACCTGTCCCGGGGTAAGCGGCAGGGGTCCAATCGGGGGCCGCGCACCGGTGGCCGGGGCGGATGTCAGTGCCGGGCTCTAGGCTGGCCGGGAGTCCAAATCGCCGGTGGGAGCGCGGGATGGGGGACCGGGCGGGCGATCTCCCCACGGGTTTCCGCTGTGGGCGAACAGGACGTCGGGGGGATCTCTGGTGGCGGCACGAAAAGGGCAGACATGACGGAGAAGGCTTCTGTGAAGAAAACGTCCGCAGGCGGGAAAACCGGCGGCGGGAAGGCCGAGTCCCGTACGGCGCTGGTGCGCCGGGCCCGCCGGATCAACCGCGAACTCGCCGAGGTCTATCCGTACGCCCACCCCGAACTCGACTTCGAGAACCCCTTCCAGCTCGTCGTCGCGACGGTCCTGTCCGCCCAGACGACCGACCTGCGCGTCAACCAGACCACCCCGGCGCTCTTCGCCAAGTACCCGACGCCCGAGGACCTCGCCGCGGCGAACCCCGAGGAGGTCGAGGAGATCCTCCGTCCCACGGGCTTCTTCCGCGCCAAGACGAAGTCCGTGATCGGCCTCTCCAAGGCGCTGGTCGAGGACTTCGGCGGCGAAGTCCCGGGCCGTCTTGAGGACTTGGTCAAACTCCCCGGCGTCGGCCGCAAGACGGCGTTCGTGGTCCTGGGCAACGCGTACGGCCGTCCCGGCATCACCGTCGACACGCACTTCCAGCGCCTGGTCCGCCGCTTCCGGTGGACGGCGGAGACGGACCCCGAGAAGATCGAGGCCGCGATCAGCGAGCTCTTCCCCAAGTCGGACTGGACCGACCTCTCCCACCACGTCATCTGGCACGGCCGCCGCATCTGCCACGCCCGCAAACCGGCCTGCGGCGCCTGCCCCATCGCCCCCCTCTGCCCGTCCTACGGCGAGGGCGAGACGGACCCGGAGAAGGCCCGGAAACTCCTCAAGTACGAGAAGGGCGGCTTCCCCGGCCAGCGCCTGAACCCGCCCCAGTCGTACCTGGACGCGGGCGGCAAGGCGGCCCCGCCGCTGGGGAGTGCGTGAGGCATCCGCGTGGGTGGAACGATCTCGGGGGTACCGGGCGTTGAGCAGGGAGAGAACGGGGGGTGGTGCGGTCGTGCGGCATGTGGAGGACGACGGGGTGCCGGTGGAGGTCAGTGAAGAGGGGCTGCCGGAGTGGCTGGAGCCGGTGGTGCGGGCGGTGCGGGAGGTCCGGCCGGAGCAGCTCAGCAGGTTTCTGCCGCCACCGGACGGGGGAGGGCGGCAGTCCGCCGTACTGATCCTGTTCGGGGAGGGGGAGCGCGGGCCTGAGCTGTTGCTGATGGAGCGGGCCGGCTCGCTCAGGTCGCACGCGGGGCAGCCGTCGTTCCCCGGGGGCGCGCTCGATCCCGGGGACGGGGATCCGCAGGGCGACGGGCCCCTGCGGGCCGCGCTGCGGGAGGCCGAGGAGGAGACGGGGCTCGACCCCGCGGGCGTACAGATCTTCGGCGTCCTCCCCAAGCTGTACATCCCGGTGAGCGGCTTCGTCGTGACGCCCGTGCTGGGCTGGTGGCGCAAGCCCAGCCCCGTCGGCGCCGTCGACCTCGCCGAGACGGCCCGCGTCTTCACCGTCCCCGTGGCGGATCTCACGGACCCCGCGCACCGCGCCACGACCGTGCACCCCAGCGGCTACCGCGGCCCGGCATTCCTGGTCGAATCGGCCCTCGTGTGGGGGTTCACGGCGGGCGTGATCGACCGGATCGTCCATTACGCGGGCTGGGAGCGCCCGTGGGACAAGGGCAACGAGGTCCCGCTGGACTGGCGGTCATGACAGGGTGTCCCCCGGACGAGGGACCCCAGGCCGACCCGGAGTGAGGGCGAGTTGAATAGGCGAGGCGCCGAGCGGTGAACGTGCTGGACATCCTGTTGCTGGTCGCGGCCGTGTGGTTCGCGGTCGTCGGTTACCGCCAGGGCTTCGTCGTCGGCATCCTGTCGGTCGTCGGGTTCCTGGGCGGCGGCCTGGTCGCCGTCTACGTCCTGCCGGTCGTGTGGGACGCCCTGACCGACAGCTCGGAGGTCAGTACGACGGCCGCGGTCGTCGCCGTCGTCGTCGTGATCGTGTGCGCCTCGGTCGGCCAGGCCCTCACCACGCACCTGGGCAGCAAGCTGCGCCGCTACATCACCTGGTCCCCCGCGCGCGTGCTGGACGCGACGGGCGGCGCGCTGGTGAACGTCGCGGCGATGCTGCTGGTCGCCTGGCTGCTGGGCTCGATGCTCGCGCAGACGACGCTGCCGACGCTCGGCAAGGAGGTCCGCGGCTCGAAGGTCCTGCTGGGCGTGTCCCAGACGCTGCCGGTGCAGGCGGACACCTGGTTCAAGGACTTCACCTCGGTCCTCGCGCAGAACGGCTTCCCGCAGGTCTTCTCCCCGTTCTCCAACGAGCCGATCCGCGAGGTCGACCCCCCGGACCCGGCGCTCGCGGGCAGCCGGGTCGCGGTTGCCGCGAAGCGCTCCATCGTCAAGGTGATGGGCACGGCGGAGAGCTGCGGCAAGGTCCTGGAGGGCACCGGCTTCGTCTTCGGCGAGCGCCGCGTGATGACGAACGCGCACGTCGTGGGCGGCGTCGACGAACCCACCGTCCAGATAGGCGGCGAGGGCCGCACGTACGACGCGAAAGTCGTCCTGTACGACTGGAAGCGCGACATCGCCGTCCTGGACGTCCCCGACCTCGACGCGCCCGCGCTGCGCTTCACCAAGGACGACGCGGGCAGCGGCGACGGCGCGATCGTCGCCGGCTTCCCGGAGAACGGCGCGTACGACGTACGGGCCGCGCGCATCCGCGGGCGCATCACGGCGTCCGGCGCCGACATCTACAAGCGCGGCACGGTACGCCGGGACGTGTACTCCCTGTACGCGACGGTCCGTCAGGGCAACTCCGGCGGCCCCCTGCTGACCCCCGAGGGCGAGGTCTACGGCGTCGTCTTCGCGAAGTCCCTCGACGACCCGCAGACCGGGTACGCGCTCACCGCCGACGAGATCCGGCAGGACATCACCGAGGGCCGCAGCGCTTCGCAGCAGGTCGACAGCGACAACTGCGCGCTGTAGGAGCCGGTCGAGGGGGCCGCGTCAGCCTCGTGGGTGACGCAGGCGCACCGAGACCCAGCGGGCCCTGCGGCGCAGGATGCGCGGAATCCCCACCCGGAGGTCACTGCCCGGCAAGTCCGGGTCGCTGCCTTGTCGGTGAGCGCTCAGACCGTCGGCGGAGCGGCGGTTGCGTGCGGCGTCACTGTAGTCGTGCGTCCAGCCCATACCCCGACGTCTGCCCCAGCCCCAAGGTCGATAACCTCACCGAGGCCCGCCAATCGGCCTATGCTCCGGGCACATGGCCGTTCGTAGGACAAGCGTTCTTATGGGGGCCATACTCACCGGTCAGGCTCGGGGTCCTTCAGCCAGTTCACGAGTTCTGCCGAGAACGCCACCGGGTCCTCCTCGTGCGGGCTGTGTCTACCCGGGGGACAACCCCCGGACCCCCGGCAGCAGCCGACGTACCCGGCGACTACCGGTCCGGTTCCGGGTCCTTCAGCCAGTTCACGAGCTCCGCCGAGAACGCCACCGGGTCCTCCTCGTGCGGAAAGTGGCCGAGCCCGTCGAACAGCCGCCAGCGGTACGGCGCTTCCACGTACTCCGCGCTGCCCGCCGCGCTCCGCGCCCGCGACACCGGGTCCAGCGAGCCGTGCAGATGCAGCGTCGGCACGCGCACCGGGCGCTTCATGCGCCGGTAGAACTGCACCCCGTCGGGCCGCGCGAGGGAGCGGACCAGCCAGCGGTACGGCTCGATCGAGCAGTGCGCGGTGGACGGGATGCACATCGCGCGCCGGTACACCGCCAGCGCCTCCTCGTCCGGCGGCACCGGCCCCGACCACTCCTGGATCAGCTCGCCGACCTGCGCGCCGTCGTCCGCGACGAGCCGCCGCTCGGGGAGCCACGGCCGCTGGAACCCCCAGATGTGTGAACTCGCCGTCGTCTGCTTGACGTCGGCGAGCATCGCGGAGCGCCACCGTCGGGGGTGCGGCATCGAGGCGACCGCGAGGCGCCGTACGAGCTTGGGGCGCATCACCGCGGCCGTCCAGGCGAGGTAGCCGCCGAGGTCGTGGCCGACGAGCGCCGCGTCCGGCTCGCCGAGGGAGCGGATCACGCCGGTGATGTCGAGCGCGAGGTTCGCCGGGTCGTAGCCGCGCGGGGTGCGGTCGCTGCCGCCGACGCCGCGCAGATCGAGGGCGACCGCGCGGAAGCCCGCGTCCGCGAGCGCCGTCAGCTGGTGGCGCCACGTCCACCAGAACTGGGGGAAGCCGTGCACCAGCAGGACCAGCGGGCCCTCACCGGCCTCGGCGATGTGGAAGCGGGCGCCGTTCGCGGCGACGTCGCGATGCGTCCAGGGACCGTCGGGTCGTACCACCGAGGAGGGTGCTGTCGAGGGGTCCGTCATGATGTCGAGCGTGCCACAGCCTCGACGGCCTTCGGGGCTTTGCCCTCGACGAGTTCGGGACGGGGGTGCGGCTTGGCGTTCTGGAGGACGCCGGCGGTCTCCTTCATGGAGGCGGCGACCTTCTGGGGGGCCTTGCTCTTAGCGGCCTTCTTCGCCATGGCCACGCCGACCAGCCCCAGCAGGACCGCGACCAGCACGTTCGCCGCGAACGACAGCAGGAAGCAGACGGCCAGGTTCCAGTGGCTCCAGGTCCGGATGCCGTACGCCAGCGCGAAGTTGAGCATCGGCAGCGAGAACAGCAGCACGACACCGGCGACGGTGAACGCGCCCCCGCTGATCGCACCCCGCTTCACATCCCGCTTGAGCTGCGCCTTCGCCAGCGCGATCTCGTCGTGCACCAGCGCGGACATCTCGGCCGTCGCGGAGGCGAACAGCTGTCCGACACTGCGTTCGGCGCCGACCGGGCTGTCGTCGGGTGCGCTCATCGCGGTTCTCCCTCGTCCTGTTCACACGTTCTCGTTCCGTACCGTCCCGTCAGATCATGCCGGACGCCCGTCCCCGACGCCCGTCCCGCCCTGCACTTCCGCGGCCATGTCCCGGGCGATACGGCGGTGCTCGGCCGCCTTCCGCTCGTGGATCTCCGCCATCCGCAGGTGGTACGCCGGGTCGTCCTGCTCGTACACGTCCGGGATCCCGTCGGCGTCCTCGTCGCGCTCCTCGTCCTGTGCGAGCCTGCGGTAGCGCGCGTTGCGCAGCTTCAGCAGGACGGTCGCGCAGCACGCCGAGATCAGCGAGCCGATCAGGACGGCGGCCTTCACCTCGTCCGTGAGCACCGCGTCATCGGCGAACGCCAGCTCGCCGATCAGCAGCGACACGGTGAAGCCGATCCCCGCGAGCGACGCCAGCGCGAAGACGTCCGCCCAGGCGAGGTCCTCGCTCAGCGACGCCCGCGTGAACCGTGCCGTCAGCCACGTACCCCCGAAGATCCCCAGCGTCTTGCCCACGACCAGACCGAGCACGACGCCCAGCGTCTCCGGCTTCCCGAACACGTCCCCGAGCGCCCCGCCCGACACGGTCACACCCGCGCTGAACAGCGCGAACAGGGGTACGGCGAGACCGGCCGACAGCGGCCGTACGAGGTGCTCGATCCGCTCACCCGGCGAACGCGTCTCGCCCTCCCGCGTCGTACACCGCAGCATCAGGCCCATCGCGACGCCGGCGACCGTGGCGTGGACGCCGCTGTTGTACATCAGCGCCCAGATGACGACGGCGAGCGGGACGTACACGTACCAGCCCTTCACGTCGTTGCGCAGCAGCACCCGGAACAGGACCAGCCCCGCCACCGCGCCGCCCAGCGCGGCGAAGTTCAGCGAGCCGGTGAAGAACACGGCGATGATCAGGATCGCGAACAGGTCGTCCACGACGGCCAGCGTCAGCAGGAACGCGCGCAGGGCACTCGGCAGGGACGTTCCGATGACGGCGAGTACGGCCAGCGCGAACGCGATGTCCGTCGCGGTGGGGACGGCCCATCCCGCGAGCGAGCCTTTGCCGCCGGCGTTGACGATGGTGTAGACCAATGCCGGTGCTGCCATCCCGCACAGCGCGGCGACGACAGGGAGCGCGGCGGCCTTCGGGTCCTTGAGGTCTCCGGCGACCAGCTCACGTTTCAGCTCGATGCCGGCGACGAAGAAGAAGACGGCGAGCAGGCCGTCGGCGGCCCAGTGGGCGAGGGAGAGGTCGAGCCCGAGGCTTGAGGGGCCGATGTGGAAGTGACTGACGTCGGCGTAACTCCCCTTGATGGAAGGCACATTGGCCCACACCAACGCCCCGACGGCCGCGACGAGCAGGAGAACCCCACCCACCGTCTCCGTCCGCAACGCGTCCACCACGAACGTCCGCTCGGAGAGCGACATCCGCCCGAAAAACTTGCGACTACCACGGGCCGCGACCACAGGAACCTCCGGTCTCTGGACATGCCGACTACCATGCCGACCAGACTTCCCGGCGCACCTTGACGATCTCGTAGGGGATCTTGCCGCGTCCTTGACGCGACTTTTACCAGGGTACCGAAGGCGGGGTGGGGGTGCAGATGCGTCGGGTGGGTGGACGGGCGCGGGGCTGGGCTGCGATCAGCTACTGCGAATCCGCAGCCGCAGTCTTTTAGGGGCGCGGGGAACTGCGCGACCAGCCACCGACGACCCGCACTCGGCAGCGATCAGAAGCCCCCACCCCAGTAGCCGCACACACAAACGCTCCCGGCACCTTTCCGATGCCGGGAGCGTCCCTGTCAGCCGGTGTCTCAGTCCTCGCTCGGCGCAGCCGGCAGCTTTGCCTGGATGAAGTCCATGACCGTGGAGTCCGTCAGCGTCGTGACATCCCCCAGCTCACGGTTCTCCGCCACGTCCCGCAGCAAGCGCCGCATGATCTTCCCCGAGCGGGTTTTCGGGAGCTCGGCGACGGGAAGCACGCGCTTCGGCTTGGCGATGGGCCCAAGGGTCGTGCCCACGTGGTTGCGGAGCTCCGCGACCAGATCCTCGCTCTCCGACGCCGTACCCCGAAGGATCACGAACGCCACGATCGCCTGCCCGGTCGTCTCGTCGGTCGCACCGACGACCGCCGCCTCGGCGACAGAGGGGTGCGAGACGAGTGCCGACTCCACCTCCGTCGTAGAGATGTTGTGCCCGGACACGAGCATCACGTCGTCCACCCGCCCGAGCAGCCAGATGTCGCCGTCGTCGTCCTTCTTCGCACCGTCCCCGGCGAAGTACTTGCCCTCGAAGCGCGACCAGTACGTGTCGATGAACCGCTGGTCGTCCCCCCAGATGGTGCGCAGCATGGAGGGCCACGGCTCGGTGAGGACGAGATAGCCGCCGCCCCCGTTCGGAACCTCGTTGCCCTCGTCGTCGACGACAGTCGCGGAGATCCCGGGAAGAGGCGTCTGCGCGGACCCGGGCTTCGCCTCGGTGACACCGGGCAGCGGCGAGATCATCATCGCGCCGGTCTCGGTCTGCCACCACGTGTCGACGACGGGCGTCTTCTCGGCCCCGATGTTCTTGCGGTACCAGATCCACGCCTCGGGGTTGATGGGCTCACCCACGGACCCCAGCACCCGCAGCGAGGACAGGTCGAACTTCGCGGGGATGTCGTCGCCCCACTTCATGAACGTACGGATCGCGGTGGGCGCGGTGTACAGGATGGACACCCGGTACTTCTGGACGATCTCCCAGAAGCGCCCCTGATGCGGGGTGTCGGGGGTCCCCTCGTACATGACCTGGGTCGCCCCGTTGGCGAGCGGCCCGTAGACGACGTACGAGTGCCCGGTCACCCAGCCGATGTCGGCCGTGCACCAGTACACGTCGGTCTCGGGCTTGAGGTCGAAGACGGCGTGATGGGTGTACGCCGCCTGGGTGAGGTAACCGCCGGAGGTGTGCAGGATGCCCTTGGGCTTACCCGTAGTACCCGAGGTGTACAGGATGAACAGCGGGTGCTCGGCGTCGAAGGCCTGCGGCGTGTGCTCGGCGGACTGCCGTCCGACGACGTCGTGCCACCACAGGTCGCGGCTGTCGTCCCAGGCGACCTCCTGCCCGGTACGCCGTACGACGAGGACGCTGCGCACGCCGCCCGCCTTGGCGACGGCGTCGTCCACGGCGGGCTTGAGCGCCGCCGGCTTCCCGCGCCGGTGGCCGCCGTCCGCCGTGATGACGACCTTCGCGTCGGCGTCCTGGATGCGCGTGGCCAGCGCGTCCGCCGAGAAGCCGCCGAAGACCAGCGAGTGCGGGGCGCCGATGCGGGCGCAGGCCAGCATCGCGATCGCCGCCTCGGGGATCATCGGCAGGTAGATCGCGACCCGGTCGCCGGCCTGGACGCCCAGCTCCAGCAGCGCGTTCGCCGCGCGGGAGACCTCGTCCTTCAGTTCGGCGTAGGTGATGGCCCGGCTGTCGCCGGGCTCGCCCTCGAAGTGGATCGCGACCCGGTCGCCCAGGCCGTTCTCCACGTGCCGGTCGACGCAGTTGTAGGCGACGTTCAGCGCGCCGTCCTTGAACCACTTCGCGAACGGCGGGTTCGACCAGTCCAGCGTCTCGGTCGGCTCCTCGGCCCAGCTCAGCCGGCGGGCCTGCGCCGCCCAGAAGCCGAGCCTGTCAGCCTTGGCCTGTTCGTACGCCTCGGCCGTGACGTTGGCGGCTGCCGCCAGATCCGCCGGCGGAGCGAAGCGCCGCTCCTCCTTGAGGAGGTTGGCCAGGCTTTCGTTGCTCACGACATCTCCCTTTCCCAGGGTGTCCGTTGTGTCCCAGGCCACAGCTCATCAGACCCGGGAGGCGATGACAAGGGTCGGCCGATCAATGGTTTAGACCTGTAGGGCTCCAGAACCAGCCGGGTCATCCGTACCCACGGATCTCGGGGAAGGGGAGTTCAGCAGGTGTAACACCTTTCACACTCCGGGGGGTTGGGGTTCGAATTGCCGGTGTGCGGGGAAGGCGCGTCAGACCACACGGTCCGTCGTCCCCACGTGATCGAAGACGTCCTCCGTCAACAGGTACGCCTGCGCCTCCCCCACATGGAAGTACATGCCGTGCAGCTCCAGCGCGCCGGTGCGCAGGGCGTGGGCCACCGACTCGTGCGCGCGCAGGTGGTCCAACTGCTGGACGACGTTGGTGAGACAGAGCTGCTCCACCGCGTCCACGGGCGCGCGCCCGGCGAGCTTCGCCCACGCGCGGCTGTCGTCGGCCATCCGCTCCAGGCTCGGCCGTCCGTGCCGCAGCCACCGCTTCAACGGGGTCTGCGTGCCGCCCGGTTCGGTGTTCAGCAGCGCCTGCATCGCTCCGCACCCGGAGTGCCCGCACACGGTGATCGACCGCACGTTCAGCACGTCCACCGCGTACTCGATCGCCGCCGCCACCGAGTCGTCCCCGCTCTCCGCGCCGGGCAGCGGCACGAGGTTGCCCACGTTCCGTACGACGAACAGGTCACCCGGCCCGCTGGAGGTGATCATCGACGTCACGAGCCGCGAGTCCGCGCAGGTCAGAAACAACTGCGCCGGCCGCTGCCCTTCCCTGGCGAGCCGCGCCAGCTCGCCCCGGACGTGGGGCGCGGTGTTGCGCTGGAAGGCGCTGATGCCGCGGGCTAGTTGGTGTGCGCTGGGTGGGGGGACGGGGGTGGTGATGCTCTTGGGGGTGCTGGGGGGTGTTGTGCCGGGGGCTTGGGGCTGGCCGGAGCCGGCGGGGGCGCCGGTGCGGGCGGCTCCGACGGGGGCGCTTGCGGGGTCGGTCTCGGTGTGGCCCTTCGCGCGGCTGGTTTCGGCGGGGTGGTTCACGTGGCCGGTGTCGGCGGGGGCGCTCGTGGGGCCGGTCCCGGTGTGGCTCTTCACACGGCTGGTCCCGGCAGGGCCGTTCGCGTGGCTGGTCCCGGCGGGGGCGCCGGTGTGGTCGGTCCGGGCGGGGGCGTCGGCGTGACCGGTTCCGGCGTGGGCGCTCGCGTGGCCGGTCCGGGTGCGGCTGGTTCCGGCAGGGGGTGGTGTGCCGGGGGCCTGAGGCTGGCCGGAGCCGGAGCCGGAGCCGGAGCCGGAGCCGGAGCCGGAGCCGGAGCCGGAGCCGGAGCCGGAGCCGGTGGGGGTGCCGGTGCGGAGGGCTCCAGCGGGAGCGTTCGCGGGTCCGGTCCCGGCGGGGCCGTTCGCTGGGGCGGTCCCGAAGGGGGTGCTTGCGGGGCTGGCTCCGGCTGGGGTGCTTGCTGGGCCGGTCCCGGCAGGGGTACCGGCGTGGCCGGCCCCACCGTCCCCAGCCTCAGATGCTCCGCCGCGAGCCCCCGAGGTTCCGACCCCCGGCCCTGAGGCTCCGCCTCCTGGCGCCGAGGTTCCGTCCCCCGGCCTCAATACGCCGCCTCCTTGCGCCGAGGTTCCGCCCCCCAGCCCCGATGCTCCGCCACCTTGCGCCGAGGTCCCGTCCCCCGGACCCCCCGTCCACCGCCCGCCCGCCGGAGGCACCCCGCTGTCCTCGCCCAACCCCGAAGCCCCGCCCGCTCCCTGCGGGACCGGCATCAGGCTCCCGCACTCGTGGTTGCGCCACGGTGTCCAGGGACGGCACCGGCACTCGGCGGGCGCGGCGGGCGTGCGCCGTCCCGTGAGGTCGGCGGTGCCGCCCTGCGCGGTGTGCGTCTTGTGCCAGTCCTGGAGGGACTCGTACGCCGCGTGGTCCATGAAGGAGCCGTCGAGCTCGACGACCGCGTGCGCGCCCTGGGGGACGAGGTGGAGGGTGCGGCTGAGGCGCGGGACCGCGAGGAACGTCAGCTGGCCCCGGACGTGGATGTGGTGGACCCCGTCCTCCTCGGCGTGGGTGATGCGCGTGCGCGCGAGGCGGCGCAGGGCGACGGCCACGGCGACGGCGATCCCGAGGAGGACGCCCTCCAGGACACCCAGGAACACCACGCCGAGGGTGGTGACCGCGTACACCAGCACCTCGCGGTGGCGCGTCACCGTACGGATGTGGTGCAGCGAGACCATCTGGATGCCGACGGCCATGACCAGGGCGGCGAGGGAGGCGAGCGGGATCAGCTCCAGGACCGGGACCAGCAGCAGCGCGGCGATCACCACGAGAACGCCGTGCAGCATCGTGGAGTTCCGGCTCACCGCGCCCGCGTGCACGTTCGCGGAACTGCGTACGGCGACCCCGGCGACGGGCAGACCGCCGAGCGCGCCGGAGACGATGTTCGCGGCGCCCTGGCCGAGGAGTTCACGGTTGAGGTCGGAGCGGCCCACGCGCGGGGCGGGCGCCGTCGGCAGGGGGCCGGGGCCTTTGCCGGCCACGGGCGCGGACGTCTGCCGGGAGGCGATCATCTTGTCGACGGCGACCGCGCCCAGCAGCGACTGCACGCTGCACACCAGGGTGACCGTCAGCACGGCGGCGGCGATGCCGGACACCGGCCCCTCGGGGAGTCCGGCGAGTGCGTGGCTGGACCAGGACGGCAGGTCGACCTTGGGAAGCGTGAGGGAGGCGAGCGCGGCGACGGCGGTGGCGCCGGTGACGGCGACGAGCGCGGCGGGGATCTTCCGCAGCAGCCGCCCGAGGCGCCCGGGGATGCGTGGCCACAGCAGCAGGAGCGTCAGCGTGAGCGCGCTCACCGCGACGGCGGCCGGGTGCAGCCCGGCGAGCTGCGCGGGCAGGGCGCGCAGGTTGTCCAGGACGGAGCTCTGCGGGCTGCCGCCGAGGACGATGTGCAACTGCGCGACGGCGATGGCGACGCCGATACCGGCGAGCATGCCGTGGACGACGGCGGGGCTGACGGCGAGTGCCGTACGCGCGACGCGCAGGCAGCCGAGGGCGAGCTGGGCGAGTCCGGCGAGGACGGTGATCCCGCAGGTCGTGCGCCAGCCGTAGCGCTGGATGAGGTCGGCGGTGACCACCGTGAGCCCGGCGGCCGGGCCGCTGACCTGCAACGGGGACCCGCCGAGCCGCCCGGCGACCAGACCGCCGACGGCGGCGGCGACCAGGCCCGCCTGGAGCGGGGCGCCGGTGGCGAGCGCGATGCCGAGGGAGAGGGGCAGCGCGATCAGGAAGACCGCGATCGAGGCGGAGACGTCGGCTCCGGCGAGGCGGAAGCGGCGGCGCGGCGGCGGGCTGTGCGGCCGGTGGTTGCGCGGGGTGTGGTCGTAGGGATCGATGGCTCGGGTGGGGGCGCAGGCGAACATGTTTCCCGTCTCCTGAGGGGCAGCGCGGTCGCGGAACTCGCGGCCGTGGGGCACGGCAATACAGCGGCGGGATGAGCTGACGCTCGGTAAACGAATCGTAATGCAGAGTAAAGTCCCGGAATAGAACTCACGAGCAAATGGGCCAATAATTCACTCTCCGGGATGAAGTGGCTATTTGATCGGCTTGTCGTACTAATTCCTTTCCGGGTCCGTGCGACCTTGGCGGCGCCGTCGGCTCGCCCCGGCGGCCCACCACCGTCGCGCCGGGAACTCCGGGAAAGAAGGATGCTGATGGCCGCCACCCAGAGGATCGCCGCGTGCGCAGTGCTCGCCGCGGCCGTCGCCACGTCGCTCGCCGGCTGCGCGGGCACCGGCTCGCCCGGCGCCAAGGAGGGGGCGCAGGGCCCGCAGAAGGCGAAGCCGGCCGCCCCGGCGCCGAAGAGCGCCGTACGGCTCATCGGGGACGGGTCCACCTCCTACACCGGGGCCCAGCCCCACCTGTCCCGCCCCGAGCGGCTCGCGCCGGGCGCGAAGCCGCCGCAGTTCGTGGTCTTCTCCTGGGACGGCGCGGGCGAGGACAGCCAGAAGCTGTTCTCGCACTTCCGGGGGGTCGCCAAGGCCAACCACGCGACGATGACGTACTTCCTCAGCGGCGTGTACCTGCTGCCCGAGGAGAAACGTGACCTCTACCGGCCGCCGCAGCACTCGCCGGGCCGCTCCGACATCGGCTTCAACGACGAGCAGGGCATCGCCGACACCGTCAAGCAACTGCGCCTGGCCTGGCTGGAGGGCAACGAGGTCGGCACCCACTTCAACGGCCACTTCTGCGGCAAGGGCGGCGGGGTCGGCGAGTGGTCGGTGGACGACTGGAAGGACGAGATCGCCCAGGCCAAACGATTCGTCAAGACCTGGCGGACCAACACCGGGATGACGAAGGCGGCGCCCCTGCCCTTCGACTACGACAAGGAACTCGTCGGCGCCCGCACGCCCTGCCTCGAAGGCCAGAAGAACTTCCGCAAGGCCGCCCGCGAACTCGGCTTCCGCTACGACACCAGCGGCGTCAACAACCAGCTGTGGCCCGGGAAGAAGGAAGGGCTGTGGGACCTGTCCATGCAGCTCGTGCCGTTCCCCGGCCACTCCTACGAGCAGCTCACCATGGACTACAACTTCATGGTCAACCAGTCCGGCACCACCACCCAGGGCGACCCGGACAAGCACGAGTACTGGGGCGACCAGATGCGCGACGGCCTCCTCAAGGGCTTCCACCGCGCCTACGACGGCAACCGCGCGCCCCTGATCATCGGCAACCACTTCGAGTCCTGGAACGGCGGCACCTACATGCGCGCCGTCGAGGAGACGATCGAGCGGGTCTGCAACAAGCCCGACGTCCGCTGCGTCTCCTTCCGCCAGCTCTCCGACTGGCTCGACGCCCAGGACCCGAAGGTGCTGGCGAAACTCCGCACCCTCGACGTCGGCGAGGCCCCGAAGCAGGGCTGGACGGGCTTCCTGAGCGCCCGCCCGGCCCCCGCCCCCAAGGGTGTCCCCGGGGCCCCGGCCGCGACCGTCACGCGGTAACCGCGAGCCCCTCGCCGAGCACGAAGCCGGGGTCGACCTGCGCCGCCAGGTCGGCCCCGGTGCGCGCGTTCCCCCACGACTCGGCGTTCTTCAGGTGGAAGTGCACCATCTGGCGCGTGTACCGCTCCCAGTCGCGGCGGGCGTACGACGCGTCGGCGGTCGACCGCAGCCGCTCCAGGGCCGTCCGGTTCGCCTCCTCCAGGGACGCGAACCGGGGCGGGCGGCCCTTCTCCATGGCGCGCACCCAGTCCGAGTGGCCGACGGTCACCAGCAGGTCGTCCCCGGCCTCCGCGCGCAGGAAGTCCACGTCGTCCGGGCCCTGCACCTTGTTGCCGACGACCTTCAGCTCGACGCCGAAGTCCCGGGCGTACTCCTTGTACTGGCGGTAGACGGAGACCCCCTTCCGGGTCGGCTCGGCGACGAGGAACGTGATGTCGAAGCGGGTGAACATGCCGGACGCGAAGGAGTCCGAACCTGCCGTCATGTCCACCACGACGTATTCGCCCGGGCCGTCCACCAGATGGTTGAGACACAGCTCTACTGCACCAGTCTTGGAGTGGTAGCAGGCGACCCCGAGGTCGGCGTCCGTGAACTGGCCCGTGACCATCAAACGGACGGCGCCGCCGTCGAGTTCCACGCTCCGGGCACATTTCTCGTAGACCGGGTTGTCCTCGCACACCCGCAGCAGCCGGGAGCCCTCGCCGGGCGGGGTGGTCTTGATCATCGTCTCGGCCGAGGCGATGCGCGGGTTGTCGCCGCGCAGGTAGTCCTTGATCAGCGGCAGGTGCTCGCCCAGCGCGGGCAGGGCCGCCGCCTGGTCCTCATCAAGGCCGAGCGCGGGCCCCAGGTGCTGGTTGATGTCCGCGTCGACCGCGATCACGGGCGCGCCGAGGGCGGCGAGGTGCCGGACGAACAGGGAGGAGAGCGTCGTCTTGCCGCTGCCGCCCTTCCCGACGAAAGCAATTTTCATGTTCACGAAGGGTAGTGGCCCGCTGGCGCTGCGTGGCAGGGGTGCGTGAAGAAGACCACTCCTTCGAGGGGCGCGGGCGCGAGGTGGTTACTGTCGTACTCATGAGTACGACCGCCGATCCTCTTGTGGCCCTGGGCGAGCTGCCCGGGGTGGCCGAGTCCGTGGAGTCCGTCCGCAAGGCCGTGGACCGGGTCTACGGCCACCGCGTCATGCGCCGCCGCAGCACCGCCGTCACCTCCGAGGCCGCCCTGCGCGGGGCGCGCGGTTCGGCCGCGCTGGCCGGGGCGGACTGGGCGCTCGAAGAGGTGCGCCGGCGCACCGACTTCCGCGCCGACGACCAGGCGCGCGCGGTGGGCGCCGCGCTGAGGCTGAGCGCCGAGGCGGGCCAGCTGCTGTCCGTGTGGCGACAGTCGCCGCTGCGCGTGCTCGCGCGCCTGCACCTGGTCGCCGCGGCCGAGCAGAGCGGCGCGACCGGGCGCCCCCGGCAGGACGGCGAGCCCGTCGACGAACCCCTCGTCGAACTCCCGCTGCCGGGCGCCGCCGAGGTCTCCGCGCGCCTGGAGGGCCTCTGTGGGCTGATCGTCACCGGCAGCTCCGCGCCCGCGCTGGTGAGCGCCGCCGTCGTCCACGGCGAACTCCTCGCGCTGCGGCCGTTCACCTCCCACAACGGACTCGTCGCACGCGCCGCCGCGCGCATCGTCCTGATCGGCAGCGGCCTCGACCCCAAGTCGATCTGCCCCGCCGAGGTGGGACACGCGGAGCTGGGGCGGGCCGCCTACCTCGCGGCCCTGGAGGGGTACGTCTCCGGGACGCCCGAGGGGGTCGGGGCGTGGATCGCGCACTGCGGGCGGGCGGTGGAGCTGGGGGCGCGGGAGTCCACGGCCGTCTGTGAGGCACTCCAGCGCGGGGCCGCCTGAGGCGCACGCGCGAGCGCGCGAGACAGAAAAGTGCGGCGGTACGGGATCCGTACCGCCGCTGGCATGTTCGCCGGGTTACCAAGCGTCCTCGAATGTTGCCCATCAGGCCGGGAGCTTCGCCCGTCACCTGGTGCGGCTGGCCCGTAATCGACGGGTCGACGTCGCGTGGGTGCCCTGTTCACATGCTCGGTCCGTGGGGCCATGTGCGTCAGTCAGGTGATCCTCTCGGATGTCCTTCGGTCTCGCGGGCCGTGTCTTCCTTTGTACTCCCGGACCCGGAAGAGCGAAAGTCCTGGCCGCGATTCTTTGCTTTTGGCCGCAAACAGGGGCATTCGGTCAGATCAGCGGTGGCCGCTTCCGGCTGACGTACCAGACGAGCCCCGCCGTCGCCGCCGCCGCGCCCACGGCCGCCGCCGCGACCAGCGCCGGGCGGGGTGCGAACGACGGGATGCGCTGCTTGAGCCGTACCGGGCGGTGGAAGTCGAGAATCGGCCACCCGCGCGCGAGCGCCTCGCGGCGCAGGGTGCGGTCCGGGTTCACCGCGTGCGGGTGCCCGACCGACTCCAGCATCGGCAGGTCCGTCGCCGAGTCGCTGTACGCGTAGCAGCGCTCCAGGTCGTAGCCCTCGGACTCGGCCAGCTCCCTGATCGCCTCCGCCTTCGTCGGGCCGTAGGCGTAGTACTCGACCTCGCCGGTGTAGCAGCCGTCGTCGCCCACGACCATCCGGGTCGCCACCACCCGGTCGGCGCCCAGGAGTTCGCCGATCGGCTCGACGACCTCGGTGCCCGAGGTGGAGACGATGACGACGTCCCGGCCGGCCGTGTGGTGCTCCTCGATGAGGGAGGCGGCCTCGTCGTAGATGATCGGGTCGATCAGGTCGTGCAGGGTCTCGGCGACGATCTCCTTCACCTGCTCGACGTTCCAGCCGCGCACCAGCGCGGAGAGGTACTCGCGGGTGCGTTCCATCTGCTCGTGGTCCATACCGCCCACGAGGAAGACGAACTGGGCATATGCGGTGCGCAAGGCCGCCCTGCGGTTGATCAGACCGCCTTGGTAGAAGGACTTGCCGAAGGTGAGAGTGCTCGACTTGGCAATGACCGTCTTGTCCAGGTCGAAGAAGGCCGCAGTCCGGGGAGAGGGGTGGTTTTCCACGTCCCTGAGCATAGGTGCAGCCCATTCGGCGTAAGCTGAGGCGTGTGGGTTTGCCTGAGAGGGCTCTCGGGTACACCATGGAAGTCACGGATCGTTCGCGACCGTGCTAACCCGGCCCAACTCCTCCCCCCCCGAGTAGGGCCGTGGAGACGACCCCCACTCTCCCCCCCGGTGGGGGTCGTCGCATGTCCGGGTGCGTTTTCCCCCTCTCTCCATGGTGATCGCGCTGTACGAGGCGGCTTCGGCCGCCTCTTTTCGTATGCCCGCAGAGCATCACTGAGCGTAGTCGTGATGATGCTCTGCGGAGATCGCCGAGGTGGGGCGGGGGAGTTCGAGGGGGTGAGGGTGGTGAGTTCACGGGAGTGGGGCGGGGGTTTTGTCGACACTCCGTCGGGATTTCCGGGAGGCGGAAGTCGGCCGGAAGTCGGACCGGAAGTCAGCGGAAGTCGGGGGGTTCACCGGTTCGGGTGACCGAGATATCCACAGGCCGTCCTCCGTCCACAGTTTTCGACCAAGATCCACACGTTTTCCGGGGCCGCCGCATCGTGATTCCACCGCGTCAGGTCGGGCCGAGTTCCGGGCCCGTTCCGCTTTTCGGACGCGGGGTGGCCGGTTTCCGTCCGGCCGCCGATGTCGGTCGATTGCGAGAAGGGGGAGGAAACCGTGTCCGGATCCGTCACACACGACCCGTCGTCCACAGCTCCGGGGCGGCCGGGCAGGCCGCTCATCGTCACCGAGGACGTGTGCCTGCTGGACGACCTGCTGCGGCTGTGCGCCGCCGCCGGCGCGACACCCGAGGTGCACCCCGCGCTGCCACAGCGCCGGGGCGTCTGGGAGTCGGCGCCACTGATCCTCGTCGGCGACGACGCCGCCCGACGCGTACGGCACTCCGCGCGCCGTCGCGGGGTCGTGCTCGTCGGGCGCGACCAGGACGACCCCGACGTGTGGCGGCTCGCCGTCGAGATCGGGGCCGACCATGTGCTGGTGCTGCCCGACGGGGAGCAGTGGCTCGTCGACCGAATCGCCGACGTCGCCGAGGGCGTGGGGCGGCCCGCCCTCACGGTCGGCGTCATCGGCGGGCGCGGGGGCGCCGGGGCCTCCACGCTCGCCTGCGCCCTCGCGGTGACCTCCGCGCGGGAAGGGCTGCGCACGCTCCTCGTGGACGCGGATCCGCTCGGCGGCGGGCTCGACGTCCTGCTCGGCGGGGAGACCGCGAAGGGGCTGCGCTGGCCCGCCTTCGCCGCCTCCCGGGGGCGGGTCGGCGGGGGTGCGCTGGAGGAGTCGCTGCCCGAGCTGCACGCGCTGCGGGTGCTCAGCTGGGACCGCGGCGACTGCGTCGCGGTCCCGCCGCAGGCCGTCCGCGCGGTCCTCGCCGCCGCGCGGCGCCGGGGCGGGACCGTCGTCGTCGACCTGCCCCGCCGCTTCGACGACGGCGTCGCCGAGGTGCTCGCCCAGCTCGACCTGGGGCTCCTGGTCGTCCCCGCGGAACTCCGCGCCGTCGCCGCGGCCGGACGCGTCGCCTCGGCCGTCGGCATGGTCCTGCGGGACCTCCGCGTCGCCGTCCGCGCTCCGTACGTACCCGGCCTCGACGACCACGAGGTCTCACGGCTGCTGCGGCTCCCACTGGCCGGCGAAGTCCCGCTGGACCCGGCGCTGCTGAAGGCGGACACGGGGCGCAGACCGCCGGGCGCGGCTGCGCGGGGGCCGCTGGGGCGGTTCTGCAAGGAGTTCTGGGAGCGGGCGTTGACGGAGGGGGGTGGGGGCGATCGGGGGGTTCAGGGGGCGGTGAGGTGAAGACAGGTCGGTTCGTAGGAGGGAGAGGTTCATGAGTGTCGAGTTGTTGGACGGGGTGCGGCAGTGGCTGGCCGTCAGTGGGGGTGAGCCGACGCCTGCTCGGGTGGCTCAGGCCCTGCGGGAGCAGGGGCGGGTGCTGGGGGACGCCGAGGTGCTCGGGGCGGCGGATCGGTTGCGGTCGGAGCTGGTGGGGAGTGGGCCGCTGGAGCCGTTGCTGGGGGACGCGTCGGTGACCGATGTGCTGGTGTCCGCGCATGACCGGGTCTGGGTGGACCGGGGCGGCGGGCTGGAGCTGACCGGGGTCGCGTTCTCCGACGCCGCTGCTGTCCGGCGGCTTGCTCAGCGGCTCGCCGCTGTCGCGGGGCGGCGGCTCGACGATGCCCGGCCCTGGGTGGACGCGCGGCTGCCCGACGGGACCCGGCTGCACGCGGTGCTGCCGCCCGTGGCCGTGGGGTGCACGTGCCTGTCGCTGAGGGTCGTACGGCCCAAGGCGTTCACGCTGGACGAGCTGGTGGCCGCCGGGACCGTGCCGCCGGGCGGGGACCGGGTGCTGAGGGCACTGCTGCGGGCGCGGCTGTCGTTCCTCGTCAGCGGCGGCACGGGGAC